>CAJNDD010000001.1 GCA_905221435.1 bacterium
TTACAATTGGCTTGAACACCTTTATTGTATCGCGTTTGGAGTTTTTTTGGTATAACCTTCGATGCGCACCCGCATAGCGGGTGGTTTATTTGTCTCGCACCTTACGGAGCGAGACGGACTAATAGTCACATAATTAGATAATTGCTTACGCAATCTCCATCTGCAACCTAAACTAGTCTCCCAGACTAGAGGAGAATTGCTTACGCAACTCTCATCCACCGACTAAAACAATCCACTGGATTGTTTTAGCCACCTAGATATGCTTTTCTGACTTCATCTGATGCTGCGAGTTCTTTTCCTGTTCCTGATAGGACAATCTTTCCTGTTTCAAGTACATAACCACGGTCAGAGATAGCAAGGGCCTTGTTAGCGTTCTGTTCAATTAGGAGAACCGTTGTTCCTTGCTTCTGAATATCTTGAATGATATCAAAAATTTCTTGGATAAAGATTGGGGCAAGTCCCATTGACGGTTCATCCAAGAGAAGTAGCTTAGGTGTAGACATGAGAGCGCGTCCCATAGCTAGCATCTGCTGTTCACCACCTGAAAGAGTCGCCGCATCTTGGTTTTTACGCTCTTCCAGACGAGGGAAACGTGAAAAGACTTTTTTCAAGTTGGCTTGATTTTCTTCACGATTTTTCTTTAAAAAGGCTCCCATTTCCAAGTTTTCCATAACAGTCAAACCTGGGAAAACATGGCGTCCCTCAGGGACTTGTGAAAGACCACCTGCCACGATTTTTTGCGCTGGCATCTTTTGGATTTCTTTTCCTAAAAACTGAATTTTACCAGCACTTGGACGAACCAAACCTGAAAGGGTACGAAGAATGGTTGTTTTACCAGCACCATTGGCACCGATAAGAGAAACAACTTCACCTTCATTAACCTCGAAACTTACATCACGAACTGCTTGGATCATACCGTAATGCACAGAGAGGTTTTCAACTTTTAACATAGACATTAGGCTTCACCTCCTAGATAAGCTTCGATAACACGTTTATTCGTCTTAATTTCGTCAGGAGTTCCCTGAGCAATCAAGCGACCATATTCCAGAACATAGATACGTTCAGTGACTTCCATAACCAAATTCATGTCGTGTTCGATGAGCATGATGGTAATTTTAAATTCATCTTTGATACGACGGATTAATTCTGTCAATTCAGCTGTCTCTTGTGGATTCATACCAGCTGCAGGTTCATCCAAAAAGAGGATCTTAGGTTCGGTTGCCAGAGCACGAACAATCTCTAATCGACGTTGTTGACCATAGGCCAAATTCTTCGCAAGAGTATCTGCGTCGCCATCCAAATCAAAAATCTTCAGTAAGTCCAAAGCTTTGCTTTTTAATTCTTCCTCGTTCTTATAAAAAGCTGGTAGACGTAGAAAGCTCGCAAGGACATGTTGTTTATGATGATTTCCAAAAGCGATGAGAACATTGTCTAAAACTGTCAGATCCTTGAACAAACGAATATTTTGGAAAGTACGACTGAGTCCAAGTGAAGCAATCTTATAAGGAGTTTTCCCATTTAGGAGGTGACCATCTAGTGTCACCGTACCTTCACTTGGTTCATAAACACCCGTCAAGAGATTGAAAAGAGTTGTTTTACCAGCTCCGTTTGGTCCAATCAGACCAACCAACTCTCCCTCGTTCAATTCAAGAGTGACATCTCCAACAGCTGTTAGACCGCCAAAATGTTTGGTTAACTGTTTAACTTCAAGTAATGCCATTAGTTTTGTCCCTCCTTCTTCGATTTTTTAAAGAAACGTGATAGACTCAATTCCCATGTCCCAAGAAGTCCACCTGGTCTGAAAATCATGACCAATACAAGAGCCAAAGCGTAGATGATCATACGTACGCTTGCTACATCCTGAAGGAGCATATTTAAAATTCCTAAAACAATCGCTGAAACGATGGTACCTGTAATAGAACCAAGTCCACCAAATACAACTATAATCAATACGTTGATGGAATTAATAAAGGTGTAATCTTTTGGGACAACAGATCCGATAAAGCCAGCCTGAAGTGAACCAGCAATACTTGCTGTAATGGCACCAAAGACAAAAGCGATAATCTTGATCTTTGTAGTGTTCACCCCAACGGATTCTGCAGCAATCTCATCCTCACGAACAGATAAAGTAGAGCGTCCAATTGGACTACGTAAGAAGTTGAGGGTTGCAATAGTTGTGATAATTACAAAAAGATAAACCATCTGCCAGTTGGTAAAGTTTGGAATACCTAAGATACCAGCAGCACCGTTGGTTAAACTTCCACCATTAATGATAAAGATACGAATGATTTCTGAAACACCTAGTGTTGCAACAGCCAGATAGTCCCCCTTCAAGCGTAGAGTTGGAATCCCAACAAGCAAAGCTACTGCACCAGAAATCAAGGCACCCAAGACCATTGCTCCAAAGAAGGCACCATAGGTTGGTGATTTTGAACCAATAATCGCTGCTGCATAAGCCCCAATCGCCATAAAACCTGCATGACCGAGTGAGAATTGTCCTGAAAAACCGACAATTAAGTTCAAACCTACTGCAAGGATGATATTAATCCCAATTTGTTCTAAAATTTGTACATGGAATAGGTTGAGAACACCAGCAGAAACCAGTACACTAATCAATCCATAACCCGCTAACAGAAGGAATAACCAGAGAGTATTTACTTTAAGATTTGTCTTCATTGTTTACACCTTCTCTTTCACATTCTTACCAAGGATACCTGCAGGTCGAACAATCAGAATCAAAAGCAAGATTCCATATACGATAGCATCACGGAAATCAGACATACCAAAGGCAGTTGCAAAAGTTTCCAACAAGCCAATCACAAATCCCCCTAGAGCTGCACCAGGAATAATCCCGATACCACCCAGTACGGCCGCGACGAATGATTTCAGACCTGGAGTCACACCCATCAATGGTTCAAGAGAGTTGTAGTAAAGGGCAATGAGGACACCTGCTGCACCAGCAAGGGCTGAACCCAAAGCAAAGGTAAAGCTGATTGTACGATTTACATTAATTCCCATCAATTGAGCTGCATCGCTATCAACTGATACCGCACGCATGGCTTTCCCCATTTTTGTTTTTTGAACAATCACTTGCAATAAAATCATCAGGAGTAAGGAAACTGCTAGAATCATCAACTGAACATTTGTCAAGCTGATTGGCCCCAAATCATAGCGAACTGTTTGAATAGCTTGAGGAAAGGCACGAGTATTGGCACCGACTAAGTAAACCATCCCGTATTCCAGTAGGAAAGACACTCCGATGGCTGTAATCAAAACAGCAATACGTGTAGAGTGTCGCAAAGGACGGTAGGCAAGAAACTCAATCACGACACCAAGTAGTGCGGTTCCTGCCATTGAAATAATTAAAGCTAAAAAGAAATCCATTTGGAAAGAATTAATCAAAAAGTAACCAATAAAGGCACCCATCATATAAATATCACCGTGGGCGAAGTTGATGAGTTTGATAATTCCATAAACCATGGTATAACCCAGGGCCAAAAGTGCATAAACACTACCCAGAATTAAACCATTCACAAGTTGTTGGAGCATAGCATTCACTCTTTTCTATCGTTATTTTTTAGAAAATTTCTCAATTTTCACAAGTTCATAAACACCGAAACAGGGAGTGAGTCAAAGGCTCATTCCCTATTTCAACTACTATTCTAATGTTATGGTTTGACAACTTCTGCTGCTTCCACTTTACCATTATTCATGGTCATCATGTAAGCAGTTTTCACTGTATTGTGGTCAGCATCAAAGCTTGTTTGACCAGTTACACCTTCAAAATCTTTGGTTTTAGCAAGGTTGTCCTTGATTTCACCTGAGTTTTTAGCACCTTTTGCAGCATTTGCTACTAGGTAAACTGAGTCATAGGCCAAAGCTGAGAACGTTGAAGGTTCTTCATTGTATTTAGCACGGTATGCTTCAAGGAAAGCTTTAGCTTTTGCAGAAACATCAACTGTAGTTGAGAATCCTGAAATGAAG
Organism: bacterium; assembly: GCA_905221435.1. Lineage (GTDB taxonomy): Bacteria > Bacillota > Bacilli > Lactobacillales > Streptococcaceae > Streptococcus. The sequence continues at coordinate 3,985 of CAJNDD010000001.1, forward strand.
TAAATGTTTGATGCTCTTTCAGCAGTTGCTTGTTGAACAAACTCTTCACCGTTAAAGCCGTCACCACCAACGATTGGTTTATCAATTCCCATACCACGCGCTTGGTTTACAATCTTACCTGCTTCTGTGTAGTAACCTGGAACAACGATAGCGTCAAACTCTTTGTCTTTCATTTTAGTAAGGGCTGCTTGGAAGTCAGTATCACCTGCTACAAAAGTTTCATCTGCTACAATCTCACCCTTATAGGCCTCGCGGAAAGATTTAGCAATACCTTTTGCATAGTCACTAGCGTTGTCAGTATAAAGAACAACCTTCTTAGCATTCAATTTGTTTGTTACATAGTTAGAAATAATCTTCCCTTGGAAGCTATCTTGGAATGTTCCGATAAATAGGTAATCTTGACCTTTAGTCAAACCGTCTTGAGTAGCACTTGGTGAAATCAATGGCACTCCAGCTTTAGTAGCGTTAGCTACAGCCGCGGCAGTTGCACCAGATGTCGCAGGTCCTACGATAGCTGCAACTTTTGATTGAGTTACAAGGTTCGTTGTAACAGAAGCTGCTTCAGCTGTTTCAGATTTGTTGTCTTTGTCTACAACTTCGATTTGTTTTCCATCAATTCCACCTGCAGCGTTGATTTCGTCTACAGCAAGTTGGGCACCTTTTTGTTCAGCTGTACCGTAAGCCGCCACAGCACCTGTCTCTTCAAAGTTAAAACCGATTTTGATCGTTTTTTCGTCTACTGGATTTCCAGTTGTATTTGACGCTCCTGACTTGACCTCTCCACAGGCAGCAAGAAGAGCCACACTAGCAAGAGCCACAAAAGATAGGGCAAATTTTTTCTTCATTTTTAATCTCCTTATAGTTGTTTCAAAAATTGTATGTTAAGAATATACCGAATTATCAGAAAATTGTCAATGTATTTATTTATTTTTTTAAATGATAACGTTTTCTTCAGTGCGATAGAGATTCCCAACAAAGGGAGTTTCTAACTCCTGAATGTGACACCGTCTAATTTTCTTGATAAATCTTTCCTTACCTAATCTCTCAATTAAGTCATCTAGCTCCTCAGTTGGAACATAGAGCTGCAAGTAACGATGTTTTTTGGAATGGTAACAGATATCACCGTATTCCTGAAGTTTTTTTGCGTCTCGATTATAGTAGAGATAGATGATTAATCCTGATCGATTTGTTTTTTCAAACATGAGGGATCCTCTTTCTAAGAAATCTTCTCCTATTATACCAAAAAAAGCAAACTCCGTCGAGTTTGCTTTCTAGGTTGCTTAGCTTAAAGAATTGTTGGCCATGATTTCATCAATAAAGCCATATTCAAGCGTTTCTTGGGCACTCATCCAGTAATCACGTTCCGCATCTGCATGAATTTGCTCGACTGATTTACCAGAGTTATCTGCAAGGATTTGCTCCAAAGTCTTACGAGTTTTGAGCAAGTGCTCTGCAGCGATTGCCATATCTGTCTGTTGGGTACCACCACCTGTACCACCCATTGGTTGGTGAATCATGTACTCTGCATTTGGTAGCATAAAGCGTTTGCCTTTTGCACCACTTGATGCAATAACAGTCCCCATGGATGCAGCCATTCCCATAACGATTGTTTGGACATCTGCCTTGATAAAGTTCATGGTATCAACGATTGCCAAACCAGCTGACACAGAGCCTCCAGGTGTGTTGACATAAAGGTAAATATCTTTTGTGCTGTCTTGGGCATCCAAGAAAAGTAATTGTGCGATAACGGAGTTAGCCATGTTGTCTTCTACTGGACCTGTTAGCATGATGATGCGGTCTTTCAGAAGACGAGAGTAAATGTCATAGGAACGTTCTCCACGGCTTGTTTGTTCAATAACTACAGGAATCATTCATTTCTCCTTTTAATGTTGAATTTTCTTAGTCATACGACTTCAATACAGAACTATTATATCTTTTTAGTCAAAAAAGGTCAAATTTTTGCTCTATTCTCTAAACAGAAACAAAAACTCAACCTCCTTTCAAGTCAAAAACGAACTTCTAATTTGAGTATTTACTTTGGAATTTTATTTGGTACCGAACAAGCGGTCTCCAGCATCTCCAAGACCTGGAACGATATAACCGTGTTCGTTCAAGCGTTCATCCAAGGCTGCTGTAAAAATTTCTACATCTGGGTGTGCTTCTTGGAGAGCTTTCACTCCTTCTGGAGCAGATACTAGGCAGACAAACTTGATATTTGATGTGCCACGTTTTTTAAGCGAATCTACAGCCAAGATCGCTGAGCCACCTGTTGCCAACATTGGATCAACGACAAAGATTTGACGTTGGTCAATATCTTCAGGCAATTTCACCAAGTATTCAACTGGTTGAAGGGTTTCTTCATCACGGTACATACCGATATGACCAACTTTGGCTGCTGGAACCAAGCTCAAGAGGCCATCTACCATCCCGATACCTGCACGCAAGATTGGGACAATCGCCAATTTTTTCCCAGCCAATTGTTTTTGAACGGTCTTTGTGATAGGTGTTTCGATTTCCACATCTTCAAGTGGAAGATCACGAAGTACTTCATATCCCATCAACATTGCAATCTCGTCTACTAGCTCACGAAAAGCTTTTGTAGAAGTGTCTGTACGACGCAAGATTGACAATTTGTGTTGAATGAGTGGATGATTAATGACTTCAATTTTTCCCATTTTCTGAGTTCCTTCTTTCAATTTATTCTTCTTATTATATCAAAAAACGGTTTAAAAAGCTTTCTAAACCATTTATTTTTATTAATTTCTAAATCAAATCGGCCTCTTGAAGAGCTGTCTGAACAGTCTCTAATGGTAAATGGGTCAACTCGGTGCCTTTTTCATGATAAAGGTACTGGGCATAGTCATCCATTCGGTACTGGTTGATATAAACCACGCGCTTGCAACCAACTTGTAGCAGTTGTTTGGTACAGTTGAGACAAGGAAAATGGGTCACATAGGCTGTAAAACCTCTTGGAACACCTCGTTCAGCCCCTTGTAAGATGGCATTGACCTCCGCGTGAAGGGTACGGACACAGTGTCCTTCAATGACTAGACATTCGTGGTCAATACAGTGCTCAGTTCCTGATACGGAACCATTGTAGCCTGTTGAAATGACCTTATTATCCTTAACTAGGACAGCCCCCACTTTGGCACGTTTACAGGTCGAACGATTGGCAATTAGTAAGGCCTGGGCTGCAAAATACTCATCCCAAGCAAGTCTTTTTTCTGTCATAAGTCTTCTCCTTCTCCTCTACTTTTTGAAAAATGGCAAGCGTAAATCTGCAATCTTTTCAGCTGGAACCTTCATGCCATCCTTAATCCATTTAAGCAGAACCGATACGATGGCAGAGCTCCAAAAGGAATGAAGGTAGCTGCTGACACCTTTTGATTTTCCGTGGTATTTTTCTAGAAATTCCTGCATGGCTTGGACGAAAATCTTTTCCAAGTGGTAGTCCAGAGCGAGTTGGATAACCTTGGCTTCTTTCTTGGCTGCTCGAAAAAGGTGAACCCAGACTAGATAAAGGTCTGTTTTGACATCGTAGTGGCTCAATTGTTCCATGATATTATGAACACTGCGTTTAAAGACGCTTTCCAAAATCTCTTCTTTGGAGTCATAGTTACGATAAAAGGCAGCGCGTGAGACACCTGCCCGCTTGACCAACTCTGAAATGCTGATCTTGGCCATGTCCTTTTTTTCCAGTAGTTGCAAAAGAGCCGTCTCAATCGCTTCTCTGGTCAAGAAATTGGATTCTTGATTTGATTTTCTGAGATTTTCAAGAGACTTTTCAGATATTTTTCGTTCAGACATAACAATTTCTTTCTATTTGTGACAACAGAAGGGTAATACTTTTGTTTCAAGGGCTTTCATGATATAATTGTAAAAAAAGACAGAACCTTTGTCAATGTATAAGTGGCAAAGACGGAGAATTTCTATGACTTGGAAGATTGTAGCTGACTCTGGTTGTGATTATCGTCAACTAGCAACTCCTGCTATTGATACTGAATTCATCAGTGTACCATTAACCATTCAAGTAGCTGATCAGGTCTTTATTGATGATGCTAATCTCGACATTGACCACATGATGGAAACCATGTATGCAACTTCTGAGGCTTCAAAATCAGCTTGTCCTAGCCCTGATGATTACTTGAGAGCATTCGAAGGTGCCAAACATATCTTTGTCGTTACTATCACTGGTACCCTTTCTGGTAGTCATAATAGTGCACAACTCGCTAAAAACATTTATCTTGAAGACAATCCTGACACGCAGATTCATGTCATCGACACTTTATCTGCTGGTGGTGAGGTTGACCTTATTGTAGAAAAAATCAATGATTTGATTGACCAAGGATTATCTTTTGAGGAAGTTGTTGAAGGTATCACTGCTTATCAAGAAAAAACCAAGTTGCTCTTTGTCCTCGCTAAAGTTGATAACTTAGTAAAAAATGGTCGTTTGAGTAAGCTTATCGGTACAGTTGTTGGCCTTCTCAACATCCGTATGGTCGGGGAAGCTAGTGAAACAGGAACATTGGAGTTACTACAAAAAGCCCGTGGACCAAAAAAATCCCTTCAAGCAGCCTATGAAGAACTCATCAAAGCTGGTTATGCTGGGGGTCGTGTCGTCATGGCTCACCGTAGCAATAAAAAATTCTGTCAGCAACTATCAGAACGCTTGCTGGAAACATTCCCACAAGCGGATATCAAAATCATCCCTACGTCTGGTCTCTGCAGTTTCTATGCAGAAGATGGCGGTTTGTTGATGGGATATGAAATTAACTAAGATTATGAGCAATAAGAGATGCTTGGCATCTCTTATTTTTTGTGGTACATTTATGGTAAAATAGAGTTATGAAACATTTTGATACTATTGTCATCGGCGGAGGCCCTGCTGGCATGATGGCTACGATTTCTAGTAGCTTTTACGGGCAGAAAACCCTCCTTATCGAAAAAAATCGGAAACTTGGTAAAAAATTGGCTGGTACAGGCGGCGGTCGCTGCAATGTGACTAACAATGGAAACTTGGATGACCTCATGGCCGGTATTCCGGGAAACGGGCGCTTTTTATACAGTGTATTTTCCCAGTTTAATAACCACGATATCATCAACTTTTTTACGGAAAATGGAGTCAAACTAAAGGTCGAGGATCACGGACGTGTTTTTCCAGCGACGGACAAATCCCGGACCATTATCGAAGCTTTGGAAAAGAAAATTGCAGAGCTGGGTGGCACTGTCATCACCAACACCGAAATCGTCTCCGTCAAAAAAACTGATGATCTTTTCACTGTCAGATCTAGCAACCAGACTTGGACTTGCGATAAACTGATTGTCACAACTGGTGGTAAATCTTATCCTTCTACTGGTTCGACTGGATTTGGCCACGAGATTGCCCGCCATTTTAAGCACACTGTGACCGAGCTTGAAGCCGCTGAGAGCCCATTGTTGACAGGCTTCCCTCACAAAGCGCTTCAGGGGATTTCGCTGGACGATGTGACTTTAAGTTATGGTAAGCATGTCATCACCCACGACCTGCTCTTTACCCACTTTGGTCTATCAGGTCCAGCAGCCCTGCGCTTGTCTAGCTTTGTCAAAGGTGGGGAGGTTATTTCACTGGATGTTTTGCCTCAACTTTCTGAAGAGGACTTGATTACATTTCTAGAAGATAATCGGGAAAAATCCTTGAAAAATGCCTTAAAAACCTTGCTTCCGGAACGCTTGTCAGAATTTTTGGTGCAAGGCTATCCTGAAAAAGTCAAACAACTGACTGAAAAGGAACGCGAACAACTTCTCCAGTCCATCAAGGCCCTCAAAATCCCTGTGACTGGCAAAATGTCTCTTGCTAAGTCCTTTGTCACCAAAGGCGGTGTCAGTCTCAAGGAAATCAATCCCAAAACTCTGGAAAGCAAGCTAGTTAGTGGCCTCCACTTTGCAGGCGAGGTACTGGATATCAATGCCCACACAGGTGGCTTTAACATCACTTCTGCCCTCTGCACCGGCTGGGTGGCAGGCTCCAATCCAATAAATACCAAATAAGAAAGGAAGTCCTTTGGAACATATTATTTTACTAAGAGGCGTTACTCCTAATGGAAAAAATGCTATCCCGAAAATGTCATATTTGGTAGATATTTTGACAGAAGCTGGTTTTCAACACGTTCGAACCTATATTCAAAGTGGGAATATCATTCTTGAAAGTGACTTAGATTTAGAAGAAATACGAGAACGTGTTCATACTCTGATAAAGGAAAAAATTGGGGCCGACTTAAAAATGGTTATCAAGAATAAGAATGATTTTGAAAAGATTGTTCATGAGAATCCGTTTAGAGAAGACTATCTTCATGATCGTGTACATGTGATTCTTTATCAGGGAGTTATCCAAAGCCTACCACTAGAAAAATTGAAAGCTGATTATGGCGAGGAAGAAATCTGTATGGGCGATCATTGTCTCTACCTCTATCTCCCTAGAACTGCAAGACAAAAAAAGCTCAATACTAACTATCTTGAAAAATTGTCTGGCGTGGATCTGACCATGAGAAAGTTAAACGTAGTAGAAAAATTACTAACAAAATAGGAGAACAAAATGAACAGAAGAGAGTCAGTCGAATTTGTCAATATGTGTATGATTCAAAACGGGGATAAGGTCCTGGTCCAAGACCGAGTTAGTCCCGACTGGCCTGGCATTACTTTTCCTGGTGGTCATGTTGAACGTGGCGAATCCTTTGTCGATGCTGTCATTCGTGAAGTGAAAGAAGAAACTGGTCTGACCATTTCCAAACCCCAACTCTGTGGTATCAAAAACTGGTACGATGACAAGGATTATCGTTATGTCGTCCTTTTTTACAAGACAGAACACTTTGCTGGTGAACTCCAGTCCTCAGACGAAGGGAAGGTTTGGTGGGAAGATTTTGAAAATCTTTCTCGTCTAAAACTTGCCACCGATGATATGTCTGATATGCTTCGTGTTTTTTTAGAAGAGAATCTCAGTGAATTCTTTTACTACAAAGACGGTGACGACTGGCTTTATGACTTGAAGTAAAAAATAGGCTAGGAAATTCCTAGCCTATTTATTCTGCATTTGTCTGAACGTAAGCAGCAATAACATCTGATGTGTATTGAGCTGTTCCAGGTCCAAATTTGTCAATGTTTTCCTTAAACTCAGGGTTATAGACGTAGCCTTTACCGATATGACCAAATACCTCAATAGAGCAGTCAAATCCATAAGTTCGAATGGCTTGCAAGAGCTTGGCTGCTTGCTCTTGGTTTTCAGCTGCTGTTGCAGGAAGACCATCTTGAAGATTTTGAGCCAAGGCTTGAAAGACTTGGTTAAAGGCAGCCGTAGCCTCATCTTCTCTACCACTTTGGCGCTCGAGAGCTTCTCCCATGACTTCTTGTCCATATTTCTCTACCGCCTCTTGGTGGTATTTTTGATGATCTTGATAGCTAAATCCAGTGAATTTTTCCTCAATCGTCATTTTTATTTCTCCTTTTTGTTCTTGAATAGTTTTTTGCAAGGTGGAAATCAAGGTATCCAGGTGTTGCCTTTCTCGAGTTAGATAATCCAACTGCCTAGTCAAATGGGGCAATAAATCTGTCCTTTCTTCCTTTAACAGCTCTGCTATTTTTTCTAAAGAAAAGCCTAGATATTTGTAGTACAGAATGACCTGAAGTCGTTCCAAATCCTCCTGACTATAGGTTCGATAGCCGTTTTCCGACTTTAAGGGAACCAAGAGTCCTATCTTATCGTAGTGGTGCAGAGTCTTGACAGAGACACCTGAAAGCTGCGCAGCTTCTTTTATATGGTACATGATTTCCTCCTTACAAGAAATAGTATAACCCCTCCCCTTAGGTCAGAGTCAAGCGTTTTTGAGAAAAATTTTTAACTTTTTGAGAAAGGTGTGAAAACTTGAAAATGGTTTTCTTGACAGACCTTTGAAAACATGATAGGATAGTCAAGTCTATCAATCAAACAGAAGGCTCATAAAGAGCCATTGAGAGAAGGCTATTTGACAACTCAAGTAGCCTTTTCTTATTTTGAAAAAGGAGATCGGAGTTCAACTATGTCAGAAAAATCGCAATGGGGCTCGAAACTAGGCTTTATCCTAGCATCTGCTGGTTCAGCCATCGGACTTGGAGCCGTTTGGAAATTTCCCTACATGACTGCTACTAATGGCGGTGGGGGCTTTTTACTGGTCTTTCTCATTTCCACTATTTTAATCGGTTTCCCGCTCCTGCTGGCCGAGTTTGCCCTTGGCCGTAGTGCTGGCGTTTCCGCTATCAAAACATTTGGAAAACTTGGTAACAATAACAAGTACAACTTTATCGGTTGGATTGGTGCCTTTGCCCTCTTTATCCTCCTATCCTTTTACAGTGTTATCGGAGGATGGATTTTAGTCTATCTAGGTATTGAGTTTGGCAAATTGTTCCAACCTGGTGGAACGGGTGATTATGCTCAGTTATTTACTTCAATCATTTCAAATCCAGCCATTGCCCTAGGAGCTCAAGCAGCCTTTATCTTGTTGAATATCTTTATTGTATCACGTGGGGTTCAAAAAGGGATTGAAAGAGCTTCGAAAGTCATGATGCCGCTGCTCTTTATCATCTTTGTCGTGATCATTGGGCGCTCTCTCAGCTTGCCAAACGCCATGGAAGGGGTTCTCTACTTCCTCAAACCAGACTTTTCAAAACTAACTAGCGCTGGTCTCCTTTATGCTCTGGGACAATCTTTCTTTGCCCTCTCACTAGGGGTTACAGCCATGCTGACCTATGCTTCCTACTTGGACAAGAAAACCAATCTGGTCCAGTCAGGGATTTCCATCGTAGCCATGAACATCTCGGTTTCCATCATGGCGGGACTAGCCATTTTCCCAGCCATGTCAGCCTTCAATATCCAGTCTGAAGGGGGACCAAGTCTGCTCTTTATCGTCTTGCCTCAACTCTTTGACAAGATGCCTTTTGGAACCATTTTCTACATCCTCTTCCTCTTGCTCTTCCTCTTTGCGACGGTTACTTCTTCTGTCGTGATGCTGGAAATCAATGTGGGCAATATCACCAACCAGGACAACAGCAAACGTGCTAAATGGAGTGCTATTTTAGGGATCTTGACCTTTATCTTTGGTATTCCTTCAGCCCTTTCTTACGGTGTTATGGCGGATGTCCACATCTTTGGGAAGACCTTCTTTGACGCTATGGACTTCTTGGTTTCCAATCTCCTCATGCCATTTGGAGCCCTCTGCCTTTCTCTCTTTACAGGCTATATCTTTAAAAAGGCTCTTGCTAAGGAGGAACTCCATCTTGATGAAAGAGCATGGAAACAAGGACTTTTCCAAGTCTGGCTCTTCCTCCTTCGTTTCATCATTCCTATTATCATCATTGTGGTTTTTATCGCCCAATTTATGTAATCAAAAAGGACTTGAGTAGTAAACTCAGGCCCTTTCTTTTTTATGGATGGCTAACAATCAATTCCAAACCTTGCCCTTCCAAGACCCAAGCTTCAACATCACTTGGTAGGATAAAGTGGCTGCCTTTTTGGATTGGATAATTTTCCCCGTCAACAGTTAGTTGGCCTTGACCAGCCAAGACACTAAATAAGCTGTAGTCAGCTGTCTTTTCAAAATCAACTTTTCCAGTGATTTCCCACTTGTAAACTGCAAAGAAATCATTGGATACAAGGAGAGTGGAACGTAGATCATCTGCTTTGATAGTTACGGGACGGCTATTTGCAGGCTCACCAATGTTCAAAACATCGATAGATTTTTCAAGGTGAAGTTCACGCAATTTGCCCTTATCGTCCTTACGGTCAAAGTCATAAACACGGTAGGTGGTATCGCTAGACTGCTGGGTTTCAAGAATCAAGATGCCTGCTCCAATAGCGTGCATGGTTCCGCTTGGTACATAGAAGAAATCACCAGCCTTGACTGGCACTTTTGTCAACAGCGCATCCCAGTTTTTATCTTCGATTTGCTGGCGGAGTTCTTCTTTTGATTTGGCATTATGGCCATAGATAATCTCTGAACCTTCGTCTGCTGCGATGATGTACCAGCACTCTGTTTTTCCGAGCTCGCCTTCATGTTCTAATCCATAGGCATCGTCTGGGTGAACTTGGACACTGAGCCAGTCGTTGGCATCGAGAATCTTGGTCAAGAGTGGAAATACGGGCTCTGGACGGTTACCAAATAATTCACGGTGTTCTGCATACAAGGTAGCTAGGTCTGTTCCCTCAAAGCGCCCATTAGCGACCTTTGAAACTCCATTTGGGTGGGCTGAAATAGCCCAGTATTCTCCGATTTTTTCACTTGGGATATCGTAGCCAAACTCATCACGTAGCTTGGTTCCACCCCAGATTTTTTCTTGCATAACTGATTGTAAAAATAATGGTTCTGACATCTTATTCTCCTGTCTATGTTTCTCACTTCATTATAGCAAAAAGACAAGTCTAATTGAACTCTTTTTCACATCTTATAAAGTAGGGAGAAGATTTTATAAAAATAGTAACGAAATAATCTTTTACTTTATGGAGTAACCTCTAAAGCAGCACTCAGAAAGCTCGCTGTCAACGGCTATTCTCCTCAGCTCTCATTAGACTTCCTTTAACTTGAGAATCTATTTTTATGTACAAAAAAAGACTGAAACCAGTCTTCTTTTTAAATCAAAGATGTGATAGCCGTTACCAGACCAAAAACGATACCTGGAGCATTGGCAGCTGCAAGTGGAATATCTCTTTCCTTTTTGAAAAGACCGTAGTAAACCCAAAGACTACAGTTAATGGCTGCGACCAAGGGTTGGATGAAGTTTCCTTTTTGACCAGCCAGGTTGTTCATGATTTGTGGGAAGTAAGAGACATACATCATAACGGACATAAAGGTCGCTACCCAACCCAAAATTTTCATTTGTTTTTTAGACATTTTCAAAGCATCTTTCATTTTTTATGAATCATATTTTATAATCTTTTTTCGAAACAATCAAGACTTTGAAGCTTTTGTTATGAAGATGTAAACTATCACAATCTTGTGATAAGAAAGAGGAAACAGAAAAAGACCGGATTGCTCCGATCTTTTCAAGTTCTGCTCTAAGAATGTTTAAATTTTTAGATAAAAAATTTGATAATAGAATTACCTACTTCATACGATAAAAGTCAATCACTAGGCCAGCAGGACCTTTAACTAGTAGCGATTCCGTTCCCCAATCAGTTACAACTGGGCCGCATAAAATCTCAGCACCAAGCTCTTTCAACCGTCGATAGTTCTGGTCTACATCCTCAACCTCGATGTGAAGAATGATTCCTGACTGAAAATTGTTCAAAGGAATCAAATGATTTTGAGACAACATGAGACAATGACTGCCAATCGTAAACTGAGCAAAACTGTCCTCAACATAATCGGACTTTTTATCCAAAATACGCTCCAAGTCAGCACAGACTTGGGGAACATCTGAAACGATGATATCTAATTGATTTAAATTCATTTACTATCCTCCACAAAAAGACCGGATTGCTCCGATCTTTTCAAGTTCTGCTCTAAGAAAATCAAAGAATAAAATCTACAAAGTTTACATTTGATTTTCGACGAGAGGAATTATTTGATTGCGCGTGATTGCAATCCTTCTTCTTCCAAGAAGAGGCGGAATGGTACGAGTTCTTCTGCTTCGTATTTTTCCTTGAAGGCTTTGATTGCTTCTTCTGAGTGTTGTTTTGGATCCAATTCAAGTACTTCTACTGGAAGTGGACGATGTTGAGAGATGCGAGCATCGATCACAACAGTTTTACCTTCTTTGTTCAATTTAACAGCTTCTGCAACAACTGCATCGATATCTTCGATACGGTCAACTGTAAATCCTACAGCACCTTGCGCTTCAGCGATTTTCGCGTAGTCCGCGTTAGGGAAGTCACAACCAAACAAGTGTTTGTTTGTGTCTTCGTATTTGTCCTTGATGAAGGCATATTTACCATTTGAGAAGACAACGTTGATAACTGGAAGGTCGTATTGAACGTTTGTGATGACGTCTGGGTAGCACATGTTGAATGCACCGTCACCCATGATGTTCCATACTTGGCGATCTGGATTGTCTTTCTTAGCAGCGATACCACCAGGAAGGGCAATACCCATTGTCGCAAAGAGTGGAGATGTACGCCACATGTTCTTAGGTGTCATGTGAAGGTGACGAGTAGATGTTTGAGTAGTGTCACCTACATCGATTGAGTAGATAGCGTCTTGATCAGCATGTTTGTTGATTGCATTGTAAACTTGGTACAATTGCAATTCACCCTCAGTTTTACCTTCGAGTTTGTTCATGTAATCACGCCAGTTTTGGTTGTTCTTAACGTTTGCACGCCACCATGGAGTAGATTCTACTGGGTTTACTTTGTCAAGGATTGCTTTCGCTGCTTGACCTGCATCACCAAGGATAGAAGCGTCAAGGGCATGACGTTTACCAAGTTTGTAAGGGTCGATATCGACTTGGATGAATTTTTCAGTGTTCTTGAAGGCTTCGTAAACTTCAGCAAATGGGAAGTTTGAACCAAGGAAAAGAACTGTGTCTGCTTCAAAGACCACTTCGTTGGCTGGTTTCCAACCAACACGGTAAGCAGAACCTGTCAAACCTTCGTAGTTCCATTCAAAAGCTTCAAAGTTTTTACCAGTTGTGATGATTGGTGCTTTGATTTTACGTGACAATTCAGTAATCACTTCACCAGCTTTAACACCACCGTAACCAGCGTAGATAACTGGACGTTCAGCATTGTTCAAGATTTCAACAGCTTTGTCGATTTCAACTTCGTTCAAAGCAGGAGCGATGAATGAACGTTCGTATGAACCTGAACCGTAGTATGAGTTTTCGTCGATTTCTTGGAAACCGAAGTTTACTGGGATTTCAACAACAGCTGGACCTTTTTTAGAAACTGCAGCACGGCAAGCTTCGTCAATCACTTTTGGCAATTGCTCAGCGTAAGCTACACGTTTGTTGTAAACAGCGATACCGTTGTACATTGGGTTTTGGTTCAATTCTTGGAAGGCATCCATGTTGAGTTCGTTAACTGGACGTGATCCAAGGATAGCAAGGAATGGAGTGTTATCCATAGCTGCATCGTAAACACCGTTAATCAAGTGAGTCGCACCTGGACCACCTGAACCTACTGCAACCCCGATTGAACCACCGAATTTAGCTTGCATGACTGCTGCAAGAGCACCTGTTTCTTCGTGGCGAACTTGCAAGAAGCGGATATCTTTGTCTTCAGCCAAAGCGTCCATCAATGAGCTGAGTGTTCCTGATGGGATACCGTAGATGGTGTCTACGCCCCATGTTTTCAATACGTTGAGCATTGCTGCAGATGCAGTAATTTTCCCTTGAGTCATAATGATAACTCTCCTTCAAATATTTTTAAAATTTGATAAATCCGTTTTCATATACTAATTGGAAACGTTTCAGCAAATTTTTACTCTACTACTTTACCACATTTGTTTTGGGTCTCCTAAGAATGTGCTCAGAAGTTTTTATTCTCTATTGCAGTACAGTTTGAAAACGTTTTATGTAACTGTTTTATAATAAAAAGCGAGCAAGCTCGCTTGTACTGACCCCAAAAAGTTGGACAAATAATTATTGAAAGGATTTAGTTCTGTACTGCACAGGACTAAGTCCTTTTAGTTTGACTTTGATTCGTTTGTTATTGTAGTAATTGATATAATCTACAATGGCTTGTTCCAATTGCTTAAGCGACTGAAACGACTTCTCATAGCCGTAAAACATTTCCGATTTCAAAATGCCAAAGAAGGACTCCATCATCCCATTGTCTGGGCTGTTGCCCTTGCGCGACATAGATGCTTGAATTCCCTTACTCTCTAGAAACCGATGATAAGAATCGTGTTGGTATTGCCAGCCCTGGTCGCTGTGGAGAATCGTATTCTCATAGTGCTTCTCTGTGAATGCCTGTTCTAACATCGTTTATACTTGTTCTAAATTAGGCGAACAAGAAAGATTAAAAGCAATAATTTCGCTGTTAAAGCCATCTAAAACAGGCGATAAATAGAGTTTCTGTGTGCTATTTGGAATGGCAAATTCTGTCACATCCGTATAGCACTTTTCCATTGGCCTTGATGCTTCAAACTGGCGTTGAATGAGATTCTCTGCTTTCTTGCCAATCTCTCCTTGGTATGAAGAATACTTTCGTTTCCGACGAATCCGAGCTGTTAGACCAAGGACTTTCATCAGCCGTTGAACCTTTTTATGATTGACTATGTAACCACGGTTCCTCATTTCCAAAGTGATTCGACGATAGCCATAGTTGCCTTTATGTTCATTATAAATGACTTGAATTTCGGTTTTAAACTCTTTATCTTTATCAACCTCATCCAGCTGTTTCAATTGATAATAGTAAGTTGAGCGAGCTAAACGTGCTGTTTCAAGAAGTAAATCTAGTCGAAATCCTCCTGAAACCATTTCTCTAACTGTCTCTGCCTTTCTCTCTCTAAGGCTTCGTCCCTTTCCTCTAACTCTTTTAACTTTTTAAGTAAACTACCTCAGTACGTAAGCGTTCATTCTCCTCTTGAAGTCGCTCTATTTCTGTCATTTCTTCCCAAGTTTTCTTTAGTTTATGTCCCATTTTAGCTAGTCTCCCACAATAGTATACCCGTTTTTCTTGTATTGTGCCAGCCAGTTAGGAAGTAATCCGTTACTTGGAAGAGCATAATCAAGAGATACGCTTAGTTGCGAACGGTCTTCAATCAAAACCTTATTAATGATTTCTTGTTTTGATTCAGGGGAATAGTGACGATTCTTCCCCTTTTTAACGAGATCTATTCCATAACGGTCAATTAATTTCATCATGTACTTTAGACCAGAAGCATCCACACCAAATCTTTTTGAAAGCTGTTTGAAGCTTTGTCCTTGTTTTCTTGGTTCGTAGATTTGAACTTTATTCTCATAACTCAATTTCATAATAAAACACCCCAAAAGTTAGATTTTTTCTGTCTAACTTTTGGGGTGCAGTTCATTTTTGAGGTGATTTTTTCTGCATTGAAGACTTATTCAAACTTTCCTTTATTGGCTTCGTTTGAAGCTTTCATGCTAATCTGTAAAAGATTGGTGAGATTCTCATTATCAAGGCTAGCATCTCCGTTATTATTCACTTTTATGGCGAGGTAATGAGGGTTTCGATCAAAATAATCCATTCCCTCTAAGTCTACATAGTTGTCAGCTTTAAAATCAAGCGCAGCTAATTGAAAAACGAACCGAATATTTAGGGCTTTAGCATAGTCGGTCTGACCAACCTTTTGTTGCTCTTTCACCAAACCTTGAAAGAAGTCTTGGAAGTTATTATGATAAGTAGCCTTGACTTCGTATTGGTAGGTATCTACAGATGGGGACATAAATTTCAAATAAACCATGTCGTCCTCTACCTTATAATCCTCAAGAGTATAGGCACCTGCTTTTCCTAAGGCATTGGTGTTGACCTTGAAAAACATAGGTGCATAAATTTTGAGAGGATATTTTTCTCCTTTATATTCAAAGACGGTATCATTTGAAAAATTCGGATAGCGTTTAGAAAGTTCAGGTACTATGGCTTCATTCCAAATTTTATCAAATAATTCTTCCTGATTACTTGCGCCAGCTGCTTTCACAACTAGATCAAAGTTTTCTTGGTTGACAAAGACAGCGTCCACTAGCTTGAGAGCAGCTTGAACCTTAGGATCAGAAATTTCTTTTTTCTTTTTCTCGAGATTTTCAGCTGCTTCTTTAGTGCGATCTAAAGTTTTATTAAATTGACTGCCACTGTTTGTTTCAACAAAGGTTCTCTCATAGTTGGTAGGTGCAACTTTGACATTCCAGTCAAATGAAGCAGCAGGGCCAGTCACATCTTTCTTGTGATAGGTCGAGGATTCAGTCCTTTGTGAGTCCTCAGAGTGATTAGTAGCCGTAGTTGAGGAATTTGATGAACAGCCAATAAGGGCGAATGCTAAAATTGTAGCAGTAGTTAAAAAATAAACTCTAAACTTTTTTCTCATTGTAGTCTCCTTTCACAATAACGTATATTGTGTTTCTCTATTATACCATTCTCTTCATATTTTTGTACGATTGACTAGTAAAAGGTATGATGGAAGAATTCAGTTTGTCCAAAGCAGTTTTGGAGAAATATTTGAAAGACTTTAATGTTTTTGAACGATAAGTAGAAAAGAATTTTTATTTGATTTTTTACTATACACCAGTGTGGAGTAAGGAATAAATTATATTTAGTTTAATGAATTCAGTTTTAAAAGCTACTTTTATGGTATATTATAAGGGAACTATGGTCAGCTGTTTTATTGAATATTATAAATAAGGAGAAGGTTATGAAAAAACGCATGTTTTTCGCAATGTTACTTTTAGGAGGATTGATAATGATAGGATTAACAGGATGTGGAGAAAATAAGAATAGTCGAGAATGGATTGAAAACAAAGTCTCTGAGGTCGGCCGTGTCTATCCAACTGAGAATCTCTTTGACTTGTTTAAGCAATTTCCGGAAGGGTTCAAAGTAAATCAAGTATATATAAAACGTGGAACATATATTATCGAGATAACTTTACAAGGAGATAGTAGTAACCAAACAATTTCTGGAGTACTAACTAAGACACGTGCTTCTGATGATATTACTGAAAAGCCAGAATAAACAATAAAAGTAGATTATATCGATAGGAAATTTACCTTTTCTGATGAGGAGAAGGCGAAAGAAATATGGCCTTTTGATGGATTTTTATTTCAAAAGTTAACGATTGATCATTCATTTTTATCTTCAATGTCTATGAAATCCAAAAGTTATAATGGCAATAATGGAGCATTTGATATTGATTATTTAGTTCGGAATCAAACTATCAATCAGTATTTTAAAAAAGATGAAAACGAACAAACAACATTAGGTTTTGGAAGTTCATACCGAAACGACGATTATTACTATTATTCAGTAACTGTCAACTACGATAGTGTTTATACATTTAGGGAAACGGTATCTAATTAATAGGAAATAAAATGCTAGATGAAAAATTTGTGAATAGTGGAATTCCAACTTTAGATGTGTCTAATCTGACTTACGAATGTGAACAAGATGCAAGGAATTGTTGCTTTTATGGTATACTATAAGTGAACTACGGTTAGCTATTTTATTGAATATCATAAATAAGGAGAAGGTTATGAAAAAACGCACTTTTCTCACAATATTACTTTTAGGGGGATTGATCATGATAGGATTGGCGGGATGTAGAGAAAATAAGAACAGTCGAGAATGGATTGAGAACAAAGTCTCTGAGGTTAGTCGTGTCTATCCAACCGAGAATCTGTTTGACTTGTTTAAGCAATTTCCAGAAGGGTTTGAGATTGAGCAGGTCTATTTTAAAAAGAAAAGTGATGGAATTGACGATTTTATCACAGAAATTAAGCTGAAAGGTGATGCAACATCGCATACAATAACGGGTACTCTTTCTAAAATCCCAGCGAAGGATGATACACCAAAAAGCGAAGAAGAAGTAGTAAGTGTTCAATATGTAGACAATAAATTTATTTTTTCTGATGAAGAAACTGCTAAAAAAATATGGAAGTTTGATGGTTTCTTGTTTCAAAAACTTGGTATAGATAAAGAATTTTTAAGTAAATTATCATTAAAAAACAAACATTTTAACGGAAATAATGGTTCTTTTGATATAGATTATATTATTAAAAACACAACGATTAACCAATATTTTAATAAACAGCAACAAGTTGAAACAGTGCTAGGATTTGGTAGTTCTTTGAGATTAGATGACTTTTATTACTATTCTGTTACTGTTGATTTTAATGATGGCTATTATTTTAAGGAGAGAGTATCGAATTAGGAGAGAAGTATGAGTAAAAAGGATACAGCAAATAGTGGTATTGCTACTCTAGATGCAGCAAATTTGACTTACGAATTTGAGAATGTGCGAGTTAACCAACCTGAAATTGGACATGATGATAGAAAACAACTTCTTAATGCAGTAGACAGAAGTAAACCTCTCCCCTCCAACCTCCAATATCTAGATGATTTTCATGATGATTCCACTGGTACAAGTGGTACAGCCTTCCTAGATAAGGATAGTGGAGAGGTGATTATTGCCTATACGGGAACGAATCCTAATGCGGATATAGTCAAGGATGTCGCTACAGATGTCGGTAGTATAGCCATGGCGCTCGGTTTTCATTATGATGAAGCTTTCAAATTTTATGAAAGGATTCGACAGAGATACGGAGATAATATTACTCTAACTGGACATTCTTTAGGAGGTAACATCGCTCAGAGGGTGGCCTTAGAGTATAACGCTCCGCGTACTGTGGTATATAACTCAGCGCCTCTTTATTTAGAAGGTCTTATCAAATCTAAAGATAGAATTATAGATTACCTAACTCCTTGGGATTCAGCTCGTGAGAAGATTCTCAATAAACGAAAGACATTCACAGGTCAAGTGGTACGAATCCGTACTCAAGATGACTTTCTTAACAATATCTCAAAGCCTTTTTTAGGTGTATACTTGGGAGAAGATTATTTGCTTGAAAATTCCGGTGGGCACAGTATTGATCCGGATATTACGGGTGATAAAAATCAAATTAACCAAATCAAGGATATTTTGGAAAAACAGAGTCCAGAGAAAATGACTGGACTTGAAAAGAAGAACTATGAGACCCTGAAGAAATTGCAAGGTGTCAAAAATGGACTTCTAAAGCAGTTGAGTACCCAATTTTTATCAGATGGTAGTATAAGTAGCCATGAGATGTTCTTCTTGGACAGCGTTCAAGCAACAGCTGTTGCGACGGCAATGACAGAGAGCGTCAGCAACGGACACAGCGAGATTGAGGCAGTGGCTAAAAAAGCAGTTACAGATGCTGAAACACTCTACGATAAAAGTAAGGAAGTTCCCTGGTTTGTAACAGAGTTGACTTATGATGAGATAGAGGATGCCTATGCAGATGCTGGGGTAACGTATGATAGTATTGTGGGTGAGACTCAGAGACATTTTGATAAAAAAGTAAGTAAATCAGCTGAGATTGTAAAAGCCTTTACGGATTTGGAAACCAACATTCAAAAAGGTGTTGAACAGGCAGTTGAAGGAGATGAAAGCTTGGCAAGGGATATTAATCAATGGACAAACTAGAAGAAATTCAAACTAAAATAAAAAAGCAAGAAGAGGGACTTTTGTCTTTGGAGGATGACTATAGAACTGCTAAGAAGAAAATAGAAGAATCTTATGAAAATTTGGATGATAATCGTTCTCAGTTGACAAGACTATACGAGGAGTTTGAAAACATTGCTTATGATTTTGGTAGACAGAATTCTGGAGATGAGAGAGAGCGCCACCAATTTCTGATGTTATTAGAATCTTATTCAAGTGAGACGAGTAGTGAGTATCTTCGTCAGTATGCTAAAATAGAGGCAAAAGATGAAGAGTTGCAGACTCAGTACCGAAAAGAGCGCTCTCGCTTAGAAAAAGAGTTAGAAGAGAGTTATAGTCAAAGAAAAGACTTATATGAGTTAGAAAGGGGGCAGAAGAAATGCTAGTGGATTTAGTCATAGATGCTTTGATTGGCCCCATGTCAGAATCAGCCAGACGAGAAATCAAAAAAACATTGGAAAGAGCAGCTATCAAAGCCTTTTGTGCTCCTCCTATAAAATCAGGTAGAAAAGATATTGTAGATAAGTATGATGAGGAGATAGGGGTTCTTGCTATGACAAATAAGACTGCTGTAACGACTTTAGCAGCTCAAATGGATAGCTCAATTAATGGTTTGGGACAAAAAGCAATTAGCGAGACCGTTAGTAAAAATAGTACGTCTTTTGAAGATTTAACTCCCAAAAAGAAAAAATAGTGCTTTGACCATGTCGCGTTCCTTCCTGACTTTTCCTTGCAACTATTTTTCCAAATATTCGTTTTCAAAGTCATCTTCGGATGACTTTTTGATAAGCTAGTAGAAATGCAGAGGTACTAGGGATGTATCAAGAATTACAAAGAAAAGTGATAGAAGAAAAACCAAGCTATAGCCGAGAAGAAATCCAGTGGTTGCTTGAGCATTTAGGAGATCCCTCTCCAGAAATTCGAGACAAACTTGTTTTTACGAGTTTGGCTAGAGCGATTCAAGAAGAGTTGTTTTCCCTTGATCAGTTTCAGTTTATCTCAGAAGAGGTCTCCTCTGATGAAGGTCTATACAAAGAGATTGATAGTAGAGGAGTTTCAGCTCTTAAACGTTCTTTTAGGGCACTTATTTATGCCAATCTACTGTCCTGCGATGGTACTAAGGAATCACTTTATTACCAGCAGTTGCCTTCTCCTATCAGGGCTACCATGCTAAATCAAGGCTTACACTATCTTACAAAGGAAAAAGAGACGACGGGCTACTCTCATCAGTATGGTTGGGTTCACGCTTTTGCGCATGGGGCTGATCTCTTGACGGAAGTTATATGCCATCCTGGCTTTCCAAAGTCAGATATAGCCGAAGCATTTGAAATCATTGGGAAAATTTTTAAAGGAGTTGAGATTCGTTTTACAAATGATGAAGATTGGCGGTTAGCGAGAGTACTTTATGAACCAATTTTACGAGGGAAAATCGAGCCGTCTCTACTCACTGCTTGGCTGCAAACAGTCGAATTTCCCTTGAAAGAAGTAAATGATTTCCATAAATTTTCCAATTTCAGATCTTGTTTGCTGGAAATTTACCTTCAACTAGACTGTCATAATTTTTTACAAGATGACTTGAAAAAAATCATTCAATCTTTTCACTATTAAATTTTATAGGGTTACTGTATGGGAAGTTCTTCTAATAGATTAGCTAATCGTTTTGAAAAAGTATTGAAATCGAAATGGTGCAGATAGTAAAAGAGGTTGGATATTTATCCCAACCTCTTTTTATGTATCTTAATGGAATTGCATACCACCATCAACGATAATGGTTTGACCTGTGATGTAGTTTGAATCTGGTCCAGCAAGGAAGCTGACAGCTACAGCCACATCTTCTGGTTCAGATAGACGTTTCAAGGTAATATCTTTTGCGAATGTCTGCATTCCCCATTCGTCATCTTTTCCAGCATTTTTCCCAACTTGGTGAGCAATATCGTACATCATTGGGGTTTTTACGATACCTGGTGCGTAGGCATTGACAGTAATACCTGAGTCTGCCAAATCTCGTGCCAATGTTTGTGTAATTCCACGAACAGCAAATTTTGTACCACCATAAACTGTCAGGTTAGGATTTCCGACAACACCTGCTTGAGAGGTTGCGTTGATAATTTTACCACCGTGACCAAGTGCTTTAAATTGAGCTTGAGCAGCTTGGGAACCCCAAATCACCCCACCGACGTTAATACTGAATGTACGTGTAAATTGTTCTTCTGTAATCGTATCAAGAGGAGTAGTTGGGGCGACACCAGCGTTATTTACGACAACATTCAAATCACCAAAATGGTCAACAACCTTTTGAAATGCTTGGGCAACTTCTGCTTGTTTTGAGACATCTGCTACGACAGCAAAAGCATTTTCAGCTGATAATTCGGCAACAGCTTTTTCAGCTGTTTCTGGATTGTAGTCTAAGACTCCTACTTTAAAGCCATCTTGGACCAAACGTTTTGCAATTGCAAAACCAATCCCTTGACCTGCACCTGTGACAATAGCAACTTTAGACATATGATTCCTCCTTGGTATCAGCGATACCGTTCAAATGTTCTATAAAAGAACAGCAAAGGTTTACAAATGAGCCTCGATAACGATTCTTGAAACCCCTATCAACGCTATACTAATAGTATACACCTTTGAAAAAAATGTTTCAAATAAATGCCTCTATTGTATAACAGGATTCAAATGAAGCCTCAACAAAAATTTCCAAGTCATTTTTCTTGAATCCGCTCATTTGTTTTGGTAAACTGGTACATAGTTTTGAAAAAGGAGACTTATCATGAAAAAATTTGTTGCTGAATTAATCGGTACATTTATGCTTGTGTTCATTGGAACAGGAGCTGTTGTTTTTGGAAATGGTCTTAATGGCCTTGGACACCTTGGAATTGCTTTTGCCTTTGGTTTGGCAATTGTAGTTGCAGCTTACTCAATCGGAACTGTTTCAGGTGCTCACTTGAACCCAGCGGTTTCGATCGCTATGTTTGTAAACAAACGTTTGTCATCTTCAGAACTTGTAAACTACATCCTTGGACAAGTAGTTGGAGCTTTCCTTGCGTCAGCTGCAGTCTTCTTCCTCTTGTCTAACTCAGGCATGTCAACTGCTAGTCTTGGTGAAAATGCCTTGGCAAACGGTGTAACTATCTTTGGTGGTTTCCTGTTTGAAGTCATCGCAACTTTCTTGTTTGTTTTAGTGATCATGACCGTGACTTCAGCAAGCAAGGGCAATGGTGCAATCGCTGGTTTGGTAATTGGTTTGTCATTGACAGCTATGATTCTTGTGGGATTGAACATCACAGGACTTTCAGTAAATCCAGCTCGTAGTTTAGCGCCTGCTGTATTGGTAGGTGGCGCAGCTCTTCAACAAGTATGGATTTTCATCCTTGCCCCAATCGTTGGTGGCGTTCTTGCAGCTCTTGTTGCGAAAAACTGCCTTGGAACAGAAGAATAATAAGCAAAAAGAGCCTTGCTCCCCAATTTGAGGAACAGGGCTTTTTCTATGCAAACAAAAAAGCACTCCCATTATTTTGAATGGGAGTGTTTCGTGATTAGCTCAATTCAGCAACGATGGCCTTGATTTGTTCCGCAGTATGAACACCCGCAACTTGTTTCACCACTTGGCCGTCTTTTTTGAAGAGAAGAGTTGGGATAGACATGATTCCAAAGGCACGAGCTGTGTTTGGATTTTCATCTACGTCCATTTTAACGATTTTCAAGACATCTTCTGAAAGTTCTTCAGACAATTTGTCCAAGATCGGACCTTGCATACGACATGGACCACACCAAGTTGCCCAGAAGTCTACCAAGACCAAACCGTCTTTTGTTTCTTGTTCAAATGTTGCATCTGTAATTGCTTTTGCCATTGTATTTCTCCTTTTTTAGTTATATTGGCTTAAATCTTGTTTCATGAGATAGAAGAAGACATCTCCATAAGTCCCATGGTAGTCCAAATCATGACCATTATAGGTTAATTTTTGAACTGGGTAATAGTCTGCGACACCGATAAGGCAGGCTTGTTGAGAGCGTTCAAAGTCTTCATAAGACTGGAAAGTCATGGTTCTCTCTTGCTTGCTGGCATCTAGATAGGTAATTTCGATCATATAAAACTCCTTTATTCGATCTTGACTTTATTGTACTCCTTGAAAAGAGAAATGTCAAGAAAAATGATTGCGCACGCAACTTTTTTAAAAAATCTGATTAAGAAATGAAGTCAAGACTTGTTTCCAGTCTTTCTTCGACGGCTTTTTGCAGGTAAGATAGAGCTGTTTGTCCCTCATCAGTCAGGCAGATAAAACTAGCCCGTCTATCCTGATCGCAACATCGGCGACTAAGCAAACCACAGTTTTTCTCTTCTAACCTAGCCACCATTCGAGAAACAGCGCTTGGGCTGAGATGGAGTTTATCTGGCAGGTCAATCTGTCGTAGAGATTTTTCTTGGGCTAGATTCAGATAGTAGAGCAGGTAAAACTCTTTTAAGGTCAGCCTTTGTTCACTCTGTTGGGCAATGGTTTCTTCTAACAAGGCTTCCATTTCCTTTTGACGGCGATTGTAGTCAAACCACTTTTCCAAATAGGTCATTGCTTTCTCCTTTCTTTTCAAAGTAAAAATCACAAAGTCATTACTGATTGTCTTTGTAACACAAGATGATTGCGCATGCAATGATTATACTACTTTTAGCTAATCCTTGCAAGAAAGAAAAATTTCGATATTTCCTTGAAATTTTCTGAAAAAAGAGTAAACTGGTATGCAAGAATTCTATTTCAAGGAGTTTGAGATGAAGTTATATGTTCAATTAATGATTCTTTTTGTAATTTCCCTTATTGGTGAGGGAATTTCCAGTTTCTTTCATCTGCCCATACCAGGCAGTATTATTGGCTTAATCATTCTTTTTCTAGCCCTGCAGTTCAAGTGGCTGAGAACCAGACATGTCAATATGGTTGGGAATTTTCTCCTAGCCAATATGACCATTCTCTTTTTGCCACCAGCAGTGGGAATCATGGAAAAGTTTGATGTGATTGCCCCTTATCTCTTGCCCATCGTCTTGATTGTCTTTTTTGCGGCTGTCATCAACATTATCCTCATCGCCCTAGTGGTTCAGTTTATCAAGAGACGATTTGAGGGAGATTATGAGAAAGGAGATGCCAAATGAGCGAATTTGTATCCAATCCTCTGTTTGGGCTTGCCCTGTCTATTCTAGCTTATCTAGTGGGGATGTTGATTTACAGACGTTTTCCCCATCCATTGACAACGCCCCTGCTTTTGTCAGCTATTTTTATCATTATTTTCCTTAAGGCGACGGGTATTTCTTATCAAGATTACTACCAAGGTGGGGTTTATCTGAACAACTTGATTGTCCCATCGACCGTGGCTCTAGGGATTCCGCTTTATAAGAGTTTTCATCTGATGAAGCACCATGCTCGCAGTATTCTCTTTGGTAGTCTGCTAGCAGTAGTTGTCAATACTAGCTTCACTGCTATAGTAGCGAAAATATTTGGCATGGACTTTTTCCTAGCCATTTCTCTCTTTCCCAAGTCAGTGACAACCGCCATGGCAGTGGGAATCACAGAAAAATTGCAAGGTTTAACAACTGTAACCTTGGTCGTCGTAGTGGCCACTGGGATTTTGACCAGTGTTATCGGCCCAACCCTTTTGAAGTGGTTGAAAATAGATGATCCAGTAGCTGTAGGCCTTTCCCTTGGAGGAACGGGACACGCTGTCGGAACGGGAACGGCCTTTCGATACGGCTCTGTAGCCGGCGCCATGGGTGGTTTAGCTATCGGTGTCACCGGTATTCTCTATGTCTTTGTCAGTCCCATTGTAGCCAGTTTGATATTGAGTTAAAGAAAAACCCAGCTTTCTAGCTGGGCATTTTTTATTGCAAGTTAACCTTGTTTTTTAAGATATAGTAGGTACCGAGATAGTAGATAGCTGATAAAAAGAGATCGCGCAAGATTTCTGTACCAGCCATCACGTTAAAGTCATTGTCAACTCTTAAGAAGAGAGAAACATAACCAATGACGATGGCAATGACGATATAGGCTAAAATTCCCATAGCTGTTCGATATTCGTTAAAGAGTTGTCCGATAGAGATGGAGAGGTAAATGGATAAAATCCATGCGATTGACCCGACAAATAGTGATAGGGCATACAGCCAGCCGTAGCTGAGATAAGGGGAAATGAAGTTGTAGAGGGCAGTGAAGTCTTTTTCAATTGGTGTTAAGAAGATGATAATCAATATACTCAAGATAAAGACGATATAGCTTAAGATGGACCAGACAAGACCACCTAAAAGTTTTGCGATGATGATTTGGTGCTCAGAGACAGGCAAGGTCAAGGTCAAGTACCCTTGGCGGTCATAAACACTACCCTTGAATCTTCGGATGATTAAAAAGATTGTTGCAATCCAAAGAGTGACGCTGAGTCCTCCAAAGACTAGTACTAAAAAGAAGATGAAATAAGCAGCATTGTTAGGATTGTAACTCTGGCTAAGACTGTTAATAAAAGCTCCAATCAAAACTGAAATTGCAAGTACAGCACCGTAGAGTGCCAGATACCATTTATTGACATTTTTAAATTCATAACGAACTAGATTCCAAAACATAATAATCTCCTTTGCTTAGGCTTTAAATTCCTGGCGGAAGAGCTGGTCAATTGATTCACCTGACTCGTAACGAATATCATCAACATTTCCTTGGCGGACGACTTTTCCGTCTTTGAGGAAGATGATCTCATCCAAGATTGGCTCAATATCTGAAATCAAGTGGGTTGAAATCAGTACCGTAGAGGTTGGTGAGTAGTTATTGATGATGGTATTGAGGATATAATCACGGGCAGCTGGATCCACGCCTCCGATTGGTTCGTCCAGAACGTAGAGGCGGGCTTCACGGCTCATAACCAAGATGAGTTGGACCTTTTCCTTGTTTCCTTTTGATAGTTTCTTGAGGCGACTGTTTTCATCAATACGGAGATCGGCTAAAAGGTTTTGGGCTCTTTCGAGATTGAAATCCTGATAGAAGGTTTTAAAATAGGTTAGAGCATCCTTAACTTTCATCTCTTCATTGAGGTAGGTTGTATCTGGTAGGTAGGAGACGATTGCCTTGGTGGCAGGACTTGGATCCTGTCCGTTAATGAGGACACGTCCTTTATTTGGTTGAAGGAGACCATTGATCAGTTTGATCAAGGTTGTTTTTCCGGATCCGTTTGGTCCAAGGAGTCCGACAATCTTTCCGGCTGAGATCTCTAGTGAGATATTGTCAAGTGCCGCGGTTGCTCCATATGATTTTGTTACATTTTCAAGTGCTAGTAGTGTCATAGTCTTAAACTCCTTTAATATAGTCGCTTAATACATTTGGCAGTTCTTCTTTTTTGTAGCCAAATTGAAGCATGCAAGAGACGAATTGTTGCAGTTGTTCCTCGGATAGTTGCTTACGAGTTTGGACAATTAGGTCCCGATTTTCTGTCACAAAACGTCCTGTTGTACGTTTGCTGTGGACTAACCCTTCACGCTCAAGGTCAGACAAGGCGCGCTGAATGGTATTGGGATTGACCCCAACTTCGCTCGCTAGTTCTCTTACGGTAGGGAGCTGTTGGTTGGGCTCTAGTTCATGGGAAACAATCTGTAATTTGATTTTTTCCATAATCTGCAAATAAATGGGTTTTGTATTATCAAATGACCAGGACATCATAGTCTCCTTTCTTTTTCTTTGTTGTTCTAATTGGATAATACAATAAAACAAAAAACTTGTCAAGTAAAAATAAGAATTGTTTTGGGAATTGCTTAAAAAATGGTATAATGAAAAGAAAACGACAAGGAGGGAAATGCATGCGTTGTCCAAAATGTGGGGCTACCAAGTCTAGTGTTGTTGATAGTCGACAAGCCGAAGAAGGAAATACCATCCGCCGAAGACGTGAGTGCGACGAGTGTCAGCATCGTTTTACAACCTATGAACGAGTAGAAGAACGAACGCTGGTTGTCGTCAAAAAAGACGGTACACGAGAACAGTTTTCAAGAGATAAAATCTTTAATGGGATTATCCGCTCAGCCCAGAAGCGCCCTGTTTCGAGTGATGAAATCAACATGGTGGTCAATCGTATCGAGCAAAAACTCCGTAGTCGCAGTGAGAACGAGATTCAAAGTGAATACATTGGAGCCTTAGTCATGGAAGAATTGGCAGAGCTTGATGAGATTACCTATGTTCGTTTTGCCAGTGTTTATCGTAGCTTTAAGGATGTGAGTGAGTTGGAGAGTCTGCTCCAGCAAATCACCCAGTCCTCTAAAAAGAAAAAGGAAAAATAGATGAAGCCAAATGACCGTTTTTCTTTTCTAAAGAATAATCGGGTGTCGCAAGATACCTCTTCTCTGGTGCAGTGCTACCTCCCGATTATCGGTCAGGAGGCGCTGAGCCTCTATCTATATGCCATTACCTTTTGGGATGGAGGGCAAAAGGAACACCTTTTTGCCAACATTCTTAATCATTTGAATTTCGGGATGAATACGCTTCTCCAGTCTTTTAAAATCTTATCTGCCTTAGATCTGTTGACCCTTTATCAGAAAGGGGAGGTCTATGAATTACAGCTTCATTCTCCCCTTTCCAGTCAGGAATTTCTAAGTCATTCTGTCTATAGCAGACTATTAGAGAAAAAGATTGGGGATACAGCTGTTTCTGCTATGAAGCAGGCTCCAAGTGAGGGAGAAGCTTTCTCTGTTCCTTTGAGCCAAGTCTTTCCAACCCTGACCGAAGAAGTGCCCCCAAGCGAGTCTAAAAGCAAGTTAAAAAATGATTTTGACTTGGAACATTTCCAGCGTCTGATGGCTCGAGATGGTTTGCGTTTTGAAGACGAGCAGGCGGATGTTTTGGAATTGTTTGCCATTGCAGATGAAAAAAAATGGACCTGGTTTGAAACCTATCAACTAGCCAAGGCGACAGCGGTGGCTCAGGTTATTTCAGTCAAACGCATGCGTGAAAAGATAGCACAAAAACCAGCTACTTCTGACTTTAGCCCCAAAGAAATGACCATTATCAAGGAAGCCAAAACCAAAACTCCCCTACAATTTTTAGCGGAAATCAAGCAAACTCGTAAGGGGAACATCACCCAGAGCGAACGGGAACTTCTACACCAGATGGCATCTTTAGGCTTGTTGGACGAAGTCATCAATATCGTCTTACTTTTAACCTTTAACAAGGTTGATTCGGCCAATGTCAATGAAAAATATGCTATGAAAGTCGCAAACGACTATGCCTATCGCAAGATTCGGACAGCAGAGGAAGCCGTGCTTCGGATTCGAGAACGTCAGCAAAAAGGTCAGGAAGACCAGAAATCGAAAACTAGCTCAACTAAGACAAATGTTCCTAAGTGGAGTAATCCAGAATACAAGAATCAAACCAGTGAGGAAACTCGTCTGGAACTAGAACGTAAAAAACAAGAAATGTTAGCCCGATTAGAAGAAGGAGGAGACTAGATGGAAAGTGTTGGTGATGTAATCAAACGTCAGACAAGTCGTTTTCATTATCAGGACTTGGTCCAGCAGATCATGAAGGACCCCGATGTAGCGGCTTTTATCCAGAAAGAATCCCTCAACCCAGAGGAGTTGAATCGTAGCATCTCCAAGTTCAACCAATATATCACAGAACGGGACAAGTTTCTTCGTGGGGATGCGGACTATATAGCGCGTGGCTACAAGCCTATCTTGGTTATGAATCACGGTTATGCGGATGTGTCTTATGAAGAAACACCAGAACTAATTGCGGCTGAAAAAGAGGCAGCTATAAAGAATCGTCTCAAGTTGATCAATCTACCAGCAAGTCTCAAGAAAGCGAAATTGGCTCAGATTGACCTAGATGATCTAGGCCGTTTGCCGATTTTTGAGAGACTCTATGCCTTTGTTGACCTTTACCCTAGTATCCGAAAAGGTCTCTATCTTTACGGCGATTTTGGTGTCGGCAAGAGTTTCATGATGGCGGCCCTGGCTCACGACCTATCTGAAAAACGTGGGGCATCAACAACTATTCTCCACTATCCAAGTTTTGTCATTGATGTGAAAAATGCCATCGGTGAAGGCTCTGTGAAGGCCTTGGTGGATGAGATCAAGTTAGCAGAGGTCTTGGTCTTGGATGATATTGGTGCAGAGCAGTCGACTCCTTGGGTACGTGATGAGATTCTCCAAGTTATTCTCCAGTACCGCATGCAGGAAGATTTGCCGACCTTCTTTACTTCCAACTTTAATTTCCAAGATTTGGAAAAACATTTTGCCAAAGGAAAGAATGGAAATGACGAGACTTGGGAAGCTAGACGGGTCATGGAACGAATCCGTTATTTAGCAGAGGAAACAAGACTAGAAGGAGAAAATCGCCGATGACAGAAACCATTAAATTGATGAAAGCTCATACTTCAGTTCGTCGCTTTAAGGAGCAAGAAATTCCTCAGGCGGACTTGGACGAGATTTTGACTGCTGGACAAATGGCGTCATCTTGGAAAAATTTCCAATCCTACTCTGTGATTCTTGTGCGCAGTCAAGAGAAGAAAGATGCCTTATATGAGTTGGTTCCGCAGAAAGCCATTCGCCAGTCAGCAGCCTTTTTGCTCTTTGTCGGTGACTTGAACCGAGCTGAAAAGGGAGCAAGCCTTCATACGGAAACTTTCCAACCTCAAGGTGTGGAAGGTCTCCTCATCACTTCGGTAGATGCGGCGCTTGCTGGGCAAAATACCTTGCTTGCAGCTGAGAGTCTGGGATATGGTGGTGTTATCATCGGTTTGGTCCGTTACAAGTCAGAAGAAGTGGCAGAGCTCTTTAACCTGCCTGACTATACCTACCCTGTTTTTGGGATTGCCCTTGGCGTGCCAGATCAACAACATGATGTCAAACCAAGACTGCCTTTGAGCCAAGTGGTTTTTGAGGAAGAATACCAAGAACAGCCAGTTGAAGCGATTTTGGACTATGACCAAGTTCAGGCGGACTATGCTGGTGCGCGTGCGACGACCTCTTGGAGTCAGCGTTTGGCAGAGCAGTTTGGCCAAGCCGAACCTAGTTCAACTCGGAAGAATCTAGAACAGAAAAAGTTATTGTAGAAAGTGAGAAAACATGGCCTTACCAACTATTGCCATTGTGGGACGTCCCAATGTTGGGAAATCGACCCTATTTAATCGGATCGCTGGTGAGCGGATCTCTATCGTAGAAGATGTCGAGGGTGTGACACGTGACCGTATCTATGCAACGGGTGAGTGGCTCAATCGTTCCTTTAGTATGATTGATACGGGAGGGATTGACGACGTCGATGCTCCCTTCATGGAGCAAATCAAGCACCAAGCAGAAATTGCTATGGAAGAAGCTGATGTCATCGTCTTTGTGGTGTCTGGGAAAGAAGGGATCACGGATGCAGATGAGTACGTAGCTCGTAAACTCTATAAAACCCATAAACCTGTTATCCTTGCGGTTAACAAGGTTGACAACCCTGAAATGCGAAATGATATCTATGATTTCTATGCGCTAGGATTGGGGGAACCACTGCCAATTTCGTCTGTCCACGGTATTGGAACAGGGGATGTGCTCGATGCCATCGTGGAAAATCTACCACACGAAGTCGAAGAAGAAAATCCAGACGTGATTAAATTTAGCTTGATTGGCCGTCCTAATGTTGGAAAATCAAGTTTGATCAACGCTATTTTGGGAGAAGATCGCGTGATTGCCAGTCCCGTTGCTGGAACGACTCGCGATGCCATTGATACCCATTTTACAGATGCGGATGGCCAAGAGTTTACCATGATTGATACAGCTGGTATGCGTAAGTCTGGTAAAGTTTATGAAAATACGGAGAAATATTCTGTCATGCGTGCCATGCGTGCCATTGACCGTTCTGACGTAGTCTTGATGGTCCTCAATGCCGAGGAAGGTATTCGTGAATACGACAAGCGTATCGCTGGATTTGCCCACGAATCCGGTAAAGGGATGATCATCGTAGTCAATAAGTGGGATACCCTTGAGAAAGACAATCACACCATGAAGAAATGGGAAGAAGATATCCGTGAGCAGTTCCAATACCTGCCTTATGCTCCGATTGTCTTTGTCTCTGCTCTGACCAAGCAACGTCTCCACAAACTGCCTGAGATGATCAAGCAAATCAGCGAAAGTCAAAACACCCGTATCCCATCAGCTGTTTTGAACGATGTGATTATGGATGCCATTGCTATCAATCCAACACCGACAGACAAAGGAAAACGCCTCAAAATCTTCTACGCAACTCAAGTGGCAACTAAGCCGCCAACCTTTGTCATCTTTGTCAACGAAGAAGAACTCATGCACTTCTCTTACCTGCGTTTCTTGGAAAATCAAATCCGCAAGGCCTTTGTCTTTGAAGGAACCCCGATTCACTTGATTGCAAGAAAACGCAAGTAAGTCTTGCTTGTTTTCCTATAAAAATAAATTGAAAGAAGACTTCATAGTCTTCTTTTTTCTATCTAAGAGGGGAGAAAAGAACCTATCAAATTGGAGGAGAATCTGTCATCAAAATTCAATCATTTTCCTAGCTTTTGTAATCTATTTGTAATGAAAATGCACTTTCTTTGTAAAAATCAAAATGCTATAATTCCTTAAATCAATTTTCCTTTATCAGGGAGGTTATTATGAAAAAAAGCAGATTATTTAAACATAGTTTGTTGGTTCGCTTGCTTGGGTTGCTGATGGTTTTTCTCTTCTTGTCAGCATTCACAGCACCTGAAAAACCTGAGTACGGTATTTATGACCCGGATCACTATTTAACGGATGAGACGATCCGTCTGATTCGAGGATTGAACAAGGTAAATAGTCAAAAAGCAGAAAAATTCCAAATGGGCGTTTACGTTGTGAAAAGCCTGGATGGAGAAACAATCGAAACAGTCGCCAATGAAACAGCTAGAGCTTGGAAGATTGGCTACTCGGGAGACAACAACGGCGCCTTGGTCGTCATAGCAGTCCAAGATAGAAAATCACGGATTGAAACCAGTAATAATGTGGCCAGTAAAATCACAGACTATCAGACTCATAGGTTCTTGACAACAGCGCGCCCTTATTTTCAAAAGGGAGACTACAATAATGGAGTTCTCTCAATAGTAAACAATCTCAACTACATGTTCTATAGTGGATCAAGTACGACTGCTTCAAGTTCTAAAAGTAGTTACGATTATACTACCAACTCTAGTCGCTTAAGGGAACTTGAAAGGTATGCTGGTGAGAGTAGTTCTTCGAGACGGAATCGAAAAAGTAGTTCGAGTGACGGAGTCCTCGGATTTGGAATTCTCATTTACTTCATCGTGATGATTATCGGATTTATATCTGGAGGCCGTGGTGGCGGTTCACATGGCGATGATTCTGGTGGTGGCTGGTGGGGCGGTGACTCATCAGATTCAGGATCCTCTTGGTCTGATTCAGGTTCTTCTTGGTCTGACTCGGGCTCCGATTCATCTGGTGGCTGGGACGGCGGTGGTTTTGATGGTGGCGGTTCGTCTGATGATTGGTAAACCATCACAGACAGATGCAAATATAATGAGGTTTCTCTAACGTTACCGCAATTGACTCTTTAATCAAGGGCGAGAAACTAAACCTTTGGAAAATTGATTTAAGAGATGGAACTAGCTATAAAGGTTCAAGTCCATCATCGTTGAACTCGGTTTCTATACAGAGACTATTCTCAGAAAAGTTGATAAAAGAAAGTGTTAAGGTTTTGATATGAAACAAAATAAAGTAATTCTCTCAATAGTGGCGATTTTCTTTGGACTACTAGTTCTAGGAAGTTGTTCTGCAGTGGCAACCTATAATGGTCTGGTTGGTGAACAGACTAAAGTGGAGCAGGCTCAGGCCGATGTCTCGACAGCCCTCCAACGTCGTTCGGACTTGATTGGTAACTTGGTAGAGTCCGTTAAAGGACAAATGAATCATGAAACCGAAGTCTTTACCAAGATTGCTGATGCTAGAGCTAAAATCGGTAGTAGCTCAGTAACTTCGGAAGAAAACCAAAAGGCTCAGGGAGAGTTGAGCTCAGCTCTTTCCCGCTTGATTTCCTTGACGGAGAATTATCCAGAACTCAAGAGCAATCAAAATGTTGAGCAACTAATGGTTGAACTTGAGGGAAGTGAAAATCGTATCTTTGTAGCACGTAAGGATTATAACAAGGTCGCAGCTGGGTACAATCAAAAATTGAGAAGTTTTCCAACCGTGCTCTTTGCGAATATGATGAACTTTAAAGAGGCTGAAACCTTCAAAGAAACAGAAGAAGCCAAGACAGTTCCTAAGGTCGATTTTGGAACATCTTCATCAAGTCAATGAAGTGAACTAGCTCTGTGAATAGGGAAAATTCTTTAGCATGAATCCTGATTTTAGAGCTCAGATCTTGGGAAAGTTAGGCCCCTTTCCTACTGTAGTGATCCGTGTCAGCTAAAATTTGGAGAGGACCAAAAATTGGACCTCTCTTTTTTGATATTCAAATTGATGAGAATCCTGATTTTGAAGCTATCAACATTTTGGAAGCATTTTTAGAGGATGATAGGGAAATCAAGGTTTTTGGCCAGTATCCGACCTGATTGGTAAAGATTTTAAACGGGCATGGGCTAGAGTATTAATTCTTTTCAAAATATGATAAGGCTTATCTAAGAGCAAATGAGCTCACGAAGCAGCCACTTGTCTAATATAAAGGAGATGAAGATGCCTTTTCCGATTTTCAATAGTATTTATTCGGCAGCTGAGGTCAAGATTAATCCTCAGGCCCTCGTTCTAGCAGTAGCAACAAATTTAGTTTTAGGAATCATCCTAGCAATGGTTTATAAGCGCCAAACCATCTATACAAAAGAGTTTGTAGTCACCTTTTCCCTCTTGCCAGCCATTATTTCCATTATCATCTTTTTGGTGAATGGAAATTTAGGTACTAGTGTGGCCGTGGCAGGGACTTTCAGCCTTATTCGATTTCGATCGGCTGCAGGAGGTACTAAAGAACTCCTAGCTGTCTATATGGAAACGGCTGTTGGTATTACAGTCAGTATGGGATTTGTTGCCTTATCAATCCTCTTTACGCTGATGATTTCGCTTGTTTGGATAGCGCTTGAAAACAAGACGTTATGTGACAATGAAAATTCCAGCTAGTTCTGATTATGAGCTGATTTTTGAGGCAATTTTTACGGCAAACTGTAAAAATGTTGAGATGATCGCTATCGAATCAGCCGAAAATAAAATGATCAAGCTGGAATATGTAATTGATCTTCTTCCGAAATCAGTGATAGCAAATTGATGCACCAGTTCTTGGCCTATAAAGACATTTTATCCATGTCCATCTCCAAAGTCACAAAAAAGAAAAAAATCTTATAAGGTGAAAGAGAAGAGGAAGAGGCTCTTCTCTTTTTAGTTGATTTTAACTAGCTTTTTTGTGAAAAATTGTGTAAAATAGAATAGATAAACGGGGTAGACCCCGGAAAATAAAAGGAGAATCCATCTAATGGTAAAATTGGTTTTTGCTCGCCATGGTGAGTCTGAATGGAACAAAGCTAACCTATTCACTGGTTGGGCTGATGTAGATCTTTCTGAAAAAGGTACACAACAAGCAATCGACGCTGGTAAATTGATCAAAGAAGCTGGTATCGAATTTGACCAAGCTTACACTTCAGTATTGAAACGTGCGATTAAAACAACAAACTTGGCTCTTGAAGCTGCTGACCAATTGTGGGTTCCAGTTGAAAAATCATGGCGCTTGAACGAACGTCACTACGGTGGTTTGACTGGTAAAAACAAGGCTGAAGCTGCTGAACAATTTGGTGATGAGCAAGTTCACATCTGGCGTCGTTCATACGATGTATTGCCTCCAAACATGGATCGTGATGATGAGCATTCAGCTCACACTGACCGTCGTTACGCTTCACTTGACGACTCAGTTATCCCAGATGCTGAAAACTTGAAAGTGACTTTGGAACGTGCCCTTCCATTCTGGGAAGACAAAATCGCTCCAGCACTTAAAGATGGTAAAAACGTATTCGTAGGAGCTCACGGTAACTCAATCCGTGCCCTTGTAAAACACATCAAACGCTTGTCAGACGACGAAATCATGGACGTGGAAATCCCTAACTTCCCACCATTGGTATTCGAATTCGACGAAAAATTGAACGTCGTTTCTGAATACTACCTTGGAAAATAATCTATAAACAGAAAGCCTAGATTACTAGGCTTTTTTGTTTTTGCTTCTAGTTTCCAATTAGTTGAAAAAGCGTTATAATGATAGTAAAGAGTGACTTAATTGTAAGAAAGAGAGAAGGACGATATGGCTTATATTGAAATGAAACACAGCTACAAGCGTTACCAGGTTGGGGATACGGAGATTGTGGCTAATCGAGATGTGAATTTTGAAATTGAAAAGGGGGAGCTGGTCATTATTCTTGGTGCTTCAGGTGCTGGAAAATCAACCGTTCTCAATCTCCTAGGAGGTATGGATACCAATGATGAGGGGGAGATTTGGATTGATGGTGCCAATATTGCCAACTATAGTTCGCATCAACGAACAAACTATCGTCGTGAAGATGTAGGTTTTGTTTTTCAATTTTACAATCTGGTCTCCAATCTGACAGCTAAGGAAAATGTGGAACTGGCTTCAGAAATCGTGACAGATGCCTTGGATCCAGAGCAAGTGCTCAAAGATGTAGGTCTGGCTCATCGCCTGAATAACTTTCCAGCCCAGCTTTCTGGAGGGGAGCAACAGCGAGTTTCCATCGCACGCGCAGTAGCCAAGAATCCTAAGATACTCCTTTGTGATGAACCGACAGGTGCCTTGGATTATCAGACGGGGAAGCAAGTCTTGAAGATTCTCCAAGACATGTCGCGTCAAAAAGGAGCGACGGTGATTATCGTGACCCACAATGGCGCGCTAGCCCCTATTGCAGATCGGGTGATTCACATGCGCGATGCCACGGTTAAGAGCATGACGATCAATGAGCATCCGCAGGATATCGATACCTTGGAGTATTAGTATGAAAAAAGCATATCGGAAAGACCTAATTCAGTCAGTGACGACATCAAAGGGACGCTTTGTTTCTATCTTGACCTTGATGATGCTGGGTTCTCTAGCTCTAGTAGGTCTTAAAGTAGCCAGTCCAAACATGGAACGTACGGCAGAGGATTATCTCCGTAAAGCCAATACTTTGGATCTGGCCGTGATAGCTGATTATGGCTTGGACAAAGAAGAGCAAGACGAATTAAAGACACTTCAAAGAGCAAGTGTTGAGTTTGGCTATATGGCAGACCTAACCGTTGAAAACAGTGAAGAAGCGGTTCGACTTTATTCCAAACCAGAGAGCATTTCAACCTTCCAAGTGACAGAAGGGCGACTGCCAGAGGCTGATGGGGAAATTGCTCTAGCTGACTTCTGGAAAGACCGCTATCAGATTGGGCAGACCATTACCTTTACTAAGAAAGAAGAAAAGTCCGTCCTAAAATCCCAAACTTTCACAATTACTGGATTTGTTCAGTCGGGTGAAATTCTTTCTAAGGAAGATTTAGGAAGTGCTAGTAGTGGAAATGGAAGCTTGGCTGGCTATGGAGTGATTTTACCCAGTCAGTTTGACTCAGATGTCTATAGTATCGCGCGTGTGCGCTATGATGATTTAAAAAATCTGGATGCTTTTTCATCAGACTATAAGACCAAACGATCCCAACATCAGGAAGAGTTGCAAGACTTGCTGGAAGATAATGGTCAAAAAAGATTGGCAAGTATCAAAGCAAATGGGCAAAAGAGCTTGGAAGATGGGAAAGAACAGCTCCAAACTGCTGAAAGCAACCTTGAAAATGGCAAGAGTCAGTTAGAGCAGGCCGAAAGTCGCTTGAAAACGCAAGAAGAACAAGCGACCGCTTTACCAGAACCGCAAAAGAGTACAGCCAAGGAGCAATTGACAAAAGCTAAGGAAGAACTGGCAACTAAAAAAGAGAAACTGGCTCAGACAGAGAGTGATCTAGCCAATGAAAAAGAGAAGCTTGAACAGCGTCAGAAAGAACTTGATGAACTGGCAGAGCCGAAATACCACGTATATAATCGTGAAACCATACCAGGTGGACAAGGTTACCTCATGTACAGCAATGCATCATCAAGCGTTCGTTCGGTCGGAAATATCTTTCCAGTGGTGCTTTATATGGTTGCTGCGATGGTGACCTTTACAACTATGACTCGCTTTGTGGATGAAGAACGCACCAATGCTGGTATTTTCAAGGCCTTGGGTTACCGAAATCGAGATATAGTTGCTAAGTTTGTCCTCTATGGTTTTCTTGCAGGAACTTTGGGAACCGTTTTAGGAACGCTTCTAGGACATTATCTCCTTGCAGGTGTGATTTCGGATGTTATAACAGCAGGGATGGTCGTTGGAAAAAGTCAGGAGTATTTCTATTGGTCTTATAGTCTCCTTGCCCTAGCCTTGAGTTGGGTATCCAGTGTCTTGCCAGCTTACCTGGTGGCGCGAAGGGAGTTGCACGATGAAGCAGCCCAGCTCTTGCTTCCCAAACCTCCCGTTAAAGGAGCAAAGATTTTGCTGGAGCGCTTGAGCTTTATTTGGAGTCGTTTGAGTTTTACTCATAAGGTTACGGCAAGAAATATTTTCCGTTATAAACAACGGATGTTGATGACCATTTTTGGAGTTGCAGGTTCGGTTGCTCTCTTATTTGCAGGTCTTGGCATTCAGTCATCTGTAGGAGGAGTTTCCGAGCGCCAATTTGAACAAATCCAGCAATACCAGATGATTGTAGCGGAAAAGAGCAGTGCGAGTGAGCAAGAAAAAGCAGACCTAGAAAGTGCCTTGCAAGCTGAATCTATCCATGCTTATCAAAAGATTTACTCTAAATCCATTGAAAAAGATTTCAAAGGCAAAGCAGGGCTTCAAACTATCACCATGATGGTTGTTAGCGGGGAAAACTTCAAGCCCTTTATCACATTAGAGGAAAATGGGCGAGAGGTGCAGGTCACCGATGGAGCGGTCGTGAGTCAAAAACTAGCCCAACTAGCAGGTGTTACGATTGGAGACAAGCTGGAGCTTGATGGGAAGGAAATCAAGGTCGCAGCTATTTCTGAAAACTATGTTGGACACTTTGTTTATCTCAACCGAGCGACTTACGAACAAGTGTACGGCACCAGTCCGAAAGACAATACCTATCTAGTAAAATTAAAAGAGCCAACACCATCCAATACGGAGAAAGAAGCAGCTATCTTCATGGAAAAACCTGCTGTTTCTGGGGTGGTTCAAAATGCGACGGCCATCCATCTCTTTGAATCTGTGGCTAGTTCGCTCAATAAAACCATGGCAATCCTTGTCCTTGTTTCCGTCTTGCTAGCCATTGTCATTCTCTACAATCTCACTAACATCAATGTGGCAGAACGTATCCGTGAACTTTCCACTATCAAGGTTCTCGGTTTCCACAATAAAGAAGTGACCCTCTATATCTACCGCGAGACTATGGTGCTGTCCCTTGTGGGAATTGCTCTTGGTTTGGTAGTTGGCCACTATTTACATCAATTTTTGATTCAAATGATTTCACCAGCCACCATACTCTTTTATCCTCAGGTCAGCTGGGAAGTCTATGCTCTTCCAATCGTCGCAGTGACTGTGATTTTGACTTTACTAGGTCTCTTTGTCAATTACCACTTGAGAAAAGTGGATATGCTTGAAGCCCTGAAATCAGTAGAGTAATTCACGGTTTTAAATAGTAAATCAGTTGACAAAGTCCCTGCTTCTTGGTAGAATAAGAACTGTCGTAAAGACAAATAACTTCTTCTTGGTTACAGGCATGCCAACCTGTCACTCGGATGAAGCCAAATAAAAAGGAGAAATATCATGGCAATCTCAAAAGAGAAAAAAAATGAAATCATCGCACAATATGCACGTCACGAAGGTGATACAGGTTCAGTAGAGGTTCAAGTTGCTGTCCTTACTTGGGAAATCAACCACCTTAACGAACACATCAAACAACACAAAAAAGACCACGCTACTTACCGTGGATTGATGAAGAAAATTGGTCGCCGTCGTAACTTGCTTGCATACTTGCGTAAAAATGACGTTAACCGTTACCGTGAGTTGATCAACTCTCTAGGACTTCGTCGTTAATCATGATGCTAAGGGCGTTAAAAATCCGTATGAAAATAGGGAAACGACGCAGTGTTCGATGAACACAAGGAGTTTCATCTTTTTCACTAGGATTTTAGCCCGAGCTCAAATCAGCTCCCTGACTTCAGAGGGCTTTTTGTTTTTGCTAAGTGCTTAGGCCGTGTTTAATTGAGCATATCTTGACAATGAAGCTACTCTAATTGGGTAGCTTTTTTCTTTTGCATGGATTTTAGCACGAGCACAAATCAGCTCTCTGACTTCAGAGGGGCTTTTTGTTAGTTATAAGATTATTCTATTATCTAAATATAGTATAAACTAGGGCTTGTATTCAAAACATGGTATAATAGGCCTATATAGCTAAATGAAGTGAACCATCACTAGGGATTCGAGAAAAGGATAGAACAGTCATGTCAACAGTAAAAAGTGATCAAAATGTTGCAAAAACGTATGCGAGTCAGCTTAAAAATACTTGTCAATCTTTAACAGCTATTGCTGTGGCTAGTCAAGACGACCTAACGACCCTTCAAGGGAATAACAAGGCCCATCAATGTCTGACAAAGGCTCAAAATCTAGCCAGTCAGATTTCAGCCGCTGTCACCCTTACTTCCAAACGACTTCACTCTGTAGCGAGTGATTTTGAAGCGCTAGATGAGGCTGCGGCCAATGGTTTTGGGAGTAACGCATGAGCAAGTTGGATGAGTTGAAGAAAAGAGAGCGAGAACTCTTGTACCAGCTAGAAGACAATGGAAAAGAGAACTACCGCACCAAAGAACTGATAGAAATCTTTGAAGGGTATGATAGAGCCAGTCACCGTTATCAAAGTGATTTGTGGGAGGCAGCCTACCAGAGCCGATACGCAGAACAGTTGGAAGAAACGCTCCTGCAAAGAAACCAACTCAAAAACCAAATCATTGAGGATCTCACCTACCACATGGATGATTTGAAAAAAGAAAAGTTCCGGTTAGAGGGAGACTTGGATGCGGTTTACTATGAAAGACGCAAGGAACTAGAAAGAGAGGAGGAGAAACGACATGGGTATTGATATGTACTTGGACCAATCACAACTACAAAGTTCGAGTGTAGCGACCATGTGCCAATCTCAGGTGGAAGCTTATCAAGATTTGCAATCAGCTATTCAAAAATTTTCAGAGGATACGGAGAATTTAAAAGGCGATGCTTATGATTCGGCTAGAAGTTTTTTTGCAAGTGTTTTGCTGCCCCTGAGCAAAGGGGGACAACTCTATGCCGAGACCTTCTCTCAAGCTATCAAGAAACTACCAGAAGACTACCAAAGTATGGTCGACAGCAAGAGTTGGCGCGAGGATGATCTGCTTGATAAAATCCGCCAGGAAGAGCAAATGATTGCCTATTTATATGAAGTCAATCAATCCTTCTCCGCCTTGAGCCTAGATAGCGAAAAAAAGGGAAATAATACGGAACTCATACGAGGTCACCAGGCTAATAAACGTATCTATGAAACGATTTTGAAAGACCTGCGCTCCTATGATAGCTACTCAGGAGGACTGTTCGATGATCTAGACAGTATCGATGTGCAACTGAGTCGTGGACTAGCTCAGATTGAAAGTAGTTGGGATGCAAAAAATGGGGTCTTTAAAGTCCCATCTGACCTGACTTGGGCCAACTACCTGACTGCCTATGCTGATACAAAGGACTTGAAGCTCAGTCGTCAAGAGAAGGCCTTTGTCCAAACCATGATGGCAGAATACGGCTTTGATGCCGAGACCGCCCAACAGCTCTTGACCATCAAGCAAGGGATAGACAGGAAGTTCCCGACCTCTAGCCAAGAGTTTCGAGACTATATCTTTTTGCGAGTCGTTGGTGCGGTCAACTATGATGGGTTTCGGTGGAACGAAACGGCGGGTCATTTGAAAACTTATTTTTATAATGTGACTGTTGGCAGTTCGATTACAGGAAAATCAAGGACAGTAGAACAACCACTTCTTGAAATTTTTAAAGAACTTGGAATCAAAGATGAAACAGATGCAAAAAAATTGATTTATAATCTTAGATTGCAACATGAACTGGCTAGTGGGAAAGCTAGTTATTCAAATAAGTTAAAATCTGAGGACCCTGAATTATATGAAACTTTCAAAAAGCGTTATTCCGAAACTTATAATAAAGAAGATGGTTTTGATAAGTTTTGGGATAGCAAACTAAAGGCTTATTCTAACAACGGAGCAGGTCACGCAGACTTTACCCACCAGTCCATTACCATGGCTACTCATCTGAATCCTAGCAGTTTCCAATTATCCGATTTCTATGGTGGTAGAGAGCGTGTCAAGGATCTTTCAGGCTGGGAAGGAGACACGACTAAAAATGCTACGGATAAAAAACCAAGTATTGGTGAAGATGACTACAAGGCAGACCTAGACTCGGTCAATCTTATTGGTCGCATGCAGAAGGGGCAATCCTATGACCAAGCTATAACTTCTTATTACTCTGACCTTCAAAAGGATTCGACTCTGAGAGAAAGAGAATTTTTGAAAAATAAAGATTGGAAACAAGTCAGAAGTACTATCTATGCCAGTATTCTTCCGTTAGAGGTTATGGAAAAAGGAGAAGACGCTATTAAAGCATATATTGAAAGTAACTATCCAGGTGTATCCAAGTTTTTAAATCGCTTGGAAGCCGTAGCGGATTAGGAGGAAATCTATGAAGAAAATACTAGGTGTTTTAACAATAGTAGTATTACTTGTATCAGTTTGTTTTTACTTCTTTACGCATCAACCTAAAAATATTTTTGATGAAATCTACCAAGAAACAGAGAAAACCTATCGCACAAATAATATTTTAAGAAATATAGAAGGTTTTGAAATTGATGATGTCTGGCCAAGTGATGGAGATTATTTTAAATATAGCCCTTTAGGAAAGTATAAGACTCTTCCGAAAGACTATCTTGAACTGAGAGTTGGATTTAATTTTGAGAAAGCGTATAGTAAAATGTTTGTTTCAGTTGAGAGAAAAGTAGCTGATGGTATGAAGCTATGGATGGTCAACAAATATAATCCAAACACTAAAACAATCAAAAAGTCAATTCAAATAGTATTATCAGGAAACGAGGATAGCTATATCGAAGACGAAGAACAGGTGAAATCCTACTTAGAAAAGTATGGTATTACTGTCAAAGATTTGGATTCTTACTACGATGAAATCGTCAATCAGAAAGTCTTGAAAGACTGGTGTTCCATCTATGACAGTAAGTACTCGCCAAGCAACTATGGCGATGTCAAGGTTGAAACCCAGTGGGAGAATTGGTGACAGGCCCCCAGATTTCACTTACCAGTCCATCACTATGGCGACTCACCTTAATCCTGATCAGGTTCAGTTATCCGATCTCTATGGCGGTAGAGAGCGTGTCAAGGACCTTTCAGGCTGGGAGGGAGATACGACCTTTAATGCAAACGATATGAAGCCAAGCATTGGAGAAGATGACTACAAGGCAGACCTAGACTCGGTCAACCTTATCGGCCGTATGCAGAAGGGGCAATCCTATGACCAAGCTATATCTTCTTACTATGCTGACCTTCAAAAAGACTCCTCTCAGAGAGAAAGAGAATTCCTAAAAAATAAGGATTGGGATACAGTCAGAGATACTATTTATGATAGTTTGCGACCAACGGATATTAAGCTAGATGGAGAGGATGCTCTTAAAACATATATTGAAAGAAAATATCCAGGAGTGTCCAAGTTTTTAAATCGTTTAGAAGCTGTGGCAGATTAGGAGAATGATGATGAAAAAAATATTAGGTTTAGTATCCTTATTCGTGATAATTGTATTATC
Organism: bacterium; assembly: GCA_905221435.1. Taxonomy (GTDB): domain Bacteria; phylum Bacillota; class Bacilli; order Lactobacillales; family Streptococcaceae; genus Streptococcus. The sequence continues at coordinate 46,994 of CAJNDD010000001.1, forward strand.
CTGTTTCTACTTTTTTATCCATCAACCTAAAAACATTTTTGATGAGCTTTATCAGGAGACGGAGAAAACCTATCGGTCAAATAATATTTTAAGAAATATAGATGGGTTTAAAATCAGATCAGGTTGGCCAAGTGATGATCCTAATATATCTCAAAATCCATTTGGATTGTATAACAAAGAGAAAACACCGTCAGATTATTCTGAAATAGAAATTGGCTTTAATTTTGAATATACATCTCAATTAAGCTCCATTTCATTTGAGAGACAAATAGGACCAAACACGAGAGTTAGAATATGGAATAAATATACTTATCAAGACCGTACTTTAAAAAAATCTGTGAGAGTAGTTTTAAAGAAAGCAGATATTGAAACATATATTGAAGACGAGACTCAAGTAAAATCCTACCTAGAGCAGTATGGTATCACTGCCAAGGATTTGGATGCTTACTACGACGAAATCGTCAACCAGAAAGTCTTAAAAGACTGGTGTTCGATTTATGACAGTAAGTACTCGCCAAGCAACTATGGCGATGTCAAGATTGAAACCCAGTGGGAGAATTGGTGACAATATGAAGAAAATCCTAGGCCTAGTAGCTTTAGTCGCAATAATCATATTATCCTGTTTCTACTTTTTTACTAGTCAACCTAAAAACATTTTTGATGAAATCTACCAAGAAACGGAGGAGACTTATCGGTCAAATAATATTTTAAGAAACATAGATGGGTTTAAAATCAGACCCGATTGGCCTAACGATGGAGAATATTTTGCATACACCCCTTCAGGGAAGTATCAAACTCATCCTGAAGGTTATCTTGAACTAAGAATTGGATTTAGTTTTTATTCCGAAGATGAAATTGGTTCGATTTCATTTGAAAAACGTATAGAGTCCAACGTGAATATAAAAATGTGGACTGTATATTCTCATAAAGAACGTAGTTTAAAAAAATTTGTAAAAATAGTTTTGAAGAAGGCAGATACGAAAAATTACATCGAAGACGAGGCCCAAGTGAAATCCTACTTAGAGCAGTACGGTATTACAGCTAAGGATTTGGATTCTTACTACGACGAAATCGTCAATCAAAAAGTCTTAAAAGACTGGTGTTCCATCTATAACAGCAAGTACTCACCAAGCAACTATGGTGATGTCAAGATTGAAACCCAGTGGGAGAATTGGTGATAACATGAAGAAAATCCTAGGTTTAGTAGCTTTAGTCGCAATGATCGTATTATCCTGTTTTTACTTTTTTGTGCGTCAACCCAAAAACATTTTTGATGAAATTTACCAAGAAACAGCAAAAAATTATTTGGGCCATTATAACTTCAAAGACTTAAAAAATGTGACAGTAAAAAATCGAAAGCTTTATGATTCGAATATGAATGAAACGGATAAGTATGAATCAATAATAACATACGATGATTCTTCTCTTGGAAGCGATGTGAAGAATTTAGAACTACGGTTTAATTTTGATGGTAGTAGTAAAGGTGTAAATATTTGGTTTGAAAGATATGCTAACTCAGGAGAAAAAATTAACTTTGTTATTCATTACGAATTTAAGAAAAAAGTATTAGTAAAAAAAATTATGATTTATGAAATTAGATCAGAAACATACATTAAAGACGAAGCTCAGGTAAAATCCTACCTAGAGCAGTACGGTATTACAGCTAAGGACTTGGATTCTTACTACGACGAAATCGTCAATCAGAAGGTTTTAAAAGACTGGTGTACCATCTATGACAGTAAGTACTCGCCAAGCAACTATGGTGATGTCAAGGTTGAAACCCAGTGGGAGAATTGGTGACAACATGAAGAAAATCCTAGGCCTACTAGCCTTATTTGTGATAATTGTATCATCCTGTTTCTACTTTTTTATCCATCAACCTAAAAACATTTTTGATGAGATTTACCAAGAAACTGAGAAAACCTATCTAGGAAATAATGTCTTTAACAAGTTGAAAGATGTTGAAGCACATAAATATCAAGAGTATAGTGATGATTCTAAATTTTATCCAAGTGTCGCCTATGAGGGAAATGCTTTACCAGATAGCTATGAGAAAATTGCTATAGATTTTAATTTTAAATCCGAAGCTCAATTAAGCTTGATTTCATTTGAAAAACAGATAGAGTCCAACGTTAGTATAAAAATGTGGACTGTGTATTCTCATAAAGAACGTAGTTTAAAAAAATTTGTAAAAATAGTTTTGAAGAAAGCAGATACAGAAACTTATATCGAAGACGAAGCTCAGGTGAAATCCTACCTAGAGCAGTACGGTATCACCGCCAAGGATTTGGATTCTTACTATGACGAAATCGTCAACCAGAAAGTCTTAAAAGACTGGTGCGCGATTTATGACAGCAAGTACTCGCCAAGTAACTATGGCGATATCAAAGTTGAAACCCAGTGGGAGAATTGGTGATATAAAGAATTTTCACTAATTTTATAGACAGCTAAGCTCTCTGATTTCAGAGGGCTTTTTCTATATATATTTCCATCCTTGTTCATCTAGTAGAAATATGGTATACTTTTCATGAGAATTTTCTAAATTTTTAAGATTCTATCAAAGGAGGTTTGCATGCTTTCCAAATTTTCTGGAAGCCGACGGGACCTGCAATTTGTGTTGTTTTTGGTTATTTTGCTAAGTGTTTTAGGAATTTCCCTCTTTCTAGCTGTTTCTATGGGGTCTGTTGCGATTGATCTAGGAGATACCTATCGGATTATTTTGAGCAGATTGGGGATTCCTCTTGAGATAGGAGAGGTTTCCAAGTCTACTCTTGCCATTGTATGGAACATGAGATTCCCCCGAGTATTGTTAGGTCTGATAGTAGGGGCTGGACTTTCTATGTGTGGTAGCGTGATGCAGTCTACAGTGAACAATCCCATCGCAGAGCCTTATGTCTTAGGAATTTCTGCGGGTGCAACTCTAGGGGCAACCTTGAGCATCATTCTTGGTTTAAAAGTGATGATTAGCCTTGGAGCTTTCCTTGGAGCTATTTTGGCAACAATCGCTGTCCTTATCATTGCCTCTATGCAGGGAAGGATGACGACTTCCAGTCTGATCTTATCAGGAACGGTGGTCAATGCTCTCTTTTTGGCTTTTTCCAACTTTATTATCTCAGTTGGTGCTAATGCGGACAGTGTGATGACCATTAAGTTTTGGACCATGGGATCGCTTGCCGGGACTACTTGGGCAGACTTGGTCCTGCCAACTATAGTAGTAGGAATGGCCTTTCTATTTTTCTCTACTCAGTATCGTGTTTTTAATGCGATGATGATGGGAGATGAGGCTGCTTTAACTTTGGGGATTCCCTTACGCTTTTATTGGTATCTTTATGTGACCATGGTAGCTGTGCTGACAGCAGTCTTGGTGGCAACCTGTGGAATTATTGGATTTGTTGGTCTGATTACTCCTCACTTAGCTCGAGGATTAGTAGGGACGAATTACAGGAGGCTTTTTCCTATTGCGACCTTACTGGGCGCCCTCTTTGTTGTCTGGGCAGATGTACTTTCTCGTGTCATCATTCCAAATGCTGAGATGCCAATTGGTATTTTCACAGCCTTAGTAGGTGCTCCCTTCTTTATCTACATTGTTGGAGGTAGGCGAAGGGAGGTGAGGGCCTGATATGGACTTGATTTGTCAGGATGTCCACTTTGGACTAGGAGAGAAAAAAATCCTCAAAGGAGTTTCTCTTAAGGTTGAGGGGCATCAATTTCATACGATATTAGGGCCAAATGGAAGTGGAAAAACCAGCCTGCTTAAACTCCTCTATCGTCAGGAAAAGGCGGACAAAGGCTTGATAAACTTAGATGGAAAGCCACTAGAGCATTGGTCACTCAAAGAAACAGCCAAGCAAATGGCAGTTGTCACTCAGTTTAATCAATTGCAGTTTGATTGTACAGTTGAGGAAATCGTCTTGCTGGGAAGAACGCCTCACCTCTCTTTTTTACAGAAGGAAAAGGAAAGGGATTATGCTATCGTTCAAGATGCTCTCGTCAAGGTGGATATGCTTGAGAAGAAAACTCGTCTCTATTCATCTCTGTCAGGGGGAGAGAAACAGCGAGTCTTATTAGCCCGTGCCTTGGCGCAAGAACCGACTCTCTTGCTCCTAGACGAACCAACCAATCACCTGGATATCAAGTATCAGCTAGACTTGTTGGCCATTGTGAAGAATCTTGAGGTCAATGTTCTAGCTGTCCTGCATGATATTCAACTTGCTTGTCGCTATTCGGATTATCTCTATCTGATGAAAGAGGGGGAAATCCTTTACCAAGGGACTCCAAAGGAGACCATCACCCCAGAGTCATTGCAAACTGTATATGGAGTTCAAAGTCAGGTTACTTGGACCGAGGATCAGCAAGCCATGATTCACTATTTATAAAAATGAAAAGGAAAATAAGATGAAAAAAACACTAAGCATTTTACTCGTAACAGTGGCTACCCTAACCATGGCAGCTTGTGGCAATACTACTACAGAAAAAGCTACCACACAGTCTAGTACAGAAACAAGTCAAAAGGCCAGCACAGAGACGACTTATCCGCTAACGGTCAAGACCTATGATGCTAAGGGAAATGAAGTCGAACAAGTCTTTGACAAGGCACCTGAAAAAGTTATCACCAACAATCTTTCAACCACTGAAATCTTGTTGGAGTTAGGCTTGAAGGATAAAATTGCTGGCATGCTCAACCCGGACAATGCTGTAACAGGTAAATACAAAGACGCGATTGCGACGATTCCTCAAATTGGCGATAAAAAAACAGTCTCACAAGAGACAGTTCTTTCTTATGAACCGGATGCTGTGATGGGTCGAAACATGATGTTTTCTGAAAAATCCTTGGGAACAGTTAGCACTTGGAATGAAAATAAAATCCCAGTCTATACACAAAAAGCTTCTCTTTCAACGATTCAGCAAGATTTGGGGAATATTGTAGAAGATGTCAAAAATCTTGGAATGATTTTCAATGTTCAGGACAAGGCCAATGAATACGCAGCCCAATTACAAGCTAAAATTGACGCTGTTAAGAAAGCAAACCCAGCAAGCCAAGGTGAAAAGAAAAAGGCTTTGATTATGGTTGCTTATAATGATGAAACCTTTGGTGCATACAAGTCTGCTTTGCAAGAAAGCTTGTTGAATCAACTTGGTTATACAAACATTGCAACGGGAACATCAGGCTTGACCTTGGAAAATCTCGTGTCAATGAATCCTGAATTGATTATCTATGTAACCAGCGACCGCAATAAAAAATTGGATGCCAACGCAGTAGAGTTGATGAAGAAAAATGCTGTTTTGGAAAACGTTCCTGCAATTAAGAATCAAAAAATCATGACTATCTCTTACGATGAGTTGATGGACTATGGTCCAGCAGTGATTGATTCCCTTGAGAAAATCAATGACTTTATCAATAAATAATGAGTTTGATTGGGAAGGAATCCAAGTCAAGGTCAGCCTTCCTTCAACCTATGATCCCAATCAAACCTATCCAGCGATTCTCTTGAATGATGGAAACTTGGATTTCCTATCATCCCTTTCAGAATCTGTGATTTTAGTGGGCTTAACCTCTAAAAATCGCCTAGACGACTACACTCCCTGGAAGGCAGCTGCTCTGAGGGATGGGGCTCCAGATTTTGGTGGTCAGGCAAATGCCTATCATGGTCATTTATTTGGAGGTCTTTTAGACAAGTTGCAGTCACTTTATCGCTTGGACAAAAATCACCTTGCCTATGGAGGATACTCACTAGGTGGTTTGGTTGCAGTATACAGTCTGTTCCATTTTGACAAGGTCTCCTGTATCTTTTCTATCTGCGGTTCCTTTTGGTATCCTGATTTTACGACTTATTGCAGGGATGAAAAGGTGAAAAATCTAGACTGTTTACTGTATTTACAGAATGGTCAAACAGAAGGAGTCAATCATACCAATCGCTTGGCTCAAGCACCAGCCTATGCTGAGCAGATCCATACCAGCCTTCAGCAACGCTATCCGGCTGGTCAGTTTGTCTTTGATCCCTATGGGCATCATGAGCAAGTGGCTGAGCGATTTCTAGCCTTTTCCAGTTGGTTAGCTCAAAAATGGAAAATCAAATCATAACCGTCTGTTAATGTACTGACCCCAAAAGTTGGATAAATAGTAGAAAAGGATTTAGTTCTGTATTGCACAGGACTAAATCCTTTTCTACCATTTGTCAAGTATATCAAGATATTTGATGAAAAATAGTCTGAGTTCCATAGTCAAACTCGTGTGTGGTTTGGTTGAAGTCACTTGCGATTGTCTTTTCCGTTTCTCATAGAAGTCTGCGATATGACAAGGATTGGTGTGGCTAGCTAAAGCTATGTTATGAATGCACTTAAAGAGAATCTTTCTGGCATAGGGATTCCCGCGTTTGGTGATATGTTCCTTGGCTAGAAAGTTTCCAGATTTATAGTGTCTGAGGTCAATGCCGATAAAAGTATTGATTTGATTGGCAGAGTGAAATCTACGAATGTCACCAAGTTCCAATATTGTTCCCCAGATGGTGCCGACAAGATGTTTTAGTTTGGTCTTAATTCGTTTATTGGCCTCTTTGTCAACTGTAGTGGGTTGGGGAAAAGCTAACATCTGGAGAGGACAATTGCTATCTTCTCCATTTTTATATTTAGAGAAATAAAAATCCGTTTTTTAGAGTTGTTACAGTACCAAAAACTAAAGGTGTGGAGTTTGATAGTTTTGATAATATGGAAGCTCTTTAGTTCCTTATGATTTATTTTGAAATCGTACTATTTTTGTGTTATGATATGGTCAATATACAATGAATAAGGGGAGTTTGAAGTATGGGTGAAAAGATAAAATCTAGCACGATAGCAGCAGAGGCAGCTATTAATGAATTGGTTGGGTATGACACGAGCAACAAGCAAAATCAGCAAGTAGAATTTTCGTATACTTCTGAAATCGCAGGGATGGAAGCGGGACGTCAGGCCTGCAATCAAATGCTTCAGGCGGTCAGTGATTTCAGCTCGGCTGTTTTGACCCAAGCAAATAAGTTTCCAGAAATTGCTCATAAGATTGAAAAACGCGACGTTGAGCTGGCTAAGAGATGGGAACATTAAAAATGGCAGATAAGAACGAAGAAAAACGCTACAAACTTTGGCGAGAAATTGTCAAGATTGACGATAAAGAAGAAAGTCTTCAGACTCTAAAAAGACAATATGAACAGCAGGTAACTCACTTTCACTCAGAAATCCAGAGCATCCACCATCGTATGGCGACTCTATTGGCTCTCTCACCCAGTTCTCGTCAGGTAATAGAGCAAATTGAAAGTGAAAATAGAACCATTCAGCGACAGGTCAACTCTTATGTAGAAGAGGAACTGGATACGTTGGAAAAACAGACGAAGAAAGCTCGTCGGTCTTTCGATGAAGCCAGAGAAGAACTGATATCGGAAAGGAATCGGCTACCATGGGAGTAAAATACAGCGCACAAGAATCCCAAGAATTGATTCAGGCCATGACCAACAATCTCCAGGTCGCAAATGAAGTCACGGACCGCTTATCTAGTGGCTGTGACCACCTAATTTCCTCTTTAGACTCAGGTGAGCTGACAGGAGCAGCCTACACAGCTGGGAAGGGTCTCTTTACAGAGATTATCATCCCTGGCATCAAGAAGTTACAAGCAGCGATAGATGATATCCAACTAGAGTTGACCTCCTACAAAAATGCAGATGCTCAGGTCTCTGGATATGGAGATTTGGACCTAGATCAGCTCAAGGAACTGAAAAAATTGAGGGAAGAGCAGTTAGCTATCGTAGAAGCTCAGATTCAAGCGAGGGAGAATTGGTTAAATCAAATCAAAGATTTCTTTAGTCTCAATTGGGGGAAAGCCTTCTCTGAGAAGACCATCCTCTACAATACCAAGTCTCAAATCGAGTCAGGTATTCAGGATTTGGATGACAAGATTGAAAAACTAGAATTTTTTGTCTCAGAGGTTTCCCAGTATTTCAGCGATAGCCTAGAAGTCCTTAGCTTAGCGATTCAAGGAGCTACGCAACTAAGTAAAGTCATTGTCGATAGCGATGGTAACTACTATGCGGACGGTCTGGACATGAGCTGGGTGCAGAAGATGAAGGATGTGAAGATTGTTTCGCATGCCAAAAGAGATTTTCAAGACTCTGAAACTCGTGCCATCAATAAAGCTTCTAGGGATATGATGCTATCGGAAGATGGTGATGCCTACTATCGTGCCGAATTAAAGAAGCGCTTAAAAGGCCATGACAAGTCCGAATGGGATAAAATAATTGACGACTACAATCACACTCTTAAGATTGATGAAACAGGGAATATCATTGAAATTTCCCCCTTGGAACAAGGCTATGTCGTTTCAAAAAACGGGAAATACGATGCTGACTATACTCATTTGGTTAACAAAAAGTTTGATGAATTAAAAGCACAAAACTTTGAAGCAAATTCAGTCGAATTTTGGAGTGGAGTAGCTCAAATATTCTCTGGATTGGGAGTTTACTTTGCGAGTGGCGCCCTTGAAGTCTTGAGTATCATGGCTGGTCCACCAACAGCAGGGACAAGTATCGTAGCTGGTACGGCAGCATCTGTATCAGGGGTACAATATGGGAATGTACTGATAGCTAGTGGAGCAGTAACTAGCTTATCAGCTATCACAAAGACAGCCTTACAAAATGGCGAAATTCAGGTTGATTATTCTAGCAACTACGATAGCTGGAAGGCCAATAAACCTACGAGTAAGACCATTTCTGGCAGGGGTGGTAAACTAATTGAAGCCCGAGTAGGAAATCGAAAAGTGAACCTTCGTGTAGATTGGGAGCCAACTAGTGGTACTAATGGTGATGGAGTGTTCCAGGTTCAATCTGGAAGTGGAAAGTCTGGGTATTCTATTAATGAGCATATTGATATAGGAAGGATATCAGATAGAAATTCAGTAATGAATTGGGTAAACAAAACAAGGAGACTGAAAAATCTTAATGAGAGTGTCAAAAATGAAATTGTAGATAGAATTTGGAAAACTTTTCAAAATAATTACTGAAATTAGGAGAGAACATGAGAATATATATTAAAAGTGATTTTAAGCAAAAAATAACCTTTACGACAAGAGAGCTTGTTTGGAAAATGTGGTTTAAGGAATGGCACGGTCACCCAATTACATACTCAAACGTCGGTGATGATGAGATGCTACAAGATGATTTCTTTTTTGGAGTTCAATTTGATAAATGGCGATTTAAGGATAAACGATGGAATCATATACCATACGATAAGAGCAATCCTTGGACTTCGTTTTCTGATGAAAATATTCAATTGGAATTTGAAAATGATTTTATTACTGATGGGAGAGAACGTGGAGAAAACCTTAGGATTGCTACGACACATACAGATATTTTAACGGTTGATAAACGTGCTATGTATATCATGGCGATCGAGGTGGTTAGTGCAATTGATGGAAAAATTAGCGAGGATGACAAGCAAACCTGGATGGATGTAGAGACTTTTAAGGAGTTGCACAAGGATGTCTTATCACTAAGTTACGATCAAGCAACCGATATCAGCGTGGAGGAACTGAAAAGTTTGAAACCTGTAGAGGAACCTTTGTGGGATGAAGAAGAGCGTCTTCGTGAAGAATACATCAAAATCCATGGTGAACGTGTGTATGACGACGAGGAAGACGAGTGAGACTATATATCAAAGGCGATTATACCAAAGAAATTCCATTTGATTACTTAGAACTAGCGAAGAGAATGTGGTTTGATACTAAAGATGGGAAGACAGTAGATATTTCTTATTTTGGGAATACTCGCCCATTTAAAACAGACCCAACTATTCACTTGAAGTTGAATAAGTGGATGCATGATAATAGATGGAATGATGTTCAGTTGAAAGAAGGGATTATCAATAAATTTGGGAGTCATGTATATGAAAATCTTGAATTAGATTTTGAAGACAATCCAGCAACAGACTATCGAGAAAAAGGAGACGGTCTACGTTTAGCTTCTACCCACCTTGACCTTCTCACTGTTGATAAACGAGCTATGTATATTATGGCCATTGAAATTGCGACTGCTATTGATGGTCAGATTAGCGAAGATGATAAAGAGAGCTGGTTAAGTGTGGAGGAATTTAAAAACCGGCATGAGGATATCCTTTCGATGAGTTATGAAGAAGCTAATGAGCTGAGTTTGGAAGAAATTCCGTTTATGGATGATGTAAGAGACCCAGTCTGGGAAGAAGATGACCGCAGGAATGAAGAATACATCAAAATCCATGGCGAGCCAGTTTATGACGACGAGGAAGACGAGTGAGAACTGATAATGACACCTATTTGAAAGTGAGTGTTGAATAGAGGAAAGATGAATGTCAGATAAAGTAAAACAGCTTAAATGGTTGATTGTATTGTTTTTGTTCCTATTAGCAATCCCTTCATATTTTGCTTACAATCATTTCCGACAATCTAGTGCTTTAAAAGAAGCTTTTGAAAAAAATGAAAGAATTGAAGTTCTTCATCGTTTGATGGCATCAGAAAAATATGCACCTGACATCCGTAAAGCGGGCTATGTCGTTCCCCCCGATGGAGCTATTCGCTTGGATGGAGGAATTGACTCCATAGAGATAAAAGGAGACATAGATTTGAAAATCTCAAATCATGGAAGGAATGAAGTCACTGTTTTATTTGAAACAACAGTAAAAGAGGAAAAAATAGATGTCCACTATATTTTAGATAATCAGCTAACCATAAAACGTAGTTACTATTCTGACATTAGTAATCAAAAAATAAATGAGGGAGTGACTATCCCCCAAGCTGAAGAAGAGCGTCTATTAAAAATTATTCAAAAAGAGCTTGAGGCTTTCATGGAAAAGATGTATCAAACCTTGTATGGTTAGTTTACCAGAGAAAGAAGCTTCTTGCTCAATACAATGCCGTATGAACAACTGGGTGTGTTGAGGGATTTTAGAAAAAGATACCGTAGATGAGCTACAAAAAAATTACCCAAGTATTGATAATTTCATTCGAAATATTGAAACAGGTAATCAAGAGTTGATGGAGATGAGGTGATTAGATGAAGAAGAGGAAATTTGTAATTTTTTCGTTGCTAATAGTTCTATTATTATCTTTCTCTGGTTTTCAGTACTATAAATATCAGAGAGTTCATAATATTTTTGATGAAATATACTACGAAGAAAGTGATTATCACAATTATACATTTCTCTGGAAAGGACGAGCTTTTTATAAGTTAAAAGGGTTAAAAATTATCGATAATGGATCTCAAGATTTATATAAACATTCTATTGATTATAAAAGTGTAAATTTACCAAACACTATTCATTCTCTAGGTTATTATTTTTATTTTGGATTTCAGGAGATGACGAAAGTTGGGATAGAAATGCGTTTGAGACTGCCAGATACAGAGACAACCATAAATGTAGATTACCTGTACGATGTAAACAATCAGCAATTAGAACGATTTATGTGGTATCACGATGAGAAAAGCGTGAGATATTATCATCAGTCTCAAGTAGAAGCCTTTCTAGCGGAGCATGGAAAGACTGCCGATGAGATTCGCAGGGAAGCAGATGAAATACTCCGTCACAAAGTCTTGGCAGACTGGACCACTATCTACTCTAGTCGTTTTAGCCCAGATAATTGGGGAGAAGTGACAGTTAAGGATATATGGAGAACAGAATAACAAACGAAACGGCGAGGCAATAGTTTTATAAAGGCAGCTTGCCATGACAGAGTTCTTAAGAACATTTTGTAAAAAAAGAAGTCACTTTGGAGAAGTAAATGAGAAATAAAAGTAAGTATATCCTTTTTTTCCTATTTTTTCTTTTTTACATTGTATTGTTCATCGTTAAGCCAATCTATCAATATTATTCATTTTCTAATATGGAAGTTAAAAGCAGTGTGATTGAATTGATTCAAGATAAATATGAAACGTATTGGAATGATATTGATAGACATAGTCACTTAGAAAAATCGAAAGAGAACGGTCAAAACATAGGAATTATTTATGTTATTGATAACGATAATCAAATTGAAAGTAAGATTTCATCTAAGGATGGTGAGGTATTATTCAGTTATAACAATAGATTACAGGGAAACAAGCGTGTTGAAATTAGTTGGATTCATGAGGAAAAGCAACTTAGTTATGCTGGAGAATACTGGAAATTGGTAGCTGATAATAATACGATTATCGAAAGTAGGACGGGAACTTCAGTAATTGTTTGGGAACAACGCTCGGACAATGCGATGAATCAGTTATATACAGTTGTGAATCAGATGAGAAAGATAGTTTTAAATCATTTGCTTCAGAAAATTTTGTACTATTCGATAGCCTTGGTCTGCTTTCTTTTGGGTTGGAAAATATACTCTCTTTTAAGGAGGGATTGAAGGCCACAGATCTTATGAATTTTAATAGTGATGAGTGAGGAAAACTAAAATGCTGACACCATTGTTATTTATTGTGTCTTTATTTCTACTTTTATGACACTTTAAAAGCAGTCCCTCAAGAATGGCCATCGGATTGTTGTATGGTTCGTTTGTAGTAGTTTTTATTTGTGTGATCTTAAATGCTGGTAAGTACACTCTGCAACTAGGTCAAAGTGTTGAATTGAAAGTTTTTTCTAAAACAGAGCAACTGGAGTATAATTCGGAATTGATTTTAGAAAAAAAGGATGATGCCAAAGTAAAACTATCGGGCCGAAAAGGATGGGGTATGAAAGGTAGTAATACAGTTTATAATGTCGAGAAGCAGTCAATAACTGAGATTATTATTTCCAAAGATGGCACAGAGCGCAAAGACTTACCAAATGATAAGAGTAAAAGTATCTATTTAGAAAGTGATGGAATAGTGGTTCAAGGAGAAATAAAGGAAGTATTTGGGGTGACGGAAGTAACTCCCTACACGATCACCATCACCAATGTAGACGACAAGCTAGCTCACTTTGAAGCTCAAGTGGTGGATCGGTAGATTTAAGAATCGTAAACTAGGCCTCAGTTGTTGCAATAGTTTGGTAAAGGATCTTTATTTACTCTGATAGTAACAATTAGCTTGTTACTTTCGGATATGCAAGAGAGGATCTAGTGGTGAATACTAGTCAAAATTTCAAAAAAAGATTTAAATAAACCTAATCCCGCAGTTGGAGAGTAAAATGTTAAAAAGAATAAGAAACTATTATAAAAACAAACCAACTCAAGCTGTCTTAATGATTATAGTTCTTATTTGGTCAGTGTATGAGATTGGTGCGACCAGTTTGGCAAGTAATTCTGCATTGACTAAGGAATTCATGCATAGTCGGTATGTTATGGTTTGGCCAATGGTAGATAAGAAAGTGAAATTATACCACTATGCGGAAGAATGGACTAATGATGTTTTAGTTGGAATGATGCATTTAGACTATGGAAATATTAGAATAACTAGTTTTCCTAAAAAATGGGAGAGTGAAGCTGAAGTTTACTATACGCTGTCTCAGGATGAGTATGCTGATAGAGTATATTTTTTCTTAGACGAGCCAATTTCCAAAGCCTATATCAGCAGATTAGAACAAAAAATATTATTTGATTTCAAAGAATGCAGTTGCTATTAAAGAGGAAACAGGTAAGAAGGTTGAACAGTTAGTTCAAGAAGTGGGGAATGCAAGGGAAAACTTCTTATCAGCGCTTGGAAAGATGAAAATCCTTCGTTTGATAGTGTTGTTGCAGTGTATCAGGTGGTCGGGTCAGCGTAGAAAAAGGAAAGAGAACGAAATTTTGCAGAATCGATAGAGTTCCCAAAAGGTATGACGACCATAAGGAGAGTTACAAATGAGCATAAAGAAAAAATCGAATTGGAATTTAGGTTGTAGTTTAGTACTTGTTGTAGTCCTAGCAGCAAGTTTTCTGTTTTATCTATGGGCACAAAAGCTTGGTAAATATACTCTGCAGCCAGGAGAGTCGGTAAACTTCACAGTAAATCCTCGGATACAAGATGCAGAATACTACTCAGAATTAATCTTGAAAAAAAGAGATACTAATAGGCTTAAATTATCAGATTCAGGAGTTTGGTTTGAGATGCATGGCGATATTTTTTATGATGTTGAAGGGCAAAAACTTGTTCGAAGCCATCATTCAGAAGATGCTGATGAAGAGTTACCCAATAATCAAAAAGATATTAAATTAGTGCAGGATGGAATTGTTGTCAGCTACCAGGGGGAGAAAGTTTTTAATGTGACTAATAACGAGCCCTACACGATCACCATCACCAATGTAGACGACAAGCCGGCGAACTTTGAAGCTCAAGTGGTGGATAGGTAAAATTTCAGCTCTCAAATGAGGGCTTTTTTAGATACAAGTTTCAAAAAAGAAGCAAATATGATATACTAAAGAACGAGTATTCTATTAGAATTAGGACAAACAATATGAAACAAACGATTATTCTTTTATACGGTGGACGCAGTGCAGAACGTGAAGTGTCTGTATTGTCAGCTGAAAGTGTCATGCGTGCGGTCAACTACGACCGTTTCACAGTCAAGACTTTCTTCATCAGCCAGTCAGGTGACTTTATCAAAACGCAAGAATTTAGCCAGACTCCAGGTCAAGAGGATCGTCTCATGACCAATGCGACTATTGACTGGGACAAGAAAATAGCGCCCAGTGCCATCTACGAAGAAGGTGCAGTGGTCTTTCCAGTTCTTCACGGTCCGATGGGAGAAGATGGCTCTGTTCAAGGATTCTTGGAAGTTTTGAAAATGCCTTATGTCGGTTGCAATATCTTGTCATCAAGCCTTGCAATGGACAAAATTACGACTAAGCGTGTTTTAGAATCTGTAGGGATTGCTCAAGTTCCTTATGTGGCAATCGTTGAAGGCGATGATGTGACTTCTAAAATCGCTGAAGTTGAAGAAAAATTGACTTATCCAGTCTTCACGAAACCGTCAAATATGGGTTCAAGTGTCGGTATTTCTAAGTCTGAAAACCAAGAAGAACTCCGTCAAGCCTTGGAACTCGCCTTCCAATATGACAGCCGTGTCTTGGTAGAGCAAGGAGTGAATGCCCGTGAAATCGAGGTTGGTCTCTTGGGGAACTACGATGTTAAGAGCACGCTTCCTGGTGAAGTGGTCAAGGACGTTGCTTTCTACGACTACGATGCCAAGTATATTGACAACAAGATTACCATGGATATCCCAGCCAAGATTAGTGATGATGTAGTAGCTGTCATGCGTCAAAATGCTGAAACCGCCTTCCGTGCGATCGGTGGACTCGGTCTATCTCGTTGCGATTTTTTCTATACAGATAAGGGAGAGATTTTCCTAAATGAGCTCAATACCATGCCAGGTTTTACCCAGTGGTCTATGTATCCACTACTATGGGACAATATGGGAATCAGCTACCCAGAACTAATCGAGCGTTTGGTTGACCTTGCTATGCAAAGTTTTGACAAGCGCGAAGCGCATTTGCTATAAAAATGAAAGAGAGGGTAGAAGCCAGAACCGTCACCTGCCAGGTGAATGAAGTTCTCGGACTTCAACCCTTTTTAAAGGAGTAGAAATGAAATTAACAATCCATGAAGTAGCGCAAGTTGTTAGGGCTAAAAATGATGTGACAGTTTATCCAGATAGTCCGCTAGTTAAGGCTGAGTTTGACAGTCGTTTAATCACTGCAGGAGATTTGTTTGTTCCGCTCAAGGGAGCGCGTGATGGTCACGACTTTATCGAAACAGCTTTTGAAAATGGTGCAGCAGTAACCTTGTCTGAGAAAGAGGTTACAAATCATCCCTACATTCTAGTAGACGACGTGTTGACCGCCTTTCAAACCCTCGCAGCCTACTATCTTGAAAAAACGGGTGTTGATGTCTTTGCAGTCACGGGTTCAAATGGTAAAACAACGACCAAGGATATGTTGGCACATTTACTGTCAACAACCTACAAGACCTACAAAACTCAGGGCAATTACAATAACGAGATTGGCCTTCCCTACACAATCCTTCATATGCCTGAAGGGACAGAAAAGTTGGTCTTGGAGATGGGGCAGGATCACTTGGGAGATATTCATCTCTTGTCTGAATTGGCTCATCCAAAAACAGCCATCGTGACCTTGGTTGGAGAGGCTCATTTGGCCTTTTTCAAAGACCGTACAGAGATTGCTAAAGGAAAAATGCAAATTGCTGATGGTATGGCACCAGGTTCTTTGCTCTTGGTACCTGCTGATCCGATCGTAGAGGACTACTTGCCAACTGATAAAAAGGTGGTTCGTTTTGGGCAAGGAGCAGAGCTGGAAATCACAGACTTGGTTGAGCGCAAGGATAGTCTGACCTTTAAGGCGAATTTTTTGGAACAAGCCCTCGATTTACCAGTGACAGGTAAGTACAATGCCACCAATGCTATGATTGCTGCTTATGTGGCTCTACAAGAAGGAGTTTCAGAAGAGCAAATTCATCAGGCCTTCCAAAATCTTGAATTGACTCGTAACCGTACCGAGTGGAAGAAAGCAGCCAATGGAGCAGATATTCTGTCTGACGTATACAATGCCAATCCAACTGCTATGAAGTTGATTTTGGAGACTTTTTCGGCTATTCCAGCCAATGAAGAAGGCAAGAAAATAGCTGTTCTAGCAGACATGAAGGAACTCGGCAACCAGTCTGTTCAACTCCATAACCAGATGATTTTGAGTCTCTCGCCAGATGTGCTGGATACCGTTATTTTCTATGGAGAAGATATTTCTGAATTGGCCCAACTTGCCAGTCAAATGTTTCCAATCGGCCACGTTTTCTACTTCAAAAAAACAGCTGACGAGGACCAATTTGAAGACCTAGTCAAGAAGGTTAAGGAAAGCCTTGGGGCCAATGACCAAATTTTGCTTAAAGGCTCTAACTCCATGAATCTAGCCAAGTTGGTAGAAAGTTTAGAAAATGAATGCAAGTGATTTTGCCAAGTATCTGCAAAGAATGCTAGCCATTACGGATACTGGATTAACCTTTACAAAAGATCCTTTCGACCGTGAGCGCTACGAGGATTTGCGAAGTCTGTTATCTGAAATGTTGAATCAGGTATCAGACCTCGATGCAGAAGAAGTGGCAGAAGTCATGAAACCGACTTCCGCTTATTCAACTCCTCTGATGGACGTCCGTGCTTGGATTGTTGAGGATGAAAAAGTCTGTTTAGTTAGAGGAAAAGGGGAGGATAGTTGGGCTTTGCCAGGTGGGTTTGGTGAAGTCGGTTATTCTCCAACCGAAAATATTCTTAAAGAAATTAAAGAAGAAACCGGTTTTACAGCAAAGGCTGAAAGGTTACTTGCAGTTTTTGACACCAATCGTTTCCAACTACAGAGCAAACAATATGCAAAGCTTGTGTTTGAATGCCAACTTCTTGACGGACAATTTCAAGAAAATCAAGAGATTGCCGATCTTCAATTTTTTGCTATTGACCAACTGCCAGCCTTATCTGAAAAACGCATCACCAAGGGACAAATGGAGATTCTTTGGCAGGTTTATAAAGGACAAAGAGACCAATATATTGATTAGGTTATGCTAGAGAAATCTGCAAATCAAAAAAGGGTGTTTGTAAGATGCATTTCTGCGGTACAAATGATATAATAGATTGCAAATTTAAGACGCAAGTATTCTATGCTTAGTATAGAATCAAGTTTTTCAAAAAATTTAAAAGCTGGAGAAAGTGAATTTTTTACCGCCTCTAGCTAGATGAACGAGGAATAGAATATGAATTTGTGGGATAAATTATTTACCACACAGATATCAGAACCGCCCCAGTTTGAACTTCACTGGTACATTGGTTTGTTATGTTTATTGGCACTTACTTTCTATGCTTCTTATCGTTTTCGCGACAAAGTGGCTTACCAGCGTTTTATTCAGATCCTTCAGTCTGTTCAACTGATTGTTCTGTATAGCTGGTATTGGGGAAATCTCATGCCTCTGTCAGAAAGTTTGCCCTTCTATCATTGCCGTATCGCCATGTTTGTGATGCTCTTGATTCCAGGGACATCCAAGTACAAACAGTACTTTGCCCTTTTAGGAACTTTTGGAGCAACAGCAGCACTGGCTTACCCACTCTTTGATCCCTACCCATTTCCACACGTGACCATTTTGTCCTTCATTATCGGACATGTCGCCCTTTTAGGAAATGCGCTCCTATACTTGTTTAGAAACTATCAACCTTCCCTTCTTGATTTGAAGAATGTGGTGTGGATTACTTTCGCCTTAAATGGCTTGATATGGGTTGTCAACTTAGTTGTAGGTGGGGACTATGGATTTTTAACGAAACCACCAATTGTTGGGAATCATGGTCCATTAGCAAATTACATCATCGTGTCAAGTGTATTGGTAGTAGCCATCAGTTTGACTGCAAAAGTATTAGAAGTTTTTTTACAACAAAGAGCAGAAAAGATGATTCAAGAGAAGGTCTAAGAAGATCTTCTCTTTTTAGTGAATACAACGAGAATGCTTTTTTCTAAGCAAGGACTTGATTTATTTTCATAAAAGAAGCAAAAAAGATTTTTACAAAAACCTTGAGGAAATTTATGAAAAACTAAGCACGATTGGATTTTTTGTGTTATAATATTTTGTGAATAGCTGTGCCCTATTACAGTTATTAAAATAGAAGTGAGAAACTTGGAAGACAGAGAGGACGCGATGTAATGACTAGAGATGGTTTTTTTACAGGCTTAGATATCGGAACTAGTTCCATCAAAGTACTGGTTGCTGAACTTAGAGATGGTGAAGTAAATGTGATTGGCGTTAGTAATGCCAAAAGTAAGGGTGTCAAAGACGGAATCATTGTTGATATTGAGGCTGCTGCTTCGGCAATTAAATCGGCAATTTCCCAGGCTGAAGAGAAAGCAGGGATTTCGATTAAGTCTGTAAACGTTGGACTTCCCGCGAATCTCTTGCAGGTAGAGCCAACACAAGGAATGATTCCCGTTACCTCAGATACAAAAGAAATTACAGATCAAGATGTGGAAAATGTTGTCAAATCAGCTTTGACTAAGAGCATGACACCTGATCGTGAAGTCATTACTTTTATTCCCGAAGAGTTTATCGTGGATGGCTTCCAAGGAATCCGTGATCCTCGTGGAATGATGGGTGTTCGTTTGGAAATGCGTGGTTTGCTTTACACAGGTCCTCGTACCATTCTCCACAATCTTCGCAAGACTGTTGAACGTGTAGGAGTTCAGGTAGAAAATGTTATCATTTCTCCACTAGCAATTGTAAATTCTGTCCTCAATGAGGGAGAACGTGAATTTGGTGCAACAGTGATTGATATGGGGGGTGGACAGACTACAGTAGCAACTATCCGCAATCAAGAATTGCAGTTCACAAATATCTACCAAGAAGGTGGAGACTATGTTACAAAAGATATTTCTAAAGTCTTGAAAACTTCTAAACGAATTGCTGAAAGTCTAAAACAAAACTATGGTGAAGCTTATGTGCCGTTGGCAGGAAATGAGACTTTTCAAGTTGAAGTGATCGGTGAGGTTGAGCCTGTTGAGATAACAGAAAGCTACTTAGCAGAAATCATTTCAGCGCGTATTAAGCATATCTTCGATCAAATCAAACAAGAGTTGGATAGACGCCACTTGTTGGATTTGCCTGGAGGGATTGTTTTGATTGGTGGGAATGCCATCTTGCCAGGGATTGTTGAATTAGCTCAAGAAGTATTTGGGGTACGAGTGAAACTCTATGTACCAAATCAAGTTGGTATTCGAAATCCTGCTTTTGCACACGTGATTAGCTTGTCTGAATTTGCAGGTAAATTGACAGAGGTAAATCGTATTGCTCAGAAGGCGGTTAAAGGAGATGAATTTCTTCGTCAAAAACCAATTAGTTTTGGGGTGCCTACTCAGAGTGTAACTCCAATCTCACAACCTGCTCCTATACAGCCTGCTCCAACAGTGGCTGAAAATACTCAGGAAGGAACGGTTGCTCCTAAAGATGAGTTCCAAGTAACTTCTCAAAATAAACCGAAATTAACAGAGCGTTTCCGTAGCTTAATCGGAAGCATGTTTGACGAATAAAAGAGGAAAAGAAACTATGACATTTTCATTTGATACAGCGGCTTCTCAAGGCGCAATCATTAAAGTAATTGGTGTCGGTGGAGGCGGTGGTAATGCTATTAACCGTATGATCGACGAAGGTGTTGCGGGGGTTGAATTCATCGCAGCAAATACAGATGTACAGGCTCTTAGCAGTACAAAAGCTGAAACAGTAATCCAACTCGGACCAAAATTGACTCGTGGTTTGGGTGCTGGAGGTCGTCCTGAAGTTGGTCGTAAAGCTGCTGAGGAAAGCGAAGAGGCTCTGACCGAAGCCCTTAGTGGTGCAGACATGGTCTTTATCACTGCTGGTATGGGTGGTGGATCTGGTACAGGTGCTGCTCCTGTTATTGCGCGTATTGCTAAAGATCTTGGTTCCCTTACAGTAGGTGTTGTGACACGTCCTTTCGGATTTGAAGGAAGCAAACGTGGTCAGTACGCTGTGGAAGGAATCAACGAACTTCGCGAACATGTTGATACTTTGTTGATTATTTCAAACAACAATTTGCTTGAAATTGTTGACAAGAAGACACCGCTTCTTGAAGCTCTTAGCGAAGCAGATAACGTTCTTCGCCAAGGTGTTCAAGGAATTACTGACTTGATTACCAACCCAGGGTTGATTAACCTTGACTTTGCTGACGTAAAAACTGTAATGGCAAACAAAGGGAATGCTCTTATGGGGATCGGTGTTGGTAGTGGAGAAGAGCGTGTCGTTGAAGCAGCTCGTAAAGCTATCTACTCTCCACTTCTTGAGACAACGATCGATGGCGCAGAGGATGTTATTGTCAACGTTACTGGTGGTCTTGACTTGACTTTGATTGAAGCAGAAGAAGCTTCTGAAATCGTCAATCAAGCAGCTGGTCAAGGAGTAAACATCTGGCTTGGAACATCAATCGATGAAAGTATGAAGGACGAAATTCGTGTTACAGTTGTAGCGACAGGTGTTCGCCAAGAACGTGTAGACAAAGTTGTTGGTTCTCCAGTTAAGCAAGCAGCTCGTAGAGAAGTTTCTAGAACTCCGCATTCACACACATTTGACCGTCACTTTGATTTAGAGGACACCGCAGAAGTTGCAAAACCGAACTCGCGCCGTTATGAAACCAACCAAACATCTGCATTTGGTGACTGGGATTTACGTCGTGAGTCAATCGTTCGCCCAACTGATTCAGTCGTGTCACCTGTAGAACGATTTGAAGTACCTGTTTCTCAAGATGAGGATGAGTTGGATACACCTCCATTTTTCAAGAATCGTTAAAAAATGAATTTGAAAAAAAATACGGAATTAATTTTTCAGCAGATTGCGGATGCTAGTCAAAAAGCAAATCGTGATTTAGATTCAGTTTCAGTGATTGCTGTCACAAAATATGTAGATATAGAAACAGCGGAAGCATTGCTTCCGCTTGGTGTTCATCATATTGGTGAAAATCGTGTTGATAAATTTTTGGAAAAATGTCAGGCTTTGAAAGATCGACCTGTTACCTGGCATTTGATTGGAACGCTCCAGAGGCGTAAGGTAAAGGATGTCATTTCTTTTGTAGACTATTTCCATGCTCTAGATTCTCTCAAGCTTGCTCAAGAAATTCAAAAAAGAACGAATCGTACGATTAAGTGCTTTTTACAGGTCAATATTTCTGGCGAGGAAACTAAACACGGGTTTTCCAAAGAAGCCTTGCTGGAGCAATTAGCTGACTTAGCTCAGTTAGATCGAATTGAATATGTTGGTCTAATGACCATGGCTCCTCTTGAGGCAGATACGGATGAATTGAGAACGATTTTCAAAAAAACACAAGAACTGCAAGCAGAAATTAGAGAAAAACAAATCCCTAACATGCCTATGACAGAGTTAAGTATGGGAATGAGTCGCGATTATGAAGAAGCGATTCAGTTCGGCTCGACTTTTGTTCGAATTGGCACAGCTTTTTTTAAATAGGAGAGACTCATGTCTTTAAAAGATAAATTTGATAAATTTATAGATTATTTTACAGAAGATGGAGAAGAAACAACACCTCGCTATGAATCTCAACAAGATGAAGTGGTTGTTTCACCAATTTCAACTTCTAAGGAATTGCCAGTACAGTCCCAAGCAAGTACATCAAAAGATGCCAATATCACTCGCTTGCATGAACGTCAAAAGGAACTAGCTATGCAAAGTCACCGTACAGATGGAAAAGTAATCATTGAAGTTCGTTATCCTAGAAAGTATGAAGATGCAACAGTGATTGTCGACCTATTAACTGGGAATGAAAGTATCCTGATTGATTTTCAGTACATGACGGAAGTTCAAGCACGTCGTTGTTTAGACTATCTTGATGGTGCACGTCATGTTTTGGCTGGTAATATGAAAAAGGTTGCGAGTACGATGTATTTGTTGACACCAGTCAATGTAGTTGTAAATATTGAAGATATTAAATTGTCGGATGATTCACAAAATGCTGAATTTGGTTTTGATATTAAGCGAAATAGAGCGAGATAATGTTTTTTCTAATTCACTTAATCCAAAATGCTGTGAACATCTATTCCTTCATTCTTCTAGCTTTTGTTTTACTTTCTTGGTTTCCTAATGCCTACGATAGTTCACTAGGTCGCTTAATCATTCGCCTTGCTCGCCCAGTTATTGAGCCACTTCGTAAACTCAATCTACAATTTGCTGGTCTTGACTTTACGGTTTGGGCAGCGCTGATTCTGATTCAGTTTGTTGGAAATCTCTTAACACGACTAGTCCTATTACTATGACAGCAAATCGAGCCATTTATCAGCATTTTTCCCAAGATGATATTCCCTTTATTGATAAGGGTTTAGAGTGGTTCAAGCGGGTAGAAGATACATATGCGCCGGTACTTACTCCTTTTATCAATCCCCATCAGGAACAGATTTTGAGGGTGCTAGCTGGGACATATGGACTGGGTTGCCAAAGTAGTGGTGATGTTCTTCCGACAGAGTCGGTTCGTGTTCTTATCTATCCCGATTACTTTGAACCGGAGATATCAGACTTTGAAATGGCCTTGTTGGAAATTTGCTATCCGAGTAAGTTTGAACAACTGAGTCATGGAAAAATATTGGGAACAATCATCAACCAACTAGGAATTGACCGTAAATTATTTGGTGATATCTTGGTAGATGAAAAGAGAGCACAGATTTTTGTCAATCGTGATTTCATTCCTCTTTTTCAGGATGGAATAAGAAAGATTGGCAGACTTCCTGTATCGCTGGAGGAACGTCCTTTTACCGATAGGATTTTGTCTAAAATTGATTATAGAGAACGAGAAATTTTAGTTTCGAGTTTTCGATTGGATGCCCTCTTATCAAGTGCCTTGAAATTATCTAGAAACCAAGCTAGTCAACTGATAGAAAAAAAATCTGTCCAGGTAAACTATCATCTGGTTGAAAAATCTGATTATCAGATTGCAGTTGGAGATTTGATCAGTGTGAGAAAGTTTGGTCGTCTAAAAATTGTCAAAGACAATGGACAGACAAAAAAAGACAAGATAAAATTAAGCATTCAATTATTATTAAGCAAGTGAGAAAAAATATGTCGATTACACCACAAGAAATAAGTGATAAAGCTTTCTCAAGAACATTCAGAGGCTACAATCAGGAAGAAGTTGACCTCTTTCTAGATAAGATTTACTTTGAATTAGAGGAGATGATTCGATACAAAGATGAAACTGAACTCTATATCAAAAAACTAGAAGAACGTCTTTCCTATTATACTAATGATATTCCTAAGAGAACAGTAACAAACAACCAAGAGCAAGAACCAGAGGCAATGAATGATTCTATTTTTTATTAAGTAAGTGAGGAAAAGTATGCCAATTACATCGTTAGAAATTAAAGATAAAACCTTTGGTACAAAATTTAGAGGTTTAGATCCAGAAGAAGTTAATGAATTCCTTGATATTGTTGTACGTGATTATGAGGAGTTAGTTCGTAGCAATCATGATAAGGAAAGACAGATTAAAAGTTTAGAAGAGCGCTTATCTTACTTTGATGAGATGAAAAATTCTTTGAGTCAGTCTGTTTTGATTGCTCAAGATACAGCTGAAAGGGTAAAACAGGCAGCTCAGGAACGTTCAAGTAATATTATTAAACAAGCTGAACAAGATGCAGAGCGCCTTTTAGATGAGGCTAAGTATAGAGCTAATGAAATTTTACGCCAAGCAGCAGATAATGCTAAAAAAGTGGCTGTAGAGACAGAAGAATTGAAAAACAAGAGTCGTGTATTCCATCAACGTCTCAAATCAACAATTGAAAGTCAGTTGGCAATTGTTGAATCACCAGATTGGGAAGATATTTTGAAGCCTACGGCAACTTATCTTCAAACAAGTGATGAAGCTTTCAAAGAAGTTGTGAGCGAAGTTTTAGGCGAAAAGCTTCCTTCTCAACCTGAAGAAGACCCAATTGATGTGACACGTCAATTCTCTCCTGAGGAAATGGCGGAATTGCAAGCTCGTATTGAGGCGAGCAGTAAAGAATTAGCTGGATTAGAGGAAGAACAAAAAGAAGATGAAGACGTTAGTACACCTTCTTTAGAAGACTCTATAGAGGCAATTGTTGAAGCCCAGTCAGATTCTAAAGAAAAGAAATCAAAAAAAGAATCTGTTTCGATTTTATAAGTATAAAATGTGAGAACAAGATCTAACCAACTATATTTCCAGCGAGTAGGAGATGGTGTGAGTCCTACAATCCCTAGTGGTTAGATTATCCTCTCAACAAATCTAGTCTGAAAGCAGTAAGACTGGACGTTCCCCACGTTACGGGAAAAGAGGAAAAGAGACCCTGTCTTTTTTCGAATAAAGGTGGTACCACGATTTTCGTCCTTTTTGCGAATCGTGGTTTTTATTTTGTCAATTTAAATTAAAGGAGTAACAATGAAACTCAAAGATACCCTAAATCTTGGAAAAACTGAATTTCCAATGCGTGCTGGTCTTCCAACCAAAGAACCAATCTGGCAAAAAGAATGGGAAGAAGCAAAACTTTACCAACGTCGTCAAGAATTGAATCAAGGAAAACCGCATTTCACCTTGCATGATGGCCCTCCATATGCAAACGGAAATATCCACGTTGGACATGCCATGAACAAGATTTCTAAAGATATTATTGTTCGTTCAAAATCGATGTCAGGATTTTATGCGCCTTACATCCCAGGCTGGGATACACATGGTCTACCAATCGAGCAAGTCTTGGCAAAACAGGGTGTTAAACGCAAAGAAATGGACTTGGTTGAGTACTTGAAACTTTGCCGTGAGTATGCTCTTTCTCAAGTAGATAAACAACGAGAAGACTTTAAACGTTTGGGTGTTTCTGGTGACTGGGAAAATCCTTATGTGACCTTGACTCCAGACTATGAAGCAGCTCAAATTCGTGTCTTCAGTGAAATGGCTAAAAAAGGCTATATCTACCGTGGTGCAAAGCCAGTCTACTGGTCATGGTCTTCTGAGTCAGCCCTGGCTGAAGCGGAAATTGAATACCATGACTTGCTTTCAACTTCCCTTTACTATGCCAATCCAGTTAAAGATGGGAAAGGTGTTCTAGATACAGACACCTATATTGTCGTATGGACAACGACTCCATTTACCATCACAGCTTCTCGTGGATTGACAGTTGGAGCGGATATTGACTACGTTGTGGTGCAACCTGCTGGTGAAGCTCGTAAGTTTGTGGTTGCTGCAGAGTTGTTGACTACTTTGTCTGAGAAATTTGGTTGGGCTGATGTTCAAGTCTTAGCGACTTACCGTGGTCAAGAATTGAACCACATCGTGACAGTCCACCCTTGGGATACGGCTGTAGATGAGCTGGTGATCCTTGGCGACCACGTTACGACTGACTCTGGTACAGGTATCGTCCATACAGCGCCTGGTTTTGGTGAGGATGACTACAATGTCGGTGTTGCTAATGGTCTTGAAGTTGCTGTAACAGTTGACGAACGCGGGATCATGATGGAAAATGCTGGTCCTGATTTTGCGGGTCAATTCTATGACAAGGTGGTTCCAACTGTTATCGAAAAACTTGGTAACCTCCTTCTTGCCCAAGAAGAAATCTCTCACTCATATCCATTTGACTGGCGTACGAAAAAACCAATCATCTGGCGTGCAGTGCCACAGTGGTTCGCCTCTGTATCTAAATTCCGCCAAGAAATCTTGGACGAAATTGAAAAAGTGAAGTTCCACTCAGAATGGGGGAAAGTACGTCTCTACAACATGATTCGTGACCGTGGCGACTGGGTGATCTCTCGTCAACGTGCCTGGGGAGTTCCCCTTCCTATCTTCTACGCAGAAGACGGAACACCAATCATGACTGCTGAGACCATCGAACATGTGGCTCAACTCTTTGAAGAGCACGGCTCTATTGTCTGGTGGGAACGTGATGCTAAGGACCTCTTGCCAGAAGGATTTACTCATCCAGGTTCACCAAATGGCGAGTTCAAGAAAGAAACAGATATCATGGACGTATGGTTTGATTCAGGTTCATCATGGAATGGAGTAGTGGTCAACCGTCCAGAACTCAAATATCCAGCAGATCTTTACCTTGAAGGTTCTGACCAGTACCGTGGTTGGTTCAACTCATCACTTATCACATCTGTTGCCAACCATGGCGTTGCTCCATATAAACAAATCTTGTCACAAGGTTTTGCCCTTGATGGTAAAGGTGAGAAGATGTCTAAATCTCTTGGGAATACCATTGCTCCAAGTGATGTTGAAAAACAATTTGGTGCGGAAATCTTGCGTCTCTGGGTAACAAGTGTGGACTCAAGCAACGACGTGCGTATCTCTATGGATATCTTGAGCCAAGTCTCTGAAACTTACCGTAAGATCCGTAACACTCTTCGCTTCTTGATTGCTAACACATCTGACTTTAACCCAGCTCAAGATGCAGTAGCTTACGATGAGCTTCGTTCTGTTGACAAGTACATGACC
This sequence comes from bacterium, assembly GCA_905221435.1. GTDB lineage: Bacteria > Bacillota > Bacilli > Lactobacillales > Streptococcaceae > Streptococcus. Next base: position 73,916 of record CAJNDD010000001.1, read on the forward strand.
ATTCACTTTAACCAGCTTGTGAAAACGATTCGTGATGCCTATGCCAACTTTGAATTCTTGACAATCTACAAGGCCTTGGTGAACTTTATCAACGTTGACTTGTCAGCCTTCTACCTTGATTTTGCTAAAGACGTTGTTTACATCGAAGGTGCCAAATCACTCGAACGCCGTCAAATGCAGACAGTCTTCTATGACATTCTTGTCAAAATCACCAAACTCTTGACACCAATCCTTCCTCACACAGCAGAGGAAATCTGGTCATATCTTGAGTTTGAAGCTGAAGAATTTGTTCAATTGTCTGAATTACCAGAAGCTGAAACTTTTGCCAACCAAGAAGAAATCTTGGATACATGGTCAGCCTTCATGGACTTCCGAGGACAAGCTCAAAAAGCCTTGGAAGAAGCACGTAATGCCAAAGTTATCGGGAAATCACTCGAAGCACACTTGACAGTTTATCCAAACGAAGTTGTGAAAACTCTTCTTGGAGCAGTGGACAGTAATGTGGCTCAACTTTTGATCGTGTCAGAATTGACCATCGCTGAAGGTACAGCTCCAGAAGGCGCAGTTAGCTTTGAGGATGTTGCCTTTACAGTTGAACGCGCTGCAGGTGAAGTTTGTGACCGTTGCCGTCGTATCGATCCAACTACTGCAGACCGTAGCTACCATGCAGTCATCTGTGACCACTGTGCAAGCATCGTAGAAGAAAACTTTGCGGATGCAGTTGCTCAAGGTTTTGAAGAAAAATAAGTTATATGAAGCTGAGAAAAAATTCAATTTAAGGATGAAAGTCAGTAAGTATATCTATGATAAAATGCGATATATCAAGTTTTTTTGACACGTAGTATCAGGGACTCACTACTATTTTATGTATCCGATAAAGAGGGGGGCGGAAACCCCTCTTTTTGAATGCAAGGGATTAAGTTAGAAATCGGGGATGATATTTGTTCGTATCTTGAGAAGGTCTTTTGTTTCTGAGATAAATATGGTAGAATGATAGCTACGACAGAGGAGGTTCTTATGGAGATAAATAGATTAGTTCGACTCAATTGGAAGCTAGGTATGATAGCAGGGATTGCCTTGCTTTTGGGACCCGTTCTAAGATTTTTACTATCCTATGCTGGGGCTGTTATTTATAAAGATCCTTCAAAAATACTGGTCGTCACGGTTGCCTTTTCCTTGCTCCTGACATTTTTTAAGATTTTGATGATTGCATTAGGCACCTTTATGTTAATCTATTTTGAAGAAGACCAACAACTTCGAAAGCTGCCTTCTATTTTATTTATCCTTGGTGGAGTGATGGGCACGCTTTCAGCGACCGAGTGGATAGGAGGATTTTTCGTTATTAAAGGGGCCGTTTCTTTTTCTAAATTTTTAAAAGAAGTCTATGAACTTGTATGATACTCCGGTGAAAACAACGTTTGTACCGCACTCCGGAAGTTAGATTTTTTCTATCTAACCTTTTGGGGAGGTACACATCTTTAGAATAATTTTTGACATGGCCTTCTAGACTATCTTCTAGTTCGTTTCCCTTGAAAACAGGGATTTTTTCTTGAAAAATAAGAGTAAATATGCTACAATTAAAAGAACTTTCTAAAATCTTCAGAATTAAAAGTAAGGAAAATAATGGCTAATATTTTAAAAAAAATCATCGAAAATGATAAAGGTGAAATAAGAAAATTAGAAAAAATGGCAGAAAAGGTCATGTCCTATGAGGACGAAATGGCAGCCTTGACCGATGAAGAACTACAAGCAAAAACAGTTGAATTTAAGGAACGCTATGCAAATGGTGAAACGTTAGATCAACTTCTGTACGAAGCATTTGCAGTTGTCCGTGAAGGGGCTAAACGTGTCTTAGGTCTTTTCCCATATAAGGTTCAGATTATGGGGGGGATTGTCCTTCACCACGGTGATGTACCTGAAATGCGTACAGGGGAAGGAAAAACCCTGACAGCGACCATGCCAGTGTATCTGAATGCCTTGTCTGGAAAAGGAGTCCACGTTGTAACGGTCAATGAATACCTGTCAGAACGTGATGCGACTGAAATGGGTGAACTCTATTCATGGCTTGGTTTATCAGTAGGAATTAACTTAGCAGCTAAATCTCCAATGGAAAAAAGAGAAGCTTATGCTTGTGATATCACCTACTCAACCAACTCTGAGATTGGTTTTGACTATCTGCGTGATAACATGGTTGTTCGAGCTGAAAATATGGTACAACGTCCACTCAACTATGCCTTGGTTGACGAGGTAGATTCGATTTTGATTGACGAGGCGCGTACACCATTGATTGTATCCGGTGCCAATGCTGTCGAAACGAGCCAGTTGTATCACATGGCTGATAGCTTTGTCAAATCGTTAGATAAAGAAGATTATATTATTGACATTCAATCTAAGGCAATCGGTTTGTCTGATTCAGGTATTGATAAGGCCGAAAGTTATTTTAGACTGGAAAATCTTTATGATATCGAAAATGTAGCTTTGACTCATTTTATTGATAATTCTCTTCGAGCTAACTACATCATGCTTCTTGATATTGACTATGTGGTCAGTGAAGAGCAGGAAATCCTGATTGTCGATCAATTTACAGGTCGTACCATGGAAGGTCGTCGTTATTCTGACGGATTGCACCAAGCAATTGAAGCCAAAGAGGGTGTTCCAATTCAAGACGAAACAAAAACTTCAGCCTCTATTACTTACCAGAATCTATTTCGTATGTATAAGAAGTTGTCTGGTATGACTGGTACTGGTAAGACTGAAGAAGAAGAATTTCGTGAGATTTATAACATTCGCGTGATTCCAATCCCAACTAACCGCCCTGTTCAGCGTATTGACCATCCAGACCTTCTCTATGCTAGCATCGAAGCAAAATTTAATGCCGTTGTTGAGGATGTCAAAGTTCGTTACCAAAAAGGACAGCCAGTTTTAGTTGGTACAGTTGCCGTTGAAACCAGTGATTATATTTCAAAAAAATTAGTGGCAGCAGGGATTCCCCACGAAGTTTTGAATGCGAAGAACCACTACAAAGAAGCACAAATCATCATGAATGCTGGTCAACGTGGCGCAGTTACAATTGCAACTAATATGGCTGGTCGTGGTACCGACATTAAGCTCGGTGAAGGGGTTCGTGAGTTAGGTGGACTTTGTGTCATCGGTACTGAGCGCCACGAGAGCCGTCGTATTGATAACCAGCTTCGTGGACGTTCAGGACGTCAAGGAGATCCAGGTGAGTCACAATTTTACTTGTCTCTTGAAGATGATTTGATGAAACGTTTCGGTTCAGAACGTCTGAAAGGTGTCTTTGAACGTCTCAATATGTCTGATGAAGCCATCGAATCTCGCATGTTAACGCGTCAAGTTGAAGCAGCTCAAAAACGTGTCGAAGGAAACAACTACGATACTCGTAAACAAGTCCTCCAATACGATGACGTTATGCGTGAGCAACGTGAAATCATCTATGCACAACGTTATGATGTCATCACTGCAGACCGTGACTTGGCACCTGAAATCCATGCTATGATTAAACGTACAATCGGACGAGTTGTGGATGCTCATTCACGTTCTAAGGAAGAAGAAAAAATCGAAGCTATTTTGAATTTTGCTAAGTACAATCTGCTACCAGAGGCTTCTATTTCTGAGGAAGATTTAGCTGGTTTGTCAGATCGTGAAATAAAAGATGAACTCTTCCAACGTGCTTTGAAGGTATACGATAGTCAAATCTCAAAATTACGTGATGAGGACGCAGTCAAGGAATTCCAAAAAGTTTTGATTCTTCGAGTTGTGGATAACAAGTGGACGGATCATATTGATGCTCTTGACCAGTTACGAAATGCTGTTGGTCTTCGTGGATATGCCCAAAATAACCCAGTTGTTGAGTATCAAGCAGAAGGCTTCCGTATGTTTAATGATATGATTGGGGCGATTGAGTTTGATGTGACTCGTTTGATGATGAAAGCACAAATCCATGAGCAAGAAAGACCGCAGACCGAGATTAATATTAGCACAACAGCTACTCGAAATATCGCCGCTCAGCGTGCTAACCTTCCAGCAGATGTGGACTTGAGCCAAATCGGACGAAACGACCAATGCCCATGTGGATCAGGTAAGAAATTCAAGAACTGTCATGGTAAGAGACAATAATATGAGATAAGATACAGGCGGATACCTGGTAAAAATCATTTTTTGCTTGGTGTCCGTTTGCTTTATAAGGAGATGAATCATGGTATTTAAAGCTAAAAGTCCTAAAATTAACATTGAAGAAGTTCGCGCCTTGTCTAAATTAGAAGGAGCGGCTCTTGCGAGAAAAAATCAACGTGATCAGGAATTGGAAGCCATCATCCGTGGGGAAGACCAGCGTATTCTCTTGGTGATTGGACCGTGTTCATCTGATAATGAAGAGGCGGTTCTCGAGTATGCCAAGCGTCTATCTGCTTTGCAAGAAGAGGTCAAAGACCGTATTTTTATGGTCATGCGTGTCTATACGGCTAAACCTCGTACCAATGGAGATGGCTATAAGGGCTTGATTCATCAACCAAATGCGACAGAAGCTCCTAGCTTGATCAATGGGATCAAGGCTGTTCGTCAGCTGCACTACCGTGTGATTACCGAGACGGGAATGACAACAGCTGATGAGATGCTTTATCCTGAAAATCTTCCGCTGGTGGATGATTTGATTTCTTATATGGCTGTTGGAGCTCGTTCTGTAGAGGATCAACAGCACCGTTTTGTAGCGAGTGGGGCAGATTTCTCAACAGGATTTAAAAATCCAACATCTGGGAATCTCAATGTTATGTTTAACGGGATTTACGCAGCGCAAAATAAACAGAGTTTCCTTTTCCTCGGTAAAGAGGTGGAAACAACAGGGAATCCATTGTCCCACGCCATTCTTCGCGGTGCCTTGAATGAATACGGGAAAAATATTCCTAACTACTACTATGACAATTTGATGGATACCATTGCCCAGTATGAAAAGATGGGCTTGGAAAATCCCTTTATCATCATCGATACCAATCATGACAATTCAGGCAAGCAATACATGGATCAAATCCGTATCGTTCGTCAGACATTGATCAACCGTGACTGGAATGAGAAAATCAAGAAATATGTTCGTGGTTTTATGATTGAGTCCTATCTAGAAGATGGACGTCAAAATGAGCCAGAAGTTTTTGGTAAGTCCATTACAGATCCGTGTCTCGGATGGGACAACACAGAAGCACTTGTTCGCGAAATTTACCAAACGCTAGGAGAGTAAGATGGCATTTATCGAAAAAGGTCAAGAAATTGATATTGAAGCAATCAAGGCTGCGACCCAGTTGTCATCTGAAGCCTTGCGAAAAAAAGAAGCCCGCGATAGAGAGCTGGCAGCCATCATCTCAGGTGAGGATGACCGCATCCTTTTGGTGATGGGGCCTTGCTCTTCTGACAATGAAGAAGCAGTGCTTGAATATGCTCGTCGCTTAGCAGACTTGCAGAAAAAAGTTGCGGATAAAATCTTTATCGTGATGCGTGTCTATACGGCTAAACCTCGTACTAATGGAGATGGCTATAAGGGTTTGGTTCATCAGCCGGATACTTCTAAAGCTCCAAGCTTGATTAATGGTTTGCAAGCTGTTCGTCAGCTTCACTACCGTGTGATTACCGAAACTGGATTGACGACAGCTGATGAGATGCTTTATCCGTCAAATCTCGTTTTGGTCGATGATCTAGTCAGCTACCATGCTGTGGGAGCTCGTTCGGTAGAAGACCAAGAACACCGCTTTGTCGCCTCTGGGATTGATGCTCCGGTTGGGATGAAAAATCCAACATCTGGGAACCTTGGAGTCATGTTTAATGCCATCTATGCGGCTCAAAACAAGCAAACCTTCCTTTACCATGGCCAAGAAGTGGAAACTTCAGGAAATCCCTTGGCCCACGTTATCCTTCGTGGCGCCATGAACGAATATGGTAAAAATGAACCCAATTTCTACTATGAAACCCTCTTAAATGCCATCAATCGCTATGAGACTATGGGACTTGAAAATCCCTTCATTATCATCGATACCAATCATGACAATTCAGGCAAGCAGTATATGGAACAAATCCGCATTGTTCGCCAAGCCTTGCTGAATCGTGATTGGAATGAAAAGATTAAAAAGACGGTTCGAGGCTTTATGATCGAATCTTACCTAGCTGATGGCCGCCAAAATCAACCAGAGGTCTTTGGTTGCTCTATAACCGACCCTTGTCTAGGGTGGGAAAATACAGTAGCCTTGGTAGAAGAAATTTATACTACCTTAACAAAATAAGTGAAAAGGATGGAGTTGGGGGAATCTCAGCTCCTTTTATGAGTATGATAGTTGGACACGGAATTGACATCGAAGAATTGGCTTCGATAGAAAACGCAGTTACACGACGAGAAGGCTTTGCTAAGCGCGTGTTGACCTCTAAAGAAATGGAGCGTTTTACCAATCTCAAAGGGCGCAGACAAATCGAATACTTGGCAGGACGTTGGTCGGCTAAGGAGGCTTTCTCCAAGGCTATGGGGACAGGAATTGGCAAACTGACCTTTCAGGATTTGGAAGTTTTGAACAATGAACGCGGGGCTCCCTATTTTAGTCAGGCACCATTTTCAGGAAAGATTTGGCTGTCGATCAGCCATACAGATCAGTTTGTGACAGCCAGTGTCATTTTGGAGGAAAATCATGAAAGCTAGTCCACATAGACCAACCAAGGCTCTGATATATCTGGGAGCTATTCGACAAAATATTCAGCAAATGGGGGCTCATATCCCTGAAGGAACGCTCAAGTGGGCAGTGGTCAAGGCCAATGCCTATGGTCATGGGGCTGTTGCCGTTGCCAAGGCGATTCAAGATGATGTTGATGGATTTTGTGTTTCCAATATTGATGAAGCTATTGAACTTCGTCTGGCTGGACTTAGCAAGAAAATCCTCATTTTAGGAGTTTCTGAGCTAGAAGCTGTTTCTCTTGCTAAAGAATACGACATCACCTTGACAGTGGCTGGACTGGAGTGGATTCAAGAACTCTTAGCTAGGGAGACAGATTTAACTGGCTTGACTGTTCACCTCAAGATTGATTCAGGGATGGGACGGATTGGTTTTCGAGATTCCAGTGATGCAGAGCAGGCTCAAGCCGTGCTCCAACAATACGGTGCTCGCGTTGAGGGGATTTTTACCCACTTTGCTACTGCAGATGAAGAATCAGATGCCTATTTTAATACCCAGTTAGAACGATTTAAAGCTATTTTGGCAAGTATGAAGAAAGTTCCAGAACTGGTTCATGCCAGTAACTCGGCAACGACCCTCTGGCATGCAGAGACTATTTTCAATGCAGTCCGTATGGGAGATGCCATGTATGGTCTCAATCCAAGTGGAGAGGTCTTGGACTTACCCTATGATTTGACACCAGCCTTGACCTTGGAGTCTGCCCTGGTTCATGTCAAGACAGTTCCAGCTGGAGCTTGCATGGGCTATGGAGCTACCTATCAAGCGGATAGTGAGCAAGTCATTGCGACGGTGCCAATCGGTTATGCGGATGGTTGGACACGAGACATGCAGAATTTCTCTGTCTTGGTAGATGGTCAAGCTTGCCCAATCATCGGACGAGTATCTATGGACCAAATTACCATTCGTTTGCCTAAGGTTTACCCGCTAGGAACAAAAGTAACTCTGATCGGCACAAACGGTGACAAGGAAATCACAGCAACTCAGGTAGCGACCTACCGTGGAACCATTAACTATGAAGTGGTTTGCCTCCTCAGCGACCGCATTCCGAGAGAATATTATTAAAAAGAAAGGAGTGGAGCATGAATCTACATCAACCCTTGCATGTCTTACCTGGTGTGGGGCCAAAGTCAGCCGAGAAATACGCCAAACTAGGAATTGAAAACTTGCAAGACCTCTTGCTCTACTTTCCTTTCCGTTATGAAGACTTTAAGACCAAGCAGGTACTGGAATTGGAAGATGGAGAAAAGGCGGTTCTGTCTGGTCAAGTCGTGACTCCTGCCAGTGTCCAGTATTATGGATTCAAGCGCAATCGCCTGCGTTTTAGTCTCAAGCAGGGAGAAGTCGTTTTTGCGGTGAATTTTTTTAACCAACCCTACTTAGCTGATAAGATAGAGTTGGGAGCAACCCTTGCTGTCTTTGGTAAATGGGACCGTGCCAAAGCCAGTCTGACTGGGATGAAGGTTCTAGCTCAGGTGGAAGATGACCTCCAGCCTGTCTATCGTCTGGCTCAAGGAATCAGTCAGGCCAGTCTGGTCAAGGTCATTAAGACGGCCTTTGATCAGGGGTTGGACCTCTTGATTGAGGAAAATCTTCCCCAGTCTTTACTTGATAAATACAAACTCATGTCCCGTTGCCAGGCTGTTCGCGCTATGCATTTCCCCAAGGATTTGGCAGAATATAAGCAGGCCCTTCGACGTATTAAGTTTGAGGAACTCTTTTATTTTCAGATGCAGTTACAGACGCTCAAGTCTGAAAATAGAGTTCAAGGAAGCGGTCTGGTTCTGAACTGGTCCCAGGAAAAAGTGTCGGCTGTTAAAGAAAGTCTGCCATTTGCCCTGACCCAAGCTCAGGAAAAGAGTTTGCAGGAAATTTTGGCCGACATGAAGTCGGACCACCACATGAATCGTCTCCTGCAAGGAGATGTAGGGAGCGGAAAGACGGTGGTTGCTGGCCTGGCCATGTTTGCGGCGGTGACGGCTGGCTATCAGGCAGCTCTCATGGTGCCAACAGAAATCCTAGCAGAGCAACACTTTGAGAGTTTGAAGAGTCTCTTTCCAGACCTGCGCCTTGCTCTCTTGACAGGTTCCTTAAAAGCTGCAGAAAAAAGAGAAGTCTTGGAGACCATTGCCAAGGGTGAGGCTGACTTTATTATCGGGACTCATGCTTTGATACAAGATGGAGTGGATTATGCTCGTCTTGGATTGATTATCATCGATGAGCAGCACCGTTTTGGTGTGGGGCAAAGGCGTGTTTTACGGGAAAAAGGGGATAATCCTGACGTTCTCATGATGACAGCGACACCGATTCCACGGACGCTGGCCATCACAGCCTTTGGTGATATGGATGTTTCCATTATCGACCAGATGCCAGCAGGGCGGAAACCTATTGTGACGCGCTGGATTAAGCATGAGCAGTTGCCTCAGGTCTTGACTTGGTTAGAGGGGGAAATCCAAAAAGGTTCTCAAGCCTATGTCATCTCTCCCTTGATTGAAGAATCTGAAGCTCTGGATCTGAAAAATGCCATTGCCTTATCTGAGGAGCTGACAGCTCATTTTGCTGGCAAGGCAGAAGTGGCGCTTTTACACGGTAAGATGAAGAGTGACGAAAAAGACCAGATTATGCAGGAGTTCAAAGAGAGAAAGACAGATATTCTGGTTTCGACGACGGTTATTGAGGTTGGGGTCAATGTTCCCAATGCGACCGTCATGATTATCATGGATGCCGACCGCTTCGGTCTCAGTCAGCTTCACCAGCTCAGAGGTCGTGTTGGTCGGGGTGACAAGCAATCCTACGCTGTTCTTGTAGCTAATCCCAAGACGGATTCTGGGAAGGATCGCATGCGCATCATGACAGAAACGACTAATGGATTTGTCCTTGCGGAGGAAGATTTGAAAATGCGTGGTTCAGGTGAGATTTTTGGAACTAGACAGTCTGGGTTACCAGAATTTCAAGTAGCTGATATTATCGAAGATTTTCCGATTTTAGAAGAAGCCAGAAAGGTTGCCAGCTACATTAGTTCTATAGAAGGTTGGCGAGGGGATCCAGAATGGCGCATGATTGCTCTTAATCTAGAAAAGAGAGAACATCTAGATTAAGCTTTCTCTAAGGAAAACTTAAGCTAGCTTTTAGGATTATTTCTTATAATAGTGTCAACAAAAAAGAAACGAGGACTTTCTCATGACTATTAAAGTAACCTACCAAAAGAAGTTTCAAACTGTCAAACAAGAGAAAGGAGCTAGCACCTATTGATACACAAAGAGCGGAAACGCTCTTTTTATTTTTAAAACTACTTTCAGGTGCTCTGTTTGAAGTAAGAGAATCTAAAATCACTTTCTATTTACCATTCTTTCTTGCATTGCTTTCCTAGATATGCTACAGTTGTGATAGCGATTACAAAACTAAAGGAGCATGCTATGAAAAATCCAGCTTTGTTAGAAGAAATTAAGACTTATAAAGGACGGGATGAGGTTCCAGAAGACTTTGATGCTTTCTGGGATGAGGAATTAAAAAAAGTTTCCACTCTTCCAGCCTACCAGTTGGAGGAAAGAGATTTCCACATTCCCCGAGTCAAGTGCTATGAGCTCACTTTTGAGGGAACTAATGAAGGCAAGGTCTATGCACGCATCGTCCTTCCAAAGAGTGATGAGAAAGTTCCCCTAATTTTCCATTTTCACGGCTATATGGGACGCGGTTGGGACTGGGCCGATATGCTGGCCTTCACTGTGGCTGGTTACGGTGTTGTTTCTATGGACGTTCGTGGCCAGTCGGGCTATTCGCAAGACGGCATGCGTTCTCCACTAGGAAATACGGTTAAGGGACATATCATCCGTGGTGCCGTTGAAGGTCGGGATCAGCTCTTTTATAAGGATGTTTATCTGGATATTTACCAGCTGGTTGAAATTGTTGCTAGTCTGCCTCAGGTGGATGAGAAGCGACTTTCTAGCTATGGTGCCTCACAAGGAGGAGCTTTAGCTCTGGTTGCATCAGCGCTCAATCCTCGGATTCAGCGAACAGTTGCCATCTATCCTTTCTTGTCAGACTTTAGACGAGTGCTTGAGATTGGCAATACCAGTGAAGCCTATGACGAACTTTTCCGTTACTTCAAGTTTCACGATCCCTTCCATGAAACTGAGGAGGAAGTCATGGCGACTCTTGCCTATATCGATGTGAAAAATCTTGCCCATCGTATCAAGGGTGAGGTCAAGATGATTACGGGCTTGGATGACGATGTTTGCTACCCTATTACCCAGTTTGCGATTTACAATCGTCTGACCTGTGATAAGGCCTATCGTATCATGCCTGAGTATGCTCACGAAGCCATGAATGTTTTTGTCAATGACCAAGTTTATAACTGGCTCTGTGGCAGTGAGATTTCTTTTAAGTACGTAAAATAATGAATGAGAGAGTCTGCGAGCTCTCTTTTTATATCAAAATCCTGAAAGTACTTTTAGGAAATTCAAAATATTAAAATAGTTTTAAAAGTAGAATCTATTCTATATCAATTTGGCTATAAAGTTCAGAGTTTATTGTATAATAAGGGAAAGACATTATGCGAAAGGAGGAAATTTTCCGCTGTTTGGTCAGAGAGTAAGAGCAGTGGACGTTTGAAGAATGGGAGGTCTCATTCAGTCGGTTATTTTCTTTTTACTTGTTTAGTTGGAGGAACTAAAAATTTTAAGAAAAAAAGAAAGCGCTTTATTTATGGAGAATATGAAAGGTAAAAAAATGAAGTATAGGGATTTTGATCGAAAACGACGATATAGCATTCGGAAATTTGCAGTTGGAACAGCTTCTGTACTAATTGGTACAGTTGTATTTGGAGTTTCGCCAGTTTTAGCCCAAGAACAGGGAAATGCAGTAGCACCAAGTACTGAAAATGTAGAAAAAGGCAAAGACCAATCATCAGAAGAGGTGCCTAAAGAAGCCGCGGTAGCAAATGTATCTGATGCTGATAAGAACGCAGTTGGGACTGAACTAGATCAAGATAAGCTCAAGAAGCAGGTAGAAGAAAAGATAGCAAATGCAACGGAAACAGCCCTAAAGGAAGAGGAAAAATCAACAGACTCGAATGCTATTCCTCGTGATTATTATTCAAGGGATTTACAGAATGCCACTCCAGTTCTAGAAAAAGAAGATGTTGAAACTAATGCTTCAAATGGTCAGAGAGTTGATCTTTCAAGCGAATTAGAAAAGTTAAAGAAACTTGAAAACGCAACAGTCCACATGGAGTTTAAGCCAGATGCCAAAGCTCCAGCATTCTACAATCTCTTTTCTGTGTCAAGTGCTACTAAAAAAGATGAGTACTTCACTATGGCAGTCTACAATCAAGTAGCTCTGATTGAGGGGCGCGGTGCCAAAGGGGAGCAATTCTATGATAAATATACGGATGCTCCTTTACAAGTACGTCCTGGCCAGTGGAATTCAGTGACTTTCACAGTTGAAAAACCGACAGCAGAATTACCAAATGGCCGAGTGCGTCTCTATGTGAACGGTGTTTTATCTCGAACAAGTCTGAAATCAGGCAACTTCATCAAAGATATGCCAGATGTAACGCATGCTCAAATTGGAGCAACCAAGCGTGCTAGCAATACAGTTTGGGGAAGCAATCTACAAGTTCGAAACCTAACCGTCTATAATCGTGCCTTAAGCCCAGAAGAAGTTCAGACGAGAAGTCAACTATTTGAAAGAGGTGATTTGGATAAGAAACTTCCTGAGGGTGCGAAAATCTCAGAGAAAGAAGACGTCTTTGAAGGCGGAATGAACAACAAACCAAATAAAGATGGAATCAAGAGTTATCGCATTCCAGCTCTTCTCAAGACGGATAAAGGAACTCTCATTGCAGGTGCAGATGAACGCCGTCTTCATTCGAGTGACTGGGGTGATATCGGTATGGTTATCAGACGTAGTGAAGACAATGGTAAAACTTGGGGAGACCGAGTAACCATTACCAACTTACGTGACAATCCAAAGGCTTCTGACCCATCGATTGGTTCACCAGTGAACATCGACATGACCTTGACTCAAGATCCTGAAACCAAACGCATCTTTGCCATTTATGACATGTTCCCAGAAGGAAAAGGAATCTTTGGTATGTCTTCGCAAAAAGAAGAAGCCTACAAAGAAATCAATGGCAAAACCTATCAAATCCTCTATCGTGAAGGAGAAAAGGAAGCTTATACCATTCGAGAAAATGGTACTGTCTACACACCAGATGGCAAGGCAACGGACTACCGCGTTGTTGTAGATCCTGTTAAACCAGCCTATAGCGACAAGGGTGATCTATACAAGGGTGACCAGCTACTAGGCAATATTTACTTCACAACAAACAAAACTTCTCCATTTAGAATTGCTAAGGATAGTTATCTATGGATGTCCTACAGTGATGACGACGGGAAGACCTGGTCAGCACCTCAAGATATCACTCCGATGGTCAAAGCCGATTGGATGAAATTCTTGGGTGTAGGGCCTGGTGTGGGGATAACCCTTCGTACTGGACCGCATAAAGGTCGAATCGTAGTTCCAGTCTATACGACCAACCGAGCTAACCACCTCAATGGTTCCCAATCATCTCGAATCATCTACTCAGACGACCATGGTAAGACTTGGCATATGGGTGGTGGTGTCAACGACAATCGCAAACTTTATGATGGCACAGTGATTGATTCAAGCACTATGAGCAATTATTATGCTCAAAACACGGAGGCTTCAGTTGTTCAGTTAAACAATGGAGATCTCAAACTCTTTATGCGTGGATTGACAGGAGATCTACAGGTTGCAACCAGTCATGATGGTGGTCTCACTTGGGACAATAACGTTGATCGCTACGATGTACCAGATGTTTATGTTCAAATGGCTGCGACTCATACGGTTCAAAATGGTAAAGAGTATATTCTCTTGGCAAATGCGAACGGTCCAGGTCGTAAAAATGGTTATATTCGAGTGGCTCGTGTAGAAGAAGATGGCCAGTTGACTTGGTTACACCACCATTTGATTCAAGAAGGCGAGTATGCTTATAACTCACTTCAACAGATAGGGCCAGATGAATTTGGGCTTTTATATGAACACCATGCTCCTGGAGGTGTTCCATATACACTCTCCTTCAAGAAATTCAACTGGGATTTCTTAGCCAAGGATTGGATTTCTCCTAAGGAAGCAAAAGTGAAATACGCGATTGAAAAATGGCCAGGCATCCTTGCTATGGAGTTTGATTCGGAAGTATTGGTCAACAAGGCACCAACCCTTCAATTGGCAAACGGTAAAACAGCACGTTTCATGACCCAGTATGATACAAAAACTCTCCTATTTACAATAGATCCAGAGGATATGGGTCAAAAAGTTACAGGTCTGGCAGAAGGTGCTATTGAAAGTATGCATAATTTACCAGTCTCTGTAGCGGGCACTAAGCTTTCGAATGGAATGAACGGAAGTGAAGCAGCTGTTCATGAAGTTCCAGAATTCACAGGCGGTGTAAATGGTGAAGAGGCAGCTGTTCATGAAATTCCAGAGTATACAGGTCCATTAGGTACAGCAGGTGAGGAACCAGCACCAACAGTTGAAAAACCAGAATTTACAGGCGGGGTTAATGCTGTTGAGGCCGCAGTCCATGAAGTACCAGAGTACAAAGGTGGTGTGAATGGCGCTGAGGCAGCTGTGCATGAAATCGCAGAGTATAAAGGAGCTGATTCGCTTGTAGCTCTTGTTGCAGAAGATTATACTTACAAAGCTCCTCTTGCTCAGCAAACACTTCCTGAAACAGGGAACAAGGAGAGTAGCTTCCTAGCTTCACTAGGACTAACAACTTTCTTCCTTGGCTTATTTGCTCTAGGGAAAAAGAGAGAACAGTAAGGTGTACTGACCCCCAAAAGTTGGACAAATAATGATTGAAAGGATTTAGTTCTGTATTGCACAGGACTAAGTCCTTTTAGTTTGACTTTGATTCGTTTGTTATTGTAGTAATCAATGTAGTTGGCAATCGTCTTTTTAATTTTTTCGAGAAACTGAATCCTTTTTCAAAATTATAAAACATCCCTGACTTTAAAATGCCGAAACCTTTCTCAATCATTTTTTTGCTTTGATCTAGTAGAGTAATAGTGGTTCTTCCTCCTTTTAACAATCTCTAATCTATAATATTCAATCAGACTCATCATGTATGTAAGACCAGAAACACATATGCCCAATCTATTTGAAAGCCGTTTGAAGTTTTACCCTTGTTCTCGTAAGTTGCTTTCGTAACAAAGTCCCTCAAAATTTAGATAGAAAAATCTAACTTTGAGAGCATGATTCATTTTATGGTGGTCTTTTTTGGTTTGGCAAACGCTGGCATATAGGTTTGTGGTATACTAAAATCATAGAGTTACTATCGTCAGTTTGGTTATGAGCGTATCAGCAAGGACATAGTGACGGGATTGGGTGATGTCGGGTATCAGGAGATTGATGGTGTTTACTACAATCCAAATGGGAATCCGCCATACATCATTTCAGAGGCTAAGTATAATACGGCTAAGCTTGGAAAAACTAAAGATGGGAAACAGATGAGTGAGTCTTGGATAAGAAATAGGTTAGAGAAAGCTGTAGGTCTAGATCTTGCGGAAACTATTCGTGAAGCTGAATATATCGGAGATGTTCAAAAATATCTATTTAATTTAATGTTAAAAAGAATGGTGAGATCAATGAAGTGAGGAATATGATGTTTAGAGATAAATTTAAAAATGAAGACATTTTTTTGAGTCTTAAAGATAGAAGAATATCTTGGAAACAAAGACTTCTAGAATTGCGTCCTAGAATTAAAGAAGATAAATTATATAGTTATTATATAGATGTAATGGCGACTTGTTTAGAACTAATAAAAGTTTCTTATTCGTTAGGAAATGAATCAAATAATATTTTCGAATATTTCAAGGAAGGCTTGCATTATTATAGCCTATCATATACTGAAAATGATGGTATTTTCACTATTATTGACTACCTATCTCTTGCTGTTCTATTCGAAGACCGCAAAGAAGAATTTATCGAAGATGTTGAGAAAATCTTTAGTAAGTATCAGTCCTTTGTAGATGCAGGTGAGCAGTTTGAAGAAGGCTACATCGAAACCTTGGCCCTCTATTTATTGAAAGGGAAGGTAGAAAACTTCCATTCCCATCTAAAGTATCTCAATATGATTGGGAATGATGCAGATAGTGTTATTGAAGCGCAGAAGTTCTGGTACTATGCCCACTCAGAAGCATCATGGTATGACACACATAAGACAGAGGATGCCTATTATGGTTACTGGAGTTTTGATACCGCTGCCCTTTGCAAGATGCGTGGTATCTATGATGAACGTCTCAAAGATTTGGATTTCTTCCCATACGACCTATTGGTTCAGAAAGATAGGTAATACCTAGTTTGACCACCTCTTGAGGTGGTTTTTGTGGTTTGACAAACGCTGGTATATAGGTTTGTGGTATACTAAAATTATAGAGTTACTATCGTCAGTTTGGTTATGAGCGTCTCAGCAAGGACATAGTAACGGGGTTGGGTGATGCTGGTCATCAGGGGCTTGATGGTGTTTACTACAATCCAAATGGCCACCCACCATACATCATTTCGGAGGCTAAGTATAATACGGCTAAGCTTGGAAAAACTAAAGATGGGAAACAGATGAATAAACGGTGGATAAGGAATAGACTTAAAAAAGCGGTCAATTTAGAACATTACGATGCGATTCTTAAAGCGCAATATGCGGGTGATATCCAAAATCACTTATTCAATGTCAGAAAGAATGGGAATATTATTGTTAATCAACTGGATGATGCAGCTAAAAAGATGAAATGAGGAGTTTATGTTACGAGACAAAGTTAAATCAAAGAATTATTTTATTGGTATTAAGAATGAAGGAGTAGATTGGTTGGAAAATTTAAGAGAGATGAGACCAATAATAACTTCAAATAAATTAAATACCTATTATATTGATTTAGATGTTACAAATAATGAATTATTTAGAACTTGTTATTCATTAGGAGATAGCATAAATAGCATTTTCGAATATTTCAAGGAGGGTCTACATTATTATAGCTTATCTTATACTGAAAATGATGGTATTTTCACCACTATTGACTATCTGTCCCTAGCAGTTCTTTTTGAAAATCGCAAAGAAGAGTTTATAGATGATGTAAAAATTTTATTTGATAAATATGTACAATATTCTGAGGAAGACGAAAGTGTTCAAGACGGCTACATTGATACATTAGCTCTTTATTTATTAGAAGGCCGAGTAGAAAACTTCCATTCCCATCTAGAGTATCTCAATATGATTGGGAATGATGCAGATAGTGTCATTGAAGCACAGAAGTTCTGGTACTATGCCCACTCTGAGGCATCTTGGTACGGCACACATAAGACAGAGGATGCCTATTATGGTTACTGGAGTTTTGATACCGCTGCCCTTTGCAAGATGCGTAATATCTATGATGAACGTTTCAAAGATTTGGATTTCTTCCCATACGACCTATTGGTTCAGGATGATAAATAATATCTAAGTTGCTCGCCCTTTTGAGGTGGTTTTTATCTGGGAAAGCTTGGAAGGTATGCTTTGTGGTATACTAGAGATACAGGAAAGTTGATGATAAATCAAGCTGGAGGTGAAGATGGATAAAATGGTAAATGAAAAGATTGCGTTTTTAAATAAATACACGCTATCGTCTGAGAAAAAGGTGGAGTTTATAACCGATGAATCCACTATTTTGAATGCTCCTATTCCAGAATATTGGAAGGATGCTTTTCTAACTAATGATTTTGACGATAGAAAAGCAGTTATTCTAGGAGTTTGAAGGAAATATCTTGCAAAGGAATTGAGCAATACGATTCTTTATCTACAAACATATCTGACTGATATTGAGTTGATGAAAATCGGCGATGAATACTCTGTTTTGTATACTATTCTTGGGTACAAGACTGAAATGGAATTTTTCTATGAAGGGAAAAATCCACTGCCAGAATCAGAATTTAGTGAGAAATTTGACTGTCTAATTGAAAATATAGATAAAACGATTGTAGACTTTTACACAAAAGTTCATAATGGCTTTTACTACTACCCTAGTAAAACAATGGGCTTAGATAGCACTGAAAATATTGATTCCATTGCTGATTTTGAGTGGGAGTATGAAGACCAGCTGGAGATGGATTTGACCTCTTGCTATAACTTTTTCAGTAACGGAATGGGGACTTATGTGGTACTTGATTTAAACCAAAATCTGGAGACAGGAGCTTATCTTTGGTCCACCAAAGAGCTTCCCAAAGGAAACTTAAATTTTTGGGATATCATCGATGAATGGATTATCATTGGACTGGATTTTTAAAAGAATCGTCAATAAGGTTAAGAATGGGAAAGATTTGCCAGCTGCAATTTAGCGAGTTAGAAAGAGAATAATATGGAAAAACAAATTAATGGAAAAATTATCGAAATCGTACATCAAGCCAATGATATGATTCCAGTTGAGTGGGATGATTTGTATGTTGTAATCGAGATTGACAAGACTTACAGTGGAGGGGCTTATTTCTTTTTCAAATATAAAAATCAATATCATTACCATCTTGAAATGCCAGAGGATTTTGGTCAATCTATGATGGAAGTTTTAAATGAAAATAAGGTTTTATTTAAAAAATCAGAAGATCTGAAAAGAGTGTTTATTGAAAATGACTTGGCAGATTGGTATATTTGTATCATTCATTTGGATGAAAATAACAAGTTATCAGTAGATTTTGATTATGCCCCATGGTTGGAAAGTAGTTTTGGACCAGTAGCTCGTAAGAACTTTTTCAAATATAAGTTTCTTGGTTTTGAGCCAAGAAACGAAAAAGAACTAGAACAGTTCAAGGCTATGGAAGCCTTTCAAAGAGAGCATAATCAAAAGTAGTATAAGCTTGATTACATTTTGAAGAATGCGATTTTTTGAGCATTGCTATTATCGTGAAATGGAGGATAAAATGTTAGAAAACTTTGTCAAAGTGGCAGATATGCCCCAAGAAGTGATTGAAAAATACCAGAATCAAGTTCCAGCGGAGTTGCTACAAATTTGGCAGGAGGATGGTCTAGGAACTTTTCTTGATGGTTATCTAAAAGTCATCAATCCAGATGACTATCTTGAACTTCTCCAAGATAGCTATTTCAGAGGAGACATCGCTTTTCCAATGTTTGTGACGGCATTTGGAGATATTATTACTTGGGAAAAGGATGAATTTGTTGGTATTGTAAAGTATAACCTTCAAGATTGTGACATTATTATAAAAAGTTTGAAATATTTTCTTCAGTATTTAGATAACTCATACGTGACTGATAACTTTGAACTTGATTTATATAGACAAGCCGTTGCCAAACATGGTCAACTAGCCTATGATGAATGTTTCGGTTTTGTTCCACTCCTGGCATTAGGTGGCTTTAAAGATGTAGGCCACATGGATAAGGTAAAAGTCTTTGAACACATTTACCTCATGTACCAGCTTACAGGCGGAGTAATGGACGACTAGGAGTTACTATTTCTTTTTTGAGAATAGTACGAGAGGAAGAACTTTCCTTCCAAATGCAAAACAAAAGAACCTCAGAGGAATTCTCTGAGGTTCTTTGTGTTTTAGTTTCCATATTTTTGGTAAAAATCGACCTTAACCTGGATAAAAGTTTCGGCTTCGCGTAGTAGTTGCAGGAGGGTGGCACGGGTTTCAAACTCCTCACGTGTTTTAGGGAGACTCCGATTACGGAAGACTTGCAGATAGCGTTCGATGTCATCAAGTAAGTCATGAGCAGGATTGGTCTGGCTTAGCTGGGCAGCAATCTTAGAAAAGAGCTGGGCCAAGATCAAACTCTCACTTGCGGCCAGGTGACAGGTATTGATCTGCTGGGCCATATTTCGCAGGATACGACTTTGTCGCTGTCTCATCTCAAAGTAGTGGATGTGGTAGTCCGTCTGGTGAAAGAGATGGTCCGAGTGATCCAGGTAGACCAGTTTGAGAGCTTCATCAAGAAGGATATCTAATTCATCAACGAGTTGGGCTTGGTTGCGCCCGTCTCCTCTTGACAGATAGTATTTAAAGCGAAGCAGGATGTCTTTTAACTTTTCTTCGACCTGAAGGTGGTAGCTTTGGATGGCTTTCTCACGAGAGGGCATATAAAGGTTGACCAATAGAGCAAAGCTTGTCCCGATGAGAAAGAGGAGTACTTCATTAAGCAAGAGCTCTGGGGAAGTAGACTCCTGTACCAAGAGATGGCTGACCAAGACACTGCTAGGGGTGATGCCGATTTCCCAACCCATTTTGTAAGCAAGAGGGACATAGAGAGCCAGATAGAGGCCCAGACTCCAGATGTGAAAGCCTGTCAGCTGAAAGGCTAGAACACCGATGACGAGCGCTAGGAGCATGGAAAAGAGGCGGTTACGTGCTAATTTCAGCGTGCTTCTGCGCGTGTCGGAGAGGCTTAAGAGAGCGATAATTCCAGCTGAAACTGCTGATGATAGATCTAAAAAATAAGCGAGAAAACAAGCGAGACAGGTCGCTAAGATCAGTTTGGTCGTACGTTGAGTGAGGGACATGAAAATTTCCTAAACTAATAGAATCAAGTGTTTAACGAGGAGTCAGAGACTAGGGGCGAAGTTTTCTGTTTGTAGCATACTCGGCAACTGCTGTAAAGAGGACATCTGTTGAAGAGTTCAGGGCTGTTTCGCAGGAGTCTTGAACGACCCCAATCACAAAACCGACCCCGACAACCTGCATAGCCAAGTCGTTGGAAATTCCAAAGAGGCTACAAGCGACAGGAATGAGGAGAAGGGATCCCCCAGCAATCCCAGAGGCCCCACAGGCAGAAATGGCAGCCACTACACTGAGCACAAATGCTGTCCCAAAGTCTACCGAGATTCCGAGTGTGTTGACGGCAGCTAGGGTCAGGATATTTATGGTAACAGCAGCGCCAGCCATATTGATGGTCGATCCAAGCGGGATGGAGACAGAGTAGGTATCAGGATTCAGTCCCAGGTCTTGACAGAGTTTCATATTGACAGGGATATTGGCGGCAGAGCTACGAGTAAAGAAAGCTGTAATACCACTGACACGTAGGCATTTCAAAACAAGGGGATAGGGATTTTTCCTCATAAAGAGAAAAGCGATGAGCGGGTTGATGACGAGAGCTACAAAGGCCATGGTAGCAATCAAGAGTCCTAGGAGAACACCGTAGTTAGCCAGACTGGTAATGCCCTTGTCAGAGATGGTCTTGAAAACCAAGCCTAAAATCCCAAAGGGAGCTAGATTGATAATCCATTCTACGATTTTAGAGGTGACATCCGCCATAGTTTTCAGTAATTCTTTGCTGTGTTTACTTGCCTCTCTCATAGCCAAGCCAAAGATGACTGCCCAAGAGAGAATCCCGATATAATTGGCTTCAACAATAGCATTTAAGGGATTGTCCACCAGTTTGAGCAAGAGGTTGCTGAGGACTTGACCGATACCGTCAGGAGCAGCAACTTCTGTATTTGCACTGATCAGGGTGATTTGCACAGGCAGTAAGAAACTAGCTAGAACGGCTACCAATGCAGCAGCAAAGGTTCCGAGCAAGTATAGGAAAATAACAGTTTTCATATTGGTGTTTTGTCCCTTTTGGTGTTGGGAAAGGGCATTGGCAACAAGGGCAAAAACCAAAATAGGAGCGATGGCTTTCAGTCCGCCTACAAAGAGGTCTCCGAGTAGGCCAATTCCTGTAAGGTTTGGAAAGAGCATCCCTAATGTAGCTCCCAAAATCATTCCAATAAGGATTCGTTTGATGAGGCTTGCCTTGGTCCAGGCTCTAATGATTCGTTTCATAGCAGTCTCCTTCAAATGTATTGTTTATAATTATAGTATAAATATGCTATAGAGGCAAGTGATATTTTGAAAATAGGAACGATAATTGAATAATTATGAAAAAAAGAGAACGGCGATTTTATGGTATAATAGTAAAAAGGAGTTTTATATGCAAGATTTTTTTCAACGCTATTTTGATAGACTTGACTTAACAACTATTTTAGAGAATCTCTTGACCAAGGTAATTTCTCTTTTGATTTTGTTTTTGCTATTTTATATAGCTAAAAAGATGCTTCATGCGACTGTACGAAGGATTGTCAAGCCCTCGCTTAAATTTTCAAATCGAGATGCAGGCAGACAAAAGACCATTTCTCGTTTGCTTGAAAATATTTTTAACTACACACTCTATTTCTTTTTGATTTACTGTATCTTGTCTATTTTGGGTTTGCCAGTTTCTAGCCTCCTTGCTGGTGCGGGGATTGCTGGGGTAGCCATTGGTATGGGGGCGCAAGGTTTTCTGTCCGACGTTATCAATGGTTTCTTTATCCTCTTTGAACGCCAGCTCGATGTGGGCGACGAGGTAGTTCTCACAAATGGTCCTATTACCGTTTCTGGAAAGGTCGTTAGTGTAGGAATTCGTACAACGCAACTGAGAGGTGATGATCAAGCCCTTCACTTTGTTCCTAACCGCAATATCACCGTCGTCAGCAATCTATCTCGTACTGAATAGTCCGACTATTTTAGCAGATTTGTGGTACAATAGAAGGAGTTTGGTAAAGGAGAGAGTATGCTATTTGTAGAGAAAAAACTAGGTCACGATTGTACTTGGATAGACCTTGATGTGGACAAGATTAAAAATATGGAAGATCTTTCTGACATCTATGGATTGGACAAGGAAACCATTGAGTATGCTCTAGATAGAAATGAACGAGCCCACATGGATTATAACCGTGAAACGGGGACGGTAACCTTCATTTATAATGTTCTTGATTTAGAAAAAGACAAAGAATATTATGAAGCGATTCCGATGACCTTTATCGTTGAAAAACAACGGTTGATTACTATCAGCAATCACAAGAATACTTATGTGATTGAACGTATGGAGACCTACCTTGAAAGCCATGAAATTATTTCCATCTACAAATTTCTTTTTGCCAGTTTAGAGATCATTAGCAATGCTTATTATCCAGTGATTGAAGAAATGGATAAAAGTAAGGATGAAATCAGTGCACTTCTTCGTCAAAAAACAACTAAAAAAAATCTCTTTGCCCTTTCTGACTTGGAAACTGGTATGGTTTACTTGACAGCTGCTGCCAAACAAAATTGTCTCCTCTTGGAACATATCCAAGGGCATGCTCTTTATCGCAATCTTAATGAGGTAGAAAGAGAGCAGTTTGACGATGCTATGATTGAAGCCCATCAGTTGGTTTCGATGACAGACTTGATTTCCCAAGTTTTACAACAACTCTCAGCCTCTTACAACAACATCCTAAATAATAATCTAAATGATAATTTGACAACTTTGACAATTATCTCAGTCTTGCTAGCTATCCTTGCGGTTATTACAGGATTCTTCGGAATGAATGTTCCCTTACCGTTTACAGATGAACCAAATGCTTGGATTTATATTTTGATAGCTAGTCTCATTTTATGGGCAGTCTTAGCCCAATGTTTAAAGAAAATTGCTAGAAATTAAAAAAAGGAGCCAGAATGGCGATTGAAAATTACATGCCAGATTTTGCTGTGGAAGCAGTTTATGATCTGACAGTCCCAAGCCTGCAAGCGCAGGGAATCAAGGCTGTTTTGGTCGATCTGGACAATACCCTCATTGCTTGGAACAACCCTGATGGGACGCCAGAGATGAAGCAATGGCTACATGATCTCCGTGATGCGGGCATTCGCATCATCGTGGTCTCAAATAATACCAAAAAACGGGTTCAACGCGCAGTTGAGAAGTTTGGGATTGATTACGTTTACTGGGCCTTGAAGCCTTTCACATTTGGGATTGACCGTGCCATGAAGGAATTCCACTATGAGAAAAATGAAGTGGTCATGGTCGGCGACCAACTTATGACGGATATACGAGCAGCTCACCGTGCAGGTATTCGCTCGATCTTAGTCAAACCCTTGGTCCAACACGACTCGATCAAAACGCAGATTAACCGGGCTCGCGAGCGCCGTGTCATGCGCAAAATCACTGAAAAATACGGACCGATTACATATAAAAAAGGAATTTAACTATGGAAGAAATTCTCTGTATTGGTTGTGGAGCAACCATTCAGACGACAGACAAGGCTGGTCTTGGTTTCACTCCCCAGTCGGCACTTGAAAAAGGTTTGGAGACTGGAGAAGTCTATTGTCAACGCTGTTTTCGTCTCCGCCATTACAATGAAATCACAGATGTACAGTTGACGGACGATGATTTCCTCAAGCTCTTGCACGAGGTGGGGGACAGTGATGCCTTGGTGGTCAATGTCATTGATATCTTTGATTTTAATGGCTCTGTTATCCCAGGCTTGCCACGCTTTGTATCAGGCAATGATGTTCTCTTGGTCGGAAATAAAAAAGATATCCTGCCTAAGTCCGTAAAGGCTGGCAAGATTAGCCAGTGGCTGATGGAACGTGCCCACGAAGAAGGACTTCGTCCTGTAGATGTCGTTCTCACTTCAGCCCAAAACAAGCATGCCATTAAGGAAGTCATTGACAAGATTGAACACTACCGTAAGGGACGCGATGTCTACGTGGTCGGTGTGACCAACGTTGGAAAATCAACTCTCATCAACGCTATTATCCAAGAAATCACAGGTGACCAAAATGTCATCACGACTTCGCGCTTCCCAGGGACAACCTTGGACAAGATTGAGATTCCGCTTGACGACGGAACTTATATCTACGATACACCAGGGATTATCCATCGTCACCAGATGGCCCACTACTTGACGGCTAAAAACCTCAAGTATGTCAGCCCTAAAAAGGAAATCAAGCCAAAAACCTATCAGCTCAATCCTGAACAAACCCTGTTTCTAGGTGGTCTTGGACGCTTTGACTTCATATCAGGTGAGAAGCAAGGTTTTACTGCTTTCTTTGATAATGAACTTAAATTGCATCGTACCAAGCTAGAAGGCGCTAGTGCCTTCTATGACAAGCACCTTGGAACCCTTCTGACACCACCAAATAGCAAGGAAAAAGAAGATTTTCCAAAACTAGTCCAACATGTCTTTACCATCAAGGACAAAACTGACCTAGTCATCTCAGGCCTAGGCTGGATCCGCGTAATAGGCACCGCCAAAGTCGCCGTCTGGGCACCAGAAGGCGTCGCCGTCGTCACACGAAAAGCCATTATTTAAAATAACTATCCAAAAAGGAAGAAAGAATATGTCATTAACCTCAAAACAACGTGCCTTCCTCAACAGCCAGGCACACACCCTCAAACCCATCATCCAAATCGGGAAAAATGGACTCAACGACCAAATCAAAACCAGCGTTCGCCAAGCTCTTGACGCCCGCGAATTGATTAAAGTCACACTCTTGCAAAACACAGATGAAAACATCCACGAAGTAGCTGAAATCTTGGAAGAAGAAATCGGTGTAGATACTGTCCAAAAAATCGGACGCATCTTGATTTTGTATAAACAATCCAGCAAGAAAGAAAATCGCAAGATTTCCAAGAAAGTCAAAGAAATCTAAAAAACTACTCCAAACAACTGTTTTTACAGAGAATTAAAGGAAGACGAGCCTATGGCAATCGAATTATTGACTCCCTTTACCAAGGTAGAGTTGGAGCCAGAAATCAAGGAGAAAAAACGCAAGCAAGTCGGGATTTTAGGGGGAAATTTTAACCCTGTTCACAATGCCCATCTGATCGTTGCGGACCAAGTGCGACAACAGTTGGGACTGGACCAGGTCTTGCTCATGCCCGAATACCAACCTCCTCACGTAGATAAAAAGGAAACCATTCCCGAGCACCATCGGCTCAAGATGCTTGAGTTGGCGATTGAGGGGATTGAAGGTCTGGACATTGAAACCATTGAGTTAGAGCGCAAGGGCATTTCCTACACCTACGACACCATGAAGATTTTGACAGAGCAACATCCAGATACGGATTATTACTTCATTATCGGGGCTGATATGGTGGACTATCTGCCTAAATGGTACCGAATTGATGAGCTGGTCGACATGGTTCAGTTTGTAGGGGTTCAGCGTCCGCGCTACAAGGCAGGGACTTCCTATCCAGTTATCTGGGTGGATGTGCCCCTTATGGACATCTCATCCAGCATGGTGCGTGATTTCCTTGCCCAAGGTCGGAAACCCAACTTTCTCCTACCTCAGCCAGTGCTAGACTACATCGAGAAGGAGGGGCTTTACTGATGGCATACCAAGACTATATCAACTGTTCCCGAGAGGCTTTGTTGGAAAGAATGGCAGAGCTTCTACCTGAAAAACGTTTAACCCATTGTTTGGGTGTGGAGCGTGCAGCCATAGAACTGGCTCAGCGCTTTGGTGTGGATAGTGAGAAAGCAGGTCTAGCAGGACTTCTCCACGACTATGCTAAAAAGTTGTCAGATCAGGAATTTCTAGACTTGATTGACCGTTATCAGCTAGACCTCGACCTCAAAAACTGGGGAAACAATGTCTGGCATGGCATGGTCGGAATTTACAAGCTTCAAGAAGATTTGGATTTGCATGATTCTGAAATCCTGCGAGCTATTGAAATCCATACAGTCGGGGCTGGTCAGATGACAGACCTAGATAAGGTTATCTATGTAGCCGACTATATCGAGCACAATCGTGCCTTTCCAGGTGTGGATGTGGCGCGTGAAATTGCTGTGCTATCACTCAATAAGGCAGTGGCCTACGAAACAGCTCGTACTGTAGAGCATCTAGCTCATCAGGGATTCCCTATCTATCCCCAAACCCTTGAAACCTATAACGCCTTTGTGCACTATTTGAAAGAGGACTAAATGAACGAAAAAGAATTACTAGAACTAGTCGTGAAAGCGGCTGATGAGAAACGTGCGGAGGATATTCTCGCACTTGATGTACAAGATTTGACCAGCGTGACGGACTACTTTGTTATCACTAGCTCGATGAATAGCCGTCAGTTGGATGCTATCGCTGATAATATCCGTGAAAAAGTAGCCGAAGCAGGCTTTAAAGGCAGCCATGTTGAAGGCGATGCAACTGGAGGCTGGGTCTTGCTGGATCTCGGTGGTGTCGTTGTGCATATCTTCTCAGAAGAAATGCGTGCCCACTATAACCTAGAAAAACTATGGCATGAGGCGGCTTCTGTAGATATTTCAGAAGCCTTGGCCTAGTAGATGAACTCAGTTGCAGGCAACTGGGTTTTATTTGCTTAGTTTAGAAAAAATGGATAGAAAGGTGAGGGCGTCGTGCTTTGTTCATCTCGAAACTGAACACGAGCTAAAAGCTGCGAGAAAATAGGAAACTTCCTTTGTATCTGACGATACAGCAGAAAGTTTCCTATTTTCTCCTTGCTTTTAACGCTCTTTGTATCTTAGAAAGGATTTGAACCCGTCCTGTAATCGTCGGAAAATAGATAGCCTTCCTTGGAGCTCGGCTCCATCGTCAAGCTCCTAATTTTCATTCCGATTACGGGCGGACTTGGTATCATGAATATGGCAACTTATGAAACCTTTGCGGCGGTCTATGATGCGGTCATGGATGACAGTTTATACGATAAATGGACGGATTTTTCTCTGCGTCATTTGCCTAAGACCAAGGAGAGAAAGAAACTCTTGGAATTGGCTTGTGGGACAGGTATCCAGTCTGTCCGCTTTTCTCAGGCTGGCTTTGATGTGACAGGACTT
The DNA here is from genome assembly GCA_905221435.1 of bacterium. GTDB lineage: Bacteria > Bacillota > Bacilli > Lactobacillales > Streptococcaceae > Streptococcus. The sequence goes on from CAJNDD010000001.1 coordinate 101,262, forward strand.
GACTTGAGCGCGGATATGTTGAAGATTGCGGAGAAGAGAGCTACTTTAGCCAAGCAAAAGATTGATTTTATTGAAGGCAATATGCTGGATTTGTCCAAGGCAGGTCAATATGATTTTGTCACGTGTTACTCTGACTCTATCTGCTACATGCAGGATGAGGTGGAAGTAGGAGACGTCTTTAAGGAAGTGTATAATGTCCTCAACGAAGACGGAGTATTCATCTTTGACGTGCATTCGACCTACCAGACGGATGAGGTTTTTCCAGGCTATTCCTACCATGAAAATGCGGAAGATTTTGCCATGCTTTGGGACACCTATGAGGACGAAGCTCCTCACTCCATCGTGCATGAGTTGACTTTCTTTGTCAAGGAGGCTGACGGTTCCTTTAGTCGCCACGATGAAGTGCATGAGGAGCGGACTTATGAGGTTTTGACCTATGATATTTTGCTGGAACAGGCTGGTTTCAAGTCTTTCAAACTCTATGCGGACTTTGAGGACAAGGAGCCGACAGAAACCAGCACCCGTTGGTTTTTTGTCGCGCAGAAGTAGGAGAACATTATGACCATCACAGGTATTATCGCGGAGTTTAATCCTTTTCATAATGGGCATAAATACCTGCTGGAGCAGGCGGAGGGACTGAAAATCGTTGCCATGTCTGGAAATTTCATGCAACGAGGAGAGCCGGCTATCGTGGACAAGTGGACACGGACCCAGATGGCGCTGGAAAATGGCGCAGACTTGGTCGTGGAATTGCCCTTTTTAGTTAGTGTTCAGGCAGCTGATTTCTTCGGTCAAGGAGCTGTGGATATCTTGGCTCGCTTGGGGATTGATACTCTAGCTTTCGGGACGGAGGAAGTTCTGGATTATCAGAAAATTGCTGACCTATACACGGAGCAAGGTGCTGAGATGGAGAATTTTGTGGATAATCTATCTGATTCCCTCTCATATCCCCAGAAAACCCAAGCCATGTGGAAGGAATTTGCAGGTCTTGATTTTTCAGGCAATACGCCCAATCATGTCCTTGCTCTTGCCTATGCCAAGGCGGTTGCTGGACGAAACATCAAACTGCATCCAATTCAACGTCAGGGGGCAGGTTATCATTCTGTGGACAAGGATGTGGACTTTGCCTCGGCGACAGCCCTTCGTCAGCACCAGAGGGATAAAGATTTCTTAGAACGCTTTATGCCTTCTGTTACCCTCTTTGAGCAAGCCGGTAAGGTGAGCTGGGATGACTATTATCCCTTACTCCGCTATCAAATTTTGTCAAATCCAGATTTAACAACGATCTATCAGGTCAATCAAGAAATGGCTGTGCGTATCAAGGATGCCATCAAGATAGCCCAGTCTGTTGACGAATTGGTCGAGGCGGTTGCCACCAAGCGATACACCAAAGCGCGTGTCAGACGGGTCTTGACCTATATCTTGGTACAAGCCAGAGAAAGTGACTTGCCAGACAGCATCCATGTCCTTGGCTTTACCGAAAAAGGCAGACAACACCTCAAATCTCTGAAAGACCAAGTCCAACTAGTCAGCCGAATTGGTAAAGAACCTTGGGATGCCATGACCCAAAAAGCAGACCAGATTTACCAACTAGGGAATCCAGGTATAGCAGAGCAGAATTTCGGCAGAGTACCCATTAGAATAGAATCAAACTAAGTCTACTGAAAGGTAGGCTTTTTTAGAAGATTTTCGAATAAATAGATAGAAAAGAAAAATCTTGTACAAGTTCCTGACAATTTCTTTCTTTTCGTGTATAATAGTGGAAAAGAGGTAAAACGAGGTATGGTTATGGAAGCAGTTCTTTACTCAACATTCCGAAATCATTTAAAGGACTACATGAAGAAGGTAAACGATGAATTTGAGCCTTTAACGGTGGTCAATAAAAATCCAGATGAGGATATTGTAGTCCTTTCAAAGAGCGAATGGGACAGTATTCAGGAAACCCTGAGAATCGCTCAGAACAAGGAACTTTCTGACAAGGTCTTGCGAGGAATGGCTCAAGTTCGTGCTGGAAGCACTCAGGTACATGTGATTGAGGAGTGAGAAATGCTGCTCAAGTTTACAGAAGATGCCTGGGCGGATTATTGCTATTGGCAAAACCAAGATAAGAATACATTAAAGAGAATCAATAAATTAATCAAGGATATTCAGCGCGATCCTTTTGTAGGAATTGGTAAACCAGAACCACTCAAGTATGACTACCAAGGAGCCTGGTCACGTCGTATTGATGCAGAAAATCGCTTGATTTATATGATATATGGAGATAGCGTCGCTTTCTTGTCCTTCAAAGATCACTACTAAGCCTACTGAAAGGTAGGCTTTTTTGTAGAATTTTTTAGTTTTCGATAGTAATTTCTAGGTAAATTCTTTCAATTCAGGCTATAAACGACAAATAGTAAAAATTTTAATATGATAAATGTTACTCTTCAACTTTGAATCCGCTTTATAACTCTTATTTTGTGGTATAATGAAGAGAATTGTTAATAATAAAAACAGGGGAAGCAAATGTCTAATTTCAAAGAAAAACTACCGCTATTCCAGTCGAACGATGTTCAGATTTCAAATGTGGTCAATGCAGTTTGGTCGATTGCGAATACCTTACGTGGGGCTTACCGTGCAGATAAGTATCGAGATGTTATCATTCCGATGTTTGTCTTGACTCGATTAGAAGCTGCTTTATTGCCAACGAAAGATGAAGTAGTTGCACTTTATAAGTCAAATCCCAATACACCCGAGAAGGTTCTTGAGAATAAATCTGGCTATAAATACTATAATACCAGCCCTTTCACGCTTGAAAACCTCCAAAATGATCCCAATGCGATTGAAGAAAATTTTATTGCCTACCTAGATGGTTATTCTTGTCGTGTGAAGGACATTATCGAAAACCTTAAGTTTAAAGAACAGGTCAGTACACTTGCACAGTCTGGACGTCTTTTTACAGTGATTAAGAAATTTTCTCATATTGATTTGTCGCCAAGTTCTGTGGACTCAATGGTGATGGGTTATATGTTCGAGGATATTATCCGTCGTTTTTCTGAAAATGAGGAAGCAGGTTCCCACTATACGCCTCGTGAGGTCATTGCTCTAATGGTCAATCTGCTCTTGATCGAAGCTGATGAAGAATTATTTGTCGATAAAAAAGAGTTGAAAATCTTAGATATGGCTGCTGGGACAGGTGGTATGCTAGCGACAGCCAAAAGTTACATCCGTAAGCTCAATACAGGGGCAACTGTCCGTCTTTTTGGTCAGGAAGTTTTACCTGAGACTTTCGGGATTGGTCAAGCGGATATGTTGATTCGTCAGGAAGACTCGGACTATTTCGTGAAGACCGATACATTAAAAGATCCGGATCCATTCCAGGATAAGAAGATGAGTTTTGTCATTGCCAATCCTCCCTTTGGTCAATCCTGGGGCGGGAAAGATGCGGATGATGGAGTAGAAGACGCTGTCAAGAGAGACCATGAACTCTTTATGACTACAAAAGGTCAAAAAGGACGTTTTGTTGCGACCCCGGGAACTGGCGATGTCCAACTGCTGTTCCATCTTCATGGTTTAGCTAAATTAGAAGAAAACGGTCGAGCTGCTATCATTTCAAATGGCTCTCCTCTCTTTTCTGGTGGTACTTCATCTGGGGAGAGTCAGATTCGTCGTTACATCCTTGAGAATGATTTACTAGAAGCTATTATTGCCCTTCCGGGACAGTTTTTCTACAATACAGGGATTGGAATTTATATCTGGATTTACAATAAAAATAAATCTCCTGAGCGTCAAAATAAGGTTCAGTTTATCGATGCGACAGAGGAGTTTGTCCCTTTGCGTAAGTCACTTGGACAAAAACGTCGTGAATTATCTCAAGATAATATCCGCCAGATTCTCAAATGGTATGATGATTTTAAAGAAAATGACCATGTGAAAATCTTTGATAAGGAAGAGTTTCTTTACCGAGAATATACAGTCATGCAACCTCTACAACGTCGTGGTTGGATTACTGAAGAAACCATTGAGAAGGCCAAAAGCGTTCCTTTCCTAGCTAAACTATTTGACGAGTACCAGTATCAAGAATTGCTAGAGATGGAACCACGATCAGCCAAGGATGAGAAAAAATTACAAGACTTCGAAGCTGGGAAGGCCAAGCAAGAAGCTATCTTAGATGCTCTTGGTGAAGGAATCACGGAGGATAGTTTTCCTAACTTTGAAAGCTTTGTCCAAGTCATTAAGGACTTACTGGGAGACATCAAGGTAACGCCTGCCAACATCAATGCTTTAGCTTTGGCTATGAGTGAGATGGACAAGACAGCAGAAGTCATCCGTACTAAGAAGAAAGACAAGCCAAATGAGATTGCTGGAGGGATTGTCTATGATAAGACCACCAAGGATAGTGAAATCGTCAAGCTGACAGAGGATGTGGAAGACTACTTTGCGCGTGAGGTCTATCCCCATGTACCTGATGCTCACTACTGGTTTGATGAAGAAAAGGGCTATGGAGCTGAGATTCCTTTTACCCGCTATTTCTATAAATACCAAGCACCAGAAAGTGCAGAGAAGCTTTTGGAAGAGTTCTATGACCTAGAAGCAGAGCTACAGACTCTCTTGGAGGAACTAAAACATGACTAGTATGAAAGAGAGTGGCATCGACTGGATCGGACAGATACCAGAAGAGTGGGAAGTAACAAGAATAAAAAATATTGCGAGTATTGAACGGGGAGCATCGCCTCGCCCTATAGATAAATTTATTTCTGATGATGACACTGGAGTTAACTGGATTCGTATTGGTGATACATACAAGGGGAACAAATATATAACATCTACAAGATTAAAAATTACTAATCGTGGTAAACAATTTAGTAGATATATACATCCTGGAACACTCATTTTAAGTAATTCAATGAGTTTTGGAGAACCTTATATTTCATCCATTTATGGTTGCATTCATGATGGTTGGTTAAGTTTAACTCCTTATAACAATATTAGCAAGGAATACCTTTATTGGTTGCTTTTATCTGATGTTTGTACTTCACAATTTAATCTAGTTTCAATAGGTGCAGTAGTTGAAAATTTAAGTGTTGATAAAGTTGGAAATACATTGGTTTCAATGCCTTATTCTTTATCTGAACAACAAAAAATTGCTGATTTTCTAGATAAGAAAACGGCTCAGTTGGATAAGGTAAAAAGTCTACTGGAGGAGCAAATTCAAAAACTCAAAGACTACCGCGCTAGCTTGATTTATGAGACTGTCACAAAAGGATTGGATAAAGCAGTCCCAATGAAGGATTCAGGAATCGACTGGATCGGACAGGTTCCTCAAGAGTGGGAAGTAAGTCGACTGAAGTACTTTTTTGATATATACGCTGGAGGAGATATAGACGAAAGAAATACAGTAGATGAATATTCAGAAAATCACCCTTATCCTGTTATTTCAAACTCTCTTGAAAATGAAGGTATATTAGGATACACTAACAATTTTAGATTTCAAGGAGATAGTGTTACTGTTACTGGTAGGGGTGACGTCGGGAAAGCAGTTTATAGAAATATTGAGTTTTACCCAGTTGTACGCTTATTAGTGTGTATTCCAAAAAAACAAGTAGATTGTAGATTTGTAACTTATTGGATAAATTCAGCCATAATTGAGAAAAATCAGACAGCAGTTTCACAATTAACAATTCAAATGTTAGGAGAACTTATCTTTACAAATGTACAATATGTAGAACAGAAAAAAATTGCTGATTTCTTAGACAAAAAAACGGTTCAAATTGATAAATTAATTCAAATCAAGAACCAACAAATTAAAAATATTAACAAACAACGGCAAACTCTTATTTACGATTATGTGACAGGGAAGAGGAGGGTGTAGGGTTGCTATTTGGAACTGATTTAAAATTTCGTTTAGCTTATTTTTTTACTGCATTTTTTCCAGCATTTTTATTGATTTATTTTTCATTAGTAGATATTCATCAATTTCTATGGAAAGAGACTGAGTCGCTACCTTGTTATTTAAGTAGGAACTTGTGGCTTCTGGCTATGTTATTAGTATTACTTTCTTTAATGCTAATATCAATTTCCAGTATACGTGGATATATAAACGGACGGAGGAGTGAAGAAAACATTGTTAAAAACATTGTTTTAAATTTTAATGTATCTAAGGTTACGCTGAAGAATATTTCTCAAGGTAAAGTGATTGATATTCAAGACGGACCAAAAGTAAATCCGGGATTCATATCTTTTGTATCGTCAACCATTGTACCCTCTTTAGTATTAAAATTTATGAATGGAGTCAGTGCTCTAGCAGCAATTGTAATTGTTGTTTTCTTTTTTGTGTTATTAATGCTTAGTAATGATATTTTTCCAAACTTGATATTACCAATTTTTGGTATCAATTTACTAGTAACAAAAGATAACTACAATATATTCTTCTTTCGAAAAGACTCGGCTGCATTTTCTGGTGTGAAAAGGGTTTGTACTCTAGGAAACACTGGTACAATGGCAAGAACGTTTGTTTTTTTTGATCAAGAAGTATTAAATGATGAAATAGGAGAGTAGAATGGTAGAAATATATGCAATTGGCTGGCAGGCTGGACGAGGTAAGTCACTTGGGAAATTGAAAAATTTTCGAAAAGTTATATCAGATGAAGCTAGTAATTATATAGGTAATATTCAATTTGCCAATAATCAAAATTCTAATGAATCAACTTTAACTTTAAAGGAAAAATTTGAAGAATCAATTGAGTCATTACAAAATGTTGAAACGAATGGGAATAATACGGAAGTTCCATTTTATAGAAAGGTTGATGGGAGTCTCCAGTCTGAAATAGATAGAATACAATTAGTCTCATCTCAATTAGAAACAGATTTACCTCCTCTAAAGAACTTTGAAGATATACGATTGTATCTAGTTCGTGAAGAAATTGATGGTGTACAGTACAAATATTTTTTGAAATCAATTCGAGCTGCGAAATTAAAAACTAGATTCATTGCTACTTTGACTTCTGGAAAAGTTAAAATAGTTGATATAGAAAAAGATGAGGGAAGAAGTCTTCCGTTCATCATAAGTTATGCTGAAAAAACTGAAAACAATGAAACTGTACAATATATCTTTAATGTTCAGGATTATGAAATTATGTTTGGTTTAAATGAGTCAAAAATAATCGCGGCCGAAGAGAATTATGAGAAATTTTTATCTCATAATGATAAAGAGCCAGTGTTTAAATTATCGACGGATTTTAAAGTGAAAGTATCTGATGAAGAATCTGAAAAAATCAAAGCTAAATTAAAAAGTCATCGTAAATTGATTAATTTGCTTGCAAAATATGATGATGAAGCATCGAGCTATGAATGGGAATGTGTAAAGAGTGCTAATGAATTGTCAGAACAGTTTTTTCAAACCCCTTTTGATTTTGACGAAGAAAAAAAAGAAATATATCTAACAGCGGATTCTCTTGAGGCATTTATTTCTGTGATTACCAATGCAAAGAAATTAGGTATTGCAAAAAATGAATATGAGGATTCACTAGCAGACAAGCGCCAGAAAGATAAAAAAGATAATATTGAAGCACAATAAAATATCTGTTTTATTGTGTTATCATTTCTAGATTTTAAGAAATTCATTGTAATCTTTAAATTTGTAATTATAACGAAATTTTTAAGAATTAGATTAAAAGAAAGTGAGAAACTATGGCAAATTTGGGCTTGAAGGAGCGCTATGATTTCCAGCAGTGGATTATCAAAGACTTAAAGGAAAAAAATGGTTATAGCCAGCGGGATGCTGCTCAGTACAATCCTCGATTAGCCATGGATGAGGAACTCCTATGGGATTTTCTGATGGAGACTCAGGAAGAGACCATGGATTATCTCCTAAAAAAACTGAGCAAGGAGACGATCATCACTCTCATCAATAAAGAAATCGTCAAAGGTGGTTTTTTGTTCGCCTTAAAAGAGGGAGTCTTTATTGAAAACAAGCAACTGCGCCTCCTCTATCGTAAACCAGCTACTAGTTTTAATGAAAAAGCTGTTCAGCAATATAAAGCCAATCGTTTGTCGGTAATTGAGGAAGTTGTCTATGAAGAGGGTGGTCGCATTGACCTTGTTATCTTTATCAATGGATTAGCGCTATTTGCCATCGAGCTCAAGTTTAATCCTAGTGGTCAGTCAGTTCAGGATGCAATCAAACAACTCAAAGGTCGCAATCCTAATAATCGTCTCTTTCGTTTTGAGCAGGGAGTCTTAGCTTCCTTTGCTGTAGATACTATGGAAATCTACATGACAACCCAGTTGAAGGGTCAAGAGACCTACTTCCTTCCCTTTAATATGGGGAAAGGGGAAGGTATTGATATGGGGAGTGGCAATCCTCACAACCCTAATGGTGTAGATACAGAGTACTTGTGGCTTGATGTATTGACCAAGGATAGTATTCTTCAGCTGATTGAAAGCTTTATCTTCTTTGAGCTTGATAAGAATGGTGCTAAAAAGAGAACACTGATTTTTCCTAGGTACCATCAGCGAAGAGCTGTTAGTCGTCTCCTAGAAGACATGAAAGTCAACCATACTGATAGTAATTATCTGATTCAGCATTCGGCTGGTTCTGGTAAAACCAATACCATAGCATGGTTAGCTCATAGTCTGGTTTCACTTCATGATGACCAAAATAGAAATATCGTTGATACAGTTTTAATTGTCACAGACCGTATAGTAGTAGACCGTCAGTTACAAGATGCTGTTAGACAGATTAACCATAAGAACGGTGTTGTGAAGGTGATGGGTGATCGTGAGACATCTAGTGATTTAGCTGATGCCATTGCTGGGAACACAAAGATTATTGCAACGACTATCCATAAGTTTGCCCAGATCAACCAATCCAACTGGATGTCTGTAGGGAACACTGCGAAAAAGAAATTTGCTATCCTGATTGATGAAGCCCATAGTTCAACGACAGGCTCCTACATGAGTTCAGTTAGTCAGGTCTTGACTGAAACGGATACGGAGGATGGGACCATTGATGAGATTCAGGAAGTGACGGTTGCGGATGCCATTGAGCAGGAGATTGCGCGTACAGGAAAGCAAGACAATGTTTCAATCATTGCTTTTACAGCAACTCCTAAGGCAACTACCTTACAGTTGTTTGGGACAACACAGCTCGATGGCTCTAAAGCCCCTTTTGATGTCTACAGTATGAAGCAAGCTATAGAGGAAGGTTTTATCCTAGATGTCTTAGATAACTATACGACTTATAAAACCTACTACCAACTTAATAAAGTAGTAGAAGAAGATCCTGAACTAAAAACTACGCTTGCTAAGCGTAAGATTGCTAAATTCGTGGAATTATCTGATGAGAATATCAATCAAAAGGTTGAGATTATCATGGACCATTTTATCAGTCATGATATTATGGCAGAGTTGGGAGGTCAAGGAAAAGCCATGCTTGTGACCTCTGGTCGCGAAGTGGCGGTCAAGTATCAGTTAGCTTTTGAGAAATACTTTAGAGACCACAGTATCACCAGTATTGGTACCTTGATTGCTTTTTCTGGTAAGGTTGATTATCTAGGGAGAGAGTTCTCGGAATCTCAGATGAATCAGTTTAAGGAAGAGCATTTAAAAGAACGTTTTGATACTGATGCTTATCAGGTGTTGATAGTTGCGAACAAGTATCAGACTGGTTTTGACCAACCTAAGTTGGTTGCTATGTATGTGGATAAAAAATTGCGTAGTGTGGCTGCGGTGCAGACGTTGTCACGCCTGAATCGGATCTTTAGAGGCTATAACAAGAAAACATTTATCCTTGATTTTAAAAATACCTACGACGATATTCGCTCAGCCTTTGCTCCCTACTATCGAGAGACGATTTTAGCTGATACCATTGCTCCTAGTGATGTCTTAAAGTTGGATCGTAAAATTGATGAATATGGTATTTTGGACAGCGAAGAGGTTCAAGAGTTTAATCAATTTTTATATCAAGAAAAACGTTCAAGTAGAGAAAAACAAAAGATGGTCGCTTTGTTGAATAAAGGTTATGATAGAGTGAAACGTTTTGATGAAAAAGAACAATTGTCTATTCGAAAGGTTATTCGCGGTTTTCTTCGGATGTATACTTTCTTGATTCAGGCAACGGCTTATCAAAATGAGGTTTTACACGAACGATATAACTATCTTCAAAGTCTTGTTAAGATGATTGATGTTCGTTTAGGAGGAAATGATTTTACAATTGCAGATAAGATTGTCGTTGATTATATGAAACATAAGCAAACAGGTTCTTTCAGGGCAGTTTCTGAATTAGAATATCAGCCTGAATTAACTCTTCCTAAACCAAGTTTGAGCGATGTTACTGGAGATCAAGAAAAGCATTTATCTGAAATCTTAGAGGAAATGAACGAACAGTTAAATTTGAACATTAACCAGCAAGTTGGCTTAAGTGGAGCTGTTTCGATTCGTGAATTGATGAAAAAGAATCCAAGGCTTAAACAATCTGCGCGTGTTAATTCTAGGGAAGATTTCGTATTTGCCTTTGAAGAAGAAATTGACAATGTCTTGATAGAAGGGTACTCTCAGAGTCAAGATTTATATGGTGCTCTATTAAATAATGATTCGTTCAAGAAGAGAGTAGCAAATATATTTTTTGATGATGTGTATAAAAGTTTGAAGGGTTCCGAAGAATTGTAGTCCTAAAATTCACACAAAACTCTTCAATTTGGGTTTGTGAAAATCGGTTTTTTATGATAGAATATTAAGGAATGTATGTCATTCGATAAACAAATTTAATGAGGTAAAAACATGGAAATCATGACACTTGCGATTGCTGTTTTTGCCGTCATCATTGGTTTAGTCATTGGATATGTCAGCATCTCAGCTAAGATGAAATCATCTCAAGAGGCTGCAGAGTTGATGCTTCTAAATGCTGAACAAGAAGCAACTAATTTACGAGGACAAGCTGAGCGCGAAGCGGATTTATTACTAAATGAAGCCAAGAGCGAAAGCAAGTCTCTTAAAAAAGAAGCACTATTGGAGGCCAAAGAGGAAGCCAGAAAATACCGTGAAGAAGTGGACGCTGAATTTAAGTCAGAACGTCAGGAGCTCAAGCAAATTGAAAGTCGTTTGACGGAGAGAGCTGCGAGCCTTGACCGTAAGGACGATAATTTGACGAACAAAGAAAAAACACTTGAACAAAAAGAACAAAGTATTTCTGATAGAGCAAAAAACCTTGATGCACGTGAAGAGCAATTAGAGGAAGTCGAAAGACAAAAAGAAGCTGAACTTGAACGTATCGGTTCCCTTTCCCAAACTGAGGCTCGAGATATTATCTTGGCTCAGACAGAGGAAAACTTGACCAAGGAAATTGCTAGCCGCATTCGTGAGGCAGAGCAAGAAGTGAAGGAACGTTCAGACAAGATTGCGAAAGATATCTTGGTTCAGGCTATGCAGCGTATCGCTGGTGACTATGTAGCAGAGTCAACAAACTCAACAGTTCACCTACCAGACGATACCATGAAGGGTCGCATTATCGGTCGTGAAGGTCGAAACATTCGTACCTTTGAAAGTTTGACAGGGGTTGATGTGATTATCGACGATACACCGGAAGTGGTAACCTTGTCAGGATTTGATCCGATTCGTCGTGAAATTGCTCGTATGACCATGGAAATGTTGCTCAAGGATGGCCGTATCCACCCAGCTCGTATCGAGGAGTTGGTGGAGAAAAACCGTCAAGAGATTGACAATAAAATCCGTGAATACGGTGAGGCTGCAGCCTATGAGATTGGTGCGCCAAATCTTCATCCAGACTTGATGAAGATCATGGGACGCTTGCAGTTCCGTACTTCATATGGGCAAAATGTCTTGCGTCATTCGATTGAGGTTGCTAAGCTATCTGGTATCATTGCCAGTGAACTTGGTGAAAATGCAGCTCTTGCCCGTCGTGCTGGATTCCTTCATGACATCGGGAAGGCTATTGACCGCGAGGTTGAAGGTAGCCACGTTGAGATTGGTACGGAGTTGGCTCGTAAGTACAAGGAACACCCAGTTGTGGTGAATACCATTGCTAGCCACCACGGTGATGTGGAAGCCGAAAGCGTTATTGCAGTGATTGTTGCTGCAGCAGATGCCTTGAGTGCAGCGCGTCCAGGTGCTCGTAGCGAGTCTCTTGAAAGCTATATCAAGCGTCTCCATGATTTAGAAGAAATCGCTAATAGCTTTGAAGGAGTGCAAAATAGCTTTGCACTTCAAGCAGGACGTGAAATCCGCATCATGGTTAATCCAGGACAAATCAAGGACGACAAAGTCACAATCTTGGCTCACAAAGTTCGTGAGAAAATTGAAAATAATCTCGATTACCCAGGAAATATCAAGGTAACCGTGATCCGCGAACTTCGTGCAGTAGATTATGCTAAATAAATAAGAAAGAGCAGTTGAAAAATTACTGCTTTTTTGTTACACTAGATAGAAAGACTGTAGAAGGATAACTGACGTTCTCATCAGTGTCCGAGAGAAATTTTACTTTATTTCACAGACTAACTAAAGGAGACATAATGGCAGACCGAGGCTTGCTAATCGTTTTTTCTGGTCCTTCAGGAGTTGGGAAAGGGACGGTTAGAAGAGAGATTTTTGAGAGTTCTGAGAATCAATTTCAATACTCTGTATCGATGACGACGCGTGCGCAACGTCCTGGTGAAGTGGACGGAGTGGACTATTTCTTCCGTACTCGTGAAGAGTTTGAAGAGCTGATCCGTCAAGGTCAGATGTTGGAATATGCAGAATATGTCGGTAACTACTATGGAACTCCTCTGACCTATGTCAATGAAACTTTGGATAAGGGAATCGATGTCTTTCTTGAGATTGAAGTCCAAGGAGCCCTTCAGGTTAAGAAAAAGGTTCCAGATGCTGTCTTTATCTTTCTAACGCCACCAGATTTGGATGAATTGCAAGACCGCTTGGTAGGTCGTGGAACAGATAGTGCAGAAGTGATTGCCCAACGAATCGAAAAAGCCAAGGAAGAAATTGCCCTCATGCGTGAGTATGATTATGCTATTGTCAACGATCAGGTGCCCCTCGCTGCTGAGCGTGTCAAGCGTGTGATCGAAGCAGAACACTTCCGTGTGGACCGTGTCATTGGTCACTACCAGGAGATGTTGCCAAAATCTCCAACTACTCGATAAACTATAGGAAACAGGTACAAGCAAATGATGTTAAAACCCTCTATTGATACCTTGCTAGACAAGGTACCATCAAAATATTCACTCGTAATCTTGGAAGCAAAACGTGCCCACGAACTAGAAGCAGGTGCGCCAGCAACTCAAGAGTTTAAGTCTGAAAAATCAACTCTTCGTGCTTTGGAAGAAATCGAGTCAGGAAACGTTACGATTCACCCAGATCCAGAAGGAAAACGTGAAGCGGTTCGTCTCCGTATCGAAGAAGAAAAACGCCGCAAAGAGGAAGAAGAAAAGAAAATCAAAGAGCAAATCGCTAAAGAAAAAGAAGATGGTGAAAAAATTTAAGGTTGGGGGGACTCAATCTTATTTTTTCTATTGCAAGAATTTGCTGACAAGAAGGAGGTGAGAAGATGGCTATTGCAAAGATTATCGTGGATGTTCCCCTGATGCAGACGGACCAGCCCTATAGCTACAAGGTTCCTGAGGAATTTGTAGACATGCTGGAAGTCGGTATGCGGGTCCATGTCCCCTTCGGTAAGGGCAATCGTTTGATCCAAGGGATTGTGCTTGGCCTGGAGTCCCAGTCGGATGAAGAGGTGGCTGATCAGGACTTGAAAGAGATTGCGGAGGTGCTGGATTTTTCCCCGGTTCTCACTCAAGAGCAACTCTGGCTGGCTGAGGAGTTACGCAAGTCTGTCTTTTCTTATAAAATCTCCATTCTAAAAGCCATGTTGCCTGGATTTTTAAACTCCAGTTATGATAAGATTCTCTATCCTCTGGAAGGTCTGAGTCAGGCAGACCGAGAGCGTTTGTTTGGTTCAGAAGATTCGCTCGCCTTTTCTTCTCTAGATTTGGCCAAACAGGCAGAAATGATGCGCTTGACCAGGAAAGGTTTGCTCCGTTTAGAATACCAGGCAGTCGATCAAAAGAAGGTCAAAACCCAGTCCTGGTATGAGGTTGATGCTACTCTACTAGAGCAGATTGAGATTTCTGCGCGTGCAAAGAAAAAAGCAGAGTTGAGAGATTATCTGCTGTCTCATCCTGAGAGTGCTCCTCTGGCTAGCTTGTTAGAATCCTACTCACGCGAGCAAGTCAACTTCTTTGTGGAGCAAGGAGCTCTAACCCTAGTCCAAAAGGAAGTGCAACGCTCAGCCGCTTATTTTGAAGGCATTGAAGTAAGTACACCTTTGGAATTGAATCCAGAACAAAGACAGGCGCGTGATGCCGTTGTCAGTGCTATTGGCAGTCAACAGCCTCCTTTCCTCCTTCAAGGGATTACAGGGAGTGGGAAAACAGAAGTTTACTTACAGATTATCCAAGGAGCCCTGGACAAGGGGAAAACGGCTATTTTGCTGGTACCTGAGATTTCTCTGACGCCACAGATGACGGAGCGTTTCATTGCTCGTTTCGGCGAGAAAGTAGCCATCCTTCACTCTGGCCTGTCCAATGGTGAAAAGTACGATGAATGGCGCAAGGTTGAGCGTGGAGATGCTCAAGTTGTCGTTGGCGCTAGATCAGCTATCTTTGCTCCTCTGAAAAATCTGGGTGTCATGATTATCGATGAAGAACATGAAGCTAGCTACAAACAAGACAGCAATCCCCGTTATCATGCCAGAGAGGTCGCCATTTTACGGGCCCAGTACAATCAAGCAGCCCTAGTCCTTGGTTCGGCAACACCGAGCTTAGAAAGCCGTGCGCGGGCTGGCAAAGGTGTCTATCAACACTTACGTCTGACCCAACGGGCCAATCCTTTAGCCACCATTCCTGAGGTTCAAGTGATTGACTTTCGTGACTATATCGGGCAGAATGAGACGTCAAACTTTACGCCTCCTTTGCTAGAGGCCATTCAAGATCGCCTGGATAAAAAAGAGCAGGTAGTCCTCATGCTCAACCGTCGAGGTTATTCTAGCTTTGTTATGTGTCGGGAGTGTGGGACGGTAGATAGCTGTCCCAACTGTGACATTTCTCTGACTCTCCACATGGATACCAAGACCATGAACTGCCATTACTGTGGTTTTTCGAAGGGGATTCCTCATGTCTGTCCAAACTGTCAGAGCCACAGTATTCGTTACTATGGGACAGGGACTCAGAAAGCCTACGATGAGCTAGCAGAGCTCTTTCCTCAGGCTCGCATTCTGCGCATGGATGTGGACACGACCCGCAAGAAAGGCAGTCACCAAGCTCTTCTTGACCAGTTTGGCCGTGGGGAAGCAGATATCTTGTTGGGAACTCAGATGATTGCCAAGGGCTTGGATTTTCCAAATGTGACCCTAGTCGGAGTCCTCAATGCGGATACAGCCCTGAACTTGCCTGATTTCCGTTCTTCTGAGAGAACCTTCCAGCTCTTAACTCAGGTGGCTGGTCGCGCAGGTCGTGCAGAAAAGGCTGGACAGGTCTTGATTCAGTCCTACAATCCTGAGCATTATGCCATTCGTTTTGCCAAAGACCAGGACTACGAAGGTTTTTATGCTTATGAAATGGGCATCAGGCGCCAACTCGGCTATCCGCCTTATTATTTTACGATTGGGATTACCCTCTCTCACAAGAAAGAAGAAGAGGTTGTCAAGCGTGCCTATGAAGTTATGGGAATTTTGCGCTCAGGTTTATCGGAAACTAGTAAAATCCTTGGACCAACGCCAAAACCCATCGCCCGTACTCACAACCTTTATCATTACCAGATTTTGATTAAATACCGTTTAGAAGATGAGCTAGGTCCAACTCTCAATCGAGTTTTGGCCTTGACTCAAGAACGGGAAAATAGCGAGCTTCGTCTCAGTATTGACCATGAACCGCAGCAATTTTTATAAGAAGGAGAAGAAATGACAAAACTAATCTTTATGGGAACTCCCGATTTTTCAGCAACAGTTTTGAAGGGTTTGTTATCAGATGATCGTTACGAGATTTTAGCAGTTGTGACCCAGCCAGACCGCGCTGTCGGCCGTAAAAAAGTGATTCAAGAAACCCCAGTCAAACAGGCAGCCAAAGAAGCAGGTCTTCCTATCTACCAGCCTGAAAAATTATCTGGAAGTCCAGAGATGGAAGCCATTATGAAGCTAGGAGCAGATGGGATTGTGACCGCTGCTTTTGGGCAGTTTCTCCCAAGTAAACTCCTTGATAGCATGAACTTTGCAGTCAACGTTCACGCTTCCCTTCTTCCTAAACACCGTGGTGGTGCCCCCATTCATTATGCCTTGATTCAAGGGGATGAGGAAGCTGGTGTGACCATCATGGAGATGGTCAAGGAGATGGATGCAGGGGATATGATTTCCCGTCGCAGTATTCGCATCACAGATGAGGACAATGTCGGCACCTTGTTTGAAAAATTAGCCATTGTTGGTCGTGACTTGCTTTTGGACACCCTTCCTGCCTATATTGCTGGGGAGATTAAGCCTGTGCCTCAGGACCCAAGTCTAGTCACTTTCTCGCCAAATATCAAACCAGAAGAAGAAAAGTTGGATTGGACTAAAACTAACCGTCAACTTTTTAACCAAATCAGAGGGATGAATCCCTGGCCTGTTGCCCACACTTTTCTCAAGGGAGACCGTTTTAAGATTTATGAAGCTCTACCAGTAGAAGGTCAGGGAGTTCCAGGCGAGATCCTGTTTATTGGCAAGAAGGAATTGATTGTCGCAACGGCAGAAGGAGCTCTATCCCTCAAGCAAGTGCAGCCAGCTGGAAAGCCTAAGATGGACATTGCTTCCTTCCTCAACGGAGTGGGACGGACATTGACTATAGGAGAACGATTTGGTGACTAAAGTAGAAACGGCTAGAAGTCTAGCTCTTGCAGTGCTAGAGGATGTTTTTGTTAATCAAGCATATTCAAATATTGCATTAAATAAACACCTCAAGGGCAGTCAACTCTCAGCAGCAGACAAGGGTTTGGTGACAGAGATTGTCTATGGAACGGTAGCCCGAAAACTGACTCTAGAATGGTACCTGTCCCACTTTATCGAAGACCGGGATAAGCTGGATACCTGGCTCTATGTCCTGCTTCTCATGAGTGCCTACCAACTCCGCTATCTGGATAAAATTCCAGATCATGCTGTGGTCAATGAAGCAGTAGAATTGGCCAAAGTCCGTAAAAAGGGCAGTGAAAAATTGGTCAACGCCGTCCTTCGTCGTATTCTGCGTGAAGGCTGGCCAGATATTACCAGTATTAAACGCAAAAACAAGCGTGATTCCATTGCCTATTCTCTCCCAGTTTGGCTCGTATCTAAACTCAAGGAAGAATACGGTGAATCGCGAGCACAAGCCATCTTTGAAAGTCTCTTGGTGCGCAACAAAGCGAGTATCCGGGTGACCGACTTGAGTCGAAAGGAGGAAATCAAAGCTTTGTTAGAGGCGACTGATTCCCCTTTGGCAGCCACTGGTCTGGTCAAGGAGCAAGGCCACTTTGCAGGACATGATTTGTTCGCAGAAGGGGCCATTACCATACAAGACGAGTCCAGTCAATTGGTTGCTCCGACTCTTGATTTACAAGGTGATGAGCAGGTGCTTGATGCCTGTGCGGCTCCTGGTGGGAAGACAGCTCATATGGCCTCTTACCTCACATCTGGTAAGGTGACAGCTTTGGACCTTTACGACCACAAGTTAGACTTGATCCAAGAAAATGCGGAGCGTTTGGGTGTGGCAGATCGAGTGCAAACGCAAAAATTGGACGCCAGAAAAGTGCATGAGTTTTTCGGCCGTGACTCTTTTGACAAGATTTTAGTAGATGCTCCTTGTTCTGGGATTGGACTCTTGCGCCGAAAACCAGACATCAAATACAATAAAGAAACGGCAGATTTCACATCCTTACAGGAAATTCAGCTAGAAATATTAGGTAATGTTTGTCAAACGTTGCGAAAAGGTGGTATAATAACGTATAGTACCTGTACTATTGTCTCTGAGGAGAACTTTCAAGTTGTTGAAGCTTTTTTAGAAAGTCATCCCGAGTTCGAGCAGGTTAAACTAGAACACGAATGTAAAGATATCCTGAAAGACGGCTGCATCCTGATTACTCCTGAATTGTACGGAAGTGATGGATTCTTTATCAGCCAATTTCGTAAGATATCAGAATAGGAAGGAACTGACACAATGGAAATAGCATTATTAACAGATGTTGGTCAGAAACGAACAAATAACCAGGACTATGTCAATCACTTTGTCAATCGGGCAGGACGCACCATGATCATCTTGGCTGATGGGATGGGAGGACACCGTGCAGGAAATATCGCTAGTGAAATGGCGGTAACGGATCTTGGTGTGGCTTGGGTTGATACCCAAATTGACACTGTCAATGAAGTTCGTGAGTGGTTTGCCCACTACCTGGAGATTGAAAATCAAAAAATTCATCAACTAGGTCAGGACGAAGCCTATAGAGGTATGGGGACAACGCTAGAAGCTGTTGCTTTTATTGACAACCAAGCCATCTATGCTCACATTGGAGACTCTCGTATCGGTTTGATTCGTGGGGAAGAGTATCATCAGTTGACGAGTGACCATTCCTTAGTTAATGCTTTATTGAAAGCTGGTCAATTGACTCCAGAAGAAGCAGAAAGCCACCCTCAAAAGAATATCATCACACAGTCTATCGGACAAAAGGATGAAATTCAGCCAGATTTTGGGATGATTACGCTGGAGACTGGGGATTATCTCCTACTCAATAGTGACGGTTTGACCAATATGATTTCGGCGAGCGAGATTTATGATATCGTAACCAGTGATATTTCCTTAGCAGACAAGGCGGCAACCCTCATTCGTTTCGCTAACAATGCAGGAGGTTTAGACAACATTACGGTTGCCCTTGTTTACATGAACGAGGAGGCAGCAGAATGATCCAAATCGGCAAAATTTTTGCCGGGCGGTATCGGATTTTAAAACAGATTGGTCGAGGAGGCATGGCAGATGTTTACTTGGCCAAGGATTTGATCCTAGATGGGGAAGAAGTGGCAGTGAAGGTCCTGAGGACCAACTACCAGACAGACCCTATTGCTGTGGCACGTTTCCAGCGTGAAGCAAGGGCCATGGCGGATCTAGACCATCCTCATATCGTTCGGATAACAGATATCGGTGAGGAAGAAGGTCAACAGTATTTGGCTATGGAATATGTAGCAGGACTTGACCTCAAGCGTTATATTAAAGAACACTATCCTCTTTCAAACGAAGAAGCAGTGCGAATTATGGGACAGATTCTTTTGGCTATGCGTTTAGCACATGCTCGCGGGATTGTTCACCGAGATTTGAAACCTCAAAATATCCTCTTGACCCCAGATGGTACTGCCAAGGTCACGGACTTTGGGATTGCAGTAGCCTTTGCAGAGACCAGTCTCACTCAGACCAATTCTATGCTGGGATCTGTTCATTATCTGTCACCTGAGCAAGCGCGTGGTTCTAAAGCGACCTTCCAGAGTGATATCTATGCCATGGGGATTATTTTCTATGAAATGCTGACTGGTCATATTCCTTACGATGGGGATAGTGCGGTTACGATTGCTCTCCAGCATTTTCAAAAACCACTACCATCAGTCATTGCTGAAAATCCATCTGTACCTCAGGCTTTAGAAAATGTCGTCATCAAGGCAACTGCTAAGAAGCTATCGGATCGCTATCAGTCGGTTTCAGAAATGTATGTGGACTTGTCAACTAGCTTGTCTTATAATCGTCGAAACGAACCTAAACTGGTCTTTGATGATGCCAATAAGGCGGATACCAAAACCTTGCCAAAGGTTCCGCAAAGCACTCTAACTTCTATCCCTAAAACTCAGGTGCAAGAAGAACGCCCATCAGTAAGAAAACCAACTCAAGAAATTTCAAATCAGGCGTCTGTACAAAAGCCAGCTAAAAAACGGAAGTTTAAGGCTCGCTATATGATTATACTAGCTAGTCTATTGTTAGTTGCAGCCTCTCTCATTTGGATTTTTTCAAAAACCCCAGCAACTATAAGTATCCCAAATGTAGCTGGGCAGACAGTTGCTGAGGCTAAAGAAGCTCTTAAAAAATCCAAGTTTGAAGCGGGGGAAGAAAAGTCAGAGCCTAGCGATACGGTAGCAGAAGGACGCGTTATTCGAACCGATCCAGAAGCAGGAAGCGGTCGAAAAGAAGGAACCAAGGTCAATTTAATTGTTTCTTCTGGTAAGCAATCCTTCCAGCTGAGCAACTATGTGGGACGTAAGTATACGGATGTCGTAGCTGAACTCAAGGAAAAAAAGGTTCCCGAAAATCTAATCAAGATGGAAGAGGAAGAATCCAGCGAAAGCGAACCTGGAACCGTCCTCAGACAGACCCCTGCTTCAGGTACGACTTATGACCTTTCAAAAGCTACCACGATTACCTTAACGGTTGCTAAGAAGGTAACTAGTGTCAGCATGCCGAACTACATCGGTTCAAGTCTCGAATTTACAAAGAATAATTTGACCCAGATTGTGGGCGTAAAAGAAGCCAATATTGAAGTTGTTGAAGTGTCGACTGCTCCTGAAGGAACTGCTGAAGGAACAGTTGTAAATCAAACTCCAAAAGCAGGGGAAAAGATTGATCTTGCTAGCACTCGTATCAAGCTTTCGATTTACAAACCTAAAACACCGCCATCTACTTCATCATCAACATCAGCCCAGCGTGGCAACCAAGGTTCTACCACAACCACACCAAATCAGGGGAACCAACAAGGGAATCAACAGGGTAATACTCCCTCAACTAGTCAACCAAATAGTGAAGGGAATAATGAAAATTCACGTGATTAACCCAATCTTTGTCATGATTTCATGACAAAGATTTTTTTTCACAAGATTTTGTGATAAAATATAGAAAGCAGAAAAAAGGAGGAGAAAATGGACGAATCAAAAGAGTTGAATGCCGTCATTGATGTGATTATGTTAGCTGGAACCATTCTCCTGAAAAGTGGCTCAGAGATTCATCGAGTTGAGGATACTATGATCCGCATTGCCCATTCGCAGGGAATTATGGATTGCAATGTTCTTGCCATGCCCGCAGCTATTTTCTTTTCTATCGAAAACACCAATATTTCTCGGATGAAACGGGTGACCTCATCCTCCTATAACATCGAAAAAGTCTGTGATGTCAACCAAGTATCACGAGAACTTGTGGGTGGTCAGATCGATCTTTCTACAGCCTTTCAAAAGCTGAAAGAAATCGGCAATCAAGCTCTTCCTTATACCAAGTTCCAAGTGACTGTAGCAGCGACCCTCAGTGCCCCTTTCTTCTCGATTATGTTTGGGGGCAATGTCTATGACGCTTTTGGCGCAGCTATTGCGACTTTATTTGGATTTGCCTTCTCTCTCTATGTCGAGAAGTTTATCCGCATTCCTTTTGTAACGGCCTTTGCGGGTGCCTTTGTTTTCGGATTGATCGCCCAGTTCTGGGCCCGCTATACAGGATTTCCTTCGACGGCAGACTTGATTATAGCAGGAGCGGTCATGCCCTTTGTTCCAGGGATTGCTCTGACAAATGCGGTACGGGATATCATGACCAACCATATCAACTCTGGTATGAGCAAGATGTTTGAATCTTTGCTCATTACCCTCGCTTTAGGGGCTGGCACCTCTGTCGCCCTGGTTTTGATGACATAAGATGACTCTAACAAGTATTTTGCTGCAAGCAGTGGCGAGTTTACTCGCCATTATCACCTTTCTAATCGTACTGAATGTTCAACGCTCCATGCTCCTACCTGGTGGTGTTTTGGGAATGGGCGTTTGGCTCCTCTATCTCGTGCTCAAAGAACCAACCAATGTTATTGTCGCGACCTTTATCGCAGCAGTAATTGGCTCTTGCATCAGTCAGATTTTAAGTATTGTCTATAAGACACCAGCGGTGGTCTTTGTCTTGGCCATTCTTGCCCCCTTGGTGCCGGGTTATTTATCCTATCGAACGACAGCTTTCTTTGTGACAGGAGATTACAGCCATGCTATTGCCAGCGCGACTTTGGTGGTTATGTTAGCTCTTGTTATTTCTATTGGAATGGCAAGTGGAACGGTGATTTTAAAGCTTTATTACTATATCCGCAAACAACGAGGGATCTCTTCCTAATGCAGTCAAAGCAAAGACTTGATTTGTTGAATCAAGTCTTTTTTCTCTCTTTTATTCCTATTTGTGATAAAATAGAATGAAACGATTTTTTACAATGAATGAAAAAACAGAGGTAAATATGACAATCGGTATTGATAAGATTGGTTTCGCGACCAGTCAATATGTCTTGAAATTACAAGACTTAGCAGAAGCGAGGGGAGTTGACCCCGAAAAATTTAGCAAGGGACTCTTGTTAAATGAAATTAGTATTGCGCCACTGACTGAGGACATTGTTACCTTGGCTGCTAGTGCAAGCAACTCTATTTTAACAGACAAAGAAAAAGAAGAAATCGATATGGTCATCGTGGCGACCGAGTCAGGGATTGACCAGAGTAAGGCAGCGGCAGTCTTTGTTCATGGCCTATTAGGCATTCAGCCTTTCGCCCGTAGCTTTGAAATCAAAGAAGCCTGCTATGGAGCGACAGCTGCCCTTCATTATGCTAAATTGCATGTAGAAAATTCTCCAGAGTCTAAGGTTTTGGTCATTGCCAGTGATATTGCCAAGTATGGTGTGGGAACTCCAGGTGAGCCAACTCAGGGTGCTGGAAGTGTGGTGATGCTGATCACCCAAAATCCGCGCATTATGGCCTTTAACAATGATAACGTTGCCCAAACGCGCGACATCATGGATTTCTGGCGTCCGAACTATTCAAGCACTCCTTATGTAAATGGCATGTACTCGACCCAACAGTATCTTGATTGCCTGACAACGACTTGGGATGAATACAAGAAACGCTATGATTGGACTATGGACGACTTTGCGGCTATCTGCTTCCACTTGCCTTATCCTAAGCTGGCCCTAAAAGGCTTACGCAAGATGATGGACAAAACTTTGTCTAAAGAAAAACAGGATAGTTTGCAAGAGAACTTTGATAAGTCCATTCTCTACAGTCAGATGATTGGAAATATCTATACAGGTTCCCTCTTTCTCGGTCTCCTTTCTCTTTTGGAAAATGCAGAGACTTTGAAGGCTGGAGATAAAATTGCCCTCTACAGTTACGGAAGTGGAGCGGTTTCAGAGTTCTTTAGTGGTGAATTGGTCGAAGGCTATGAGGCTTACCTTGATAAGGACCGCTTGAGCAAACTCAAGCAACGTACAGCATTGTCTGTTGCAGACTATGAAAAAGTCTTCTTCGAAGACTTGCAGTTGGATGAGTCTGGTTCAGCCCAATTTGCAGGTTATGAACATCAAGACTATGCCTTGGTTGAAATTGTCGACCACCAACGCCGTTATAGCAAGGTTGAAAAATAATGAAGATAAGTTGGAATGGATTTTCTAAAAAATCATACCATGAGCGCCTTGAGTTGCTGAAAGCTCAGGCGCTCCTTAGTCCTGAAAAGCAAATGAGTCTAGAGCAGGATGAACAAGTCAGCTTGGCTGTTGCAGACCAGCTGAGTGAGAATGTGGTGGGAACTTTTTCTCTGCCTTATTCGATCATTCCAGAGCTTTTGGTGAATGGTCAGGACTACACAGTTCCCTATGTGACAGAAGAACCCTCAGTGGTTGCTGCGGCTAGCTATGCCAGCAAAATCATCAAGCGGGCAGGTGGCTTTACTGCTCAGGTTCATCAGCGCCAGATGATCGGTCAGGTAGCCCTTTATCAAGTTGCTGAGCCTGAACAAGCGCAAGAGAAGATTGACAGCAAGAAAGCGGAGCTCTTGGAACTTGCCAATCAAGCCTATCCTTCTATCGTCAAACGTGGTGGTGGGGCGCGTGATTTGCATGTAGAGCAGATCAAAGGTAAAACAGACTTTCTCGTTGTCTATCTCCATGTCGATACCCAGGAAGCCATGGGAGCCAATATGCTCAACACCATGCTGGAAGCCTTGAAGCCAGTCTTAGAAGAACTCAGTCAGGGACAGAGTCTCATGGGAATCCTGTCCAACTACGCGACCGATTCTCTGGTGACTGCAAGCTGTCGTATCGCCTTTCGCTACTTGAGCCCTCAAAGGGATCAAGGACGAGAAATTGCGGAGAAAATAGCCTTGGCTAGTCAGTTTGCGCAGACAGACCCTTACCGAGCAGCTACCCATAATAAAGGGATTTTTAATGGTATTGATGCTATTTTAATCGCCACTGGTAATGACTGGCGTGCCATCGAAGCTGGGGCTCATGCCTTTGCCAGTCGAGATGGACGCTATCAAGGTCTTAGTCAATGGACGATGGACATGGAAAGAGAAGAATTAGTCGGTGAGATGACACTACCCATGCCCGTAGCGACCAAGGGTGGCTCTATTGGACTCAACCCACGTGTAGCCCTCAGTCATGAACTACTAGGAAATCCTTCTGCCAAGGAATTAGCCCAGATTATCGTGTCCATCGGTCTTGCCCAAAACTTTGCGGCCCTCAAAGCCTTGGTCAGTACGGGCATCCAGCAAGGCCACATGAAACTACAGGCCAAATCCCTAGCTCTCCTAGCAGGTGCTAGTGAGTCCGAAGTTGCTCCCCTCGTTGAGCGGCTCATCGCAGATAAAACCTTTAACTTAGAGACAGCCCAGTGCTATCTCGAAAACTTAAGATCATAAAAAACTCAGACGAATTCGTCTGAGTTTTTTTGTACTTAAATACTTTTTCCTGGTAATAATGTAACTGGTAAAAAGTAACCAGTTGTTGCGACTTCTTTGCCTTCAATCTTCTGCAAGAGGAGATCAACAGTGAGGCGAGCAATCTCTTTCATTGGCTGCTTAATCGTTGTCAAATGAGGATAGTAGTTCTCGATAAAATAAGTCCCATCATAGCCGATGACCTTGAGCTCTTCAGGAACAGAAATTCCCAGTTCTTGAGCGATTTTGATAACTAGGATAGCTGTCAGATCATCTGAAGCAAAGATTGCATCTGGTTTCTGATGAGTCAAGATATTCTTGATTTCCATTTCTTTTCTGACGGGAGAAAAGTCACTCGAAACATTGATAATAGGAGCTTTTGGGAGTACAGATGCAAAGCCAGCATGACGCAATCCAGTAGGCGAGTTAGAATTGTCATTCCCTGTAATCATGATAATAGACTGGGCACCTGTCTTGACCAAGGTTTGGGCAGCGAGAACCCCGCCACTGTAGTTGTCAGAGGAGACGACAGGGATGTCTGGAGACAGATTTCGGTCAAAGGAAATGATCGGCGCTGTCACACGATTGTAGTCCTCAATTCCTAGATTATGGCTACCCGAAATGATACCGTCCACCTGATTGGCCTCCAGCATTTCGATGTATTCCCGTTCCTTCTCGGAGTCATGCTCGCTATTACAGATGATGGTTTTGTAACCATTCTTGAAGAGCTGGTGTTCCAACTTGTCAATCAACTCAGCATAAAAGACATGACTAATGTTTGGGAAAATGAGACCAATCAACTTAGCAGATTTTCCTTGGAGGCTTCGAGCCAGGTTGTTGGGCTTGTAGCCCAATTCTCTCATGGCTTCATTGACCTTTTGAATGGTTTTTTCCGATAGATACCCCTTTTTATTGATAACCCGTGAGACGGTAGTGGGGCTGACGCCTGCAAGTTTTGCGACATCAGTTAGTTTTGCGACCATAATCTAATTCATAGTAAGTTCCAGTTGGATTTCCAGATTTGATGAGGATACCATTTTGATCAGCATGAGGAAAGACGCGACCAGAAAATACTTTTTCTCCTTTATTGATGAAAATTTCAAAGACAGATTTATCGATGAAAATCGTGGCAGTAGTAGCTTGCTTGTCGATTGGGCAAGAACGAGTGCTTCCAAATTCTTGGGCATACTGTTCTCCAGCCTGGCTACGATTCACTGTCACTTGACCATTTACAAGATCAAAGTTGATTGAAAGCCCCTTGCCCTCTTTATCAGCGAGCAACACAATTTCGCTTTGACTATTGGCCTCCAAGTTGAGCTCAAGTTCATAGGTGTTATTGGTTTGAGTACGATTTGAGAAGACCTCTTCAGAAGCACGAAGTTCTTTGACAGCTGAGACAGGATATTGGTAGAGTTTGCCATCTTTGATAGTGAGTTCTTTGACCAATGAGAAGGTTCCTTGGTGGTCAAAACGATCAGATGGATAGGAAACATCTGGCAGTCCAAGCCAACTTACTGCTAGTGCACGCCCATCCGGAGCGTTGAAGGCTTGCGTTGCATAGGCTTCGAAACCATAGTCTAGATTTTGCAGTGGAGACACATCTACCATTTTGGCATTTTCAGAATCAAAGGAAGCCCCGATTTTGTACATGTTTGGATAGATATTATCATAGTCTAGAACACTCTTATCCAATCCTTGTGGACAGTAGAGAAGGACAGGTTGCTCCCCTACAAAGACCAGATTTGGGCATTCCATCATGTAGGCAGTACGGTCGTTAGCAAAGTCAAGGTCGCCAACTGCTTGCCAGTTTGTGTAGTCATTGTCCACAGTTTTGTAGAGACGGACGAAGCCTTTTTTCTCCAAGTCCTGTCCACCGACGATAGCATAATATTGACCTTTAAAGTTAAAAATTTGTGGGTCGCGGAAGTGGTCAGTAGAGTCTGCTGGCTGGTCAATCAAGATCTTGTCAATCTTTGTAATCTTACCAACCTTATCCATCAAAGCACCAATCTGGTAAGGGTGACGGATCCAGTTTTCATCACGGACATTTCCAGTATAAAATAGGAACAACTGATCGCCAAACTGCATGGCAGAACCAGAGTAAGCACCGTGGCTATCTAATGGAGTATCTGGCAAAACTTTGACTCCAGTTTCTGTGAAGTGCACTAAATCATCACTTTCAAGCTGCACCCAAGACTTCAACCCATGGGCTGCACCAAAGGGGAAGTTCTGGTAAAAGAGAATCCATTTGCCATCAAAATAAGAAAAGCCATTTGGATCGTTGAGAAGCCCCATTTTAGGCTCGACATGGTAATGAGTATGCCAAGGAGATTGTGCCATTTTTTCCTTGATTTGCTTTATTTCATCATTAGACCAATCTTCATAGCGTCTATAACGGCGCTCAGTTGTCCATTCCATTTTATCTTTCCTCCATAAGTTCTATTCTATTATTAATAGTAAACGTTTTCGGCAAAAAAAGCAAGTCTTTTATGTTAAAAAAGAGAAAAACATGTCAAACGATTGCCAGAAATCAAGTAAAGGAAATCTGGCAAATTTTCACGAAAAAATGAAAGAAAATGTAAATAAAAAGCTTTGAATCCTCTAATATAAAGATATTTTTTGAGGAAAAAGAGAATATCCCTCAAAAACAAGCAAAAATAATCAGGAACAAAAGAAAGAAAATAAAAAATTCTGCAAAACGCTTGACATATTTTAGAAACATGATAAAATAATAGTCGTAGGGCGAATAAAATCGCTTTCAAACAAGAACAAAAATTTTATAAGGAGATTTTTGCAAATGAACAATCAGGATATTGCAAAAAAGGTCATCGAAGCCCTTGGCGGACGTGAAAATGTCAACAGTGTAGCTCACTGTGCGACTCGTCTACGTGTCATGGTCAAAGATGAAGGGAAAATCAAGAAGGAAGTGATTGAGAACTTGGATAAAGTTCAAGGAGCTTTCTTTAACTCAGGTCAATACCAAATTATCTTTGGTACTGGTACAGTAAACAAGATGTACGACGAAGTCGTTGCGCTTGGTTTGCCAACATCCTCTAAAGAAGACATGAAAGCAGAAGCTGCTAAACAAGGAAATTGGTTCCAACGTGCTATCCGTACTTTCGGTGACGTTTTCGTGCCAATCATCCCAGTTATCGTAGCAACTGGTCTCTTCATGGGTGTTCGTGGTCTCTTGAATGCTCTTGGAATGACACTTCCAGAAGATGTTACCATTTACAGCCAAATCCTCACAGATACAGCCTTCATCATCTTGCCAGGTTTGGTTGTATGGTCAACCTTCCGCGTATTTGGTGGAAATCCAGCTGTTGGTATCGTCCTTGGTATGATGCTGGTTTCTGGTTCACTTCCAAACGCTTGGGCAGTAGCATCAGGTGGTGAAGTAACAGCTATGAACTTCTTTGGCTTTATTCCTGTTGTTGGTTTGCAAGGTTCCGTTCTTCCAGCCTTCATTATCGGGGTGGTCGGAGCCAAGTTTGAAAAAGCTCTCCGCAAAGTGGTTCCAGATGTCTTGGACCTCTTGGTGACACCATTCGTGACACTTTTGGTCATGTCTATCCTTGGACTCTTTGTCATCGGACCTGTCTTCCACGTTGTTGAAAACTACATCCTTTTCGGAACAAAAGCGATCCTTGGCTTGCCATTTGGTCTTGGTGGTTTGGTCATCGGTGGAGTTCACCAATTGATCGTCGTATCAGGTGTACACCACATCTTCAACTTGCTTGAAGTGCAATTGCTTGCTGCTGACCATGTGAACCCATTTAACGCCATCATCACTGCAGCGATGACAGCTCAAGGGGCTGCAACTGTTGCCGTTGGTGTCAAAACGAAGAATCCTAAACTAAAAACACTTGCTTTCCCAGCTGCTCTTTCTGCCTTCCTCGGTATTACAGAGCCTGCTATCTTCGGGGTAAACTTGCGCTTCCGTAAACCATTCTTCCTTTCATTGATCGCTGGTGCTATCGGTGGTGGATTGGCTTCAATTCTTGGACTTGCTGGTACTGGTAATGGTATCACCATCATCCCTGGTACAATGTTGTACGTTGGTAACGGCCAGTTGCTTCAATACCTTCTTATGGTAGCTGTATCATTCGTTCTTGGTTTTGCCCTTACTTACATGTTTGGTTACGAGGACGAAGAAGAAGTTGCTTCTGAAGTTGCGACAGAGCGCTTGGTCCAAGAAGAAACAACTGGTAACATTCCAGTAGCTCCTCAAAGTGAAACTATCCAAACTCCAATCGTTGGGGACGTAGTTGCTCTTGAGAATGTTGATGACCCAGTCTTTTCAAGTGGTGCAATGGGACAAGGGATTGCTGTAAAACCAAGCCAAGGTGTGGTTTACGCACCAGCTGATGCAGAAGTATCAATCGCCTTTGCTACAGGACATGCTTACGGTTTGAAGACAGCAAATGGAGCTGAGATCTTGATCCATGTTGGTATTGACACTGTATCTATGAACGGTGAAGGCTTTGAACAAAAAGTTGCTCAAGGCGACAAGGTCAAAGCTGGTGACATTCTTGGAACCTTTGACTCAAGCAAAATCGCTGCTGCAGGTCTTGACGACACAACAATGGTTATCGTAACCAACACAGCAGACTACGCTTCTGTGACACCAGTCGCAAGCGGTTCTGTTGTCAAGGGAGATGCGATCATCGAAGTGAAAGCCTAGTCTTCTTCGAAAATCAGATCTAAAACAAAACGAACAAATATCATGTTTGTTCGTTTTTACTTGGATGGTAAGATTTACAGAGGAAAATCTAAAATATTGAGAAATCTAGCCCTTTAAAATGTGCTATAATAGAGAAAACAAAGATAAGAGGTTTATCATGACAAAATTATATGGAAGCTTAGAAGCGGGCGGTACAAAGTTTGTCTGTGCTGTCGGAGATGAAAATTTTAATATTGTAGAGAAGACACAATTTCCTACAACAACTCCAATCGAGACTATCGATAAAACCATCGAGTTCTTTTCAAAATTCGATAATCTTGCGGGTCTTGCCATCGGTTCCTTCGGTCCTATCGATATCGACAAGAACTCAAAAACTTACGGCTTTATCACAACGACTCCAAAACCTCACTGGGCAAATGTAGACCTACTTGGTGCCCTCCGTCGTGCCCTCAACGTACCCATGTATTTCACAACAGACGTAAACAGCTCTGCCTATGGTGAAGTGGTTGCTCGTAACAATGCTGGCGGTCGTATCGAAAACTTGGTCTACTACACGATCGGTACAGGGATTGGTGCAGGTGTCATCCAACGTGGTGAGTTTATCGGTGGTGTGGGTCACCCTGAGATGGGGCACTACTATGTGGCTAAACACCCAATGGATGTGGAAAAAGAATTTAACGGTGTTTGTCCTTTCCACAAGGGTTGTTTGGAAGGCTTTGCGGCTGGTCCAAGTCTCGAAGCCCGTACAGGTATTCGTGGTGAAAACATCGAACTCAACAGTTCTGTCTGGGATGTTCAAGCCTACTACATCGCTCAGGCTGCGGTCAATGCTACAGTGACTTTCCGTCCAGACGTGATCGTCTTTGGTGGTGGAGTTATGGCCCAACAACACATGCTGGACCGTGTGCGTGAGAAATTCACCGCTCTTCTCAACGGCTACCTACCAGTACCAGATGTGCGTGACTACATCGTGACTCCAGCAGTCGCAGGCAATGGTTCTGCCACACTTGGAAACTTTGTCCTTGCTAAGAGTGTCGCAAAATAAAACAAACAAAACATCCGCTTGGGAAACCAAACGGATTTTTCTATTCTCAAAACATCTGCCAGAAGAAATCAATAATATAGGTCAAACCATAAGTATAAACCACTAGGGTAAAGGGTTTGGTCAGAATGATGATAATCATATAGCGCTTGAAGGTCATCTTGGTAAGGGCAGCCAGCATGCAGAGAAAGTCAGCTGGACTGACAGGCCAGATCATCATAAAGATAAAGAACCGCTCGAAACGATTGCCCTTATCTAGCCAACCGATGTATTTGTCATAGGTGTGCTTGCTGACGACGGACTGGACAAAGGCAGCTCCGTAGAGACGCACCAGGTAAAAGATAATGGCACAGCCAATCACGATGCCGATATAGTTATAGATGGTTCCGATGATATGACCGTATATAAAGACTCCAGCCACTGAAGTCAAAGCACCTGGAATGATTGGAACGACGGTTTGTAGGATCTGTAAAAAGATAAAGAGTGGTGGTCCCCATACCCCAGCTTGCTGGATAAAGGCTGATAGGGTTTCCTTGGACTGTAATACTCCTGCCTGATAGGCCCAAATACAGAAGATCAAGGTGCCGACTCCCCCGACGATAGATGAGATATTGATGACTTGCTGTAGAAGGGGAGAAATAGCTTTCATTTGCTTATGCTGTGACATAGAAACTCCTTATAGATAGTATGATTCTACTATACCATATTTTATGGAGAAAAACTATCTAGATCATCTGAGAGGTGAAATAAGTGTGGTAAAATGAGAATAGAAAAATGACAGTATAGAATGAGGGGATATCATGTTAGGTTTAAACTTTAAAGGAATCTGGCGCCAATACCAAAAACAGGTCTTGGATCGTTTTCAGGACTACCAAGCAGACGGTCATGTTCACATAGTAGCCGCACCAGGGTCCGGCAAGACCACCATTGGTATCGAGCTGATCGCTCGTTTTGGCAACCCAGCCCTTGTCTTGGTTCCGACTGTCACCATTCGAGAACAATGGGTGGACAGGATCCAAACAGCCTTTTTAGAGAACGAACAGAAGATTTCAGATCTCGTTTCCCAAAACTTAAAGGAGATGAAAGCATTAACGATAGTGACCTATCAGGCCTTTCATAGCGCTATGAACCAATTGCAATCACAAGAAGATGGAGAAGCAGAGGATTTTGTGGGGTTTGATTTGCGTGCAAGCCTAAGAGCTCAGAAAGTTGCGACTCTTTGCTTGGACGAATGCCACCACCTGCGCAATGAATGGTGGAAAAGTCTGGAAGCCTTTCGCAAGCAGTATGGACAGCTGCAAGTCATCTCCCTGACAGCAACACCACCATATGACAGCGAGCCAGAACTCTGGGAACGATATATCCGTATGTGTGGGGAAATCGACCAAGAAATCACGGTACCTGAACTAGTCAAGGAAGATACTCTCTGCCCTCATCAGGATTTTGTTTATATCTGTTCACCAACAGCTGAAGAGTCGGAACGTCTCAAACGGTTTGAGGTGACTAAGTGGGACTATATTCATCACCTTATAGTTGATCCTGATTTTCAAACATTTGTAGCAGGGTCTAAGGTCCTCAAAGGGGATGTTTTATCTGATTTGCTCTTAGAAGATCCCAAGTACTTATCTGCTATATTGATTTATATGCATTCTCAGGGGTTAACGATTCCTCCCTCTTTGCACAATTTACTGGGAACCCAGAAGCTTCCAGCATTGACCTTCTACTGGCTGGAGACGCTGTTGCAGAGCATACTCTATCAGACACCAGCTTGGTATGAGGATCCAGATGGATATAGGAAAAAGTTAGAGGCTGACTTGAAGGCGCGTGGGTTGGTGGAAAAACGTCAGGTTTATCTAGTTAAGTCCAAGGCTTCTGACCAGCTTTTAACCCAATCTCTGGGGAAGTTGTCTGCCATTGCCGATATCTTTTTGACGGAGTATGAGAGTCTAGGTCAGGAACTGAGACAGTTAGTACTATCTGACTATATTCGCAAGGATTTTGCTAGTTATCTGGGAGATGATCAGGCGACCATTTCTCAGTTGGGGGTTCTCCCTTATTTTGAAAGCATTCGTCGAAAAGCTCAGGAGCAAGAGATACCTGTGTCATTGGCTGTCTTGTCAGGTAGTGTCGTTATTTTGCCTACCGATGTGGCAGCAGAGTTGAAGGAGCTCTTGCCTCAGGTTCCTCTTAGTTTCTCATCTATTGGTCACTTGGATCCAAAAGATTATGTGCAGGTTGGTTTTCCTAGCTCAGCTAAGGGAATCGTAGCAGCAGTGACGGAGCTTTTTCAACGAGGGCGGATTCAAGTCCTAGTCGGAACTAAATCTCTCCTCGGAGAGGGTTGGGATGCTCCTTGTGTTAATTCCCTAATCCTCGGAAGCTTTGTGGGGAGCTTTATGCTGAGTAACCAGATGCGCGGGCGTGCCATTCGTATCTGGCCGGGACATCCAGAAAAGACCAGTAACATCTGGCATCTGGTAGCCGTTCAAGCGCAAGCACTTATCACTCTTCCTGGTGAGGAGCCTAGACCAGAGAGCAATCAGGATCTGCAGACCTTGTCGCGACGGATGGAGCATTTTCTTGGCTTGGCCTATAATCAGGAGAGTATTGAGACCGGTTTGGATCGTTTGGATTTTCCAAAGCCCCCTTTTAAGAAAAAGCAAATTAGTGAGTATAATGAGCGAGTTAAGAGTCTCTCCAAGGATCGAGCAGGCTTGAGACTAAAATGGCAGGAAGCTCTTGTCGTAGCGGATCAGTTCGAGATAGTTACAGAAGTCGCAACCCAAAAACAGAAGATCCCAGTCATGCTCTTGCTTGATGCATTAAAATGGGTTCGCATGTCATTGCTCTTGTTGGCGGTAGATTTGTTGGTTTTGCTATTTAGATTGAGATTGATCGGTGTTTGGTGGCTTACAGCAGCCTGTCTCCTCTTTTTGGCCTTTGCCTCTTGGTGCTATCTCTGCTATAAGAGCCCCTATAAACGCTTGCAGTCTCTGGGTGAGCAGATCCGAAAGGCTCTGCTAGATTCGGGGCATCTAACGGATGATCAATCCCGTGTTCAGGTAGAGGAGGACAAGGAAAACTACATGGTCTTTGCCTATCTCAAGGGAGGAAGCATGAGGGACAAGGAGCTGTTTTCACAGACTGTGGGAGAGTTCTTTGCTCCAGTGGATAACCAGCGCTATCTCTTGAAGGCAGAGAAAGTCCGACAAGGTCAGTCACCTTACTATGTCGTGCCTAGTCTTTTTGACAAGCGCAAGGAAGAAGCACAGAAATTCCTCGACTTTCTGAGGCCGACTATCGGACTCTATCACCTCGTCTATACACGAACAGAGGCCGGACGGAAAACTCTTCTAGAAGCTCGTATCCAAGCTCTCTCTAACAAAAACGACCGTACCTTGACTAAGAAGAAGGTTAAAAGTCAGTTGGAGTAGGGGAGGTAGCTATTCGAAGTTTCTAAGATATGAATTCCCTAAAGTTTATATGTATTCTAAACTTATAATAGTAAGAAATACATAAATTTATAAGCATTCTAAGCTTCGGATAGTCTATCTGAGAAAGTTTTGGGGTCTTCGAGCTTTCGAATAGTCATCTTTCCTAAAGTTTAGATGTATTCTAAAGCTAGAAAAGTTAAAATTTGAAAATAGTAAGAGTCTCTATCTGACAGACGGGTATGTTTCCAGTCAGATAGGGATTTTCTATTTCTGAAATGACTGATTTATCCAGTAAAAGTAAGAAATAGACTGAAAAAGTGCTGTTGGGATGATAAAGTAGACAGTTGAGCGGATGAGTGTTCGAAGTTCTTTGCTATTTGTTAGAAATGTCTTATCAACTTAAAGGAGAAAATCTGATGAAGAAAGATAAAGAAAATGATGAGGGTATCCTATCGGACCTTCCTCTATGGGGCCTCCTATTTTTGGTCTGTGTATTGCTTCAAGTCTATGTAAGAAAGGATAGACCTTTGATTCAACCTCCTAGACAAGGAAGCATTGTAAAAACAAATCAAAAACAGGTCTATCTTCCAGAACTAATCCAGTCTTTATTTGATAAAGAAAAAACTAAATGATTCGTTAAATAGAAAGGTTATCATCATGACAAAAGCATTCACTATCCATCCGCTAAGCTACACCAACTTTACCAACCGTGAGTTTGAAAGTCTCATGGTAGACACGGGTCAACTACTAGAAGTTTTTGCTAAGGCGCATAAGGACGAGCCTATGTATAGCAAGCACCTCGACTCCTTCAAGAGCAAACTAGCAGACTTCCAAGCCCAACTAGCTATCGTAGAAAAGAAAGAGGCGACGAACCTGACCGAAGTCGATCGCAATCGTGACAGTGCCCTAGTCGGTCTCTTTACTCTTCATCGAGGATTTGCTAAGATCAAGGAGACCAAACTCAAAGAAGCCCATGAGATCTTGAAACCAGTCTTTGCCAAGTACAAGGATATCACCAAGCATAGCAATGATGTGGAAACGGCAGAAATCAAGAGTCTGCTCAAAACCCTAAGCGAAGAACCCTACCAGACGGCTGTTACCAGTCTAGGACTGACACCTATGCTGACGGCGGTGATCAGTGCTCAGGAAGACTATGATAAGGTGGAAAGTCAGGCGCGTGCGCATAAGTCTGCTAAGGAAGTCGGGAAGACCAGACAAGTCCGTACCGAACTAACCAGCATCTACGACCTCTTTATGCGCTATACCGCAGCCAGTGCAGAAGCCTATCCAGAAAAAGAACACCTGACTAAACTCCTCAAGGACCTGAATACAATCCGAGATAGCAAGCGGCGATTGACTGGTTCTAGTAAGAAGGATAAAAAAGTAAAAGTAGAAGAAATAGAACAAGTAGCTGGATAAAAACAAACGTCTTTAGATATATTATTATCTAAAGACGTTTTTTAGTGGATTCGTGGTATAATTTAGTTAGCAATTCATCGAAAAGAAGATTTATTTTTTTTAGTCTATTAAGTTCAATGAGGGGAGAGTTCATGATAGATTGTAATAGTGAAGAAAAGAATAAAAAGGAATCAGAGGGAGTAACTATAGAAATACACTCAAAGCCTTTAAGTATAGAAGAAGTTAGAGTTAACTTTCAAAAAATCAATTTAGATATTTCTGAAAAGATGAGCTCAATTGCTGAGGCGTCTTTAAAAATATTATCACAAATAAAGATACCAAAAATAGATTTTCGTCCAATGCTATCAGTAATTGATAAGATAACTGAGTCTTATTCTTATACATTTAAATCGATAATAGATACTTTTTCTTCACTTGATTTTGAAAAATATAGAAAAGATTTAGAGGAGCTTGATAAAAGAAAAATAGCACAATTTTTGCACTATGATATTTATCCTCCGTTATTATTCATTGATGAAATGCGACCATATGAAATAGAAAACCAAAAAGAAGCTAATATTGTACTGATGGAATATCTATCATTATGGGAGGAAAAATATGGTAGAACAGTTTATGATTTTGTTCCTAAATCTCTAAAAACATATAAAGAGATTTGTCAACTACAAAATCTTGAACAGCTAAAAATGTATAAAACAATGGTCATGTTTTGCTGTGAAAGAATTGAAAATGTACTTGCTAAACTCCAACTACAAGAACAAGAGAAAAAGAAATCTGAAATTAAAGTCTCTCATGAATCGTTTAGAAATTTTATGGATTCTTTGAATCATGATGAGTACCTGAAAGAGTTAATTTCTCATATTGCTTATATTTCTGAATATCATGATAAGGGTTTTAGGGAGATAAACCTCTTCAAGAGATTTGAAAACTTAGACGAAGAATATGATGAGGAAACACTCCCATTAAATAGAAATCTATTTATGCATGGTTTAGTTGATGAAAAAAATGTGAATTATTTAATGGTTCAAAAAGCTATTCTAGCTTATTCTTTCTTTGTACAACTATATGTGTTAAAAACTAGAAATAGTAAAGATGCTAGAATAAAAGGTCTGAGAAGAAAAGGGATTTCTAGAATACCAAAAATGAAAAGGAGCTTTAATGCTGACGAATCAAGAAATTGAAGATATTGTAAGAGAGTTTTTTTATCAAGAAACAGAAGGGGAATATTGGGATTTTAAAGAAAAGCCATATTTCTATGAAGGTCAAAGTGAAAAGGATAAGAACAAGAAAAAGGGAGACCTTCTCCATGATATTATTTGTATGGCAAATAATTTAAGTAACCGGGACGCATACATTGTCATGGGAATTCAAGATAAACCAGTTAAGATAACAGGAGTTAAGCAATTCTCTAATAAGTGGACACAAGAAAGTTATCAGGATTTTTTACACAATTTATCTTGGGCTGGAGATTGTGTACCATCAGTTGAGCTAAGAAGTATTAACGATGGTAATATAGAAGTTCTTGTAATTAGAAAGTCTAGTAAAGTTCCTTTTTATTTGACAAAAAAGTATAATAAAGTGAAAGATAATCAAATATACGTAAGGCGAGGTGCAAAAAATACTGCAATTGATAATCAGGCTGAAATAGGCGATATTGAAAAATTATTCGAATTTAGATTTGGATTAACTCCTTTCCCTAAGGAACGTGTTATTAACTATATAACTGACCACGATCATTGGACTGAGATGAAGGGGAATTATGAAACTCGATCTTGGTATTATGAGAAATTTCCTGAATATACAATGGAATTAGTTGATGATCCACAGAACGATGAACTCCGGGCTCCAGTTTATGCACTCATCCATCCTAACGTAAGAACCACATGGGAGATTTTACGGATAAAGTATCACCAAACAATTTTATTGGAGTTTAGTTCTCACTACATTGATGAATATAGAGGATTGTCTGTTCAACCACGATATAATTTTTTAAAATTATTTGAAGGAGTAAACAATATAAATTTAAAAACTAATTTTTACTATTATTTAGCAGACTCCGTTGAAATTAATTTGATGTATTTGTTAGAGGAATTACTTGAGCAAGATGGCGAAGCACTAAGACAACATTTAAGTTTAATCCCAGTTTTTAAAAACGATGATGAAAGAGAAGCTATTAAAAAATATGTTGAAGACAATAAAGCTGATATTCTAGTTGAAATAAAAAAAGAAAGTGAGAAGGTTTGTTTAGGTTACAACTATGAAGGAGATGAGCAGAATAGCAAATGGGACAAAGAAGAAATAGCAGTAACAAAAGTTGTTAAAAATATTTTAGATGAGTATAGGAAAAATAAATTATATGAAAAAACAAAGTAATACTCCACAAATTAGGTTTCAAAATTATGAAGATGGATGGAATGTAGAAAAAATATTTTCGGAACTATAAGAAATGCTGAATCAATTCCACGGAACCATACCAGAAGCTGATGCTGAGCTTAAAAAGTGTTTGAAGGAATTTAAAAGTTGATGAGAAAAACAAGGATATAGCAAAGGAAGTGTGCTTATGAAGTCAAATGAAAATGAAGAAAATCAAACAAGTGTAGGAATAACATTGACCTCGCATTATGAATTTAATAGTGCTGAATTGGCTTGGGATTTTTATCTCAAATATTATGGAGAATTTTTGTTTAAAAATGAGAAAGAAAAGTTCATTTTTAAGCATGGAAGTAGGAAAATACAAGTTAACGGAGATGTAACTTTTAACATAGATCCTGCATTCTTTAAACCTAAATCATTTAAGAAAATAGAAAAACTTTATGAATCCACTTTAAGTGATACAGAAGTTTCTGAAGAACTTAAGAGCTCCCTTAAAGTCATGCGTTATTCTCCAATGAATATCAATATTTTACCTAAGACTGGGGGCTTAAATAATATAAAACAATCTTTAGGAAATGACCGATTCGATACTTTTGCTTATTTCATGAATCAGTATTATGAAGGAATTAAAGTGCCTATAATTAATGCTGGGGCGCCAAATATGTGTATAGAAAATCGTTTGGAGTTGCAGAACTTTTTAGATAGCTATAACTGTGCTTCTGATTTCTTTGCAGATATTTATGGTGTTGATGAAACATTTGTTAACGAATTGATAGAATCAGGTAAGTCTCTAATTACGAATAAGGAAGAGTACTGTGCTTATATTAAATTAGCTCATAAGTACTGGTGTTATAGACTTAACCATGAGAAAATGACAAATTTACTTGATAATCAAAAAATTATACAATACAAAGATCATTTGAATACCATTTTAAAAGAGATTGAAATACTAGAAAATAGTATTAATAAGAAATAAAGCATACTTTAAGAGTCTACTTCATAGGGCTGTTACTTTGTTTCCATATTTCCTGGAAACTGATAGAGAGCAAGGAGAAAGATGGAACAAACTAACCAAAAATCCCAGTGCCAACAACTCT
The DNA here is from genome assembly GCA_905221435.1 of bacterium. Taxonomy (GTDB): domain Bacteria; phylum Bacillota; class Bacilli; order Lactobacillales; family Streptococcaceae; genus Streptococcus. The sequence goes on from CAJNDD010000001.1 coordinate 140,039, forward strand.
GGGCTAGAAACAAATACCTCGTTTTGAGCCATTCCAGCAATATTTACAATGAGATTCGCCAATACTTGAAGAATGAACAGGTGGAGCTGAGTCTGGTTCAAGAGATGATAGACCGTGCCTGTCAAATCCCAGAACACAGGGGTCAGGTTTGCAATGCCTTTCAGCATATTTGGGGCTATTTCAAAAAGAAAGCGACAGATGCTGAGCGCAAGGACTATATGCTCTTGCTGGATCGCTACCGCTTTGGTCAGGTTTCCAAGGAAGACTTGATTGCTAAAACTCGAGAGTTGCTTGAACTCTATCCAAATAGCTACTTGCAAGATTCTACTTTACTGAAAGGAGACTCCCATGAGACTTTGGCATGAGGATTTGATTTCACAACTTCCCCGTCCGCAACTTTTGGGGCAGCATCGAGAGTGCTGCGCCCTGCGTGGCAATGGCTGGGGGAGAAAGCATGCGACGGTGGACTATGTCTTTATCCACTCGCCCTATCATCTCTATGCTTATCATCGCTTGATCATGGAGGAAATGGCTGACCGTGGCTACAATGTCAGTCCAGAGTGGCTGGATAAGAACTACCGTGGCAAAATTTGCACTCCCTATGAAGACTTGCCTGAGGAGAAGCTAGGTAAGCCCATCTATAGTGAGCATGATGCAGAATACTATGAGGAGTGCCTGGCTAATCTCCGAGAGAAAGGCATTGAGCTGGAGTAAGAGTCAGGATTAGCTCCACATTATAACTCTTCTCGTCATTTTTTCGAATAATAAAAATGAGACCTTTAGAATGATTCTAAGGTCTCCTTTTTATGAGTATTAGGATTTACTTTTAATAACTTTTAAGTTATAATTAAATTGAAAAGAGGCTACTTGGTGCATACGATTTACTTCTATAAGGACAAAAATAGAAATGAGCCAGTCTTAGATTATATGAGAGAATTGGCTAGAAAGAAGAGTAAGGACAGTCGCATCAAACTCAATAAACTAAACGACTATATCGAGTTGCTTAGTCAGCATGGGACGAGAGCTGGTGAACCCTATATCAAACATTTGGAAGATGAGATTTGGGAACTAAGACCTCTGAGGGATAGGATATTATTTGTGGCTTGGCTTGATGGGAGTTTTGTTCTCTTACATCATTTTGTCAAAAAGACTCAGAAAACTCCTAGGAGAGAAATTGAAAAAGCCAAGCGTGAACTGAAGGACATAAAAGAAAGAGGGTTAAGTGATGAAGAATAGTGCCATTGGAAGTAATTGGAAGGATGTCCGAACAGAACTCTTTACCAAGGAAGAAATTCTTGAAAGTGATATGCGAGTGGCTATTATGAGCGAGTTGATTGAGGCTAGACATGAGCAAGGTATCAGTCAGAAAAAGCTAGAGGAACTCAGTGGAGTAAGCCAGCCTGTCATAGCTAGGATGGAAACAGGAAAGACTAGTCCTCAGTTGGATACGGTCTTAAAAGTCTTAGCCAGTTTAGGAAAGACACTAGCAGTCGTCCCACTTGAACAGGAAAAAAGTTGATTAAACTGACCTATAGTCTTTTCTAATAGCATGCCATAGTCACTTATAAGAATCGTCAATAGCTCGTTTGAGCATTCCAACTAAAATACAGCCATAAAACAAGCTATACAAAGGATTTGAGACACTGGTCTCAAGTCTTTTTCTGTTGTCTAAAAGAGTGATATAGTTTCAAACTATATCAAAGCCTAATTATTTACAATTATACAGACAGTTTCTTTTCTGTTAAGATAGTTTCAACAACAAATTTTGGAGGACACATCATGTCAACTACGATCATCGGTTTCCCTCGTTTGGGCGAATTCCGCGAATTAAAATTTACAACTGAAAAATATTTTAGAAAAGAAATCTCAGAAGAAGAACTCTTGGCAGCAGCAAAAGAATTGCGTGCTAAACACTGGAACATTGTCAAAGAAAAAGGCATCACTGAAATCCCATCAAATGATTTTTCTCACTATGACAACTTCCTAGATGCAGCTTTCCTTTTCAACGTAGTACCTGCTTCAGTTCAAAACTTGGACTTGTCTGACCTTGAGCGCTATTTTGCTTTGGGTCGTGGTTACCAAGGAGAAAAAGGGGACGTGCGTGCCCTTCCAATGAAGAAATGGTTCAACACCAACTACCACTACATCGTTCCTAAATTTGAAAAAGATACTCAAGTCAAACTTGCAGGTCATAAAATCTTTGACGAGTTTCAAGAAGCAAAAGAACTTGGATTGAACACTCGTCCTGTCCTTGTAGGTCCATTCACTTTCCTTCAATTGTCAGACTTTGAAGAAGGCGTGAAAGCAGAAGACTTCGTAGACAGCTTAGTGGCTGCTTATCAAGAAGTTTTTGCAAAATTGGCTGAACTTGGTGCGACTCGCATCCAACTCGACGAAGCGGCTCTTGTCAAAGATTTGACAGCTGAAGAAAAAGCTCTCTTCTTGAACCTCTACAACAAACTCTTGGCTGACAAAAAAGGTCTTGAAGTCTTGCTTCAAACTTACTTCGGTGACGTTCGTGACGTTTATGCTGACCTTGTGAAATTGCCAGTAGATGCCATCGGTCTTGACTTCGTTGAAGGTAAGAAAACTCTTGAACTTGTTAAAGGTGGTTTCCCAGCTGACAAGACTCTCTATGCAGGGATTGTCAATGGTAAAAACATCTGGCGCAACAACTACGAAAAGAGCTTGGCTGTTCTTGAGCAAATCCCAGCTGAAAATATCGTTTTGACTAGCTCATGCTCACTTCTTCATGTGCCATTTACAACTGCTAACGAAGAATTTGAACCAGCTATCTTGAACCACTTTGCCTTTGCAGTTGAAAAATTGGATGAAATCCGTGACTTGGATGCTATCCGCAACGGTCAAGGTGCAGAAGCTCTTGCAGCTAACAAAGAACTCTTTGCGACTGAGCGTGTGGGTGAAAATACTGAACTTCGTGCCCGTATTGCCGGATTGACAGATGCAGACTACACTCGTTTGCCAGCCTTTGCAGAACGTGAAGCCATCCAAGAAGAAGCATTCAAACTTCCAGCCCTTCCAACAACAACCATCGGTTCATTCCCTCAAACTAAGGAAGTTCGTGCTAAACGTTTGGCTTACCGTAAGGGTGAATTGTCACAAGAAGAATACGACGCTTTCCTTGCTGAAACCATCGACGAATGGATCAAATGGCAAGAAGAAGTTGGATTTGACGTGCTTGTACACGGTGAGTTCGAGCGTAATGACATGGTTGAGTACTTCGGTCAAAACTTGTCAGGTTACCTCTTCTCTAAGAATGGTTGGGTACAATCATACGGTATGCGTGGGGTGAAACCACCAATCATTTGGGGTGATGTAACTCGTCTTAACCCAATCACTGTCAAATGGTCTAGCTATGCTCAAAGCCGTACTGACAAACCTGTTAAAGGTATGTTGACTGGACCAGTTACCATCCTTAACTGGTCATTCCCACGTGAAGACATCTCTATCAAGGATTCAACTCTTCAAATCGCTCTTGCTATCAAGGATGAAGTGCTTGACCTTGAATCTGCTGGCGTGAAAATCATCCAAATCGACGAGGCTGCTCTTCGTGAGAAATTGCCACTCCGTCGTAGCGACTGGTACGAAGACTACCTTGACTGGGCAATTCCTGCCTTCCGCTTGGTACACTCAACAGTAGCACCAGACACACAAATCCACACTCATATGTGTTACTCAGAATTTACAGATATCATCCCAGCTATCGACAACATGGATGCGGACGTTATTTCCTTTGAAGCAAGCCGTTCAAACCTTGAAATCTTGGACGAACTCAAAGCGAAAAACTTCCAAACAGAAGTGGGACCTGGGGTTTACGATATCCACTCACCTCGTGTGCCAAACGAAGGTGAAATTGACCACACTATCGAAGCTATCCTTGCTAAAGTACCAAGCAAGAAAGTTTGGATCAACCCTGACTGTGGTTTGAAAACACGTGGTATTCCAGAAACAAAAGAAAGCTTGATCCGCCTTGTTGAAGCAGCAAAAGCTGCGCGTGAGAAATTATAAGATAAGATTTCTCTCGTGATACTGACTGATCAAGGAACTGCTTGGCCTAAGCCGGCTTAGCAATCATGAAATCAAAAAGAAAAGGATAATGACTATGTCACGCCAAACTCCGTCACTTTCATTTGAAGTGTTCCCTCCAAACCCAGCTGTGGGTAATGATAAAATTATTTCAGCCTTGCAGGATATGCGGGAGCTGACACCGCACTTTATCAGTGTGACTGCCAGCAATAATAAATTTAATATCAAGGAAACAACAGTTCGTTTGGCTGACTTTATCCAGAATGACTTGGCGATTCCAACTATTGCCCACTTGCCAGCTATCTATCTGACCAAGGAAAAGGTTGCTGAAACCATTGCAGACTTGGATAAGGTTGGGGTCCAGAAAATCTTGGCCTTGCGTGGGGATATTATCCCTGATGTGGAACCGCAAAAGGATTTCCGCTACGCAACAGATTTGATTGAGTTCATCAAGGAACAAGCTCCTCACTTTGATATTATTGGCGCTTGCTACCCAGAGGGGCACCCTGACTCGCCAAACCAGATCTCGGATATCCAAAATCTTAAGAAGAAAGTGGATGCAGGCTGTTCCAGCCTCGTAACGCAACTTTTCTTTGACAATGAGCGCTTCTATGATTTCCAAGACAAGTGTACCTTGGCAGGGATTGATGTTCCTATTCATGCAGGAATCATGCCCATTCTTAACCGTAATCAAGCGCTTCGTCTTTTGAAGACTTGTGAGAATATCCATCTTCCACGCAAATTCAAGGCTATCTTGGACAAGTATGAGCATGACCCTGAGTCGCTCAGAGCAGCAGGACTTGCCTATGCAGTGGATCAGATCGTGGACTTGGTAACCCAGGATGTCGCAGGTGTGCATCTCTACACCATGAACAATGCTGAAACAGCAAAATACATCCACCAAGCAACCCATGCCTTGTTCAACCATCAGTCTCTAGGGTAATCAATTCTTTAACCACTGAGACGACAGCTTGTCATTCACTTGCTTTTAAATGAAAAATGACAGTTGCAAAAGCCAAAGAATTCGCTAAATAAAATAAACAACAAACCATTCCTCTTTTCATGGGGGAATGGTTCCTTTTTAATAGAAAAGCCCGCACTTTTTAAGAAAAATATGATAAAATAGACTCTGTACGTACTTGATACAAAGATGAGGGTATAAACGATACAAAAAGGCTGTTGAAATCCCTATCTCATTTCTTAGGAAAAAAGATAAGCTTCCTAGCACTCATCGAGTGCGGCGTCACCTTCCTATTTTTCTACAGAAATATTCGGCAAGCCGAACCGTCCAAAATATCTTGATTAATTGAACACGCCTACAACTCTGTGGAAACAGATAAATCTACCTAGGAGCAGTCGCTCCGTCGTTCGATTTCCTATTTTCCTTTGAGTTGCTTAACGGCTTAGTATCTTGATCTTTGTAGGCAAGGCGTATAATTTCATCAATCCAAAGGGGATTAAAATGACAAAACAAGTGTTTCAAACGACTTTTGCGGGTCGTGAGTTAATCGTAGAGACTGGTCAGGTTGCTAAGCAAGCAAATGGTGCAGTTGTCGTGCGTTACGGTGAGTCAACTGTCTTGACTGCGGCCGTTATGTCTAAGAAGATGGCAACTGGGGATTTCTTCCCTCTTCAAGTCAACTACGAAGAAAAAATGTATGCGGCTGGGAAGTTTCCTGGTGGTTTTATGAAACGTGAAGGACGTCCTTCAACAGATGCGACTTTGACAGCGCGTTTGATTGACCGTCCAATCCGCCCTATGTTTGCGGAAGGTTTCCGTAACGAAGTGCAAGTGATCAACACCGTGCTTTCTTATGATGAAAATGCCTCTGCGCCAATGGCAGCTATGTTTGGTTCATCATTGGCATTGTCTATCTCAGATATTCCGTTTGACGGACCTATTGCTGGGGTACAAGTGGGTTATGTAGATGGCCAAATTATCATCAACCCGACACAAGAACAAGCAGAGCGTTCACTTCTTGAATTGACAGTAGCCGGTACCAAACACGCTATCAACATGGTTGAATCTGGTGCCAAAGAATTATCAGAAGAAATCATGTTGGAAGCCCTTCTGAAAGGACACGAAGCTGTTAAAGAATTGATTGCCTTCCAAGAAGAAATCGTTGCTGCGGTCGGTAAGGAAAAAGCAGAAGTAGAATTGCTTCATGTGGACGCTGAATTACAGGCTGAAATCATCGCAGCCTACAACAGCGACCTCCAAAAAGCGGTTCAAGTAGAAGAAAAATTAGCTCGTGAAGCTGCAACCCAAGCGGTTAAAGACCAAGTGACTGCAGTGTATGAAGAAAAATATGCAGATCACGAAGAATTTGACCGTATCATGCGTGATGTGGCTGAAATCTTGGAACAAATGGAACACGCTGAAGTGCGCCGTTTGATTACAGAAGATAAGGTACGTCCTGACGGTCGTAAGGTTGATGAAATCCGTCCTTTGGATGCACAAGTGGACTATCTTCCTCGTGTGCATGGTTCAGGTCTCTTTACTCGTGGCCAAACTCAAGCTCTTTCAGTTTTGACCTTGGCTCCGATGGGAGAAACTCAAATCATCGATGGTTTGGACCCAGAGTACAAGAAACGCTTTATGCACCACTATAACTTCCCTCAATACTCTGTAGGGGAAACAGGCCGTTACGGTGCGCCTGGTCGTCGTGAAATTGGTCACGGTGCTCTCGGTGAGCGTGCCCTTGCTCAAGTCTTGCCAAGTTTGGAAGAATTTCCATACGCAATCCGCTTGGTAGCAGAAGTCTTAGAATCAAACGGTTCATCTTCTCAAGCCTCTATCTGTGCGGGAACGCTTGCCCTTATGGCTGGTGGTGTGCCAATCAAGGCACCAGTAGCTGGTATTGCCATGGGTCTCATCTCAGATGGTAATAACTACACAGTATTGACCGATATCCAAGGATTGGAAGACCACTTTGGAGATATGGACTTCAAGGTTGCCGGTACTCGTGAGGGGATTACAGCTCTTCAAATGGATATCAAGATCCAAGGGATTACTGCAGAAATCTTGACTGAGGCCCTTGCTCAAGCCAAGAAAGCTCGTTTTGAAATCCTTGATGTCATCGAAGCGACTATTCCAGAAGTTCGTCCAGAATTGGCTCCAACTGCTCCGAAAATTGATACTATCAAGATTGATGTGGACAAAATCAAGATTGTCATCGGTAAAGGTGGAGAAACCATCGACAAGATTATCGCTGAAACAGGCGTTAAGATTGATATCGACGAAGAAGGTAATGTTTCTATCTACTCTAGCGACCAAGATGCCATTAACCGTACCAAAGAAATCATTGCTGGTTTGGTTCGTGAAGCCAAAGTGGATGAAGTTTACCATGCTAAGGTTGTTCGTATCGAGAAATTTGGTGCCTTTGTCAACCTCTTTGATAAGACAGATGCACTTGTGCATATTTCTGAAATGGCTTGGACTCGTACCAATCGTGTTGAGGACTTGGTAGCTATCGGTGATGAAGTCGATGTTAAGGTTATCAAGATTGATGAAAAAGGCCGTATCGATGCCTCTATGAAGGCTCTTCTTCCTCGTCCGCCAAAACCTGAGCATGATGAAAAAGGTGAAAAGTCTGAGCGACCTCACCGTCCACGTCATCACAAGGACCACAAACCTAAGAAAGAATTTACAGAAACACCAAAAGATTCAGAATAAGAAAAGGAGAAATGTATGGGATGGTGGCGCGAAACCATTGATATTGTAAAAGAAAATGATCCAGCGGCACGCACCAGTTTGGAAGTTTTGCTGACTTATCCAGGTGTCAAGGCCTTAGCGGCTCACCGTCTCTCGCATTTTCTCTGGAAGCACGGCTTCAAACTCCTGGCTCGGATGCACAGTCAGTTTTGGCGCTTTTGGACCCAAATCGAGATTCATCCGGGTGCCCAGATAGAATCAGGTGTCTTTATCGACCACGGTTCTGGCTTGGTGATTGGAGAGACGGCGATTGTTGAAAAAGGCGTTCTTCTCTATCACGGAGTAACACTTGGTGGAACAGGGAAGGATGTTGGGAAACGCCATCCGACTGTGCGTAAAGGAGCACTCATATCAGCCCATGCCCAAGTCATCGGACCGGTAGAAATTGGTGAAAATGCCAAAGTCGGCGCAGCAGCAGTAGTTGTGGCAGACGTACCTAGTGATGTGACGGTGGTCGGAATTCCGGCTAAGATTGTCCGAGTTCATGGACAGAAGGATGAGCCAACGATCCACGAAGTCGAAGAAAAACGAGAATACTACGTCAATAAACTCGAACATGCCCGCGAAGCCAGTCACAGATCGTCGGGGTTGTAGAGAGTAGTAATGCCTTGGGTAGGAGGTTAGGCAAATGCTATTAGAAGAATTCGAAAATGTACCTGCTGTTATCGAACCAACTGATCGAAGTATTCGTGGTGGAGAAATCTGTGACACGATTATTTTATCTTTTAATGGAGAAATCGTTGAACGAGTAAAGCAGTTTGAAGATGTTTATGAAGGTGGCTATCTAACCAATCTAAATGGCAGACTTCCATGGTATATCTATGAAAAAGATGGGAGTAAGGTAGCAGTTGCTATAGCTACGATTGGAGCCCCGATGGTTGTTGGACTCTTAGAAGAACTCAAATCAAGAGGATTTAAGAACTTTATTGTTTTGGGTTCTTGCGGAGTTCTAGATCAGTCTATTCAGGCAGATAAGATTATCCTACCAAGTTCAGCTCTACGTGATGAAGGTACAAGTTACCATTACGCTCCTGCAAGTGATGAGATAGCTTATGACGAAACTTTGCTCTTAACCATGGAAGAAGCTTTGAACAAATCTTGCATTGAACACATTCTAACAAAGGCTTGGACGACTGATGCCTTTTATCGAGAAACGCCTGATAAGGTCAAGCGTCGCTTGGCTGCTGGAGCCAAAGTGGTGGACATGGAAGCTTCAGCTATCATGGCTTGGAGTCAATTTCGCAAGAGTAAAGTCTATCAGTTCTTCTACACAGCTGACTATGTGGATCATCATAACCGAACCTGGGATGCCCGCCATGAAGAGCGGACAGCTGATGCCATGACTTTTTTCACTATCGCTTTGATAATAGCAAAGGAACTAGAAAGGTAACTACAAGAATGGCAGTATATTTTTACGGCTGTATCACCATGGATGGCTACTTGGCAGACAGTCAGCACAGGATAGACTGGCTGCATCAGCTTGGTTCTGTAGAGGATACAGGCTATGATGACTTTTACAGGCAAATGGATATCACCATCATGGGCAAGCGGACCTTTGAGGAAATCCAAGATTTGCAAGATGTAGAAAGTTTTTATCAAGCTACGGAAAACTATGTCTTTACGCATGATAGGCACCTGCCTGTCAGCAATTACCAGTCAGTAGCTGGGGATGTGGTAGACTTTGTTCACCAGATTGACAAAGGCAAAAATGTCTTTGTGATTGGTGGTAATTCCTTGGTAGGACCGCTCTTGGATGCGGATCTTTTCGACTACCTCATTATTCAGATAGCGCCCCTTATCCTAGGAAAGGGGGTTCCCCTCTTTACCCAAGAGGAAGGGCAGCGCTTTTACCAACTGGATAGCCTCAGACAATTTGGCCCTTTTGCAGAGCTGGTTTTCAGCCGAAAAAGTCAGAAATAGAGAAGGGAGTGGACCGCATGATTAAAATTTACGACACCATGACCCGCAGCCTACGTGAATTTGTGCCCATTGAAGAGAGCGAGGTTAAGATGTATGTCTGTGGGCCAACCGTCTACAACTATATCCACGTTGGGAATGCTCGTTCAACGGTAGCCTTTGATACCATTCGTCGCTACTTTGAATATCGTGGCTACGAAGTTGCCTATATTTCCAATTTTACGGATGTGGATGATAAGATTATCAACCGTGCCAAGGAAGAAGGAATCACACCTCAGGAGGTTGCGGACAAGTACATAGCTGCCTTTCGTGAGGATGTGACGGCCTTGGGTGTGAAACCTGCGACTCGCCATCCACGTGTGGTGGAGTTTATGGCTGACATTATCTGCTTTGTGAAAGACTTGATTGAAAAAGGCTTTGCCTATGAGAGTCAAGGGGATGTTTACTTCCGTGTGGAAAAATCTCACAACTATGCTAAATTAGCCAATAAAACCTTGGAAGATTTGGAGCTGGGTGCTTCAGGTCGTACAGATGAAGAAACGGCACGTAAGGAAAATCCTGTGGACTTTGCCCTCTGGAAAGCTGCTAAACTAGGCGAGATTTCTTGGGACAGTCCTTGGGGACCTGGTCGTCCGGGCTGGCATATCGAGTGTTCGGTCATGTCAACAGAGATTTTGGGCGATACCATTGATATCCACGGTGGTGGAGCTGACCTTGAGTTTCCTCATCATACCAACGAAATTGCCCAGTCTGAAGCTAAAACAGGTAAGACCTTTGCCAATTACTGGATGCACAATGGCTTTGTCAATATCGACAATGTCAAGATGTCTAAGTCTTTAGGAAACTTTATCACAGTTCATGATGCCCTCAAAACTATTGATGGGCAAGTGCTTCGTTTCTTCTTTGCGACTCAACATTACCGCAAGCCCATCAACTTTACGGAAAAGGCAGTTCGCGATGCCGAGACTAATCTCAAGTATCTAAAAAATACTTACGAACAACCATTTACAGGAACTGTAGATGCTCAAGAATTACAAGCATTTAAAGATAAGTTTGTGGCCGCTATGGATGAGGACTTTAACTCTGCCAACGGTATCACAGTAGTCTTTGAAATGACCAAGTGGATTAACTCAGGTAACTATGATGCTGCTGTCAAGCAAGCTCTTGCGGCTATGTTAGAGGTCTTTGGTATTGTCTTTGTAGAGGAAGTTTTGGATGCAGAAATCGAAGCCTTAATCCAAAAACGCCAAGAAGCGCGTGCCAATCGTGACTTTGCGACAGCAGACCAAATCCGTGACCAACTGGCTGCTCAAGGCATTAAACTACTGGATACAAAAGATGGAGTGAGGTGGACACGTGATTGATGCCAATCTCATTAATGGGATTGCGCTAGCTTTTGAGGGGGATGCGGTTTATTCCATGTATATTCGTCGCCACCTCATCCTCAAAGGCATGACCAAGCCCAATAAACTCCACCAAGAGGCAACTAAGTATGTGTCAGCCAAGGCTCAGGCTCGCTTGATTGCCCTTATGTTGGAGGAGCAAGTCCTGACGGAAAAAGAAGAAGAAATCTACAAACGTGGTCGCAATACCAATAGCCACACAAAGGCCAAAAATGCAGATGTGGTGACTTATCGTATGTCCACGGGATTTGAAGCGGTCATGGGCTATCTCCATCTGACTAAAAATATGGAGAGGCTAGAGACCTTAATTGCTTGGTGCATCCAAAAAGTGGAGGAGTAGAAATGCTTGCAAAAGAATTACAAGACTGGTTTCCTGAAGCTCAGATTTCAGACCAGCCAGTAGAGAAACCAGGCTATCTTACTCTCCCTTTAGCTTCTCAGCAGTGGATTTTACTGGAGGAAGCTGGGCTCAGCGAGCGTGAAAAGCAGCTGGTTGCCCTTTTGACCCAGCAGGAGCAGGCTCGTTCGCTCAATCCTTGGTATCCCTATCTGATTGAGGGGAAGGGTCAGTCACCGCAAGCTTTCAAAAAGATTCAATTGGTTTATTGCCATCTGTCTTATTACCAACAGGAAAATCTAGCGTCTTGGCTAGATATGATGCGGACTCTTTTTCCCAACTGTCAGACGGTGCTACAGGTCGGTGCTCAGGATTATGTATTTGTGCTTCAACAAGATAAGTACAGCTCTGTCCGCTCAATCTTATCCGATACGATTGAGACAGTTGAGTATGACTTTGGTCTTCGTTTATCTATCATGTTAGGCCAGGTGTGGTCTCAGATAGGACATCAAGCCCTATCCGACTTAATCAAAGAGGAGCGAGATTTGTTTAAGGTATGGTGGCGTCAGGGTCACCAAGGTGTTCATACCTTTTCACAACTCTATCTCTGGAGTATGGGAGAAAGACTTATAGACTTGAAGGCAATCAAGGAATGCCTGCACCAGATAATCTTGGATCAGGATCAGATTCAGGAAATTATCCTTTCTCTCTGGGGAAATAGTGCCGTTCTCACTAAAACAGCCCAACAACTCTACCTGCACCGCAATTCTCTCCAATACAAGATTGATAGATGGGAAGAATTGACAGGGCTACAGTTGAAGGAATTGACGGATCTTACTTTGTGTTATCAATTGATTTTACCAGATATTTTTTAAAGTTTTATATTCATTTTATCACCTGTGATGGGGTTGTGAAAATTTACATTATGGAGAGGGTTATATTGACTCTCTCCCTTTTGGTGTTCAAAACGATCAGAATTATCCTATAAAAAATAAAGGTATTTCGTTTATTGACCTTGATGAACTTGTTGGTGGATCAATCTCAAAAAGCTAGACAAAATATCTAGCTTTTGAGAGGGGGACCAAAGATGAAAATTTTGTTTATTGCCAGCTAGTTAGAGATATTTCTCCGCTATTTAGCCAGATAGTGTTTTTATCTTCTAGTTCGACTTGAAGTTGGCCAGATTCTGAGATTTCTTTTGCAAGACCTTTTTTCAATTTTCCATCTAGCTGGAAGGTAACTTCTTTTCCAAGAACTATTGATCTTTCTTTATAGATATAAAGTAGCTCATCTGGATCCGTATTGTAGAAACAATTCCATATTTCGCTGATGAGCTCATTACGACGGATTGGTGCAGGTGGCATAAATAGGCTACCTGCTTTTTCTTTTAGGTCTTCTGGGAAGCCTTCTATAGAAAAATTTATACCAAGTCCGATAATGACATCTGTCACTAAACCTGTTTCAACAGATGTCATAGCTTCGGTAAGGATACCTGCTATTTTTTTATTCTTAAAGTAGATGTCATTTACCCATTTGATATCTACTTCTATCATAGTTAGATTTTTAATGGCTTTGTAGACTGCAGCAGCTACAAGGAGAGTATAGGAAGGGAGTTTTTCATAGGGAAGGTTGGGTTGAATATGCAGGGACATATAGATCCCCCCCTGAGATGGAGAATAGTAGGGACGCTGAAAGCGACCACGTCCTGCTGTTTGACAGGTTGAAAGATAGAGTGTATTTCCTTTGTTTCCAGCTTCAATTCCTTCTTTTGCATCTGTTTGTGTTGATTTTGTCTCAGGTTTGTAGCGAATGGTTAAGTTGGTGTTCTCTTGAATCAAATCAGGCAATATCAGATCGCCTTGAATAAGCTTGTAGCCTCTATTTTTGATACTGTCAATTTCTAGCCCTTCTTGTTGGAGACGTTGGATCGCTTTCCATATGGATGTACGAGTCAGATTCAGCTCTCCTCCGATTTTTTCTCCGCTAACATAATCGTTTTCTCTAGCTAATATTTGGTAGACTAGTTGGTGTGATTTCATATTGTTTTCCTCTATACAGATTTGTTCTATAGTGTTTTTTAATAGTTTTCTTTTATTCTACCATAGCTTTCTTTAATTTAGGAAAATGAATCGTTTTAGGAGAGCAATACTTGCTTTGTAAAATTTCTCTAAATATTCGCTGATTTTTTCTTTTTGGTAGCGTGTTCATTGTTCCCAAATGACGGAAAAAATGGTAGAATATAAAGATAGTTTAGCATTTATCTTCTGGAGAAATCCAGAACAGAAAGGATCCGTTTTGAAATCAATTGGATTACTGGATAAGATAAGAGGGCTTTCGAAAAAAGATTTCTTTTTGTATCTGATGATTATGAGTATCTTTTTACCTTTTTATTTGTTCTTAGCCCTCTTTGCTTTATATTTGATAGGTTTACTTGTTACTGGGGAGATGAAGGGAATTATCAAAGGATTGGCCAAACATCCTGTACTTCTCTTTTTTATTGCCTACAGTAGTATCATCTCCATTGTCGCCAAGAACTGGCTTGGATTGGTTGCATCTTTACTGATGTTTCTCTTCCTTATTTTCTTTAGTTTTTACCAGAAACGTCTGACACATGCTTTCTTTCGACTGATACTGCAGACAATCTTGTTTGGTAGTGTGCTCTCTGCTGTTTTTGCTACTTTGGAGCATTTCCAGATTGTAAAGAAATTTAACTATGCCTTTCTTTCGCCCAATATGCAAGTATGGCACCAGAACCGTGCAGAGGTTACCTTCTTTAATCCTAACTACTATGGGATCATTTGTTGCTTCTGTATCATGATTGCCTTTTACCTCTTTACAACGACGAAGCTAAGATGGTTAAAAATCTTTTGTGTGCTAGCAGGTTTTGTGAATCTTTTTGGTTTGAATTTTACGCAGAATCGAACAGCCTTTCCTGCCATCATCGCTGGTGCAATCATTTATCTCTTTACAACTATTAAAAACTGGCGCGCCTTCTGGCTCAGTATTGGAGTTTTTGGGATTGGCCTTTGTTTCCTCTTCTCAAGTGATTTAGGTGTCCGTATGGGAACGCTAGATTCTTCAATGGAGGAGCGTGTTTCAATCTGGAATGCGGGTATGACTTTGTTTAAGCAAAATCCGATCTGGGGTGAGGGTCCACTGACCTATATGAATTCTTTCCCGAGAATTCATGCTCCTTACCACGAACACGCGCATAGTCTTTATATCGATACTATTTTGAGTTATGGTTTGATTGGAACCATTCTCCTATCCATTTCTTCGGTGATCCCGGTTCACATGATGATGGATATGAGTCAGGAGTCTGGGAAACGACCAATTATCGGTCTTTATCTCTCCTTCCTTACAGTAGTCGCTGTACATGGTATCTTTGACTTGGCCCTTTTCTGGGTTCAGTCAGGATTCATCTTCTTGCTGGTTATGTGCAGTCTACCACTGGAACATCGAACCTTGGTGTCTGAAATGACAGATTAAGTTAATAAATAGTGAAGATCTTCTACTCTAGGTAGGAGGTCTTTTTTGTTGGTGAAAATTATTTCTAAATCGAAATAGTTGACAGATGGAATGGGAGGTGTTACAATGAAAACAATTCGATATCGAAATAAATTGGAGGTGTTATGAAAGATAGTCATTTGGTAGCCCATCATATTCGTTTGTTAAATGGGCGGATTTTTCAAAAGTTACTGAGTCAGGATCCTGAGGCTCTTTATCGGAGTGAACAGGGCAAGATTTTAGCGGTTTTATGGAATAGTGAGACAGGCTGCGCTACAGCAACAGATATTGCGCTTGCGACTGGACTCGCCAACAATACGCTAACAACCATGATAAAGAATCTTGAGGAGCAAAACCTGGTCATCATTAGCCCATGTGGAATAGATAAGAGAAAGAAGTATGTCAAGCTAACGGAGCAAGGTTGGTCCCAGAAAGAAGTTGGCCATCGTATCAGTCAAAAGTTGGATGCTATTTTTTATAAAGGTTTCTCAGAGGAAGAAATTCGCCAGTTTGAAAATTATCAGGAACGTATTTTAGCAAACCTTAAAGCAAATGAGGCATAAATCATGTCAAAACAAGTTGAAAATGCACAAAATCTATATATTCACGCTATTCAAGACGGTCGTGTTGCCGAGGCTCAGGCTCAGTCTGTAGGAGATATCTACATTCAGCACTCGACAGGTGTGCCAGATGGGAAAGAAGGGTTTGCGGCTTTCTTTGCAAATTTCTTTGAGCGTCATCCCGAGCGTGAGATGAAAATTGTTCGCACCATTGAAGACGTCAATCTAGTCTTTGTTCATGTTCATCAATATCTCAATGGCGGGGAAGCTCAATGGGTGACGACAGATACTTTCCGTTCTGATGAGAATGGACGTATCGTTGAGCATTGGGATGTCATTGACTATTATCGCGCTCCAAAAAATGGGCAGTTAGATCAGATCTTTGGGGATTTTGAAGTCACGGATTTGGACAAGACAGTAGCAAATAAAAAAACCGTTCGTCGTTTCTTGACAGAAATTTTCCAAAACGGTGAACTAGAGCAGTGGAATGATTATGTGGCAGAAGATTTGATTCAGCATAATCATGAGATTGGACAAGGAAGTCAGGCTTATAAAGACTATGTAGCTGAGCACGGGGTTTCTTTTGACTTTGTTTTCCAGCTTTTGGGACAAGGAAACTATGTGGTCAGCTATGGGCAGACTCAGATCGATGGGGTTGCTTATGCTCAGTATGACATCTTCCGTTTGGAGAATGGCTTGATTGTGGAGCATTGGGACAATAAAGAAGTCATGCCTAAGGTAGAAGACTTGACCAACCGAGGGAAGTTTTAAAAGGAGATACTAAGATGAAAGCTGTGCTTGTTAAGGAAGCTGGAGGACCAGAAGTTCTGCAGGTTGTGGAAGTTCCAAAACCGACTGTTAAAGAAGGTTGGACCTTGGTCAAGGTACAAGGATTTGGAATCAACCATAGCGAGATTTTTACTCGTCAAGGATTATCGCCCTCCGTTCAATTTCCACGGATTTTAGGAATTGAATGTGTGGGACTTGTAGAGAAGATCAATCGTTCTGATTTGCAAGTTGGGCAGCAAGTCATCTCCATCATGGGAGAAATGGGGCGTGCTTTTGATGGTGGTTATGCTGAGTATGTTTTGCTACCAGACGAACAGGTTTATCCTGTGAGGACAGAGCTTGCTTTGGAAAGTTTAATCGCACTGCCTGAAACCTACTACACAGCATTTGGCTCTTATCTCAATCTCAAAATTGAGGAGGGAGACAGAGTTCTGGTTCGGGCAGCGACTAGTGGTGTTGGGATTGCTTTTGCAAAACTTCTCAAAGGGCAATTTCCAAATGTCTATCTAGCTGGAAGTAGCCGTAGTCTGAGCAAGGAAGAGCAGCTAAAAGAGGCAGGATTTGACCAGGTGATTTTGGATAAGGATGGCGTTTTGCAAACGGAAGAGCAGTTTGACAAGGTCTTGGATCTTGTCGGTCCGAGTGCTATTCTCGATACATTTGCTCGTACGGCAGATGGTGGTATTATCTGTTCTTGTGGCTTGCTGGGCGGTCAGTGGACTATTCCAGACTTTGACCCTATTGAAATGCTTTACCGAAATCTCTACTTGACTACCTTTGCTTCTGGTAATGTGTCTCAAGACAAGCTACAAGCTTTGGTGGACTTTGTAGAGTGGTATCAGGTAGACGTACGACCTGAAAAAGTATTTTCTATTGAGCAAATCCAGGACGCTCATGCTTATCTGGAAAGTAGCCAGTCTTTTGGCAAGGTTATCGTAAAAATTGAGGAGAAGAAATGATTGAATATAAAAATGTAGCGCTACGCTATACAGAAAAGGATGTCTTGAGAGATGTCAACTTAAGGATTGAGAACGGAGAGTTTATGGTTTTAGTTGGGCCATCTGGGTCCGGTAAGACGACCATGATAAAGATGATCAACCGTCTTTTAGAGCCAACAGATGGCAATATCTATATGGATGATAAGCGGATTAAGGACTATGATGAGCGTGAACTTCGTCTTTCTACTGGTTATGTTTTACAGGCGATTGCCCTCTTTCCCAATCTAACAGTGGCAGAAAATATCGCTCTCATTCCTGAGATGAAGGGTTGGAGCAAGGAAGAGATTGCTCAGAAAACAGAAGAGCTCTTGGCAAAAGTTGGCTTGCCAGTAGCTGAGTATGGGCATCGACTTCCAAGCGAATTATCTGGTGGAGAACAGCAACGGGTCGGCATTGTCCGTGCTATGATTGGTCAGCCTAAGATTCTCCTCATGGATGAGCCCTTTTCAGCCTTGGATGCTATTTCGAGAAAACAGTTGCAGGTTCTGACGAAAGAATTGCATAAGGAGTTTGGGATGACAACGATTTTTGTGACCCATGATACGGATGAAGCTCTGAAATTAGGTGATCGTATTGCTGTTTTGCAGGACGGAGAGATTCGTCAGGTGGCGAATCCTGAGACGATTTTAAAGGCTCCTGCAACAGACTTTGTAGCAGACTTGTTTGGAGGTAGTGTTCATGACTAATTTGATATCAACTTTTCAGGATCGTTTTGGTGACTGGGTAACAGCTCTATCTCAACATTTGCAGTTGTCACTGTTGACCTTGTTACTAGCTATTTTTATCGCTATTCCTTTGGCTGTTTATCTTCGCTATCATGAAAAGATGGCGGACTGGGTCTTGCAAATTGCAGGAATTTTCCAGACCATCCCGTCTCTGGCCTTGTTGGGGCTCTTTATCCCTTTGATGGGAATTGGGACCTTGCCAGCTTTGACAGCTCTGGTGATTTATGCGATTTTCCCGATTTTGCAAAATACTATTACTGGGCTGAAGGGAATTGATCCAAGTCTACAAGAGGCTGGAATTGCCTTTGGTATGACTAGATGGGAGCGTCTCAAGAAGTTTGAAATTCCACTTGCCATGCCTGTCATAATGTCTGGTATTCGGACGGCAGCGGTTTTGATTATCGGTACGGCGACCTTGGCAGCCTTGATTGGGGCTGGCGGACTGGGTTCCTTTATCCTTTTGGGAATTGATCGCAATAATACCAGTCTGATTTTAATTGGGGCCCTTTCTTCTGCAGTGCTGGCCATTGCCTTTAACTTCCTACTAAAAGTGATGGAAAAAGCAAAATTGCGGACGATTTTCTCTGGTTTTGCCTTGGTGACCTTATTGCTTGGTCTGTCTTATAGTCCAGCCCTCTTAGCTCAAAAAGAGAAAGAAAACTTGGTGATTGCTGGGAAATTGGGTCCAGAGCCAGAAATTTTGGCCAATATGTATAAACTCCTCATTGAGGAAAATACCAGTATGACTGCGACTGTTAAACCGAATTTTGGGAAAACAAGCTTCCTCTATGAAGCTCTGAAAAAAGGGGATATTGATATCTATCCTGAATTTACCGGTACGGTGACTGAAAGTTTGCTTCAGCCATCACCGAAAGTGAGTCACGAGCCAGATCAGGTTTATCAGGTGGCGCGTGATGGCATTGCCAAACAGGATCATCTAGCCTATCTAAAACCTATGTCTTATCAAAATACCTACGCTGTAGCTGTTTCGAAAAAGATTGCTCAAGAATATGGCTTGAAGACCATTTCGGACTTGAAAAAAGTAGAAGGGCAGCTGAAGGCAGGCTTTACTCTCGAGTTTAATGACCGTGAAGATGGCAATAAGGGCTTGCAATCAATGTATGGTCTCAATCTCAACGTAGCGACCATGGAGCCAGCTCTTCGCTATCAGGCAATTCAGTCAGGCGATATTCAAATCACGGATGCCTATTCGACAGATGCAGAGTTGGCGCGTTATGATTTGCAGGTCTTGGAAGATGACAAGCAACTTTTCCCACCTTATCAAGGAGCTCCACTCATGAAAGAAGCTCTTCTCAAGAAACATCCTGAGTTGGAGACAGTTCTCAATAAATTGGCTGGAAAAATCACTGAAAGCCAGATGAGCCAGCTCAACTACCAAGTCGGTGTTGAAGGCAAGTCAGCAGAACAAGTAGCCAAAGAATTTCTACAAGAACAAGGTTTGTTGAAGAAATAGCTTGAAAATGCTAAACTCAACTTTGTTAAACGACTATATAGAAAAATGCTCAGATAATGTTGTCTGGGCATTTTTGGTGTCAGAATTAATGATTTTCATTTTTAAATGGAAAATAAGAGGAAATTTTCAATATTTTCTAAAATTTTACTGTAAATACACTTGACTATTCAGAAAATAGGTGTATAATGTGTTGTGAACTACTTAACAAATAAGGATTTCCAGCTCATGTCGACTAAGGATGGAAATCTTGTGTATAGACAGTTCAGGAGATATATAATAGAGCGTTGCGTCCGAAAGTCTATCCAGACACGGCTCTTTAAAAACAAAAGGAGAAAATATGACGACTTATTTGCAAACAAAACTCAAGAATATCAAAATAACTCTTGGTGAAATGTCTGGTGGCTACCGCCGTATGGTTGCTTCTATGGCTGATTTGGGATTTTCAGGAACCATGAAGGCTATCTGGAATGACCTCTTTGCCCATCGTAGTTTTGCTCAGTGGCTTTACCTGCTGGTTTTAGGAAGTTTTCCAATCTGGCTGGAGTTGATTTATGAACACCGCATTGTTGACTGGGTTGGGATGATTTGTAGTCTGACTGGAATTATCTGTGTCATCTTTGTATCGGAAGGTCGAGCAAGTAATTACCTTTTTGGTTTGATTAACTCTGTCATTTACCTTATCTTGGCGCTGCAGAAAGGCTTTTATGGTGAGATGCTGACGACTCTCTACTTTACGGCCATGCAGCCAATTGGACTTCTAGTGTGGATCTACCAAGCACAGTTCAAGAAAGAAAAGCAGGAGTTTGTCGCGCGTAAACTGGACGGCAAGGGCTGGACCAAATATCTTTCCATTAGTGTTCTTTGGTGGTTGGTCTTTGGGTTCATTTATCAGTCTATCGGAGCCAATCGTCCTTATCGCGATTCCATCACCGATGCGACCAATGGGGTTGGGCAAATCCTCATGACAGCTGTTTACCGTGAACAATGGATATTCTGGGCAGCTACAAATGTCTTTTCTATCTATCTCTGGTGGGGAGAAAGCCTGCAAATCCAAGGGAAATACCTGATTTACTTAATCAATAGTCTAGTTGGGTGGTATCAGTGGAGCAAGGCCGCAAAGAGTGCTTAAAAAGCAAAAAAGGATCAGATGATCCTTTTTTGTGTTAGAGCAAAATGAATAATACCGTAATGATAATAGCACTCGTTATACGAACGATGTGGTGCGAGATATGTTGTTTTTCTTTCTGTTGGCCGTTCCAGTAGGCTCCATAGCAGACGATACTCGAACCCACAATCCATAGAAGAATGGTTGCCAGTGGGACGAAGTAAAAGATAGCTAGAGCCAGAGAGGTGAGGCAACTGCCGATCAAAATGCACTTATTTCCTAGACTGTAGTTCTTTTGTTTCATAGCTGAAAAAGCAGCAGCAAGGTGAAGCAATGAGAAGGCGAGAGCTAGTACAATTGTTAGTATTCCTAGAATCATCGAAGTTAACATAGTTGGTTCCTTTCTGAGTTACAGGATTAGTTATCAAGTGGAGTTGTAGAGGTCATCTCAATCACATCTAAGTAAAATCTCACCACTTGGTCTTCAGTATAAGATTTTCCTTTTTTTAGCCACCAGGTCAGTGTTTCGATAAAGTTGGTTACTACAAAATGTTTGAGGTAGGAAGCCGGAATGTTTGGATAGGCCTCTTGCAAATCCTCCGCTACCATGGGGTAAACATGGTGTTCGAGTTCCTTGTGTAGTTGGCGGAGAAAGTAGTCGTTTTTGGAAAAAAGGAGACTGGTGACATGGTCCTGGTTTTTCTGAAAATGTAAAAAGATATGTGCCAGGTAGTCCTCGGTAGTAAAGTGTCCTTCCCTTTCAAAGAGATGATGAAAGAGGTAGCGACAGAGCTCATCTAAAAGGAGTTCCTTACTTTCATAGTGACAGTAAAAAGTAGAGCGTCCAACATCTGCTAGGTCAATGATATCCTGAACAGTAGTGGCATCATAGCCCTTGTCGTTCAAAAGTTGTAAAAAAGCTTGATAGATGGCTTTTTTAGTCTTGCTGACTCGACGGTCTCTTTTTGGCATATAGACACTTGAGATAAACTGTTCAGAACTGAACAGGGCTGACAGTTTGCTTCTATCCTTTCTTTGGATTTTATTAGATAATACAAATGAAAGAAGTATGTATATACCCATTATACCAAAGGAGGGAGAGAAATGAGTTCTAAAACATCTATCTGGCTAGCTTTTTTCTTAAATTTAAGCTATGCGATTGTTGAGTTTATCGCAGGAGGAATCTTTGGTTCGAGTGCAGTTCTTGCTGATTCTGTTCATGACTTGGGAGATGCTATAGCCATTGGCATATCTACCCTTTTAGAAACGATTTCCAATCGTGAAGAAGATAGACAGTACACCTTGGGTTACAAACGCTTTAGTCTTTTAGGGGCCATGCTAACGGCTGTGATTCTTATGATAGGGTCTGTCCTAGTGATCTTGGAAAATGTCACAAAGATCGCTCACCCGCAACCCGTCAATGAGAATGGCATCCTCTGGCTGGGAATCATTGCAGTAGTTATCAATGTACTAGCAAGTCTGGTAGTTCGTAAAGGAAAGACAAAGAACGAGTCTATTCTTAGCTTGCATTTTTTGGAAGACACCCTTGGTTGGCTAGTTGTTATTCTAATGGCGATTATCCTCCGATTTACAGATTGGTATATCCTAGATCCACTCTTATCGCTGGTTATTTCTATCTTTATTCTGTCGAAAGCCATTCCTCGCTTTTGGAGCGCACTGAAGATTTTCTTAGATGCTGTGCCAGAAGGGGTCGAGACTGCCGAGATAGAGAAAGAGTTAGCAGCGCTAGCTAATGTTAAAAGTATTAATCAACTCAATCTCTGGACTATGGATGGTTTGGAAAAAAATGCCATTGTTCATGTTTGCCTAGAAGAGATTGAACATATAGAGTATTGTAAAGAATCTATTCGTAATTTACTCAAAGATTATGGTTTTCAAAATGTTACCATTGAAGTTGATACAAACCTAGCAAGTCACCAAACCCATAAGCGAAAAATTGAGGAGTTGGAAGTAGGTCAAAGTCATGGACATTATTATTCATAAGAAGTCGATTTTCTATTTGTTGATTATTTTTGATGAATTGTAAATGTAACATATTTACTCCATTATGAAATTGTGATAGACTACATATATCACTGAAAGGAGATAGACGATGTTACAGCTACAACACATTTCAAAAGTCTATCATACGGGCGATCAAGAGTTCCACGCGTTAAAGGATATCTCGATTCGCTTCCGTGAGAATGAGTTTGTCTCCATTCTTGGGCAATCGGGTTCTGGGAAAACCACCCTATTAAATATCATCGGGGGACTCGACCAATACACATCTGGTGATTTACTCATCCAAGGAAAATCAACAAAGCAATTTAAAGACCGCGATTGGGATAGCTACAGAAACCACACCATCGGTTTCGTCTTTCAGTCTTATAATCTCATCGGGCACCAAACTGCACTCTCTAACGTAGAAATTGCAATGACTCTTTCGGGCGTTTCAAAAGCAGAACGTAAGAAACGTGCTATCAAAGTGCTCGAACGCGTAGGCCTAAAAGACCATTTATATAAGAAACCAAGTCAAATGTCTGGGGGACAAATGCAACGAATCGCGATTGCGCGTGCTCTTGTTAATGATCCAAAAGTCGTTTTAGCCGACGAACCGACAGGAGCGCTCGATTCTGAGACTTCTGTTCAAATCATGGATTTATTAAAAGACATCGCCAAGGAACGTTTGGTTATCATGGTGACGCATAACCCAGAGCTGGCACAGAAGTACTCCACACGTATCGTACAAGTATTAGATGGAAACATCTTGAGCGACTCAAACCCATGCGAACCAACAGAGGAGACAAAGCAAGTCGACATCCAGTTCACGAAGACGAAGATGAGCTTTATAACCGCCCTTGTACTTTCCTTTAATAACCTATTGACAAAGAAAGGACGTACCTTACTAACAGCTTTTGCGGGTTCCATCGGGATTATCGGGATTGCTCTTATCTTAGCCCTTTCCAATGGTGTGAGTGACTACGTTAAAAAGGTGCAGGAAGATACTCTCGTCTCTCTCCCACTGACGATTAGCGAGCAGAACCAGAGCAACTTGTTGGCGACCTCTCCAGATTTGAGCGAGAAGCCTTACAAGGATAATCATGAGCTCGGTATCAATACGATTTTAACGAATTTATTGAAAAAACAAATCGGAAAGAACGACTTAGCTTCCTTCAAGACTTACTTGGAGGAACACGCTTCGAAGGTCGAATCTCTCACAAAAGACATTCGTTACCGATATAATTTACAACCGTTTATCTATGCAAGTGATACTTCCAACGGACCCAAAAGTATTCTGCCTTCAACCTTAGCTGATGAAGTAGAAACAGCGAACCAAACGATGAAGGGATACTTACAAAACCTCAACTACTGGAGTGAACTTTCTAGTGATTCTTCAATGCTAGAAAGCAAGTACGACGTGTTGGAAGGACACTTCCCACAAGATAAGTCCGAGATCGTCCTTATCGTAGATGAAAACAATCAAATTAGCGATTTGTTGCTCTATAGTTTGCGTATCAAAGATCCCAGTGAATTGAACGATACGAAGAAGCTCGACGAACTCTCTTCTCAAACGTATCAATATAGTGATTTTATCGGAAAAACTTTCAAAGCAGTTGTCAATACAAACCGTTTTGTGAAAGAAAATAACTTATGGCTCAATAAGATTGATAATGTTTCTTATATGAAAACTCAAATCGAGAATGGGCTCCAACTTAAAATTGTGGGTGTCCTTCGCCAAAAAGACGGCACAAGTTCAGGCGTGAATACTCCTTCAGGAGGAATCGCCTACACAAGCGCCCTTATTGATTACACTTCCGAACACATTCAAAATAGTGATATCGTTAAGGAACAGGAAGCCAATCAAAATCTAAATGTATTTACGGGTAAAGACTTTGCCAAAGATCCTAAACCATTCAGTTCGGAGAATTTAACCGAAGAAGAAAAAATTCAGTTGGCTAAAATGACACCTGAAGAACAGGCGCAGTATGTCCAACAATATAACGACAATTCGGCTTCAACTTACGAGGAAAACCTCGCAAAAATGGGCGTCATCAACAAATCCAAACCAGCTGCCATTGAGCTCTACACCTCTTCGTTCCAACAAAAACAAGACTTAAAAGAGTTCATAAACGCCTATAACACAGCGAAAAAAGAAGCTGGAGAAGACAATAAGGTACTCGCTTATTCAGATGATATCCAAACTATCATGTCTTCAATTACGACATTGGTTGGCGTAGTGACAACAGTACTCGTTGGCTTTGTGGCCATCTCACTCATTGTATCTTCTATAATGATTTCGATTATCACGTACATTTCAGTTCTCGAACGTACAAAAGAAATCGGAATCCTACGTGCAATGGGGGCTTCGAAGAAAGATATTCGTCGTATCTTCACTGCTGAAACAGCCATTGAAGGATTGATCTCTGGGGTGCTCGGTATCGCGATTACCTTTCTTGCGACATTCCCAATCAATGCGATTGTTGCGAAAATGACAAATGTGGGAAATGTAGCGCAATTACCAATAGAAGTAGCTCTAATCCTTATCGGTATTTCGATTGTCCTTACCATGTTAGCCGGTCTAATCCCTTCACGCATCGCTGCTAAGAAAGACCCAGTCGAATCGCTTCGTAGCGAATAACATTAAACCCTAAAAAGGTGGATAAAGGAATATTTCTTTATTCACTTTTTCTATTCATTCCTCGTGCTTTCTCTCAAAGTCAGTCTGGTGCCCAGCATGGTTAGGCTAGGGATTTTGCGACCGTGGAGAACTTCCTTGTTAAGAATATCCATACCTGCTCGGCCCATTTCCTCAGTATAGACCGTGATACTAGAGAGGGGAGGGTAGACTTGCTTGGTCAGGCTAGTGTCGTTAAAAGAAATGAGGCTGACGCGGTCTGGTAGGCTAATTCCAGCTTCTTGAAGGGCACGAAGGGCACCGATAGCTAAACTATCGCTGGCGGCGAAAAAGGCTGGTGGGAGTTTATCACCCAACTTGTGAATGGCCTCCTTCATCAGGTCATAGCCAGACTGGGCAGTAAAGATCCCCTGAAAGATCAGTTCTTCATGGTAGATACCTTTTGCTTGGGTAATGTCTTTGAAATTTTCTAGTCGCTTATCCTGGATAATTTCTTCCTGGTCGGTTGTTTCCTCAAGGCCTGTGAGAATTCCAATACGGTTCATACCTTGGCTGAG
The DNA here is from genome assembly GCA_905221435.1 of bacterium. Classification (GTDB taxonomy): domain Bacteria; phylum Bacillota; class Bacilli; order Lactobacillales; family Streptococcaceae; genus Streptococcus. Next base: position 165,809 of record CAJNDD010000001.1, read on the forward strand.
GAAATGGTCTACAACTTGTTTTACAGCAGTGTAAAAGTCCGTGATAATACAGGTATGACCTAGTGAGAGGGTATCGCTGTCTATAAAGACTAAAGGTTTTTGGTATTCTTCAAAGGCAGAAATCTGAGCTCGGCTGAACTTTCCAATGCAGAGAATGCCAATCACTTCCTCGCTCAGTGTAAAAGGATGGTCGTTAAAATAGCGCAAGATATCATAGTCCAACTCTTGGGCTCTTTTTTCAATACCGAGACGAATCTGATAGTAGTAGAGATCGTCCAACTCCCCTTGTTCGCTGACCCATTGGATAATGGCAATCTTTTGCTTGGGCTTGTGGGATTCGCCTGTCTTGAGGTGCTTAGTATAGCCCAGCTCTTCAGCGACGGTTAATATACGGTGTCTGGTTTCTTCTGTAACAGATAGGCTCTGGTCGCGATTGAGGACACGAGATACGGTCGCAATAGAGACAGAGGCTAGCTGTGCAATGTCTTTTAATGTAGCCATAAATCCTCTTTCTTTTAGGTTAGTATATCATATTTTTCTGCTTTTTACTGATAGTTTAGTAAAAGTTTAGTAAAAGGGATTGACCTTGGCAAATCCCTTGGATACAATAGAAGAAAACGATTACACGTTAAGGTAACTTAACGGACAGTCAAAGGAGAATTCATATGACACAACATCTTACTACTGAAGCCCTTCGCAAAGACTTTCTTGCCGTTTTTGGTCAAGAAGCAGACCAAACTTTCTTTTCACCAGGTCGTATCAATCTGATTGGTGAACACACAGACTACAACGGTGGGCACGTTTTTCCAGCGGCTATTTCCTTGGGGACATACGGTGCAGCTCGCAAGCGTGACGACCAAGTCTTGCGTTTCTACTCAGCTAACTTTGAGGACAAGGGTATCATCGAAGTTCCTCTTGCTGACCTCAAGTTTGAAAAAGAGCACAGCTGGACCAATTATCCAAAAGGGGTTCTTCATTTCTTGCAAGAAGCTGGACACGTGATTGACAAAGGGTTTGATTTTTATGTTTATGGGAATATCCCAAATGGTGCTGGTTTGTCCTCGTCAGCATCCTTGGAACTTTTGACTGGTGTTGTGGCAGAGCATCTCTTTGATTTAAAACTAGACCGTTTGGATTTGGTTAAAATCGGAAAACAAACAGAAAATAACTTTATCGGAGTCAACTCTGGTATCATGGACCAGTTTGCTATCGGTATGGGAGCTGACCAACGTGCTATTTACCTAGATACTAATACTCTAGAATACGACTTGGTGCCCCTTGATTTGAAGGACAATGTTGTTGTTATCATGAACACTAACAAACGCCGTGAACTAGCGGACTCTAAATACAATGAACGCCGTGCTGAGTGTGAAAAAGCAGTAGAAGAATTGCAAATTGCCTTGGATATTCAGACCTTGGGTGAATTGGATGAGTGGGCCTTTGACCAATACAGCTATCTGATTAAAGACGAAAATCGTATGAAACGTGCTCGCCATGCTGTGCTTGAAAACCAACGTACTCTTAAAGCTCAAACAGCTCTTCAAGCAGGTGATTTGGAAACATTTGGTCGCTTGATGAATGCATCTCACGTTTCTCTTGAGCATGATTATGAAGTAACTGGATTGGAATTGGATACTCTTGTTCACACAGCTTGGGCTCAAGCAGGTGTTCTGGGTGCTCGTATGACAGGGGCAGGATTTGGTGGATGTGCCATTGCCTTGGTGCAAAAAGATGCCGTTGAGGGCTTTAAAGAAGCTGTAGGCAAGTACTACGAGGAAGTCGTTGGATATGCTCCAAGCTTCTATATCGCTGAAGTTGCAGGTGGCACTCGCGTCCTTGACTAGTCAAAAGGAGGCTTTATAGTGACCTTAGTAGATAAATTTGTAACACATGTTATTGCCGAAAGTGCTTTTGAGGAAATGGATCGAATCTACCTGACCAATCGTGTCTTGGCACGAGTAGGAGATGGTGTTTTGGAAGTTGAGACGGGACAGGATGACTTGATTGACCTCAAGGACCAGCTTGTCGAGGAGGCGGTTCGATTAGAGACGATTGAGGATAATCAGACTGCGCGTGAAATCCTCGGTGCTGAACTGATGGACTTGGTGACCCCTTGTCCAAGTCAGGTTAATCGTGAGTTTTGGACAACCTATGCTCACTCTCCCGAGCAGGCAATTGCGGACTTCTACCAACTTAGCCAGAAAAATGACTACATCAAGCTCAAGGCCATTGCTAAAAATATTGCTTATCGCGTTCCGTCTGACTATGGGGAGCTTGAGATTACCATTAACCTCTCTAAACCTGAAAAGGATCCGAAAGAGATTGCAGCAGCTAAGTTGGTGCAAGCTAGCAATTATCCCCAGTGTCAGCTCTGTATAGAGAACGAAGGCTACCATGGTCGGGTTAACCACCCAGCTCGCAGCAATCACCGCATTATCCGTTTCGAAATGGTGGGTCAGGAGTGGGGCTTCCAGTATTCACCCTATGCTTATTTTAATGAGCACTGTATCTTCTTAGATGGCCAGCATCGGCCCATGGCTATCAATCGTCAAAGCTTTGAGCGCCTACTAGCTATCGTAGACCAGTTTCCAGGCTATTTTGCGGGCTCAAATGCCGACCTGCCGATTGTGGGAGGCTCTATTCTGACTCATGATCACTATCAAGGAGGCCGTCACGTATTTCCTATGGAATTGGCTCCCTTGCAAAAGACTTTCCGATTTGCTGGATTTGAGCAGGTCAAGGCTGGGATTGTCAAGTGGCCTATGTCAGTGCTACGTTTGACCTCGGATTCTAAAGAGGATTTGATCAACTTGGCTGACAAGATTTTACAGGAATGGCGTCAGTATTCAGATCCAAGTGTGCAAGTCTTGACAGAAAGTAATGGAACACCACACCATACCATTACACCGATTGCTCGTAAACGCGATGGACAGTTTGAATTGGACTTGGTCTTGCGGGATAATCAGACATCGCCAGAGCATCCTGATGGTATCTATCATCCCCACAAGGATGTTCAACATATCAAGAAGGAAAATATCGGCTTGATTGAGGTCATGGGCTTGGCAATCTTACCACCTCGTTTGAAAGCAGAAGTGGAGCAAGTCGCTAGCTACCTCGTAGGAGAAGAAGTCTCAGTTGCCGACTATCATCAGAAATGGGCAGACCAGCTCAAAGATCAACATCCGGACCTAGCGGATAAAGAAAAGGCCCTTGAAATAGTTAAGGACTCTGTGGGTGCTATCTTTGCGCGTGTTTTGGAGGACGCAGGGGTTTACAAGCAGACGGAGCAGGGACAGGCAGCCTTTATGCGCTTTGTTGAGCAGGTTGGAATTTTACCAGACTAGGAGCTTTCTCCTTGCACAGTCCTATAAAAAGTAGTATCATAGTGTCGTTTGAAATATCAGGAGGAAACGATGAAAGATTTTCATTTTGATGCTATATCTGCCTTTGAAAATTACGAAATAGAGAAAATGAGAGACGGTCATGTTGTGGTGACGACGAAAGTAGTGGACTCGTCGCTCAACTACTATGGCAATGCCCATGGTGGCTATCTCTTTACTCTTTGTGACCAGATCAGTGGTTTGGTGGTTATCTCGCTGGGGCTTGATGGAGTGACGCTTCAGTCCTCTATCAACTACCTCAAGGCAGGAAAACTAGATGATGTGCTGACCATTAAAGGAGAATGTGTCCATCATGGACGCACAACCTGTGTCGTGGATGTCGATATCACCAATCAAGAAGGCAGAAATGTCTGCAAAGCCACCTTTACCATGTTTGTCACAGGTCAAAGGTCTGAAGACAGACAGGTGAGGATATAGAGATAAATGAGTAGGACAAATATAGCCTACTCATTTTAGTTTATGAGATATGTTAGAAGGAAATATAAAAGAGAGTGATGAAATACAAAGGTAATAGGTACATATATGTGGTATACTAGTTATGGTAGATTTTAATTACTTATATAGAGTGAATTCTTGTATTAGTGAGGAATTTTTAAATGGAATTACAATTTAATTTAGAATTAGTAGAAAACTATAAAAGTAATAGCCAAAAGGCACGTATCTTAACGGAGGATTGGGTTTATCGTCAGTCTTATTGTCCTAGTTGTGGGGAAAAACCTATAAATCATTTTGAAAATAATCGGCCTGTAGCAGATTTTTTCTGTAGTCATTGTAGTGAGGAGTTTGAACTAAAAAGTAAAAAAGGGAATTTTTCATCAATAATTAATGTTGGTGCTTATGCAACGATGATGGAGCGTGTGCAGGCAGATAATAATCCTAATTTCTTTTTTTAACTTATACAAAAAATTTTGAGGTGGATAATTTTCTTGTTCTTCCAAAGCAGTTTGTTACACCGAAATCAATTATTCAAAGAAAACCACTTGCACCAACTGCCAGACGCGCTGGTTGGATTGGTTGTAACATAGATTTATCGCAAGTACCTTCTAAAGGAAGAATATTTCTTGTGAAAAATGGACAAGTTAGAGATCCAGAAAAAGTTACAAAAGAATTTAAGCAAAGTTTATTTCTAAGGAAAAACTCCCTTTCAGCAAGAGGTTGGACAATAGAAATTCTTAATTGTATAGATAAGATAGAGGGTTCAGAATTTACTCTTGAAGATATGTACCGTTTTGAAAGTGACCTAAAAAGTATCTTTGTCAGGAACAATCATATTAAAGAAAAAATTCGGCAACAGCTTCAAATATTAAGAGACAAAGAAATAATAGAATTTAAAGGTAGAGGAAAGTATCGGAAATTATGAAAAAGAAACAACTTATTGCACCAGAAGAGGTGTATGATTTCTTAAAAGTCATCTGGTCTGATTATGAAACAGAGAGTAATTATGAAAACTTAAGTTTAATGGTCTATACGTTATCAGACCCTGATTGTGTGAGGTGGTTATCTGAAAATATGGAATTTGGTAATGAGGAACAACTTTCTTTATTGAATAAAAAATATAGATGGGAAGATGGGGATGAATTACCAGAGTGGCTAGAAAGCCCAAAACATAGATTATTGCTAATAAGTGAGTTATTGGAGAGAAACTTAAGATGAAAAAGTATACTATAGAAATTATTGAAACTCTAACCCGTTTAGTAAGTATAGAAGCTGAAAATGCAGATGAAGCGGAACATATTGCAAGAGAAAAGTATAAGAATGGTGAAATAGTTCTTGATGCAGATGATTTTCAGGACTATGATACTAGCATATATGAGTAGATGTTCTTATTTTGTCACACAAAAAAGAGGCTCACACCTCTTTTTCTTATTTCTTCTTCCGGTTTAATACTGCATTGAGGACAATGGCCAGTAAGCTGGCTACGACGATTCCGTTTGAGAAGAACATTTGGAAAGCTGTCGGCATGCTGACAAATAGATTACTGTTGTTGAGTCCGACACCTGCAGCGATTGAAACAGCTGCGATAAGGAAGTTGTGTTCATTGTTAGCAAAGTCAACGCGGGCAAGGATTTGCATCCCTTGAAGGGAGACAAAACCAAACATCACCAGCATGGCACCACCGAGGACAGGGCTCGGAATGATTTGGGCGAGGGCTCCAAACTTAGGAAGTAGTCCAAGGAGGACTAGGAAACCAGCTGCGTAGTAGATTGGCAGACGAGTCTTGATACCTGACAATTTAACCAAACCAACGTTTTGTGAAAATCCTGTGTAAGGGAAGGTGTTAAAAATTCCTCCGAGAAGTACGGCCAGACCTTCTGCACGATAACCGTTGCGCAGGCGCGTGCTATCGATTGGGTCACTGGTAATATCAGACAAGGCTAGGTAAACACCAGTCGACTCAACCATAGAAACTGTCGCAATGATACACATCATGACAATAGATGAGATTTCAAAGGTTGGCACCCCAAAGTAGAGGGGAGTTGGGACATGGACTAGTGGTGCTGCCGCAACAGGAGAGAAATCAACCAAGCCCATTGTAGCAGCAATGGCGGTTCCGACAACCAACCCAATCAAAATAGAGATAGACTTGATAAATCCTTTGGTAAAGATGTTGATCAAGAGGATGATTAGAACAGTGATGGCTGCAAGTAGGAGACTTTGACCTGTTGGCTCTGGGACATTATTTCCCATATTTCCGATAGCGACAGGAATCAAGGTCAATCCAATCGTGGTAATGACAGATCCTGTAACGATAGATGGGAAGAGATTGGCTACTTTTGAGAAAACACCTGAAATCAGAACCACATAAATTCCTGAAACGATAAGGGCACCAAACATAGCTCCGCTACCGTGACTCTGCCCAATCATAATCAAAGGAGCGACGGATTGGAAGGCAACTCCGAGAACGACTGGTAGTCCGACACCAAAGTATTTGTTGAGTTGGAGTTGAAGGAAGGTAGCTACCCCACACATGAAGATATCTGTAGAAATCAGGTAGGTCAACTGCTCAGCTGAATAGCCAAGAGCTGTCGCAATCATGATGGGAACTAGGATAGAACCTGAGTACATGGCTAGTAAGTGCTGCAAGCCAAGAACGGCTGCTTGCGAGTGTTTTTCTTGTTTTTGCATTAGAGATCTGCCTCCTTAAATACGACCTGACCATTTTCGAAACGATCCAAGCGAACCAGTGATAGGACTGGATACCCTGCTTTTTCAAGCAAATCACGACCATCCTGGAAAGATTTTTCAATCACGATACCAATCGCTTCAACTTTTGCTCCAGCTTGTTCGATGATTTGGATCAAGCCTTTGGCCGCTTGGCCATTAGCAAGGAAATCGTCAATAATCAAGACCTTGTCCTCTGGTGAGAGGAATTTTCCAGCGATGGAAACGGTGCTGGTCACCTGCTTGGTAAAGGAGTAGACTTGGGCGGTTAAGATGCCTTCGTTCATGGTGATGTTTTTAGCTTTTTTGGCGAAAATCATGGGAACGTTTAAGGCTTCAGCTGTAAAAACGGCTGGGGCAATGCCTGACGCTTCAATTGTCACGACCTTGGTAATGCCAGCAGAAGCGAATTTTTCCGCAAATACCTTACCAATTTCCCGCATCAAGCTAAAGTCAACTTGGTGGGTTAAAAAGGAATCCACCTTGAGGATGTTGTCACCCAAGATATGCCCATCTTTGAGGATGCGCTCTTCTAATAATTTCATAAGACCTCCTAAAGTCTAAAAGATGCTTCATTTGCTTGTTTAGAGTTTCTAGCAAGAAATAGAAAAAGGACCTACTTAATCCCCTAAGTAAGTCCCCAAAATAGGTATGGCCAAAACCATACCTTCAGCTGACATACTCATTGTTAGGTGTTCCGGCACCTTGTAGAAACGTCGTGCCAATTCACGACATAAACAAGTAAAATGATATTCAATTTTAAATAGGCCGCTGCCAATGTTTTTATTTTACACCAATTAGCTTTATAAATCAAATATTTTATTAGTAAATAGATCATAAAAGCGAACGAACAAAAGGCTGCAATGCTAGATAGTATTGTAGCCTTTTATTCTTCTATTCGCTAAATCTTAAAAAATAGCCATCTGGATCCAAAACTGCAAATTCATGAGGATAGATATAATGATCTCCAACACGAAATTCTCTTTTGGTCAGCGAACGATGGATAGGATAGTCAGCTTCCAGCAGTTTTTGGTGGAGCTGAGGGATATCTTCAATGCCAAAGGAAATATTGACACCGCGCCCGAAAGGGTAGGTTAGTTGGGCTAATTCTTCTGTGCTGCCTTCTTCTAGCATAAGTTGGCAGTCTTCAAGCGAGAGGAAGAGAAATTTCTCCTCTGGACGCTCGTATTCGACAGAAAATCCCAGCAAGTCGCAGTAGAAGTGGCGTGACTTTTCGAGGTCAGATACTACAAATTCAGGAATGACAGCTTGATAGTCCATTAGCTTTCTCCTTAGAGTTCAATTTCCAATACAATCGGCGTATGGTCTTGACGCGCACCCGAGTCAATCATGTCAGACTTGGTCACCTGGTCAGCCACGCGGTTGCTAGTGAGCCAGTAGTCGATTCTCCAGCCTGTATTGTTGATTTTAGAAGTCTTGCTACGTTGTGCCCACCAAGTATAACGCTCTGGGACATCGCCGTGAAGATGACGGAAGGTGTCAGTAAATCCAGTTGCCAAAAGGTTGGTAAATCCAGCACGCTCCTCGTCTGTAAAACCAGGTGAACGGCGGTTGCTGGCAGGATTTGCAAGGTCGATTTCCTTGTGAGCTACGTTGTAGTCTCCAGTCGCAAGGACTGGTTTTTCTTTGTCTAGTTGCGCCAAATACTCAGCGTATTTGACATCCCAGACTTGACGTTCTTCCAAGCGTTTGAGACCGTCGCCAGCGTTTGGTGTGTATACTTGGGTCACGAAAAATGCATCAAATTCCAAGGTAATGATGCGACCTTCCAAATCCATGGTAGAAGGAGCACCGATTTCTGGGAAGCTGATCGTTGGTGTGAGTTCTTTCTTATAGAGGAACATGGTTCCAGCATAGCCTTTACGAGCAGGTTCTTGGGAAGAACGCCAAGTATTTTCATAGCCTGGGAAGAGTTCAGCCAAAATTTCCAAATGTTTCTTTGTAGGCCCTTTGGCAGAAAGCTTGGTTTCTTGGATAGCGATAATATCAGCGTTTTCTGCTTGCAAGGTCCGAAGGACAGCCTGAGAGAGCTGAGCACGGGCAGAATCACTGGTCAAAGCAGCGTTGAGAGAGTCAATATTCCATGAGATGAGTTTCATAAAGTTACCTTTTTCATTCAGATTACAGACTATATTATACCAAAAAAAGACGCATTTCCCCAACGTATGGTTTGAAAAATCACCCTCTTTCGTTTATAATTAAGAATGATTTTATGAAAGGGAGTGAAAATACATGAAATTCTATTCTTATGACTATGTACTCAGCCAAATCGGTCAGCAAAATGGTATCATGGTTGGCTTTGGAATTGTTCTATTAGCTGTGACAGTTTTTTTTGCTTTTAAGGCTTATCATGATAAAAAGGGGACCAAATTTCGTGAGTTGGTCATGATTTCAGCCTTGACCTTAGTAGCTCTGCTTTTGGTCAGTATCACGACATATCAAAACAATCAAGTTTCTAACAACAAATTTCAAACCTCACTTCATTTCATCGATCTTGTTTCCAAAGAATTGGGAGTAGACAAGTCAGAGATCTATGTCAATACTTCTGCGGACACTGATGGCGCACTTATCAAGGTAGGTGATCGCTATTATCGTGCCTTGAACGGCAGTGAGCCAGACAAGTACCTGTTAGAGAAAGTCGAATTGTATAAAACAGATGCAATTGAACTGGTGGAGGTGAACAAATGACACTCAATTATATGGAAATTTTAATTAAACTAGCCTTGGGTCTCTTTTCTCTGGTTTTCGTGATTAATGTGACAGGAAAGGGCAACCTGGCGCCTAACTCAGCAATAGATCAAATTCAGAACTATGTACTAGGGGGTATCATCGGTGGGGTGATTTACAATAGCTCTATCAGTATCCTGCAGTATGCAGTTATCCTGATTATGTGGACCATTCTGGTCTTGACTCTCAAATGGCTCAACAACAATGTTCACTTTGTGAAACGTTTGATTGATGGGAAGCCAACCCTGCTCATCAAAAATGGGAAGATTGATCCAGAAGCTTGCCGTTCGGTTGGTTTATCAGCAGCGGATGTAGCTCTTAAGCTCCGTAGCCAGGGAATTTTCCAAATGAAACAAGTCAAACGCGCTATGCAGGAGCAGAACGGTCAACTCATCGTAGTTCAAATGGGAGATGAGAATCCCAAGTATCCTGTTGTCACAGACGGTGTTATCCAAGTTGAAATTTTGGAGACCATTGGTCGGAGCGAAGAATGGTTGCTTGATAACCTCAGCAAACAAGGGTATGACAATGTGGCCAATATCTTTATCGCTGAGTATGACAAGGGTGTCGTCTCAGTCGTAACTTATGAATAAGAAAAACCTGGGGTCTTGTACTCTTCAAAAATCAAATTCAAACTGCGTCAACGTCGCCTTGCCGTATGTAGGTTACTGACTTCGTCAGTTCTATCTACAACCTCAAAGCAGTGCTTTGAGCAGCCTGCGGCTAGTTTCCTAGTTTGCTCTTTGATTTTCATTGAGTCTTGGCCTCAGGTTTCCATTTGCAATCAGAAAGGGATTTTATGTCCATTATTCAAAAACTCTGGTGGTTTTTCAAGTTGGAAAAGCGCCGTTATTTAGTCGGGATTGTGGCCTTGGTCTTGGTTTCCGTCCTCAATCTCATTCCTCCCATGGTTATGGGGCGGGTGATTGACGCCATTACGTCGGGGCAACTAACCCAGCAGGCCCTCCTTCTTAATCTATTTTATCTGCTGCTGGCAGCCTTTGGGATGTACTATCTGCGCTATGTTTGGCGCATGTATATCCTTGGAACTTCCTACCGTCTGGGGCAGATCATGCGGTCTCGCTTGTTTGAGCATTTTACCAAGATGTCGCCAGCCTTTTATCAGACCTATCGGACGGGGGACTTGATGGCACACGCCACCAATGATATCAATGCTTTAACTCGTCTCGCAGGTGGAGGTGTTATGTCTGCGGTGGATGCCTCTATCACGGCTTTGGTGACTTTGCTGACCATGCTTTTTAGCATCTCATGGCAAATGACCTTGGTTGCCATTCTCCCCCTACCTTTCATGGCCTATGCGACTAGTCGTCTTGGGAGAAAGACTCATAAGGCCTTTGGCCAATCCCAAGCTGCCTTTTCCGAACTCAATAACAAGGTGCAGGAGTCTGTATCAGGTATCAAAGTGAGCAAGTCTTTCGGTTATCAGGCTGATGAGCTTGAGTCCTTTCAAGCAGTCAATGAATTGACCTTCCAAAAGAACCTGCAAACCATGAAATATGATAGTCTCTTTGACCCCATGGTTCTCTTGTTTGTTGGTTCGTCCTATGTCTTAACTCTTTTGGTCGGTTCCTTGATGGTTCAGGAGGGGCAAATCACGGTTGGAAATCTGGTTACTTTTATCAGCTACTTGGATATGCTGGTCTGGCCTCTTATGGCCATTGGTTTCCTCTTTAATATTACTCAGCGAGGGAAGGTGTCCTACCAGCGGATTGAAAATCTTTTGTCTCAGGAATCACCTGTAAAAGACCCTGAATGTCCTCTGGATAGTATTGAAAACGGATGTTTGGAGTATGCCATTGACAGTTTTGCCTTTGAAAATGAGGAGACACTGACGGATATTCACTTTAGTTTAGAAAAAGGGCAAACTCTGGGCTTAGTCGGGCAGACAGGCTCTGGGAAAACATCCTTGATTAAACTTCTCTTGCGAGAATACGATGTGGATAAGGGAGCTATTTACCTAAACGGTCACGATATTCGGAATTATCGTCTGACAGACCTTCGTAGCCTCATGGGCTATGTCCCTCAGGACCAGTTCCTCTTTGCGACTTCGATTTTAGACAATATCCGCTTTGGCAATCCTAACTTGCCCCTTTCAGCAGTCGAGGAAGCGACTAAGCTAGCTCAAGTTTACCAAGATATTGTAGACATGCCTCAGGGCTTTGATACAGTTATCGGTGAAAAAGGAGTCAGTCTTTCTGGTGGGCAAAAGCAGCGTCTGGCAATGAGTAGGGCTATGATTTTAGACCCTGATATTTTGATTCTAGATGATTCCTTGTCCGCCGTGGATGCCAAAACGGAGTATGCCATCATCGACAATCTCAAGGAGACGCGGAAGGATAAGACAACCATTATCACAGCCCATCGTCTCAGTGCAGTTGTACATGCGGATTTGATTTTAGTTCTGCAAAATGGCCAAATCATCGAACGGGGTACGCACGAAGACCTGCTAGCTTTAGATGGCTGGTATGCCCAAACCTACCAGTCTCAGCAGTTGGAAATGAAAGGAGAAGAAGATGCAGAATAAGAAAGAACAATGGGCTGTATTGAAGCGCTTGATGTCCTATCTTAAGCCCTATGGACTCCTGACCTTTTTGGCACTCAGTTTTCTCCTAGCGACTACGGTCATTAAAAGTGTCATTCCCCTTGTGGCCTCCCACTTTATCGACCAGTATCTCAGTAATCTTAACCAAATCGCTGTTACCGTTTTGCTGGCCTACTATGGCCTCTATATCCTGCAAACTCTGGTTCAGTATGTCGGCAATCTTCTCTTTGCGCGGGTGTCCTACAGTATTGTCAGAGATATTCGTCGCGATGCCTTTGCCAATATGGAAAAACTCGGCATGTCTTATTTTGACAAGACGCCAGCCGGTTCCATTGTCTCTCGTTTGACAAATGATACTGAGACCATCAGTGATATGTTTTCAGGGATTTTATCCAGCTTTATTTCAGCCGTTTTCATCTTTCTGACAACTCTGTATACCATGTTGGTGCTGGATTTTCGTTTGACAGCTTTAGTCTTGCTCTTTCTTCCCTTGATTTTCCTGTTGGTCAATCTCTATCGGAAAAAGTCAGTGAAAATCATCGAGAAAACCAGAAGTCTCTTGTCTGATATCAATAGTAAGCTGGCAGAGAATATCGAGGGAATCAGAATTATCCAGGCCTTTAATCAAGAAAAGCGCCTGCAGGCAGAATTTGATGAGATTAACCAAGAACACTTGGTCTATGCCAACCGTTCTGTAGCCTTGGATGCCCTCTTTTTGAGACCGGCCATGAGTTTGCTGAAACTCCTAGGCTACACAGTTTTGATGGCCTACTTTGGTTACCGTGGTCTTTCTATCGGGATAACGGCCGGAACTATGTATGCCTTTATCCAGTACATCAACCGCCTTTTTGATCCCCTGATTGAGGTGACGCAAAACTTTTCAACCCTTCAAACGTCCATGGTGTCTGCGGGCCGTGTCTTTGCCTTGATTGACGAGACGACCTATGAGCCTCTTCAAAAAGATGTGCAAGCCAAAATCAAAGAGGGCAATATCCGTTTTGAACATGTCTGTTTCTCATATGATGGCAAGTACCAGATTCTGGATGATATTTCCTTTTCGGTTAAGAAGGGAGAAACCATTGCCTTTGTAGGTCATACAGGTTCAGGGAAATCTTCCATTATCAATGTCCTCATGCGTTTTTATGAATTTCAGTCAGGCCGCGTTCTCTTGGATGGTGTGGATATTAGAGACTACAGTCAGGAAGAACTGAGAAAGAATATCGGATTGGTCTTACAGGATCCCTTCCTCTATCATGGAACCATCAAGTCCAATATAGCCATGTACCAAGATCTTAGTGATGAAGAGGTCCAGGCTGCGGCTGCCTTTGTCGATGCAGATTCCTTTATTCAGGACCTTCCTTTGGGCTATGATGCACCTGTGTCTGAGCGTGGCTCGAGCTTTTCTACTGGACAGCGTCAGCTTCTTGCCTTTGCTAGAACAGTCGCCAGTCAGCCTAAAATCTTGATTTTGGATGAAGCGACAGCCAATATTGACTCTGAAACAGAAAGTTTGGTTCAAGATTCCCTAGCCAAGATGAGACAGGGGCGGACGACCATTGCTATTGCCCACCGCCTTTCGACCATCCAAGACGCCAACTGCATTTATGTCTTGGACAAGGGGCGCATCATTGAGAGTGGAACCCATGAGGAACTCTTGGCCTTGGGAGGAACCTATCACAAGATGTATAGCTTGCAGGCTGGAGCTATGTCCTAATACTCTTTGGAAATCTCTTCAAACCATGTCAGCTTTATCTGCAACCTCAAAGCTGTACTTTGATTTTCATTGAGCACCAGAAGGAAATCCTTCAAATTACAGATTTCTTGCACCGCCTTTTCCATTTTGTGGTATAATGAAAAATGTTGACAAATAGTATAATAAAAACAAAGGAGAAACAGCATGCTGAAATGGGAAGACTTGCCTGTGGAAATGCAATCAAGCGAGGTTGAGTCCTACTACCAGCTTGTCTCTAAAAGGAAGGGTTCGCTGATTTTCAAGCGTTGCTTGGACTGTGTTCTGGCCCTGTTTTTGCTACTTTTGACTTCTCCCATCTTTCTTATCTTGAGTATTTGGATCAAGTTGGATAGCAAGGGACCTGTCATTTACAAGCAAGAGCGCGTGACCCAGTACAACCGTCCGTTCAAGATTTGGAAGTTCCGTACTATGGTAACGGATGCGGATAAAAAAGGAAGTCTGGTGACTTCAGCTAACGACAGCCGCATTACCAAAGTGGGAAATTTCATTCGTCGTGTGCGCTTGGATGAACTGCCTCAGCTGGTCAATGTCCTTAAAGGAGAAATGTCTTTTGTCGGCACGCGACCTGAAGTGCCACGTTACACCGAGCAGTATAGCCCTGAAATGATGGCGACCTTGCTCTTGCCAGCAGGAATCACCTCTCCAGCCAGCATCAACTACAAGGATGAGGATACTATCATCAGTCAAATGACGGAGAAAGGTCTGTCAGTTGACCAAGCCTATGTAGAGCATGTCCTTCCTGAAAAGATGCGCTATAATCTCGCCTATCTCCGAGAGTTTAGTTTCCTTGGAGACATCAAAATCATGTTTCAAACCGTGTTTGAAGTGCTAAAATAAAGTAGTCATGAGAAAATGAGTACAGATAAAAGGAGCAAATCAATGCCAAATTACAATATTCCATTTTCACCACCCGATATTACCGAAGCTGAAATTGCCGAAGTAGCGGATACCCTTCGTTCTGGTTGGATCACAACAGGTCCTAAGACAAAAGAACTGGAGCGTCGCTTGTCCCAATACACACAGACACCTAAGACTGTCTGCCTCAACTCTGCGACTGCGGCTCTTGAGTTGATTTTACGTGTTTTGGAAGTGGGACCAGGTGATGAAGTCATCGTTCCAGCTATGACCTATACAGCTTCATGTAGTGTCATCACTCACGTAGGAGCGACACCTGTCATGGTGGATATTCAAGCAGATACGTTTGAGATGGACTATGACCTTCTTGAGCAAGCTATTACTGAAAAGACTAAGGTGATTATTCCGGTTGAGCTTGCAGGAATTGTTTGCGACTATGACCGTTTGTTCCAAGTTGTGGAGAAGAAACGTGATCTCTTTACTGCTTCAAGTAAGTGGCAAAAAGCCTTTAACCGTATCGTGATTGTCTCTGATAGTGCCCATGCTTTGGGATCGACCTATAAAGGGCAACCAGCTGGTTCGATCGCTGACTTTACTTCCTTCTCATTCCATGCCGTTAAGAACTTTACAACGGCTGAGGGAGGAAGTGCGACTTGGAAGGCCAATCCAGCTATTGACGATGAAGAGATGTACAAGGAATTCCAAATCCTTTCCCTTCATGGTCAAACAAAGGATGCCCTTGCCAAGATGCAACTGGGTTCATGGGAATACGATATCGTTACACCAGCCTACAAGTGCAATATGACCGATATCATGGCTTCGATTGGTTTGGTACAATTGGACCGTTACCCTGGGTTGCTACAACGTCGTAAGGACATCGTGGATCGTTATGATCGTGGTTTTGCGGGTACTCGTATTCACCCACTGGCACACAAGACTGATACTGTCGAATCTTCACGCCACCTCTACATCACCCATGTAGAAGGTGCTAGCCTAGAAGAGCGTAACCAAATCATCCAAGAATTGGCCAAAGCAGGAATTGCAAGTAATGTACACTACAAGCCGCTTCCTCTCTTGACAGCCTATAAGAATCTTGGTTTTGATATGGCAGATTATCCAAGAGCCTATGCCTTCTTTGAAAATGAAATTACGCTTCCTCTTCATACAAAATTAAGCGATGAAGAAGTTGATTACATCGTTAAGACTTTGGTGAGAATTTCCGAAGAAATCCTCGGTTCTGGAAAAAAATCATAAAAAAATCTTGACAAAAAGCGGACAATAGCATATAATATTCTCAACAAATCAGAAAAGTAACTATTTTTGATCTTCAGGGAGCCTGTGGTGATTGTGAACAGGTGGTTAGAAGTAGTGAAAGTGGGCTGATTTTAAAAATGAATTTGAAACAATGAAAATTCGGTGCGCACACCTTACAGTGCAACTTGTTGTTAGACAAGGCAGAGATGTAAAGGGGGATAGTCCCTTTATAATTGAGGTGGCACCGCGTTACCAACGCCCTCACACGGATTGTTTTCTGTGTGTGGGCTTTTTTCATATCTTTAAATTAATACTGAAAGAGGAAAAATTTATGACAACTAAAGGTTATTTTGGACAATTTGGTGGTAGTTTTGTACCGGAGCCGATTCAGGCTTTGTTGGATGAGTTGGAAGTGACATTTGACAAATACAAGGATGATCCAGAATTTTTGGCAGAATTTCGCCATTACTTGAAGGATTATTCTGGTCGCGAAACACCGCTTTATTTTGCGGAAAGTTTGACAGATTACTTAGGTGGCGCTAAGATTTATCTCAAGCGCGAAGATCTTAACCACCTTGGTTCTCACAAACTTAACAACGTTTTAGGACAAATTCTTCTTGCCAAACGTATGGGCAAAAAACGAGTGATTGCAGAAACAGGAGCTGGTCAGCACGGTGTTGCGACAGCAGCAGCTGCAGCCAAGTTTGGTATGGCCTGTGATGTTTATATGGGGGCAGAGGATGTGGAACGTCAACGTCTCAATGTTTTCCGTATGGAGATGATGGGAGCGACCGTTCACGCAGTTGAAACAGGGACACGAACTCTCAAGGATGCGGTCGATGCAGCCTTTGGAGCATGGATGAATGACCTTGAAGCCTTCTACGTTTTGGGATCTGCTGTGGGGCCTCATCCTTACCCTACCATCGTTCATGAATTCCAAAAGGTCATCAGTAAAGAATCTCGCCGGCAAATCTTAGAAAAAGAAGGTCGTTTACCAGACTACGTCATTGCCTGTGTAGGTGGTGGTTCTAATGCTATCGGTGCTTTTTCACAGTATGTGGCTGATGAAGAAGTCAAATTGGTTGGGGTCGAAGCTGCTGGTCATGGACTTGACACAGACAAGCACGCAGCCACTATGACAAAAGGTAGTGTCGGAATTGTCGATGGTATGAAGACTTATGCAGTCTTTAAGGAAGATGGAGAGCTGGCGCCAGTTTACTCTATCTCAGCTGGTTTGGACTATCCAGGGGTTGGCCCAGAACACGCCTACTTCAAAGATTCTGGCCGCGTAGAATACGTAGCAGCGACAGATGAAGAAGCTGTTCAAGCCTTGCTCCTTCTAAGCAAGACTGAAGGGATTATCCCAGCAATCGAAAGTTCGCACGCTATCGCAGAAGCGGTTAAACGTGCACCGAAACTAAGTAAAGATGAGATTATCATCATCAATGTCTCTGGTCGTGGAGACAAGGACGTAGCTGCTATTGCAGACTACCTTGAAGCTAAAAAATAATAGATGGAAAAATTACAGTCTTTTCTCTCACAGAGAGCTTGTGGTTGCTGGAAACAAGCAGAGAAAGCTGTAAGGTTGGGTCCATCTGAAACGAGAGAAGAAAACATAATTCTCAAGGGAGTGCCCTTTATCGCACAGCCTGTTATAGGAAAGTTCTGAGACAGGAATGAGAGATAGGAGAAATCCTATAATTGAGGTGGCACCGCGAATTTCGTCCTCACGCAAGTTATTTTTGTGTGGGGATTTTTCATACAGTCGCCACGGACTAGAAGTAGAACTGAAAGGGAAATTACAATGGAACGAATCATTCATGGAGATGTCTTATCACCAATCTTGGCTTATATGCGCTTAAAAGGGCAACACAAGGTTATCCTAGAGAGTATTCCAAGAGACAAGGAAACCGCTCGTTTTTCTATCCTAGCCTATAATCCAGTTTTTGAGATTCAGTTTGAAAATGGGGTCCTCTATCAAAATGGGCAAGTGATTGATCGGGATCCCTTGGATTTCCTTTATGAAGTGACTCATAAGAGCCAGCACCATTCAAACCTCCCTTTTGGTGGGGGAGCTATTGGCTTTGTTGGTTACGATATGATTTCGCTCTATGAAGAAATCGGTCAAATCCCTGAGGATACCATTGGAACGCCAGACATGCATTTCTTTGTCTATGAGAGCTACATGGTCTTTGACCATAAGAAGGAAAAAATCCATGTCATTGAGGATGCTCTTTATAGCGATCGCAGTCAAGAAGATTTGGAAAAAGCCTTGAACCAAGTGCTTGAGGAATTACGCATTCCTGCTCCAAATGAATTTGAAGATTTGGATTTATCTCCACTGAACTTCAAACCGCATATCGCTCCTCAGAAGTTTGAGGAAATGGTGGAAACAGCTCGTGGCTTGATTCGTAATGGTGATATGTTCCAATGCGTGCTCAGTCAGCGTTTCTCAGCAGAAGTTACTGGAAATCCATTTGACTTCTACAGAAATCTTCGCGTGACTAATCCATCTAATTACCTCTATTTCTATGATTTTGGGGATTATCAAATCATCGGTGCTAGTCCAGAAAGTTTGGTTTCTGTCAAAAATGGCATCGTAACTACCAATCCGATTGCAGGTACGCGACCAAGAGGAGCTACGGATGAAGAGGACAAGGCCTTTGCGACAGACCTCCTGTCTGATGAGAAGGAAACAGCAGAACATCGAATGTTAGTAGACTTGGGACGTAATGATATTGGCCGAATCTCTGAAACGGCAAGTGTCCAAGTCACTAAATATATGGAAGTGGAACTTTTTCGCTATGTCATGCATTTGACCAGTGTTGTGAAAGGGCGTTTGCTTCCCGAACTTACTGCCATGGATGCCTTGAAAGCTACACTTCCAGCTGGAACAGTTTCAGGAGCACCAAAGATTCGGGCGATGAGACGCATCTATGAATTGGAGACGGAAAAACGAGGCGTATACGCAGGAGCAATCGGCTACCTGTCTGCGACGGGTGATATGGACTTCGCCATCGCCATCCGAACTATGATTCTCAAAAATCAAAAAGCCTATGTGCAGGCTGGGGCAGGGATTGTCTATGATTCCATCGCCCAAAACGAATACCAAGAAACCATTAATAAGGCAAAATCTATGACTAGAATTGGGGAACTAAAACCATGATTTTATTGATTGACAACTATGATTCTTTTACCTATAACTTGGCTCAGTACATCGGGAATTTTGCAGAAGTGCAGGTCTTGAGAAATGATGATCCTAAGCTGTATGAAGAAGCTGAAAAAGCAGATGGTCTGGTCTTTTCTCCGGGTCCTGGTTGGCCAGTTGATGCTGGAAAGATGGAAGACATGATTCGTGATTTTGCAGGTAAGAAGCCAATTCTAGGGATTTGCTTGGGGCACCAAGCCATCGCAGAAGTCTTTGGTGGGAAGCTAGGTTTGGCTCCAAAAGTCATGCATGGGAAACAGAGCAACATCAGCTTTGAAGTGCCATCTGTTCTCTATCAAGGCATTGAGGATGGTCGTCCAGTCATGCGTTACCACAGTATTTTGATTGAAGAAATGCCAGAAGAGTTTGAAGTGACAGCTCGTTCGACTGATGACCAAGCCATTATGGGAATCCAACACAAAAAACTTCCAATTTATGGCTTCCAGTACCATCCAGAAAGTATCGGAACGCCAGATGGCTTGTCTTCTATTCGGAATTTTATCGAGAATGTTGTAAAGTGAGGAAACTAGGATGAAAGAGATTATTGAAAAATTAGCAAAATTTGAAAATTTATCAGGTGTGGAAATGACGGATGTTATTGAGCGTATCGTTACTGGACGTGTAACCGAAGCGCAGATTGCTTCTCTCCTCTTGGCCCTTAAGATGAAGGGGGAAACACCGGAAGAACGCACAGCAATTGCACAAGTCATGAGAGGACATGCCCAACACATTCCAACTGAGATACATGATGCCATGGACAACTGTGGTACAGGTGGGGATAAGTCCTTCAGCTTTAACATTTCCACAACTGCAGCCTTTGTCTTGGCTGGTGGCGGGATTCATATGGCTAAGCACGGTAACCGTTCGATTTCTTCTAAATCGGGTTCTGCAGACGTCCTTCAAGCATTGGACATCAATCTTGACCTCAAACCAGCTGAACTAGGTAAGGTTTTCGATAAAACTGGAATCGTCTTTCTCTTTGCTAAAAATATGCACCCAGCTATGAAGTACATCATGCCAGCTCGTTTGGAACTAGGAATTCCAACGATTATGAACTTGACTGGTCCACTGATTCACCCAATGGCCTTGGAAACACAGTTGCTTGGTATTAGTCGTCCAGAACTGCTAGAAAGTACAGCTCAGGTTTTGAAAAATATGGGGCGAAAACGTGCCATCGTGGTTGCTGGACCAGAAGGGCTGGATGAAGCTGGCTTGAACGGAACAACCAAGATTGCTCTTCTTGAAAACGGCGAAATCACCTTATCAAGCTTTACTCCAGAGGATTTGGGGATGGAACGCTACGCTATTGAAGATATCCGTGGTGGGAATGCTCAGGAAAATGCAGAAATTTTGCTCAGCGTTCTTCAAAACAAACCAAGTCCATTCTTGGAAACGACAGTCTTGAATGCTGGTCTTGGTTTCTATGCTAATGGTAAGGTAGCTAGTATTAAGGAAGGAGTTGACTTGGCTCGTCAAGTGATTGCTAGTGGCAAGGCCCTTGAAAAACTCAGACTGTTACAGGAGTACCAAAAATGAGTCAGGAATTTTTAGCACGAATTTTAGAGCAGAAGGCGCATGAAGTCGAGCAAATGGAGCTGGAGGAAGTCCAGCCCTTGCGCCAGACCTATCGTTTAGCAGAATTTTTGAAGAATCACCGTGACCGTTTGCAGGTAATCGCTGAGGTCAAGAAGGCTAGCCCTAGTCTGGGAGATATCAATCTAGATGTGGATATTGTGCAACAGGCCCAGACTTATGAAGCAAATGGCGCACTGATGATTTCTGTTTTAACAGATGAGGTTTTCTTTAAAGGGCATTTGGATTATCTACGAGAGATTTCTAGTCAGGTAGAGATTCCAACGCTCAACAAGGACTTTATCATCGATGAAAAGCAAATCATCCGTGCTCGCAATGCCGGCGCGACAGTCATTTTGCTCATTGTCGCTGCCTTATCAGAAGAACGCCTCAAGGAACTGTATGACTACGCGACAGAGCTTGGTCTGGAAGTCTTGGTGGAAACTCATAATCTGGCTGAACTAGAAGTGGCTTACAGACTGGGTGCTGAGATTATTGGGGTCAATAATCGCAACTTGACCACCTTTGAAGTCGACTTGCAGACTAGTGTAGACTTGGCCCAGCACTTTAAGGAAGATCGTTATTACATTTCTGAATCTGCTATTTTCACAGGGAAGGATGCGGAACGAGTAGCACCATACTTTAACGGAATTTTGGTGGGAACAGCTCTCATGCAGGCAGAAGATGTGCCCCAGAGAATCAAGGAGTTGCAGATTGACAAAGGTTAAGATTTGTGGATTATCGACCAAAGAAGCAGTAGAGACAGCCGTATCAGCAGGGGCAGACTACATTGGTTTTGTCTTTGCGCCTAGTAAAAGACAGGTGACCTTGGAAGAGGCTGCTGAGCTGGCAAAGCTCATTCCTTCCGATGTAAAAAAGGTTGGCGTATTTGTTTCACCAAGTCAGGCAGAACTACTAGAAGCGATTGAAAAAGTTGGCTTGGATTTGGTTCAAGTTCACAGTCAGGTGGCGGATGATTTGTTTGAGGATTTGCCTTGTGCCAGCATTCAGGCGGTACAGGTGGATGGAGATGGTCATGTGCCTAATTCTCGGGCAGATTATCTACTCTTTGATGCTCCTGTGGCAGGGAGTGGCCAGACCTTTGACTGGGGCCAACTGGATACGACAGGACTAGCACAGCCTTTCTTTATCGCAGGTGGGCTTAATGAAGACAATGTAGCACAAGCAATTCAACACTTTACTCCCTATGCAGTAGATGTTTCAAGCGGAGTGGAGACAGATGGACAAAAAGATCAGGAAAAGATTAGAAGATTTATAGAGAGGGTAAAGCATGGCATATCAAGAACCAAATAAAGATGGATTTTACGGAAAATTCGGCGGACGTTTTGTCCCAGAAACATTGATGACAGCAGTTTTGGAGTTGGAGAAGGCCTACCGTGAAAGTCAGGCAGACCCAAGTTTCCAAGAGGAATTAAATCAACTTTTGCGCCAGTATGTAGGACGTGAAACTCCCCTTTACTACGCAAAAAACCTGACCCAGCATATCGGTGGAGCCAAGATTTATCTCAAACGGGAAGACCTTAACCATACAGGGGCTCACAAGATTAACAATGCCTTGGGACAAGTTCTCCTTGCTAAACGTATGGGCAAAAAGAAAATTATCGCTGAAACAGGCGCTGGTCAGCACGGTGTAGCAACTGCAACAGCTGCAGCCCTCTTTAACATGGAATGTACCATCTATATGGGTGAGGAAGATGTCAAACGCCAAGCCCTTAATGTCTTCCGTATGGAGCTTTTGGGAGCCAAGGTTGAGGCAGTAACAGATGGTTCGCGCGTGCTCAAGGACGCGGTCAATGCAGCCCTTCGTTCATGGGTGGCTAATATCGATGATACCCACTATATCCTTGGTTCTGCCTTGGGACCTCATCCTTTCCCAGAAATCGTTCGTGACTTCCAAAGTGTGATCGGTCGAGAAGCTAAACAACAGTACCGTGACTTGACAGGTCAAGATTTGCCAGATGCCCTAGTAGCCTGTGTTGGTGGTGGTTCCAATGCCATTGGTCTCTTCCATCCATTTGTAGAAGATGAGTCTGTAGCTATGTATGGTGCTGAAGCAGCTGGACTTGGTGTAGATACAGAGCATCACGCAGCGACCTTGACCAAGGGTCGTCCGGGTGTCCTCCACGGTTCTCTTATGGATGTGCTCCAAGATGCTCATGGCCAAATTCTTGAAGCCTTCTCTATCTCAGCAGGTTTGGACTATCCTGGTATCGGTCCAGAACATTCTCACTACCACGATATCAAACGTGCCAGCTATGTTCCTGTGACAGACGAGGAAGCCTTGGAAGGATTCCAACTCTTGTCTCGTGTGGAAGGAATTATCCCAGCCTTGGAATCTAGCCACGCCATTGCTTTTGCAGTGAAATTGGCAAAAGAACTTGGACCAGACAAGTCGATGATTGTCTGCCTATCCGGTCGTGGGGACAAGGATGTAGTTCAAGTCAAAGACCGCTTGGAAGCAGATGCAGCAAAGAAGGGAGAAGCCCATGCCTAAGACTTTAACAGAAAAATTGAATGCTATCAAAGCAGCAGGAAAAGGAATTTTTGTTCCCTACATCATGGCTGGGGACCATGAGAAAGGTTTGGATGGTCTCGCTGAAACAATCCACTTTTTAGAAGATTTGGGTGTCTCTGCTATTGAAGTGGGTATTCCCTTTTCAGACCCTGTCGCAGATGGACCTGTGATCGAAGAAGCAGGCTTGCGCAGTCTAGCTCATGGAACTTCTACCCAGGCTTTGGTTGAAACCTTGAAAACCATTCAGACTGAGGTTCCGCTTGTCATCATGACCTATTTTAATCCCCTCTTTCAGTACGGTGTGGAGAAATTTGTCAAAGATTTGGCAGATACAGCGGTTAAGGGCTTGATTATTCCAGACCTGCCTCATGAGCATGCCAACTTTGTAGAGCCCTTTTTGGCAGACACAGATATAGCCTTGATTCCCCTAGTTAGTTTGACAACAGGACTTGAGCGTCAGAAAGAGTTGATTGAAGGGGCGGAAGGATTTGTCTATGCTGTTGCCATCAACGGGGTGACAGGGAAATCAGGAAATTACCGTGCAGACTTGGACAAGCACTTGGCACAATTGCATCAAGTAGCTGACATCCCAGTCTTGACAGGTTTTGGTGTATCTAGTCAAGCCGATGTCGAACGCTTCAATGCGGTATCAGATGGTGTTATCGTTGGTTCAAAAATTGTAAAAGCTCTTCACCAAGGAGAGCCGATTCAGGACTTTATCAAACAAGCAGTAGCTTACCAAAAATAATCACACAAGCAGCAAGTAAGAGGAAAGGCACAAAAGGAAGTCTTTCCTTTTTCTTTTGAGGGTATAAGTACATGAATGACAGTTGAATATTAGTTTGGGTATTGCTTATGAATGGTATCTATATAGTTGGTGAAATGTTTCAGGAAATGCTTAGGAGATATAACAGTGATGTATTTTCCAAAAGCAAGCAAGGTATTGTATCCCCAATCATTGTCGTTTAACGGATAAGTAATCTCGTAAATATCGCTATTAATAGGTTTTATGGCATTATAGCCTAAAAGTTCCACAAATCGATCAAGAACAATTTTCTGGACATGCAGGATGACAGGTACTTTGTTTTCATTCATCCAAGCACCACCATCATAGGGAAGTGGTGTAAAATGTCTTTTTGAAAAAGTATCGGAGAGAGTAAGTTCACTAATTCTAGCAACTTTAAAAACAGAAAAACGCGCTTTATCAGTATCGTAGGCGTCCATATACCAACTCCGGTCCTTATAGACAATACGGTAAGGCTCACAATTTTTTTGACTCACCAGTCCTTGTGAATTAATATAGGAAAATTTTATTTTTACTCTACCTCTGATAGCTTCCAATAACTTAAAAATCAAAGTTCGTATTTCCAAGTTCCCTTGAGATAGAGATAAATCAATTTCGAAATCAGAGTATGTATTGGTAGCATTTAATTTCAATATAGCATTGAAAGTAGAGGCATCTTCCAATACTTGATAACGGCTTTTTAAACCAGATTCGATCGAAAGCCTTTCGGATTGGGTTAGGGGAGGTTTATCAGTTTGGAAGTCTTCCATAAGAAAAATGCCTCCATTTTTTCCTTTCATTACATAGAGAGGAATGCCTGCAAGAGATAAATCATCAATATCTCTCATAATAGTTCGTGTGCTGACTTTAAAAAGTTCTGATAATTCTTTAGCTGTTGTTTTTCGTTTATTTACTAAATGAGAAATAATCCCCATTTGACGGTCAATTTTCATAAATTTCTCCTTAAATATGACAGATAGTTGTCATATTACTTTTGTTATGATTATACCATAAAGAAAGGAGTTCATATAATGAAACATCAAACTAAACCATCGTTTACCTTAGTTGGCAAGAGTATTTTGATAGAAGGAACTACAGTTCATGAACATCACTATTCTAAAGAGAAAACGGCATTCTATACTCAGTTATTTAAAGAAGGAATGCTAGGAAAATTGATGCCCCATTCCATAGATAAAAGAGGCTATGCTTTGATAGTTCCTCATAAAGATGGTATACAATACTACGCAGGAGTTGCGGCAAATAATGCTGTGGCAGGTTACGAAAGCATTCTTGTCCCAGAGAAAGATTATTTAGTAAGCTCAGCCAGTGGTGATAAATCAAGACTCTTGTTTGATAAATTGGAGGATAACTTTTTTGAGGGAGAATATAGCTCGCTTTACAATGATGGAATTATCTTAGAAATACTTTTAAACGGTAATCCCATGGATGCAGAAGTTGAGCTTTGGGTTCCCAATTCAACAAACTAATAAGAACTGATAGAAAATTATTATAGTCGCAGCAAGTAAGAGGAAAGGCACAAAAGGAAGTCTTTCCTTTTTCTTTTGCAGGAGAAAGACTAAAATCCCTGTCGCAGAAGCAAACTGGATCAAGATGAGTAATTCTGTCACACTAAAAACGAGAGCACAAGAGGCCAGAAAGAGAAAATCACCTGCACCTATGCGGATATCGATAAAGTGAGCCAAAATTCCCAAGATAAGAAAGAAAATCATAACTAGATTCCAACCACAGTAAACCATGAGGATTAAGTGAAAAATCAGCCAGACGAGCAAGGGATATTCCTGATGACGGAAGTCGTAGATGCCCAAGGTCAAACCAGCAGTGATTAGGATGACTTGACCCAAAGAAAGCAATCCCCGAGAGTAAACCAGAAAGATGAGCCCTAAACCTAATTCAAAGAGTGCATACCAGACAGGATAGCGGACCTTGCAGTAGCGACAGCGAAAGCGATTGAAGACCTGAGAGAGGATAGGAATTAGGTCTAACGGACGCAAGCGAGTCTGACAGGAACCGCAGTGACTAGCTGGGCTGATAATGGATTGCTCAGGGAAACGGTCAATGACCAAACCTAGAAAGGAAGCGAGAATGCTCCCGACAAGAAAAAAATAAAAATTAATCATACTTATCTATTCGTAAAAAATAGGAGAAGTGGTATAATGGAGAAACATAGATAAGAAGGTGAGGTCAAGATGACAATTCGTTTTGAAGAAAATGTGAGCACAGAAAATGCTCAGCTCGTATGCCAATGGTCCAACTCCCTTGGCAAATCCTTTCAAGAACAATGGATGGGAACAATGATTCCTTTTCCCTTGACAATTCAAGTCTTGCAAGATTTGGAAGGAATCTTTTCAATCTTTGATGGACAAGAGTTTGTGGGGCTTATCCAGAAAATCAGGCTAGAAGAAAAAAATCTTCATATCGGGAGATTTTTTATCAACCCCCAGAAACAGGGGCAAGGCTTAGGTAGCCAGGCTTTAAGGAAATTTGTTAGTTTGGCCTTTGAAAATGAAGACATAGATACTATTTCTCTAAATGTCTACGAGGCAAATCAAAGAGCCAAGCACCTCTATCAAAAAGAAGGATTTGAAATCGTTCAGATGGTTGAAGAACCTATACGAAAATACGTTATGAAAAAGGGGAGATAGAAGACGAAGAAGATAGGGAAAGCAGCTTTAAAATCATAAAAAACGCATAATATCAGGTGTTAAAAAACTTGATACTATGCGTTTTATTATAGAGGGATTTACTGGATTTTCTCTACAACTTGAGTTTATATCCAACTTCTCTTTCTACTAACGATTTTTCCAAGCTTGGTAACGGGTGTCGATTAAGAGTTGGGTTAGGCGTCCCATGGTTTCTCTTTCTTCGGGAGTGAGGGATTGAGCTTGGACAAAGAGATGGTGAATGTGTTCAATAACCTTGAAGGAAGAAAGATCGTTGATGGAGGAGATGCCTGCATCAAGAATGATTCCGAAAAAGAGGTCGAAGTAGAGCTGCAGTTCTTCGTCAGGAACTGTTTCAACCCATTCCTTGAAAGTAGTATCGACTTGCTGGCTGTCACTATTGGTCTCGTCCAGTTGGACAAAGTGTTTGTCTTCAACCTGCCAACTAAAGGTGTCGTGCTGAGCAAGGCCACCTAGGGCGGTGCTTCGAACGACGATTTTTTTATCCGGAATTTCCAGCATCATCCCGATGATAGAACCTTGTGGGATAAATACTTTCGTTCTTTCCATCATGTTTTGATATCCAGCTGTTTCGGTTAGTTCCTTGTGAAGCCCAGGGGCATCAAAAGTATAGACAGCGACAATGTTTTTCTGCAAGTTTGGATCAAGTTGACTGGCAGCATAGACAGCTAAATTGCCCCCTTTTGAGTGTCCTGCTAGGATAACCTTTTGGTTGGGGTGTTGAGCAAAAAAATTCTCTAAATACTGGAGGGCATGTTTTTGAGCAGGGATTTCCTTCATATAGGTCATATGGAAATCTTCTTTCCAACCGATGATACTATCATCAGTTCCGCGAAAAACAAGCAAATAGGTATCGAGACTGATACGATAAGTCATGGCTGCAAACTGTTTTTGCAATTCAGGATCGATATCATTGATAAAGTCTGAGAGCTTGCAATTTTTAAAGCGTTTGTGTTGAGCGAGCTGATCTAATAACTGGAGGCGGTTTTTGCTGGTCAGCATAGTCGTTTCTCTAGGGATTTGAGGTGCTAGATCTATGAGACGCTTTGGTTCTTGAGTGACTACATTATCAAAAGCAAGGTAGGTTAATTCAGTAAGGGCAAGAACATCTAACTCATTCACGGGGAGGTCATAAAAGGAATCGTATGCTACATCATTTAAGTAGTCAAAAATATTAGCCATAAAAGCTCCTTTCTCTATGTTTATCCTACCACATTTACCTAGAATTAGCTAGTGGGCTTGTTAGAATGACCTAGTAGGGTTTGATTGAAATACATAGAAGACAGGCTGCTCCTATTTCAAACCTCTAAACGAGCTTACTTGTATGTTTTTGCTATCGATTCCATTTTCCTTTAAAAAATTCTTCATCTCATTTACATCATCAGGCTGACCTGTGATAAGATAGCTGGCTTGATTGCCGTATTCATCAATAGCACGTTTTAAAAATTTTTGACTTTGAGAAAAATCATCGTTAGTTTTATAAGTAAAATTAGATGTTTTCTGAGCTAGTTCTTTCATCTCTTTATCAAAAATAGTTACTCCTTTGTCAAAATGGTTGAGAATAATCGGACATTTACCAGCCCATTCTTTGATAAGGGGGCGTAGAGCAGAAATACCGACATCAGATGCAAAGCAAACTAGTGGCTGATTCGTATCTTTAACAGTCAAAGAGGAATCCAGCCAACTCATCTCAATCTCACTGTCAGCCGGTAAATGCGTCAAGGTTTCCTTAAAGTGGCTACCACTATTATGAGTCAAAATGAGAATTTCATCTTCATCAGGTGTGGAGGCAATGGTTAGCCATCGACTGGATTGCTCTCCCTTGGCTTCATATTTACTAGAAGTAGACGAGGTATCAGGGAGTGTAAACTTAGCATAAGCCCCCGCTTTCCAGGTTTGATGACTCGGTTTTGTGATATGAATTAAATATAGATCTCCGCTGGGATTTTCGATGGATTTTATCGATAATGTCTGGCTTCGTCCAAGATAAGCGATGGTGCCCCAAGTTATAAGGCCTAAGACTCCAAGTGTTGATAGAATGATGATAAACATTTTTTTACCTCTTTTCATTTTTTATGACTCCTGTTCTTAATTTTATGAATGAACTAAAAAATAATTCATTCATGTCTTTTCAAAAAATAAAGAAATCCATCTTCTTTATTTTAGAACTCCTTTTATGAAGTTGGTTGCAAGTATTTCAACGGTCTTGCCAATATCTGGAAAATCTTTTTCCGTGATATGCATATCCATATAGTAAAACAGATTATAAACCTGTAAAATATCTTGAATCTTTTCTGGCGAATACCCTTCAGCCTGCATGCGATTTGTAAAGGTTTTAACTAGAAACTGATGAAATGGATTTGCGACTTTACCTTCTTCCGAGGAATAGTAGCTGTGCAACTCATCTGCTATGGCAGGATTGTACCATTCTGCAAGGATTTTATTGGAAGAAACGAGAGTTCTGGACTGAGCAAAGAGTTGACCAATGAGGTCGGTCATGTCAATTTCCCAATCCAGTTCTTCGATCATAGCTTGGCGAACACGGTTGTTTTCATCTATATAGATGTCTAGAAAAATGGCTTCTTTACTCTCGTAATAGTTATAAAAAGAACCAACTGCAACACCAGCTTGCCTAGCAATTTCTGAAATTCCTGTCGCCTTGTAACCTTTTTTCGAAAAAACTTCATAGGCCGCTGTCTTTAAAGCTTGTTTTTTGTCCAATATGATTTAGCCTCCTTTGTTTTATGAATGAATAAACCGGTTTGTTCATTCATATTCTAACAAATCATGGCTAGCTTGTCAATAAGAAGGCTAGATCTATTAAATAAGTTAAAGAAACGCTAACTAAATGAGCACAAAAAGGAAAATATAGGATAAGGCTGGAACTATACTTAAAAATAAGGTATGATATCAGTGGGAATGTTCTCTATTTAGCATCTGTTTTCTGATCTGGATTTGTGGGGAATAGGCTGCTAAACAGTATGAGATACTAATCCGTAAATCTGATATGAAGGGTTTTGATACTTTGAGAAATAGCAAAGGAGGAGCGCATGCACAAGATTTTACTAGTAGAAGATGACCAAGTTATTCGGCAACAAGTTGGGAAATTACTCTCTGAGTGGGGCTTTGAGGTCGTTTTGGTAGAAAATTTTATGGAAGTATTGAGTCTTTTTGTTCAGTCAGAACCTCATTTGGTCCTCATGGATATTGGTCTGCCTCTTTTCAATGGTTATCACTGGTGTCAAGAGATTCGCAAGATTTCTAAGGTGCCTATCATGTTTCTGTCTTCGAGAGACCAAGCGATGGATATCGTCATGGCGATCAATATGGGGGCAGATGACTTTGTGACCAAGCCTTTTGACCAGCAGGTGCTCCTTGCCAAGGTTCAGGGATTGTTGCGCCGTTCTTACGAATTTGGGCGAGATGAAAGTTTGCTGGAGTATGCAGGTGTGATCCTCAATACCAAGTCTATGGACTTGCATTATCAGGGGGAAATCCTGAGTTTGACCAAGAATGAATTTCAAATTTTGCGGGTTTTATTTGAACATGCTGGCAATATCGTGGCGCGTGATGACTTGATGAGAGAACTTTGGAATAGCGACTTTTTCATTGATGACAATACCTTGTCCGTCAATGTTGCTCGCCTGCGCAAAAAGTTGGAGGAACAAGGCTTGGCAGGCTTTATCGAAACCAAGAAAGGGATAGGATACGGACTGAAACATGCTTGATTGGAAATCATTTTTTCTAGCCTATCTGCGTTCTCGCAGTCGCGTTTTTGCCTATATTTTTTCATTAGGCTTTCTCGTACTTCTCTTTCAGTTTTTATTTGCTAGTCTAGGAACTTATTTTCTTTATTTCTTTCTGCTTAGTAGTTTTTTGACCTTCTTATTTTTGGCTTGGGATATATTTGCAGAAGCTCAGGTTTACCGTCAGGAAGTACTCTATGCTGAGAGAGACCCCAAGTCTCCTCTGGAATGTGCGCTAGCAGAAAAGCTCGAAGAGCGTGAGTCTGAATTATATCAAAAGAAGTCGGAAGCGCAGAGCAAGCTGACGGATTTGCTTGATTACTACACCTTGTGGGTTCACCAAATCAAGACCCCTATTGCAGCGAGTCGTCTCTTGGTAGCAGAAGTCTCTGATCGGGAGGTCAAGCAGCAACTGGAACAGGAAATCTTCAAGATTGACTCCTATACCAATCTGGTGTTGCAGTATCTTCGTTTGGAAAGCTTCCACGATGACTTAGTATTTGAAAAGGTTCAAGTGGAGGATCTGGTGAAGGAAGTGGTTCGCAAGTATGCTCTTTTCTTTATCCAAAAAGGACTGACGGTCAATCTCCATGACCTTGACAAAATCATCGTGACCGATAAGAAGTGGTTGTTGGTCGTCATTGAACAAATCCTCTCAAACAGTCTCAAATACACCAAGGAAGGTGGGTTAGAGATTTATATGGAAGGCCAGGAGCTCTGTATCAAGGATACGGGAATCGGGATTAAAAACAGCGATGTGCTCCGAGTCTTTGAGCGTGGCTTTTCAGGCTACAATGGGCGTTTGACCCAGCAGTCATCTGGACTTGGTCTTTACCTATCAAAGAAAATTTCTGAAGAACTGGGCCATCAGATTCGTATCGAGTCTGAGGTCGGAAAAGGAACGACTGTACGTATCAAATTCGCTGAAGTGAAGCTCGTTATTGAGTAGGAATAAATGATAAAAGGCTTTCGCCTGTATTCCCACTCAAAAGTTAGACAGGAAAATTTTTTATTAAGATTTTTAATAAAATCAACGAAAATACTTGCCAAACTTTTCAGAATCTGATAGACTAGTATAGTAATAATCTATGGCTCGCAAAGAGACCATGGCAGAAAGGAAATATTGCAAAATGAAAAAAGATATCCATCCAGAATATCGCCCAGTTGTCTTCATGGACACAACTACTGGTTATAAATTCCTTAGCGGTTCAACTAAGCGCTCTAACGAAACTGTTGAGTTCGAAGGCGAAACTTACCCATTGATTCGTGTAGAAATTTCATCAGACTCACATCCATTCTACACTGGACGTCAAAAGTTCACTCAAGCAGATGGACGTGTGGATCGTTTCAACAAAAAATACGGTCTCAAATAATCAACCGCATTTATTGCTTAAAAATGTTGATACAAAGCCTTTTCCAAGAAATTGGAATTGGCTTTTTTTATTTTTAGTACCGTTTTTGGTACCGTCTTGGAAAACTAACCTTTTGCACTATCCAGATAATCTACAAATTTTGTGATAGCTTTCT
Source organism: bacterium (assembly GCA_905221435.1). Lineage (GTDB taxonomy): Bacteria > Bacillota > Bacilli > Lactobacillales > Streptococcaceae > Streptococcus. The sequence goes on from CAJNDD010000001.1 coordinate 197,620, forward strand.
TCTCTCCTGCTACTGTAGAATGGCTATAGGTGTCCAGGGTCATCTGACTACTTGCATGCCCTAACCTTTTGGCTGCATTAACAGGGTCAACACCCGTTTCAATCATCAAGGTAGCATGAGTATGTCTGAAGCCATGAGGAGTTATCTTCTTCAAGCCATGTTTCCTAATAATGCGCTTCAGAACACTATTGATATAGTCCTGGTATAAAGGTTCTATCTTTCCGTCTCGGCCAACAAACGTAAACATATAATCACTATCAATCGATGGGGTAACTGACAGTTGCCCCTTTTCTTTTCTGTTCTTTTGTTTCCACTCTTTCAAAATCAATATCAGACCACCTCAAAGAATACAGCTCCCCATTCCTCAAGCCACTATAGGACAACAAACGAAATAAGGCATAGTTTTTATAAGTCTTTTCTGCATTGTTAATTATTTTTCTTACTCTTTTTCTTTCTTTGACTATAAACATGTTATAATGATAGTATGAATTTTCAAAGGGGTGCCTTATGAAGGGAAACAGTATTATTAGAAAAATGATCGAATCTGATACCGAACACTTATCCCAAGGTTTTATCAATCAAGGTTGGCCGGGTAGAGAAGAAATTTTGGCTAGATATTTTCTTGAACAAGAATGTGGGGAGAGAGAAGTCTTAGTTGCAGAGGTTGAGGGTGCTGTAGCGGGTTACATTACGATTTTGCCCTGCGCTAAGCAGGGGCCCTTTGCTGGAATGGCTCCAGAACTCTCAGATTTCAATGTCTTTGAGCCTTTTCAAAATCAAGGTATTGGAAATCTCTTGATGGAAGAAGCGGAAAAACGAGTTAAGCTCATATCGGATAAGGTGACGCTTGGTGTTGGGATCCATTTAGGTTATGGACCTGCTCAGAGATTGTACATCAAACGAGGCTATATTCCTGATGGTTCAGGCGTTTGGTATCGAAATCAGCCGTTGGAAATGAATGATACTATTCAAAATAATGATGATTTAGTTCTGTATCTATCCAAGAAATTCGAATAAGAGATAGTGAACTTCTTTGAAGATAGGGGATTTCTCTACTTTATGGTATAATGGAAAGAGTTAGATTGAAAGAGGTAGAGAGATGGATGCGAAATTAAAATACAAGGCAAAGAAGATTAAGATTGTCTTCTTTGATATTGATGATACCCTGCGTACGTCAAAGACAGGTTTTATTCCAGCTACGATTCCCACGGTTTTTAAGCAGTTGCGAGAAAAGGGAATTTTGACAGGGATTGCATCTGGGCGTGGTATTTTTGGTGTTGTTCCAGAGATTCGAGACCTCAAGCCGGACTTTTTTGTAACCTTAAATGGTGCCTACATAGAAGATAAAAAAGGAAATGTCGTTTATCAACATAAGATTGAGAAGAAAGATGTAGAAGAATACATTTCGTGGACTAAGAGAGAAGGAATTGACTATGGCTTGGTTGGAAGTCATGCTGCCAAACTATCCACTCGGACAGAACTGATCAGTCAGGCTATTGACCCGATTTATCCGAACTTGGATGTGGATCCTAACTTTCATGAAAAAGCAGATATTTACCAGATGTGGACCTTTGAGGAAAAAGGGGATGACTTGCGCTTGCCAGATTCTTTGTCGGATAAACTTCGCATGGTGCGTTGGCATGAACATTCATCTGATATCGTGCCCATTTCAGGTTCAAAAGCAACTGGTGTAGCCAAGGTGGTGGAACATCTAGGCTTAAAACCAGAGAATGTCATGGTATTTGGAGATGGACTCAACGACTTGGAACTCTTTGATTATGCAGGAATCAGCATTGCCATGGGAGTTTCCCACGAAAAGATCAAAGAAAAAGCAGATTATATTACAAAAATAGTAGAAGAAGATGGTGTTTTTGATGCTCTAACTAAGTTTGGTTTAGTAGAAAAAGAATTGTATTTCCCACAAGTAGACATTGAAACAGTAGAAGGTCCGCTGGCGACCATTAAGACAAATCACGGAGACTTGCGTATCAAGCTCTTCCCTGAGCAGGCTCCTAAAACAGTAGCCAACTTTGTCGCTCTTTCAAAAGACGGTTACTATGATGGTGTGATTTTCCATCGTATTATCAAGGACTTTATGATCCAAGGTGGAGACCCAACTGGAACAGGTATGGGTGGAGAATCTATCTATGGAGATTCTTTTGAAGATGAATTTTCTGAAGAACTCTATAATGTTCGCGGGGCTCTTTCTATGGCCAATGCTGGACCAAATACCAATGGCAGCCAGTTCTTTATCGTGCAAAACCAACATTTGCCATACTCTAAGAAAGAGATTGCGCGTGGTGGCTGGCCTGAACCAATTGCTGAGATTTATGCAGAGAAGGGTGGGACTCCTCACCTTGACCGCCGCCATACTGTTTTTGGGCAATTGGTCGATGCAGAATCTTTTGCAGTCTTGGATGCCATTGCAGCTGTTGAGACAGGCGCTATGGACAAACCAATTGAAGATGTAGTAATTGAAACGATTGAAATTGAGGACTAAGATGAAAATTGGTGATAAGTTAAAGGGGCGTATTACAGGAATTCAACCTTACGGTGCCTTTGTTGAGTTAGAAACAGGGGTGATTGGGTTGATTCACATCTCGGAGATTCGAACAGGATTTATCGAAAATATCTATGAAGTTTTGAAAATTGGTGAAGAAGTGCAAGTTCAGGTTGTTGATTTAGACGAATTTTCAGGTAAAGCCAGTCTTTCTATCCGCACTCTGGAGGAAGAAAAACATCAGCTACCAAGACGGAGACGTTTTTCAAATGATCGGATCAAGCATGGTTTTGCTCCACTTGGTCGAATGATGCCTGTTTGGACGCGTGAAGCCCTTAACAATTTGAAAGAGAAAAACTAGTCTATTAGATTTCGTATTTTTAAAATCAATATATGGAAGAACAATTATTAAAATCAGGAGAGCGCATCAATCAGCTCTTTTCGACAGATATCAAAATCATTCAAAACAAAGAGGTGTTTAGCTATTCGGTAGATAGTGTTCTCTTGTCGCGCTTTCCTCGCTTCCCTAAACGGGGCTTAATTGTGGACTTTTGTGCAGGGAATGGGGCAGTAGGGCTTTTTGCCAGCACTCGTACTCAGGCACAGATATTATCTGTAGAGATTCAGGAACGCTTGGCGGATATGGCAGAGCGTTCGGTTCAGTTGAATGGCTTGGAAGAGCAGATGCGAGTCATCTGCGATGATTTGAAAAATATGCCTGCCCACATTCAGGGAAGTAAGGTAGATATGATTTTGTGTAATCCACCTTATTTCAAGGTGGATCCGCATTCTAATCTCAACGAGAGTGAGCACTACCTTCTGGCCAGACACGAAATTACGACTAACCTAGAAGAAATCTGTCGAAGTGCTCAGAGTATTCTCAAGTCTAATGGCCGTTTGGCCATGGTCCATCGTCCTGATCGGCTCTTGGATATCCTAGATATGCTCAAACGCCACAATTTGGCACCCAAGCGCTTGCAATTTGTCTATCCGAAACGTGAGAAGGAGGCCAATATGCTCTTAATCGAAGCTATCAAGGATGGATCGACTAGTGGCTTTAAGATCTTGCCACCTCTCATTGTTCACAATGATGATGGTTCCTATACACCAGAAATTCAAGAGATTTACTATGGATCATAAGGCCTATATGTATGTTGTGGAGTGCCGCGACGGTTCTTACTATACGGGCTATACAACGGATGTGAAGAGGCGCCTTGCCGTTCATAATAGTGGGAAGGGAGCCAAATATACCCGAGCACGCTTGCCAGTCAAACTCATCTATGTAGAGGGGTTTGCCAGCAAGGAAGAAGCCATGTCTGCAGAGGCTCTCCTCAAACGAAAGAAACGTCCACAGAAAGAACGATTTTTATCTGAAAATCAAGAGAAAAATCTAGTCAATCATATTGATATCTAATGAGGAGTCCTTTGGCCCCTCTTACTTTTGTCAAAAAAGGAAAAAAGTGCTAAAATAAGATGAATAAATTTAAAGAGGTATTATCATGTCTAAGATTCTAGTATTTGGTCATCAAAATCCAGACTCAGATGCCATCGGGTCATCTGTAGCCTTTGCTTACCTTGCAAAAGAAGCTTATGGATTGGACACAGAAGCAGTTGCTCTCGGTACTCCAAACGAAGAAACAGCCTTCGTTTTGAACTATTTTGGTGTGAAAGCACCACGTGTTATCACATCAGCTAAAGCAGAAGGTGCAGAACAAGTCATATTGACTGACCACAATGAATTCCAACAATCAGTGTCAGATATCGCTGAAGTAGAAGTTTACGGAGTTGTGGATCACCACCGTGTGGCTAATTTTGAAACTTCCAGCCCACTTTACATGCGCTTGGAACCAGTTGGATCAGCGTCTTCTATCGTTTACCGCATGTTCAAAGAGCATGGTGTAGCTGTTCCTAAAGAAATCGCAGGTTTGATGCTTTCAGGCTTGATTTCAGATACTCTTCTTTTGAAATCACCAACAACACACCCAACCGATAAAGTCATTGCTCCTGAGTTGGCTGAATTAGCAGGCGTCAACTTGGAAGAATACGGTCTTGCTATGCTGAAAGCTGGTACGAACTTGGCTAGCAAATCTGCTGAAGAATTGATTGACATCGATGCTAAGACTTTTGAACTCAACGGAAATAAGGTTCGTGTTGCCCAAGTCAATACAGTTGATATTGCTGAAGTCTTGGAACGCCAAGCAGAAATCGAAGCAGCAATGCAAGCGGCTAATGCGGCAAACGGCTACTCAGATTTTGTCTTGATGATTACAGACATCGTCAACTCAAACTCTGAAATTCTGGCTCTTGGATCAAACATGGACAAGGTGGAAGCTGCCTTCAATTTCAAACTTGAAAACAACCACGCTTTCCTTCCAGGTGCTGTTTCACGTAAGAAACAAGTGGTGCCACAGTTGACTGAAAGCTTTAATGGCTAACAGTCTGAGTGATGATTGAAACGTGGAAACACTTGTTTCCATATAACTAAAGGGGTTTCGGCTCCTTTTTTTCTAGGAGAGAAAGATGTTAGAAAATGGTGATTTGATTTTTGTGAAGGACCTTTCAGATATGGGGCAGGCCATCCAGGCTTCTACTGGACACTATAGTCATGTAGCCATCTTTTTGGACGGTTTCATCTATCATGCTAGTGGGCAAGCAGGTGTCATCTGTCAAGAACCAGCTGATTTTTTTGAACCGACTCATCTCTACGACCTTTATGTCTATCCAGAGATGGAAGCTGACTTGGTGAAGGAGAAGGCTTGCAAGCATCTAGGAGTTCCTTATAATAGCTCGTTTTATCCAGATGGGAATGGCTTTTACTGTTCCCAGTACATCGCTGAAATCCTACCGATTTTTGAGAGCGTACCGATGAAATTTGGGGATGGGGAGCAGGAGATTAGTGATTTTTGGAGGGAATATTACAGGAAACTCGAACTTCCTGTTCCTCTGAATCAACCAGGGACCAACCCCAGTCAGTTAGCAGCATCCCCTCTTTTAGAATGTAAAGAAAGGAATCTTCATGATTCAGATTTTTAATCCATCTCGTTTGACTCGACAGCCATTTTTTGGAGAATTGATCCGCTATCTGGACCAGAATGATGATGTGATTCTACGGGAAATCAAGGCTCAATTTCCAGAAGTAGCAGTTGATAAACTCATGGAAGAATATATAAAGGCAGGTTTGATTCTAAGGGAAAACAAGCGTTATTACCTCAATCTTCCTATGCTTGAGTCCCTTGATGATCTTGAACTGGATCAAGAGATTTTTGTCAGAGAGGATAGTTCAGTTTATCATGCTCTGTTAGAGCAGAGTTTTGAGACAGAATTGCGCAATCAAACCAATGCAGCTATTTTAGTTGAAAAAACTGACTTCTCGAGAAAAAAAATGACCCTGTCTAATTATTTCTACAAGGTCAAGCACCAATATCCTTTGACAGAAAGACAGCAGGAACTCTATGCCATTTTGGGAGATGTCAATCCTGAGTACGCCCTCAAGTATATGACGACTTTTTTACTGAAGTTCCTCAAAAAAGACCATCTTATGCAGAAACGCCGTGATATCTTTGTGGATGGTTTGGTCGTCTTGGGCTATATTGTGCAAAACGAAGAAGGGAAGTATGAGTTGGCTGTTGATTTCGACAAGGAACGGTTGACTTTCTATTTACCTTAATTGCTTGCTTTTGAGCAGATTGTTTGACTTTACTAAAGAATAAGCATAAACTGAATGTAAGCGATAACCATTATCGTATTAAAAGCAAAGGAGACAGAGCTATGTCACTTGAAAATAAATTGGAACAAGCAACTGGTGCTATCAAAGAAGGATTTGGGAAAGTTACTGGCGATAGCAAAACAGAAGCAGAAGGTGCTGTAGAAAAAACAGTTGCGAAAGCAAAAGAAGTTGTTGAAGATGCTAAAGGTGCTGTAGAAGGTGCCGTTGAAGGTCTTAAAAATTCATTTAAGAAAGAAGACTAAAAAAATCAAGGGAAAACTTCCCTTGATTTTTTTATAGATAACGTTCTGCGATAGCCGCATCTCCAGGATAGTCTTCTTTCTTTCCTTGGACGATCTGGTAGCAATCAGCTCCCTTACCAGCAATAATCACGGCATCAAGTTCTTGATTTGTGATGGCCATAGCTGCCTTGATGGCTTGTTCACGCTCGGCAATCTTTTCAACAGGATGACTGATGTAGCTGCTGATTTCTTCAGCAATGGCCATTGGATCTTCATAGTTTGGATCATCCGCAGTTAGAAAGACTTGAATCTCAGGATGTTGATTGAGAAGGAGTCCAAAGTCTTTGCGACGACTTTCACCCTTGTTTCCAGTCGAACCGAGAACCAGAACAATCTTTCCAGTTTGATGGGTTTCAACAACAGAAATCAGTTTTTTCAGACTATCACCATTGTGGGCATAGTCGATGAAGACCTTAGCTCCATTTTTCTGAGTGAGAACTTCCATACGTCCAGGAACGCGGGTTGCAGCGATCCCTTTTTTGATGTCCTCTAGACTGGCACCTAGACGAAGGCAGGCAAGTCCTGCAGCGACTGCATTTTCTTGATTGAAGTGGCCAATGAGTTGGATATCATAATCTCCAGCAAGTTTACCTGTAGCTGAAAAGCTAAAAGCTCTGGAATTCTCGATTTGGTTACTAGACTGGCTACCATAGAAGTCATGGTCTTGATGTTCCACTTGTTCTTTCAGTACAGAAAAGTGGTCCATGTCGCTGTTGATGACAACTGCTCGGCTATTTTTCATCAAGAGACGTTTGTGGTAGAAGTAATCTTCAAAACTAGGATGTTCAATTGGTCCGATATGATCAGGGCTGATATTGAGGAAAACTCCTACATCAAAAGTCAGACCATAGACGCGTTTGACCAGATAGGCTTGACTGGAGACTTCCATGATGAGATGGGTCCTACCATTCTTAACAGCCTGAGCCATCATATCAAAGAGATCAATGCTCTCAGGAGTTGTGAGGGCAGATTTAAAGAAGGTCTTACCATCTAAGGTTGTATTCATGGTAGACAGCATAGCTGGGCGATGGTGTTGAGCCAAGATGTTATAGGCAAAATAGGCCGCTGTTGTCTTACCCTTGGTTCCAGTGAAGGCGATAATTTTGAGTTTCTCTTGTGGATTACCATAAAACTCCATAGCAATCAAACTCATGGCTTTCTTGATATCGCTCACAATGATGACGGGGATACCGACTTCGTAGTCCTTTTCAGCTACATACCATCCGAGACCTTGTGTAATAGCAGAGGTAAGAAATTCTTTTTTAAAGGTAGCGCCTTTTACAAAAAAAAGAGTGCCTTCTTTTACTTTTCGGCTATCGTAACTGATGCTATCAAAAACGACATCACTGTAGTTGTAGTGGTAGTGCCCTTGGTCGATAATCTCGCGGAAGAGACCATCTTTTTTTAAAATATCTAATACGGTTTCAATCTTTATCATACTTTCTATTGTAAACCGAAAGTCGTAAATTTACAAGTAACAAGGAAAAGTTTATAATGGAAGATGAGGAAAATTTCCTAGTTATCAAAATTGAATGAGGAAGCTATGTCTAACGAAAACAATCACCAGCAAGCCCAGATGTTGCGAGGGACTGCTTGGCTAACAGCTAGCAACTTTATTAGTCGCCTCCTTGGGGCTATCTACATTATTCCCTGGTATATTTGGATGGGGACTTATGCCGCCAAGGCAAATGGACTCTTTACCATGGGCTACAATATTTATGCTTGGTTCTTGCTGATTTCAACAGCAGGTATACCTGTTGCGGTTGCCAAACAAGTAGCTAAGTACAATACCATGCGAGAAGAAGAGCACAGCTTTGCTTTGATTCGGAGTTTTTTAGGTTTTATGACAGGATTGGGTCTAGTCTTTGCCTTGATCTTGTATCTCTTTGCCCCTTGGTTAGCAGACTTGTCGGGCGTGGGGAAAGACCTGATTCCTATCATGCAGAGTTTGGCTTGGGCGGTCTTGATTTTCCCGTCTATGAGTGTTATCCGTGGCTTTTTCCAGGGGATGAATAACCTGAAACCCTATGCTATGAGCCAAATAGCAGAGCAGGTGATTCGTGTTATCTGGATGTTGTTGGCGACCTTCTTCATTATGAAGATGGGTTCTGGAGACTACTTATCGGCCGTTACCCAATCGACCTTTGCGGCCTTTGTGGGGATGGTGGCAAGTTTTGCAGTCTTGATTCATTTTCTTTCCAAGGAGGGACTGCTCCAAAAGGTATTTGAAACACGAGATAAGATTAATAGCAAGCGACTTTTAGTTGACACCATCAAGGAAGCCATCCCTTTTATCCTGACAGGATCAGCCATTCAACTCTTCCAAATCTTGGATCAGATGACCTTCATCAACAGTATGACTTGGTTTACCAACTATAGCAAGGAAGACTTGGTTGTCATGTTCTCCTATTTCTCAGCCAATCCCAACAAAATCACCATGATTTTGATCTCTGTTGGGGTTTCGATTGGAAGTGTTGGCTTGCCACTTTTGACGGAAAATTATGTCAAAGGTGATTTGAGAGCCGCTGCTCGTCTTGTCCAAGATAGTATGACCATGCTCTTTATGTTTCTCTTGCCAGCAACGGTTGGAGTGGTCATGGTAGGGGAACCTCTTTATACAGTCTTTTACGGGAAGCCAGATAGTTTGGCCATGGGTTTATTTGTCTTTGCAGTTTTGCAGTCTACTATCTTAGGCTTGTATATGGTCTTGTCTCCTATGCTTCAGGCCATGTTCCGCAATCGCAAGGCAGTGCTTTACTTTGTCTATGGTTCCCTTGCCAAGCTAGTCTTGCAATTGCCAACCATTGCCATTTTCCACAGCTACGGTCCCTTAATCTCAACGACTATCGGACTTATCATTCCAAATGTTCTGATGTACCGAGAGATTTGCAAGATAACGGGTGCACGCCGTAAGATTATCTTAAAACGGACAATTTTAATTACGATTTTGACAATGGTCATGTTTCTCTTAGTTGGTTTCCTACAGTGGATTTTAGGATTTTTCTTCCAACCAACAGGACGTTTGTGGAGCTTCCTATATGTTGCTCTTATAGGCGGTATAGGTGGAGCTCTCTATGGCTTCATGAGTCTAGCTATTTGCTTGTTGGATAAAGTAATCGGTAAATCGAAGGCAGAACGCCTGAGAGCACGATTTAAATTATCATAAAAATATTTTATAAATATAGATAAAGAAACAACCTTTCTGTTATATAAAGGTTGTTTTTATTATGTGACTATTAGTCCGTCTCGCTCCGTAAGGTGCGAGACAAATAAACCACCCGCTATGCGGGTGCGCATCGAAGGTTATACCAAAAAAACTCCAAACGCGATACAATAAAGGTGTTCAAGCCAATTGTAA
>CAJNDD010000002.1 GCA_905221435.1 bacterium
CACTTGCCGATGTACTTGCTGAAACTGAAGCACTCGTTGAAGCAGATACGCTCGCTGACGTACTTGCACTTGCTGAAGCACTTGTTGAAGCGGATGCACTCGCTGACGTGCTGGCACTTGCTGAAGCAGATGCACTTGCCGATGTACTTGCGCTTACTGAAGCACTTGTTGAAGCGGACTCACTTGCCGATGTACTTGCACTTACTGAGGCACTTGTTGAAGCGGATGCGCTCGCTGACGTACTTGCTGAAACTGAAGCACTTGTTGAAGCGGACGCACTCGCTGACGTACTTGCACTTGCTGAAGCACTTGTCGAAGCAGACTCACTTGCCGATGTACTTGCTGAAACTGAAGCACTTGTTGAAGCGGACGCACTCGCTGACGTGCTGGCACTTGCTGAAGCACTCGTTGAAGCACTCGTTGAAGCAGACTTGGATGCGCTTGTTGAAGCACTTTGGCTAGCACTTGTCGAGGCTGACTTGGATGCGCTTGTTGAAGCACTTTGGCTAGCACTTGTCGAGGCTGACTTGGATGCGCTTGTTGAAGCACTTTGGCTAGCACTTGTCGAGGCTGACTTGGATGCGCTTGTTGAAGCACTTTGGCTAGCACTCGTCGAGGCTGACTTGGATGCGCTTGTTGAAGCACTTTGGCTAGCACTCGTCGAGGCTGACTTGGATGCGCTTGTTGAAGCACTTTGGCTAGCACTCGTCGAGGCTGACTTGGATGCGCTTGTTGAAGCACTTTGGCTAGCACTCGTCGAGGCTGACTTGGACGCGCTTGTTGAAGCACTTACTGAGGCACTCGTTGAGGCAGACACACTTGCCGACGTACTTGCGCTTGTTGATTGTCTTTGACTTAGACTAGTTGAAGTACTGCTACTCTTATACTCACTATCAGAAAGTTTTACAGTGAACGTATCCGTAGTCTTATCTTTATAGATAATGGTAACTGTTCCATTGTTACTAATAGTAAAGGAATCAATACGTTTTTCCTGCTTATTGTTTAGTTTCTCAACAGCCGCCAATATACGAGTTTTTTCTTGAAGTTTTAATTCAGAAACATTCTCTACTTGGAAGGTTTCAGTCGGTGCTACCCCTTCCATAATATCTGTCAGTCTACCTTGCACAATACGGACATTACCTGGCGAAGCATTTCCTGCACTATTTTTATTCCCAGCCTTATCCGTTGCTACTGCATTACGTTGCCAACTATTTATACCATTTTTATCGTACTCTAGATTATCATTCAAATGAGCTCTTACTGTAATACGAGCTGGACTAGCAGTAGTTGCTGTGATATTCCCCGTTAAATGATCTACTGTTCCCGTCCCATATTTATTATCTTCAAAGAAATTATTTTTAAGGGCTGAACCATTTGCATCTTCATTTGAAACAATCTTAAATTCTGATAATTGCCCACTATTATCTGTAGCAGTGAAATTAATTTGAATATCATCTCCTGCGTACACAATATAGTTGCCGTTTACAGGTGTTAGAGTTTGACCGTTACGAGTCACCGTCGCACTTGGAACTGGAACAGCATCCACATTAGCTGGGATAACAGTTGTAGTATTATCACGGTAGGTAATGGTAATATTCCCATTTTCAGCTACCGCAATCGTTCCGGTTACGCCATCTTTCGTAAAATCACTACCAGATAAAAGCGACTGGTTTTTTTCTTTAAATTTTTCAAGTACTTGATTGCGTTCACTTACAGTCAAAGAAGAGGGATTCTTAACAATAACAGTATCCCCACTAACTGGGTTGTGGCGTTCGTTGAAGCCTTTGATATGGAAATTCGTACGTGCTGTCGCAGTCAAGCCATGAATATCTGTTACTGTGTACTCCAGAACATAGGTACCAGGTTTATAGGGTTTCCAAGTTCCGTTTTCACGACCCACTGTCCCTATTACGTTAATAGTGTATGTTCTTTGAGCACCTGTTTGATTTCCCCATCTATCATAGGTATATAGATCCCCATATCCCCTTTTCTTAGTAGCTGGATAGTCCGGTGCATTTAAGCCTGTAATAATAGCATTGGATGGGGAAGCCGTGATTTTATCCATCCCTTTATCATCATTCAGCCTTATCTGGTAATTAACTGATTCATCATTATAAATTGTGATAGTAGATGGCATAGAGATTGTAGGTGGATTAGAAGCTGCACGTAGGTGTGCCCCTCTAGTAATCACTGTCCCATTTCGTACATCGCGTACACCAGAATTAGTCGCCAAAACAGCATTAATAATCGAATTACGTGCTAAAGTAGCTTTTTGCACTACTGTTGTTAAATCGCTAGTCGGATCAGCTAAGGCCTTTTCAATTTCTGTTAGCGCTGCATTAGCCTTAACAAGAGCTGAATCCGTATTTGGCAAATCAACTGCTTTTGCTAGATACTCACCTATCTCAGCTGAAAGATTGGTCAGCTTCTTACGGTTTTCATCTTGCTGTTTAGCTGTAACTTCTGATGATGCTATTGCAGCAGCTGCAGCCGCAACCAAGCTAGTTGTTACAGAAGTTGATTGAACTGCACTGACACTATTCTTACCAGTAATTTCAGTTGTTTTTAATGCAGCTGAATCAATTTCAAGGTTCTTTGCTTCTTTTGAAGTAGAAGACTGCTGTTCAATTGCTGGCGTCGATGCGCTCTGTTCAACAGACAGACTTGATACTATGGAAACATTCGATCCACTTGTTGATTGACTGGCACTAGCTGAAATACTGATAGACTCACTGAATGAAGTGCTGGCAGAAAGACTAGTAGAAGTGCTGGCGGAAGCACTAGCTGACGAACTATCAGACACAGATTCTGATAGCGAAGTGCTTTCACTCACAGAAGTAGACAAGCTAGCAGAAGTTTCTGAGTCACTCGTTGATGTTTCACCCAGAACCACAGTGTTTCTTGTAGCCAAGATATCCTTTGATTCTACCGTCTTTTCAACTGCAATAGTATCATTAGCGTATACTCTTGTCTGAGTAGCTGCAAAACCTCCCAAAATGGTTCCAGTTGCTGCTACACCTTTCAACAAATCTAAGGCAGTCAATTTTTGACTTGCCTGATCTTCTACTAATTCTGTTTTTACCTGCGTAGCATCAACACCCCCACGCATAACTTTAAACAGACCAAATAGGGAAGTTGAGGCTCGCAACCAATGTTTCCCCGACTTGATTAATTTATACCTTGTGATGCGGTCGGTCTCTCTATATTCACCTCGTTGGCGTCTAAAAAACATGTCCACTCTCCTAACCTAAAAAAGATATTCTTCTTTCTAAAAAATTTTATCTCCTTATTATATCCTAAACATACCTACAATTCAATATTTATGATTAGAAAAAAAAAACGAAAATCGGCCTATTTCCCACCAACTAGGTGCGGCAAAGCAAGAAATGGAAACTCCAGCACAATCTAGGAATAAATTCTGTTCAACTATTCATCGAAAAATAAGAATCAAGTGGCTTTCCCTCAGACAAAAGAGCCTAAACGACATTTATAAAAGGCACGTGATTTCAACTCCAAACTGAGGAGAAATATCATTTTCGGATAATTGAACAACAAAATCATCTCAGGGGAAGTAACTGTATCCCCTATAAGTTAGACTTTTTAACTAAATTATCTTCATTATAAAAAATTCCACGAATAATTTGAATTCGTGGGATTTTTTTGCTAGAACGATCATTATACTACAACATGGAGTTTGGCAAATCGATTTCATTTACCAAACGTAGTTAGTAAGGCAGTTAGCTAGTTAGCTTCCTTGCCGTTACAATGAAAAAGTCCACGAATCGAAATCATTCGTGGACTTTTCCTAGTGAAGCCGTTTAAGTAAGCCGATTTTACACTACGACACGGAGTTTGGCAAATCGATTATATTTGCCAAACGTAGTTAGTAAGGCAGTTAGCTAGTTCGCCAAATAGCGACTAGCGTCCAACAATTAGGAACTTTAGTTTCAATTGTTGGTACTGAGTTACATCTTCTCTTCCAACTCTACGTCTGGATATTTATCCGCAAACCAGCGGAGGGCAAAGTCATTTTCAAAGAGGAAGACTGGTTGGTCAAAGCGGTCTTTGGCCAAGATATTGCGGCTTGAAGACATGCGCTCGTCTAGGTCTTCCGGCTTGATCCAACGAACCGTCTTTTTACCCATTGGGCTCATGACCACTTCTGCATTGTACTCGCCTTCCATGCGGTGCTTAAAGACTTCAAACTGGAGTTGACCAACAGCGCCTAGCATATACTCGCCTGTTTGGTAGTTCTTATAAAGCTGAATAGCTCCTTCCTGCACCAATTGTTCAATCCCCTTGTGGAAGGATTTTTGTTTCATGACGTTCTTGGCAGAAACTTTCATGAAAATTTCAGGAGTAAAGGTTGGCAGTGGTTCAAACTCAAACTTGTTTTTTCCAACCGTCAAAGTGTCTCCAACCTGATAAGTCCCTGTATCGTAAACCCCGATAATATCACCTGCCACGGCATTGGTCACATTCTCACGACTTTCCGCCATAAACTGAGTGACATTCGACAGTTTGGCACTCTTCCCAGTACGAGGCAGGTTGACACTCATTCCACGCTCAAATTCACCTGATACGATGCGGACAAAGGCGATACGGTCACGGTGACGAGGATCCATGTTGGCTTGGATTTTAAAAACGAATCCTGAGAAATCCTTGTCGTAAGGATCGACAATTTCGCCATCTGTTTTCTTGTGTCCATGTGGCTCTGGAGCAAATTTCAAAAAAGTTTCAAGGAAGGTCTGTACCCCAAAGTTAGTCAGGGCTGATCCGAAGAAGACCGGAGTCAAATCACCTGCGAGAATGGCTTCTTCTGAAAACTCATTTCCTGCTTCATTCAGGAGTTCGATATCCTCTTTTACTTGCTCATAAAATGGGTTACTTCCAAAGAGTTTGTCACCTTCTTCCAAACTGGCAAAACGTTCATCCCCTTTATAAAGTTCTAAACGTTGGTTATAGAGGTCATACAAGCCTTCAAAGGCTTTCCCCATCCCGATTGGCCAGTTCATTGGATAACTCGCAATACCTAGTACTTCTTCTAGTTCTTGCAAGAGATCCAGTGGCTCACGACCGTCACGGTCCAGCTTGTTCATAAAGGTAAAGACTGGAATGCCACGGTGTTTCACAACCTCAAACAATTTCTTGGTTTGGGCCTCGATACCCTTGGCAGAGTCCACGACCATGACCGCAGCATCAACCGCCATCAAGGTACGATAGGTATCTTCTGAGAAGTCCTCGTGCCCTGGTGTGTCAAGGATATTCACGCGCTTGCCATCATAGTCAAACTGCATAACAGATGACGTGACCGAAATCCCACGTTGTTTCTCGATATCCATCCAGTCAGACTTAGCAAAAGTCCCTGTTTTCTTACCTTTTACGGTACCAGCCTCACGAATCTCTCCCCCAAAATAGAGCAATTGCTCTGTAATAGTCGTTTTACCCGCGTCCGGGTGAGAGATAATGGCAAAAGTACGGCGTTTCTTGATTTCTTCTTGAATAGTCATAAGTTCTCTTTCTTTGATTTTCTATTTTTAGTTGTTTCAATGGCTAAGAATGATTTTTACATTGGATTTTACCATTCCTTTCAACTCTCCATTATAGCGGATTTTGGGGAGTTTTTCAATTGCTCATACGATGAAAAGGCGAGCTAGAGCATAGATTGCACCTGATTTCTCTTTTTCCATCGTTTTTCGAACAAAATATCAAAGAAAACAAGAGCCAGTGAAAGGATGACCGACACAAGGAGGTACTTTATCCATAGAGGAGCATTCGAGATAAACGGTGTATCTCTTAAGAGACCATAATTTCCACCAGTCACCTGATTAACCCCAACTAAAAAGAGATTGAGGATAAAAGTATAGGCTACTATCATATATTTCTTGAGTAGGCTCTTGTCATAGTGATTCATCAAGTAAACCAAGGAATTCACTAGAAGGGCATAGTGCCCAATCAAAAATGAAAAACTGGTAATATGGGGAAAATCATAGGGATCAAAAACCGGGTAAATCAAGGCAAAGACCGCTCCACTTGCTCCTAAGAGGGCAAAATATTGCTTGCTCCGCCATTTATCTGGCAAGAAAACCACCGCAAACATGGCCAAACGGCAATGATAAAATGGAAGGCTATTAGAAAAGGGAATCCCAAAACCAACATACCAACTATATAGGACTAGCAACTGGAGGATCTGAATCCCCTTAAACAAGCGGACAAATTTCGGATTATTGTGATAAGCAAGTGCTCCATAAATACAAAGTACTAAGAGAAGCATCATGATCCCATACCAAAAAAGCGAAATGGGAGGAGGAACAGTTTGAGATCTGGTGATAAATTGATGGAACATTTTTTTATCCTAACTCTTATTTTTTCTATTCTCTAGTTTAACCATTATAGCGAATTAAAAGCGATTTTTCAATTTCTATTTCTTTTCGCTTTGCCTTAGCTTATTTATAGGAAAATATGGTAAAATAGAACAGACTAAAAATCATCATTTCACGAAAGGATGCAAGATGAAAATTACGCAAGAAGAGGTAACACACGTTGCCAATCTTTCAAAATTAAAATTCTCTGAAGAAGAAACTGCTGCCTTTGCGACAACCTTGTCTAAAATTGTTGACATGGTTGAATTGCTAGGCGAAGTTGACACAACTGGTGTCGCACCTACTACGACCATGGCAGATCGCAAGACTGTACTCCGCCCTGATGTGGCCGAAGAAGGAACAGACCGTGACCGCTTGTTTAAAAACGTACCTGAAAAAGAAAACTACTATATCAAGGTACCAGCTATCCTAGATGATGGAGGAGATGCCTAATGACTTTTAATAACAAAACGATTGAAGACTTGCACAACCTCCTTGTATCTAAGGAAATTTCAGCAACTGAATTGACCCAAGCTACGCTTGAAGATATCAAGTCTCGCGAGGCAGCTATCAACGCTTTTGTCACCATCGCTGAAGAACAAGCCCTTGCTCAAGCTAAAGCCATTGACCAAGCTGGAATTGACGCGGATAATGTCCTTTCAGGAATTCCACTGGCTGTTAAGGATAATATTTCTACTGACGGCATCCTCACAACTGCTGCCTCAAAAATGCTCTACAACTACGAGCCCATCTTTGATGCGACAGCCGTTGCCAATGCCAAAACTAAGGGCATGATTGTGGTCGGAAAAACCAACATGGACGAGTTTGCTATGGGTGGATCCGGTGAAACTTCTCACTACGGTGCGACTAAAAATGCTTGGGACCAGACCAAGGTTCCTGGTGGTTCATCAAGCGGTTCCGCAGCTTCTGTAGCTTCGGGTCAAGTCCGCTTGTCACTTGGTTCTGATACTGGTGGTTCCATCCGCCAACCTGCCGCCTTCAACGGGATCGTTGGTCTCAAACCAACCTACGGAACGGTTTCTCGTTTCGGTCTCATTGCCTTCGGTAGCTCATTAGACCAGATTGGACCTTTTGCACCAACTGTTAAAGAAAATGCCCTCTTGCTTAATGCTATTGCCAGCGAAGATGCTAAAGACTCTACTTCTGCTCCTGTCCGCATTGCCGACTTTACTTCAAAAATCGGGCAAGACATCAAGGGCATGAAAATTGCTTTGCCTAAGGAATACCTTGGTGAAGGGATTGACCCAGAGGTTAAGGAAACTATCCTGAACGCAGCCAAACACTTTGAAAAACTCGGTGCCATCGTCGAAGAAGTCAGCCTTCCTCACTCTAAATACGGTGTTGCCGTTTACTATATTATCGCTTCATCAGAAGCATCCTCAAACTTGCAACGCTTTGACGGTATCCGTTACGGCTACCGCGCAGATGATGCGACGAATCTTGATGAAATCTATGTAAACAGCCGTAGCCAAGGTTTCGGTGAAGAGGTAAAACGCCGTATCATGCTAGGTACTTTCAGCCTTTCATCAGGTTACTACGATGCCTACTACAAGAAAGCTGGTCAAGTCCGTACCCTTATCATTCAAGATTTCGAAAACGTCTTTGCGGATTACGACTTGATTTTGGGACCAACTGCTCCAAGCGTTGCCTATGATTTGGACTCACTCAACCACGACCCAGTTGCCATGTACTTGGCTGACCTCTTGACCATTCCTGTCAACTTAGCGGGTCTCCCAGGAATTTCGATTCCTGCTGGATTCTCCCAAGGCTTACCTGTCGGTCTCCAATTGATTGGTCCTAAGTACTCTGAGGAAACCATTTACCAAGCTGCTGCTGCCTTTGAAGCAACAACAGACTACCACAAACAACAACCCGTGATTTTTGGAGGTGACAACTAATGAACTTTGAAACAGTCATTGGACTTGAAGTCCACGTAGAGCTCAACACCAATTCAAAAATCTTCTCACCTACTTCTGCCCACTTTGGAAATGACCAAAATGCCAACACCAACGTGATTGACTGGTCTTTCCCAGGAGTTCTGCCAGTTCTCAATAAAGGTGTTGTTGATGCCGGTATCAAAGCTGCTCTTGCCCTTAACATGGACATCCATAAAAAGATGCACTTTGACCGCAAGAACTACTTCTATCCTGATAATCCCAAAGCCTATCAAATTTCTCAGTTTGATGAGCCAATCGGCTACAACGGCTGGATTGAAGTGGAACTAGAAGACGGTACGACCAAGAAAATCGGTATCGAGCGTGCCCACCTAGAAGAAGACGCTGGTAAAAACACCCACGGTACAGATGGCTACTCCTATGTTGACCTCAACCGCCAAGGGGTGCCTTTGATTGAGATTGTATCTGAAGCGGACATGCGTTCACCTGAAGAAGCCTATGCTTATCTGACTGCCCTCAAGGAAGTTATCCAGTACGCTGGCATTTCTGACGTTAAGATGGAAGAAGGTTCTATGCGTGTGGATGCCAACATTTCTCTTCGCCCTTATGGTCAAGAGAAATTCGGTACCAAGACTGAGTTGAAAAACCTCAACTCCTTCTCAAATGTCCGTAAAGGTCTTGAATACGAAGTCCAACGTCAAGCCGAAATCCTTCGCTCAGGTGGTCAAATCCGCCAAGAAACACGCCGTTACGATGAAGCTAACAAGGCAACCATCCTCATGCGTGTTAAGGAAGGAGCTGCAGACTACCGCTACTTCCCAGAACCAGACCTACCACTCTTTGAAATCTCAGACGAGTGGATTGAGGAAATGCGTACTGAATTGCCAGAGTTTCCAAAAGAACGCCGTGCGCGCTACGTATCTGACCTTGGCTTGTCAGACTACGATGCTAGCCAGTTGACTGCAAACAAAGTCACTTCTGACTTCTTTGAAAAAGCTGTTGCCCTCGGTGGCGATGCCAAACAAGTCTCTAACTGGCTCCAAGGCGAAGTCGCTCAATTCTTGAACGCCGAAGGTAAAACACTGGAACAAATCGAATTGACACCAGAAAACTTAGTAGAAATGATTGCCATCATCGAAGACGGCACGATCTCTTCTAAGATTGCCAAGAAAGTCTTTGTCCACCTGGCTAAAAATGGCGGTGGCGCGCGTGAATACGTGGAAAAAGCAGGCTTGGTGCAAATCTCTGATCCAGATGTCTTGATCCCAATCATCCACCAAGTCTTTGCTGATAACGAAGCTGCTGTTGCCGACTTCAAATCAGGTAAACGCAACGCAGACAAGGCCTTCACAGGCTTCCTAATGAAAGCAACCAAAGGCCAAGCCAACCCACAAGTCGCCCTTAAACTGCTTGCGCAGGAATTGGCGAAGTTGAAAGAAAGTGAGTAATTTACTCTTTATACACTTTTTTCTACTTTTAAGACGAGAATGAGACAAGGAGAATAAATGAACAAATTTTTACGATTGCTATTTGTCTTAGTCATCATCGCTATGTTAGGCGCTTCTATACTACAAATTTTCTTTCCATCGTACATGGGAAGCCACTCCGGGTACGGAATATCTGCTGGTTGGCAACGAGAAATTGGAATATGGAATTTAGCTGTATTGATTATTATTCTCGCTGTCAATATTAAATACGATTGGTTCTATCTACGAATCGCACTTCTTGCTCTCATTATTGGCGGAATTGGAATAGGAACAAATCACTTACTCAATTATATGGAGTATCACTCTCCTGTAAATGCTATCGGTGCTTTTGAAAATTACTTGCTAGCAATAGGGTGGATTGTGGGATGGCTCATCGAGCGCCATTCCATAAAGAAGCTAAATACTAGTAAATAACGCCTAGTATATCTTAGATTATTTTAAAGGTTATTAATAGTTTAATAATCATTCGAATTCAGAATTCTACCTGTTCAATCATATAGTTAGGAGACACATGAAAAAGTTTTATGCTCTTTTAATGACCTGTTTATTACTTGTTTTTCTATCCGTGCCTCAAATCGTTGATGCGGGTGTCGGACATTCCAGAAGTGGAGGGAGCAGCCGCAGTAGCTCCAGAAGTAGCAGCCGCTCAAGTGGAGGTGGAAGTCGTTCTGGTGGCTCATCCTACCACTACTACCGCTCTGGATATGGATCATCCTCTGACAGTTCTGCTAGCTCTCCCTATCTAGGATTTATGTTCATATTAGTCGGAGGAATCATACTAGTTGTTATCGTCAAATCCTTGCAGAATAAGTCTGGAGATTCGAATTCAACGTTCACTAGTAATGATTCTCAAACGCTCCATCGTCGAGTTGAACACAACACACTGGCCATTAGTCGTGTGAAATACGGGGATCCAAACTTTGACGCGGAAGCGTTCACATCTTGGGTTAAGGAAGTCTACCTTAAATTGCAGGTTGCCTGGACTGAGAAAAATTGGAACTCTGTCCGCGCTTTAGAAAGTACCAGTCTCTACTCCCAACACAGTGCCCAACTCGAAGACCATATCCGAGCTAAAACAACCAATGTTTTAGAGAAAGTTTGTATCGAAAATGTTCGCATCAAGGAGTTCATTGAAAATCCTGACGGAAACGATACCTTAGTGGTGATTCTATCATCAATTTTACGAGACTATGTCATTGACGATGAGACTCGCCGTGTCATTGAAGGAGACCCTAAAAAAGATCTCTTCACCGTGTATCAATTAAACTTTATCCGTCAACACGGTAGCCAAACGCAAGCAGTCAATTCAGACCAAGTTGTGAGCGACCACTGTCCAAACTGTGGCGCCCCATTGAAAATCTCTGCAGTTAGCGAGTGCGACTACTGTGGTGCCAATCTCTCTCGCAGTCCAAACCAATGGGTACTGGATACCTATGATGTTGTGGATGAAGACGAGCTTTATAATTAGGAGGAATTATGGGATTTATACGTGCAGCCTTATCAGCAGGCTTAAATAGTTTTAATGATAGTAAATTCAAGGAAGCCATTGTCCTTCCAGACAATGTCTCTGGCGACGCCTTGGCCGTCAAGGGTCAATTACTCACTAAAGACCCAGATGGACGTTCTCGTCACAGCAATCAAAACACAGGCCTCTTGTCAGATGGCAGTGTGGTTATCGTTCCCCAAGGTTATAGCGCTGTTTTGGTAAACAACGGTACCTTCCTTGGTGAAGTCCTCGAAGCTGGTAGCCACGAATGGCAAGCTGGTGATAACGCCTGGCTCCTTGAAAAAGGTGGTTTAAAAGGCACTTGGGAAAACTTTAAAAACCGTTTCTCTTTTGGTGGACAAGTCATCACCCAACAAGAAATTATCTTTATCCGCATGCAACCCATCGCGGGTAATAAGTTCGGCACACAAAATGCAGTCGAATATTTCAGCGAACGTTACCAACAACTGCTCAACATCCGTTTTTATGGCTTGTTTGATGTAAAAATAGCAGATCCAGTCCTCTTCTACGTGAGCTCTGTTAGCCGTCAAATTACTGACGGACAGCCATTTACTCTCCAAGATGTAGCTCAAGGAACGCTCCGTCAAAATATCGCACCGAAAATCGCGATTGCCATTGCCAAATACACCAACGAAAACAAGGTTGATATCTATAGCCTCAATGCCAACCAAGACACCTTTAACGAACTCTCTAAACAAGAGGTCAACAAGGTTTGGACAGGTCTCTACGGGATTGAAGCAACTAACATCTTGCTTGAAGACCTCAGCTACGACCAAGAAAGTCTTGATATCGTTCGTAAGCTTGATAGTGAGCTCGTGGCAATGAAGTACAACACGATTGAAATCGAAGAACGCCGTGCTCGCAACGAAGCACTCATTGCTGCAGCTGCCAATGAAGGGAATGGCAATGGGATGAACATGTTTATGGGCATGAATCTTGGCCAAACTCTCGGTGGTCAACTAAGCCAACAAGTTCAAAATCAAGCACCAGCTCAAAATGCTGGGCAAACTGCCAACAAGAATTTTTACATCGAAGTCGATGGAAAATACGTTCTCGTCACCAAAGACGAAGATGGAAATATCGTACCAGTCAACTAATCAAGTTCCTTCTGACATTTGAGTAATGTTGTCTTTTATGGTACAATAAAGAGTAAATTATTTTATTAAAGAGGTAAAAACATGATTGAAGCAAGTAAATTAAAAGCTGGTATGACATTTGAAACTGCAGACGGAAAATTGATCCGCGTTTTGGAAGCTAGCCACCACAAACCAGGTAAAGGAAACACGATTATGCGTATGAAATTGCGTGATGTCCGTACTGGTTCTACATTTGACACAAGCTACCGTCCAGAGGAAAAATTTGAACAAGCCATCATCGAGACTGTTCCAGCTCAATACTTGTACAAAATGGATGACACAGCCTACTTCATGAATACAGAAACTTACGACCAATACGAAATCCCTGTAGTCAACGTTGAAAACGAATTGCTTTACATCCTTGAAAACTCAGAAGTGAAAATCCAATTCTACGGAACTGAAGTGATCGGTGTTACGGTTCCTACTACTGTCGAATTGACAGTTGCAGAAACTCAACCGTCTATCAAAGGCGCTACTGTAACAGGTTCTGGTAAGCCTGCAACTATGGAAACTGGACTTGTCGTAAACGTTCCAGACTTCATCGAGGCAGGGCAAAAGCTCGTTATCAACACTGCAGAAGGAACTTACGTTTCTCGTGCCTAATCTCTAGAAAGAGGTCATTCTATGGGAATTGAAGAACAACTAGGCGAAATCGTTATCGCCCCACGTGTACTTGAAAAAATCATTGCTATCGCAACAGCTAAAGTTGACGGTGTCCACTCTTTTTCAAACAAATCAGTATCTGACACCCTTTCAAAACTTTCTCTTGGTCGCGGTGTTTATCTACGAAATGTTGATGAAAAACTAACAGTGGACATCTACCTCTATCTTGAGTACGGGGTAAAGGTACCAAAAGTCGCTATGGCTATTCAAAAAGCTGTCAAAGATGCTGTTTACAATATGGCTGATGTGGAATTGGATATTGTTAATATCCATGTTACAGGTATCGTTCCAGATAAAACACCAAAACCTAACTTGAAAGACTTGTTTGATGAGGACTTCCTCAATGACTAGTCCACTATTAGAATCTAGACGTGAGCTTCGCAAGTGCGCCTTTCAAGCTCTTATGAGTCTTGAGTTTAGTACAGATACCCAAACTGCTTGTCGATTCGCCTATACACACGATCGTGAAGATACTGATGTGCAACTTCCAGCCTTTTTGACAGAGCTCGTTTCTGGTGTTCAGGCTAAAAAGGAAGAATTAGACAAGCAAATCACCCAGCATTTAAAAGCAGGTTGGACTATTGAACGTTTAACGCTCGTGGAGAGAAACCTCCTTCGCTTGGGAGTCTTTGAAATCACTTCATTCGACACCCCACAGTTGGTTGCTGTTAATGAAGCTATCGAGCTTGCAAAGGACTTCTCAGATCAAAAATCTGCCCGTTTTATCAACGGACTGCTCAGCCAATTTGTAACAGAAGAACAGTAAATAGAAAAAGTGTTTGACAAATATCAAACACTTTTTTCTTTGTCTCCACTATCTAAAAATCAAATAATAAATATAAAATAAGATCGACGGAGCATAGGGAATCGCATTATAGAAACTATGACAAACAATAGTAAACCGAAGACTACCCGTAACTCGATAAGCGACTGCAAATAGAAGACCAAGAATACTGTAAATTATGAGACTGATGGGATCACGATGGGATAGAACTAAGTGACTGAGCCCGAAGATGAAAGAAGACAAGATCACATCCAAATAAAACTCCGACTTCGGAAAGAAGGTATTCATAAAATAACCCCTATAGATTGTCTCCTCAACAACAGGTACAATCGAAATGTTAAAGATTAAAAATATAAGACTTGATAGAGTCGTTTCTCTTCCGTTTAAGTAAAGTTCCGAAAGAAGATCTTGGAAAATAAAGCTATGGTCAATCAATCGAATATTCTGCATTCTAAATCCATTTAAAAAAGAATAGATAAGAAAGCAAGTCACTAAGAAAGCGAGATAAGACCAGCGCCAACCCTTTTTCTCGAAGATAAAGAGCATCTTCTTCTTTTTCAACCACAAAACGAATAAAAAGAAAATAAGCAACACTTCTCCAACTAGGAAGATTATATAGCTGTCCATTCCTAAACCAAAGGTCCTAGCTAGAGTTATAGCTCCTAATGGCGTTAAATAAATGTACAGAAACATTAAAATCATACAGATTCCTAAATGTATTGTCTTTTTCATTCTTTCTCTCCTAATGGTAAACTCTCTATTAGGGCAATATAGAGGATAGACTATCGATTGTTTTTCTTATTTATCTAGAGTATTCATGTTTATCCATGGTCTATTATCAAAATAGCTAGAACAAAATGTTCTAGCTTTTTAATTTTCTTAGTATTTTCTAAAGCGTTGGTAACGTTCTTCGATAAGTTGGTCGAGTGGTAGTTCTTGCAATCTATCTAGTTCTACACGCAATTCATTTTTAACGCATCCTAGCAGTTCTTTACTTGACAGCCCTGCTTCTGAGATTACCTTGTCTACGATTCCCATTTCTAGAAGTTCATGTGAAGTGATTTTCATCAATTCCGCCGCTTCCATAGCACGACTTCCATCCTTCCAAAGGATAGAGGCAAATCCTTCAGGGCTAAGTACTGCGTAGATTGAGTTTTCTAACATCCAGACACGGTTAGCTACGGCTAGAGCTAGGGCCCCACCAGATCCTCCTTCACCGATAATAATCGCGATGATTGGAACCTTGAGGTCACTCATTTCCATCAGGTTTCGGGCAATTGATTCACCTTGTCCACGTTCCTCGGCTCCAACACCTGGGTAAGCACCCGCCGTATTGATAAAGGTCACAACTGGACGACCAAACTTTTCTGCCTGTTTCATCAGGCGAAGAGCCTTACGATAGCCTTCTGGATGAGGTTGCCCAAAATTTCGTTTGAGGTTGTCATGAAGACTCTTCCCCTTTTGGATACCAACGACAGTTACTGCTTGGTCACCTAACCAGCCAATTCCACCGATGACCGCACCATCATCGCGGAAAGAGCGATCTCCATGCAATTCGATAAACTCGTCAAAGATTCCATTGGCAAAATCAAGTGCGGTCAAGCGACTCTGCTCGCGTGCCTCTCTGACTATTTTTGCAATATTCATCCGCGACTTCCTCCATGCAATCTTACTAATTTAGCAATTGTTTCAGGCAATTCTCTCCGTTTGACAATTGCATCAACAAATCCATGTTCAAGCAGAAATTCTGCCTTTTGGAAGTCATCCGGTAAGGTCTCTCGAACTGTATTCTCGATAACACGACGCCCAGCAAAACCAACCAAACTCTGAGGCTCCGCTAGGATGATATCACCTTCCATAGCAAAAGAAGCGGTCACTCCACCTGTTGTCGGATCGGTTAAAATGGTTAGGTAAAAAAGTCCCGCCTTGGAATGACGTTGAACTGCCGCAGAAATTTTAGCCATCTGCATCAAGCTCATGATTCCTTCTTGCATACGGGCTCCACCAGAAGCTGTGAAGAGTACGACTGGCAAGTTTTCTACCGTTGCATACTCAAACAGGCGCGTGATTTTTTCACCCACAACGGTTCCCATAGAAGCCATGATAAAGTTAGAATCCATGATTCCAAGGGCAACTTTTTGTCCCTTGATACTAGCTGTACCAGTTAGTACCGCTTCATCCAAACCTGTCTTTTCACGCATACTAGCAAGTTTTTTCTGGTAGCCAGGAAAGTTTAATGGATCTTGAGTTTCAATACCCGTAAACATCTCCATAAAGCTGTCAGAATCAACCGTCAAAGCCAAGCGTTCCTGAGCTGAAATACGGAAAGTATAACTACAATGGGGACAAATTTGCTCACTTCCAAGATCCTTTTGGTAGATGATATGTTTACATCCAGGACACTTGGAAAAAAGTTCATCCGGAACCTCAGGCTTGGCTTGTGGTTTCTGCCTTACGGAACGGTTAGGATTGATCCGAATATACTTATCCTTTTTACTAAATAGAGCCATAACTCCCCCTTTTAGTTCTCATACTGTTTGAAAGTCTATTCTTTTTCTTGGTATTTTGGCAAGAAAGTTTCCATCAAGAAGGAAGTATCGTAGTCACCAGCGATAACTCGGCGGTCTGAAATCAGATCCAACTGGAAGTCTGCATTGGTTTGCACTCCTTCAATATCAAGTTCATAAAGTGCCCGTTGCATCTTCATAAGAGCATCAAAACGATTCTCCCCATGAACAATGATTTTAGCAATCATACTATCATAATAAGGGGGAATGGTATAGCCTGGATAAACTGCTGAGTCCACGCGCAAGCCAACTCCACCACTCGGTAGATAGAGATTGGTAATTTTCCCTGGGCTTGGAGCAAAGTTAAAAGCAGGATTTTCCGCATTGATCCGACACTCGATAGCATGGCCACGTAGGACGATATCTTCTTGTTTGAAAGGTAAAGGTTGCCCGGCTGCAATGCGAATCTGTTCCTTCACGATATCAACACCTGAAACAAACTCTGTGACTGGGTGTTCGACTTGCACACGAGTATTCATTTCCATGAAGTAGAAATTGCCACTGGCTTCATCGAGAAGAAATTCAATCGTCCCTGCATTTTCATAGCCAACAGACTCTGCTGCACGAACGGCTGCAGCACCAATTTCATTACGAAGGGTTTTGCCAATCGCAATGGATGGGCTTTCTTCTAAGACCTTTTGGTTATTCCGTTGAAGTGAACAGTCCCGTTCACCAAGATGGACAACATGACCCTCTTGGTCCGCAAGGATCTGAACTTCGATATGGCGAGCTGGATAGATCACACGCTCAAGATACATAGCGCCATTTCCAAAGTTGGCCTTGGCTTCACTGGATGCTGTTTCAAAGGCTGCGACCAAGTCTTCTGCCTTTTCAACCTTACGAATCCCTTTTCCGCCACCACCAGCTGATGCCTTAAGCATAACTGGATAGCCAATTTTTTCTGCAACTGCAAGTGCCTCTTCAGCCGTGTGAACTTCACCATCAGATCCTGGGATAACTGGAACCCCAGCCTTGATCATTTGCTCACGCGCATTGATCTTATCTCCCATGGTATCCATTACAGCGCCAGAAGGGCCGATAAACTTAATCCCCACTTCATCACACATAGTAGCAAACTTTGAGTTTTCGCTAAGAAAACCAAAACCTGGGTGGATGGCTTCTGCTTCAGTCAAGACTGCAGCAGATAAAATAGCGTTGATATTGAGATAAGATTCTGTCGCCTTACCAGGTCCGATACAGATAGCTTCATCCGCTAGGAGTGTGTGAAGAGCTTCCTTATCAGCAGTTGAATAAACTGCTACGGTTGCAATGCCCAATTCACGCGCAGCTCGAATAATGCGAACCGCAATCTCACCACGGTTAGCAATCAAAATTTTACGAAACATGGAGAACCTCCTTAGTTTCCAATTGCAAAGGTAAGAGTACCACTCGCTGCAAGCTTACCATCTACTTCAGCCTTTGCTTCAACCACAGCAATCGTACCACGACGTTTGACAAAAGTAGCCGTCATAACTAATTGGTCACCTGGTACAACTTGCTTCTTGAACTTAACCTTGTCCATGCCAGCATAGAAGACCAGTTTCCCTTTATTTTCAGGTTTGGACAATTCCAAGACACCAGCAGTCTGAGCCAAGGCTTCCATGATAAGAACACCTGGCATGACTGGGTATTGTGGAAAATGACCATTGAAGAAAGGTTCGTTGATGGTCACATTTTTAATGGCAACAATGGTATCCTCGCTCACTTCCAAGACACGATCCACTAGGAGCATAGGGTAGCGATGGGGTAGAGCTTCTTTGATTCCTTGAATATCGATCATTTGATACGTACCAATCCTTTACCGAACTCAACCATTTCTTCATTTGAAACGATAATTTCTGTCACCACACCATCTTTAGGTGCAGGGATTTCATTCATGACTTTCATGGCTTCAATGATCACCAAAGTCTGACCTTTTTTAACACTGTCTCCAACTGTGACAAAGGCAGGTTTATCTGGTCCAGCGGCCAAGTAAGCCACCCCTACAAGTGGGCTCTCAACGACATCACCCTCTGGAGCAACCGTCGTTTCAGCTGGTGCTGGAGCTTCTTCCACTACACTCTCTACTGGAGTTGAAGGGGCCGAAACTGCTGGACTAGCAACCACTGCAGCTGGCGCTGGAACAACTTGAGCTGGTACTTCAGAAGCCATCCTTGCTTCATTCTTACTGAACTGCAATTCGTCCGTTCCATTTTTATAAGAAAATTCTCTCAAACTTGATTGGTCAAATTGAGTCATCAAGTCCTTGATTTCATTTAAATTCATAATTATTTATTCTCCCAACGTTTGAAGGCAAGAACCGCATTGTGTCCACCAAAACCAAAAGTGTTTGAAATAGCATAAGGGATTTCTTGCTCCAAGCCTTGTCCATAAACGACATTCGCTTCGATATAGTCTGATAACTCACTTGTTCCAGCTGTTTTTGGTACATAGTTATGACGCATGGCTTCAATTGTAGCGATGGCTTCTACTGCCCCTGCAGCCCCAAGCAAGTGTCCTGTAAAGGACTTGGTTGAAGATACTGGTACTTCTTTACCAAGAACAGCTACGATCGCACCACTTTCTCCTTTTTCATTAGCAGGAGTTGAAGTTCCGTGGGCGTTGACGTAAGCCACTTGCTCTGGAGAAATCTCTGCCTCTTCCAAAGCCAATTTAATAGCCTTAATCGCACCTTGACCTTCTGGATGAGGTGAAGTCATATGGTAAGCATCACAGGTATTCCCATAACCGACTACTTCAGCCAAGATAGTTGCCCCACGTTTTTCAGCATGTTCCAGACTTTCAAGAACCAACATACCAGAACCTTCTCCCATCACAAAACCATTACGGTCTTTGTCAAATGGGATAGAAGCACGAGTTGGATCCTCTGTAGTTGATAGGGCAGTCAATGCTTGGAAACCAGCGATAGCAAAAGGAGTGATCGATGATTCTGATCCACCAACTAACATGACATCTTGGAAACCAAACTTGATAGAGCGGAAGGCATCCCCAATGGCATCGTTTGATGAGGCACAGGCAGTATTGATTGATTTACAGATACCGTTTGCTCCAAAACGCATGGCAACATTTCCTGAAGCCATATTTGGCAAGGCTTTTGGAAGTGTCATTGGTTTAACACGTTTTGGACCTTTTTCATGAAGACGAATAACCTGATCTTCGATTTCTTTAATTCCCCCAATACCAGAAGCCACGATAACACCAAAGCGATCTTTATCGATTGCTTCTACATCAAGATTGGCATTTGTTACCGCTTCTTGAGCTGCATACAAGGCATACAAAGAATAGTTATCAAAACGATTAGTATCTTTTTTTACAAAGTATTTATCAAATGGGAAATCTTGAACTTCTGCCGCATTGTGCACAGCAAATTCGCTGTGGTCAAACTTAGTGATTTCACCAATTCCGATTTTTCCAGTTTGCAAACTGTTCCAAAATTCTTCTGGAGTATTTCCGATAGGAGAGGTCAATCCGTAACCTGTTACTACAACTCGATTTAATTTCATCTGTCTTACCTATATCTTTCTTTTTCTACATGCTAAGTCCGCCATCAACAGCGAGAACTTGTCCAGTCAAATAATCCTGTCCAGCCAAGAACACTGTAGCATCTGCGATATGTTCTGCTTGACCAAACTGTTTCATTGGGATTTGTGCCAATGTCGCTTCCTTGACCTTATCAGACAAAACGGCAGTCATATCTGACTCGATCATTCCTGGTGCAAGAGCATTTACGCGCACATTGCGATTGGCAACTTCACGTGCAACTGACTTGGTAAAACCAATCAAACCTGCTTTAGAAGCTGCATAGTTGGCTTGTCCGATATTTCCCATCAAACCGACCACACTAGACATGTTGATGATCGCACCTTCACGTGCCTTGATCATCTGTTTCAATACTGCTTGCGTCATGTTGAAGGCACCTGTCAAGTTGATTTTAATCACTTTTTCAAAGTCTTCTTCGGTCATCTTGAGCATAAGCGTATCTTGAGTGATCCCAGCATTGTTGACCAAGACATCGACAGAACCGAGTTCTGCAATCGCTTGATCTACCATACGCTTGGCATCTGCAAAGTCTGAAACATCACCTGAGATCGGTACTACTTTGACACCATAGTTTGAAAACTCAGCCAGTAATTCTTCTGAGATTGCTCCGCGACTATTCAAAACTACATTAGCGCCTAGTTGGGCAAATTTGTGAGCAATGGCAAGTCCGATACCACGACTTGAACCTGTTACAAAGACATTTTTGTTTGTAAGTTGCATTCTATCTCTCCTATTTCCTGTTGTATTTTGTGGGAGAAGGGATCATTAGTTTCCTAACAAAACATCCAAGCTTGCTTGGTCTTCAACGTTAGCTAGCTGAGCTGTTTTATCGATTTTTTTGACAAAGCCTGACAGGACCTTACCAGGACCAATTTCAATAAAGTTGGTTACCCCAGCATCCTGCATCACAGCAATACTTTCATAAAAACGAACAGGTTCTTTCACCTGACGCGTCAAAAGCTCTTGGATTCGATCTTTTTCCATAACAGCAGCTTCCGTATTGCCAACTAGTGGGCAAATAAAATCAGAGAAACTCACTCCCTCAAGAGCTCCAGCTAGTTGCTGACTGGCTGGCTCAAGAAGGGCTGTATGGAAAGGACCCGATACATTTAAAGGAATTAGTCGTTTTGCTCCTGCTTCCTGCAAGAGTTCAACTGCACGGTCAACCGCAGCCACTTCACCACCAATAACGATTTGACTTGGGGTGTTGTAGTTAGCTGGAGTCACTACTCCAACTTTAGAGGCTGTTTCACAAGCTTCTTCAATCACTTCTACTGGAGTATTTAGGACGGCAACCATCTTTCCAGAGCCTGCAGGTGCAGCTTCTTCCATATAAGCACCACGCTTAGCAACCAAGGCAACTGCATCTTCAAAGTTCAAGGCACCACTTGCTACAAGAGCAGAATATTCTCCAAGAGACAATCCTGCTACCATATCTGGCTGGTAGCCCTTTTCTTTCAATAGTCGGTAAATAGCAACCGAAGTCGCTAAAATAGCTGGCTGCGTATAGCGAGTCTTGTTTAACTTGATTTCTTCCTTATCGATCAAGTCACGCAGGTCATAACCCAAAACCTGACTGGCTTGGTCAATTGTTTCCTTGACGATAGGATAGCGATCATAGAGATCACGCCCCATCCTTAGATACTGAGCACCTTGACCTGCAAATAGAAAGGCTGTTTTAGTCATTTCTTACAACTCCTGCCCAACGAGAGGCCTCTTCTTGAATTTTCTTGGCTGCGCCATAGTATAGATCTTTTAGGATTTCTTCGACAGTTTCCTCTTTAGAAACCAAACCAGCGATCTGACCTGCCATGACAGATCCACCTTCTACATCTCCATGAACAACGGCTTTAGCAAGAGCACCAGCTCCCATTTGTTCAAAGATTTCTAAATCTGGATTTTCTTGTTTAAAGGCATCTTTTTCAGCCTGCTCAAAGTCACGTGTCAACTGATTTTTAATGGCACGAACAGCATGACCAAAGTGTTGAGCGGAAATAGTCGTATCGATATCACGCGCTTTTAAGATTTTTTCCTTGTATTTTGGATGAGCGTTAGATTCCTTAGCTACTACGAAACGCGTACCAACTTGAACGGCCTCAGCACCAAGCATAAAGCCTGCAGCGACACCTTCACCGTCCGCAATTCCTCCAGCTGCGATAACCGGAATTGAAACAGCTGCAGCAACTTGACGAACCAAGGTCATCGTTGTTAATTTACCAATATGTCCACCGGCTTCCATTCCCTCTGCAATAACTGCATCTGCACCAATTTTTTCCATGCGTTTTGCCAAAGCAACACTTGGAACAACAGGAATAACTGTAATTCCTGCATCATGGAAACGAGCCATATATTTACTTGGATTTCCTGCACCAGTTGTCACCACCTTGACCCCTTCTTCAATCACGAGATCAACGATGTCTTCTACAAAAGGTGACAAGAGCATGATGTTGACACCAAAAGGTTTATCCGTAAGTGATTTGATTTTATCGATATTAGCCTTTACGACCTCTTTAGGTGCATTCCCACCACCGATGATACCTAGACCACCAGCTTTTGATACCGCACCAGCCAGGTCACCATCCGCAACCCAGGCCATTCCTCCTTGAAAAATAGGATAATCAATGTTCAATAATTCTGTAATACGTGTTTTCATAGTGCCTCCATCATTCCTTGCTTACGTAATAGTTCGATGAGTTTATCATTTGAGTCTCAAACTATTACCTAAACAAGAGGGAGCGGGTCTCCCCTACTCCTTCTAGTAATATGTTAATTATTTTGTTTGCTCTTCAACGTAGGCAACCAAGTCACCAACTGTTTTCAAGTTATCTTCTGCTTCGATTTGGATATCGAAAGCATCTTCGATTTCAGAGATTACTTGGAACAAGTCCAATGAATCTGCATCCAAATCATCAAAAGTAGATTCAAGTGTTACTTCTGATGCGTCTTTCCCAAGTTCTTCAACGATAATTTCTTGTACTTTTTCAAATACTGCCATGATAGGACTCCTTTAAAATATAAAAAATTTATAACTATGTGTTTACCACATGATTACCTAGATTGTAAGAATGAGTGTGCCCCATGTCAAACCTCCACCGAAGCCTGATAGGAGAATCGTCTGGCTACCATCTAAACGAATCTTGCCATTCTCCACACACTCTGAGAGCAAAATCGGGATACTTGCTGCACTGGTATTTCCATACTCCATCATATTGGCAGGAAGCTTGTCTCGGTCTACACCGATTTTCTTAGCCATCTTATCCAAAATGCGGATATTTGCCTGATGAAGCAAGAGATAATCCAATTCCGATGTTGCAATTGGACTATTTTCAATGGTCTCTTTGATCGATCTAGCAACATCTCGATTTGCAAAATCAAAAACTGCTCGTCCATCCATCTTCAAAAAAGCAGGAACTGCTTCTTGATCTGAGAAAGGAGAAGCCAAAGCCGTTTGGCCATAGGTCAAACACTCACTCCGAGAGCCATCCGTATAGAGACTTTCCACAAGGAAGTGCCGTGTTTCGCTCGTTTCCAAGAGAACCCCACCTGCACCATCTCCAAAGAGAACAGCTGTCGAACGATCCGACCAATCAACTGCCTTGGATAAGGTTTCAGCCCCGATAACAATCCCTTTTTTGAACTGTCCAGAACTTAAAAACTTTTCTGCAGTTGAGAGAGCGAATACAAAGCCACTGCAAGCTGCTGTCAAATCAAAGGCGAAAGCTCTATGCGCTCCGATATTTGCCTGAACCCGAGCTGCCGTAGAAGGCATCATCGAATCAGGAGTAATCGTCGCTACAATGATAAAATCAATCTGATTCGCTGTTAAGCTCCCTTTATCCAGCAAACTCTTGGCAACTTCTGTCGCCAAGTCACTTGTAGACTCTGTTTTTGAGATATGTCTCTGTTTAATTCCTGTCCGGCTTGAAATCCACTCATCGCTTGTATCCATAATTTGAGCCAAGTCTTGATTAGTGACCACTTGCTCTGGAACATAATGAGCAACCTGGCTTATTTTTGCAAAAGCCATTATTTCAAATCCTCCAAAAATTGATAAAGGTTAGTCAAGCCCCTGCCCATCACTTCTATCTCTTCAGAACTCATGCCATCGATAATTTTCTCGACCATGGCCTTGTGGAAACGTTTATGAAGGCGGTGAACCAAACGACCTTTCTTTGTCAAATGCAGATAGACCACACGACGATCCTGATCAGAACGAATGCGCTCAACATAACCTTTTCTTTCGAGATTATTCAAGCTGGTCGTAACAGTTCCAAGAGTGACCATCAGTTCTTTAGAAACTTTACTTGGTGTTGCCTCCGGAAACTTCCCAATCACATCAATCGTGTGCATTTCTTTGATGGAGATGTCTTTGAAACGACTACCTCGTAAGCTAACCTCCTCAATCACAAGGACATTATTAAAAATAGATGTTAAATACTCATTCACTTGTTGGTAGTCCAAAGCTTTCCCTCCTTCTCAAAAAACTTTTGCATTCAAAACATTTGATACAAAAAGTATATCAAACTTCAAAGAATTGTGCAAGCATTTTTTTATTTTCCTGAAAATTTTGGTCGTCTTCTTTCAGAATGAGCTCGGACTCCTTCTTTAAAATCTTCAGTCAAAGACAAAGATTCTTGCAACTTTAATTCCAATTCAGCATAATTCTGCCAATCCTTAAATTGACTTTCCCAAACTAACTTTTTAATCGCTGCGTATGAGTTTGCTGAACCTCTTCTTAATTTTTTCAGAACTTGTTCTCTTGTTTTTTCTAATTTGTCAACTTCACAAACACGGTATACCACGCCCCATTCCATCGCTTTTTCTGCGGTCAAAGCTTCACCTGTCATAGCAAGTTGTGCAGCCCGTGTTACCCCGACACTTCGACTCAAGAGATGAATCCCACCGGCGTCTGGCGCCAATCCAACTCCAACAAAGGCTTGGATGAATTTTGCCTTATCAGTCGCCAAACAAAAATCAACTGCTACTGCCATATTTGCTGCAGCACCAGCAACCGCTCCATCTACCTCCATCAAAATAGGTTTTGGAATTTGCTTGATTTTAAAAGAAATTGTATTGACTAATTCTGCAATCTTATTCAAAGAAGGGATATCATCTTCGTCCACTGCACGTTTCATCTCAACCAAGTCTCCCCCAACTGAAAAGACCTTGCCATTCGCGTTTATCAAGATAAACTGAACAGCTTGATCCTGCTCTGCTAGTGTTAAAGCTTCTAAAATTTCCTCACACATTGGGATATGGAAACCATTTGCCACTTCGGGACGATTCAACGTAATGATAGCCAGATCATCTACGATCTGATATAAGATATGATTCATAGCTTCTCCTTTTCTTTTATAAGGCAATAAAATTGTTTTATTATCAAAGTATACCTTTTTTTAGATAAAGAGGCAAGAAAAAACTAAAGGAAAGTGTCTCAGCTGATAAAAAACGCTCACTTTATCCTAAAGACTATAGTATTTTCCTCATTGAAAAAAGCCCCTCTTTCTGCTATAATCGTATAAAATACTTACTTGAGGAGTCCTTATGAAGGTTGTAAAATTTGGCGGAAGCTCGCTTGCCTCTGCTAGTCAGTTAGAAAAAGTTTTAAACATCGTTAAAAGTGATAAAGAACGCCGTTTTGTAGTCGTTTCCGCACCCGGCAAACGCAATGCTGAAGATACCAAGGTAACTGATGCCTTGATCAAATACTATCGCGACTATGTGGCTGGAAATGACATCAGTGCTAGCCAAAGCTGGATCATTGACCGTTATGCCGCTATGGTTAGTGAACTAGGGTTAAAACCTGCTGTTTTAGAAAAAATCTCTAAAAGTATTCGGGCCTTGGCAACTCTTCCTATAGAGGACAATGAATTTCTCTATGATACCTTCCTAGCGGCTGGAGAAAATAACAATGCCAAATTGATTGCAGCTTACTTTAATCAAAACGGCATTGATGCACGCTATGTTCACCCAAGAGAAGCTGGAATTGTTGTCACAAGTGAACCAGGAAACGCACGTATCATCCCATCTAGTTATGACAAGATTGAAGGCTTGGCTGATAGCAACGAAGTCCTTGTCATCCCTGGTTTCTTTGGAGTCACTAAGGAAAATCAAATCTGTACCTTCTCCCGTGGTGGATCCGACATAACTGGTTCCATCATCGCTGCCGGTGTCAAAGCCGACCTCTACGAAAACTTTACAGATGTCGATGGTATCTTTGCTGCCCATCCTGGAATTATCCACCAACCACACTCCATCCCTGAACTAACCTACCGTGAAATGCGTGAGTTGGCATATGCTGGATTTTCAGTTCTTCATGACGAAGCCCTTCTTCCTGCCTACCGCGGAAAAATTCCTCTTGTTATCAAGAATACCAACAACCCTGACCACCCAGGTACGCGCATTGTTTTAGAACACAGTAGTGATAAATTCCCAGTAGTTGGAATCGCTGGTGATTCTGGATTTGTCAGCATCAACATGTCGAAATACCTCATGAACCGCGAAGTCGGGTTTGGTCGCAAGGTTCTTCAAATCCTTGAGGACCTCAATATCGGTTGGGAACACATGCCTACAGGTATCGACGATCTTTCGATCATCCTCCGCTCCCGCGAATTGACTCCTATCAAAGAAGAAGAAATTCTACGTCAACTTGTTCAAAAGGCTGAAGTAGACCATGCTGAAATCGAACATGACCTTTCCATCATTATGATTGTCGGAGAAAAGATGAAGAGCCATATCGGGGTAACCGCTACTGCAACACGTGCTTTGTCTGAGAATAAAATCAACATCCAGATGATGTCCCAAGGGTCAAGTGAAGTTTCCATCATGTTTGTTGTCAATAAAGACCAAGAAAAGGCCGCTATTAAGGCGCTCTATCATGCCTTTTTCGGTGAAAGTAAGGAAGACTAATCATGGCCCAATCACTCAATAAAGTCATTGACCTGCAAACTACTGGAACATCTTACCTCTCTATCTCTGGAAAGGTCGGGAAATTTCTAGTCGGGGATCAAGCCTTAGAGTTTTATCCTGATGTCAATGTCGAACAATATATCCAGATCCCTTGGTCCAGCATTCAGCAAATTGGAGCCAACGTAAGTGGCCGCAAAATCAGCCGTCACTTTGAAGTCTTCACTGATCAAGGAAAATTCCTCTTTGCTTCAAAAGACTCGGGAGCTATTCTCAAAATTGCTCGGGAAAAACTTGGCAATGACAAGGTTGTGAAACTTCCTACTTTACTCCAGACCATTGGTCAAAAATTCAAAAATTTATTTGCAAAAAAGTAGAAACTTTAGTATAATCATAGCAACGGATAAGTAGTTTATCTCCTTCTTTCAGAAAGTCTGCGGGTGCTGCGAGCAGATAGGAGGGATAGGTGAAATTCTACCGTTGTTCACAATTACATACACAATCAAGTGCACACCTGTGAAGTTGGATGGAACCGTGGCCCTGCCACTCCAACAC
Source organism: bacterium (assembly GCA_905221435.1). GTDB lineage: Bacteria > Bacillota > Bacilli > Lactobacillales > Streptococcaceae > Streptococcus. The sequence goes on from CAJNDD010000002.1 coordinate 27,424, forward strand.
TTTGTCAGGTGTGCTTTTTTCATAAAGGAGTTCTTATGTTAGATATTAAACGTATTCGCACAGATTTTGATGCTGTCGCTGCAAAATTAGCTACACGTGGTGTAGATGCTGCTATCTTAAATGAGATGAAAGAAATCGATGCTAAACGTCGTGACATCTTGGTCAAGGTTGAAACGCTCAAGGCAGAACGCAACACGGTTTCTGCTGAGATTGCCCAAGCTAAGCGTAACAAGGAAAATGCAGATGACAAGATTGCTGCGATGCAAGCTCTCTCCGCTGAAGTCAAAGCCTTGGATGCTGAATTGGTAGAAATCGATGCTAAATTAACAGAATTCACCACTACTCTTCCAAACATCCCAGCTGACAGTGTTCCTGTTGGGGCTGATGAAGATGACAATGTGGAAGTTCGCCGTTGGGGTACTCCACGCGAGTTTGACTTCGAACCAAAAGCTCACTGGGATCTGGGTGAAGACCTTGGTATCCTTGACTGGGAACGTGGTGGAAAAGTGACGGGCGCTCGCTTCCTCTTCTATAAAGGACTTGGAGCTCGTTTGGAACGTGCCATCTACAACTTTATGTTGGACGAGCATGGCAAAGAAGGTTATACCGAAGTCATCACGCCTTACATGGTTAACCATGACTCTATGTTTGGTACTGGTCAATATCCAAAATTCAAGGAAGATACCTTTGAATTGAGTGACACCAACTATGTACTCATTCCTACTGCTGAAGTGCCTCTTACAAACTACTACCGTGATGAAATCCTTGACGGAAAAGACCTACCAATTTACTTCACTGCTATGAGCCCATCATTCCGTTCTGAAGCGGGTTCTGCTGGTCGTGACACACGTGGCTTGATTCGTCTGCACCAATTCCACAAGGTTGAAATGGTTAAATTTGCCAAACCAGAAGAATCTTATGAAGAATTAGAAAAAATGACAGCCAACGCTGAAAATATTCTTCAAAAACTCAATCTTCCATACCGTGTGGTCGCGCTCTCTACTGGAGACATGGGCTTCTCAGCTGCCAAGACTTACGATTTGGAAGTTTGGATCCCAGCACAAAATACTTACCGTGAAATCTCAAGCTGTTCAAATACAGAAGATTTCCAAGCTCGTCGTGCTCAAATCCGTTACCGTGACGAAGCCGATGGCAAGGTTAAACTCCTTCATACCTTGAATGGTTCTGGACTTGCAGTTGGACGTACAGTAGCCGCTATTCTTGAAAACTACCAAAATGCAGATGGTTCTGTAACTATTCCAGAAGCACTTCGTCCATACATGGGTGGAGCTGAAGTTATCAAACCATAAAAATAAGGTTTAGCTATTTCTAGCTAGACCTTTTTTCGTAACCAAATCAGATAAGCACCCAAGACAAAGAATAAAATAGTTAGGCAAATAACGATTTCAGCCAATACCAGATAATCCAGAAATGGAAGTTTCAAAATTCCCTGAGCCATCTTGAGCGAAGTAGCTGTGATAATGGTTGGGAAGGTTAGGGCTGAGAAGGCTGGTTGAAATCCTTGTTTTAAAATATTGGGTAGGCGAGTTAAAACAAAGAAAAAGAAGGATTGAGATGCCAAAATCATGACAATCAAGAGCCAAGTCGGTAGGCTTGCTTCTCCAACTCGAACTAGAGAAGCCAAGAGTAGGGAAAAGGGAGCACAGTAGATTCCTTCCTGTCCAAGCAAGGCCACTGGGAGTGGATCTTTCTTTAAATCACTATAAATAAGGGGATAGAGATAGAAGGTCAAGACAAAACCAAAACTCAAGGTCGCATAGGCAATTTCAATGATACCGACAAGAGGATAGGTCAAGGCTGCTACTGCTATCCCCACATAGAGTACTGTCCAGCTAGGAGTCGCATTGACCCTCCGACCTGGACAAGCAAATTTAATGGTGAAAGTCCCAATCAACGCCAAATCCAAGAGAAAGGAAAACCACCAGATCCCTTGTGCTAGCAAAGGAAGAGCAGGGAATACGCGAAAGACATAGGTCGCTAAAATCATCCCAGCCATGGGAAAAGTGGCCATCCCAGACAAAAGAGGGGGCTTGGTCAATTCTTTCTTGGTTTCTTCCCAATTAAAAAGATGAACAACAAGAAAGAAAATCCACAAAACTAAACCAGTCAGACTCAATAAATGCGACAGAACTGGCCAAGTATCTGCAATCAGATTTCCTGCACCTGCTAAGCCTAATAAACAGCCAGAGAATACCAAGGGGAGCTTTTTCATCCGAGCCTCCAATAATCATGTTATTATTAGTATAGCATAAAAGCGCTTAAAATAGCACAGAAAAAATGAAGACTGGATGAATCAGCCTTCATTTTTTCTTTAGGATTCGGACTATGCATAGGGTTGCAATTCTGGGTTAATAGGCGTATTGGCTAGGTTGTTTGCATAGTTGCAAAGACTAGCAAGACTAACACCGAGAACCACGTCCAAGGCATTTTGTTGCGTGTAGCCAGCTTCCAAAAATTCAGCCAAGGCTTCATCTCCCACACGCCCTTTGGTATTGATGACTGCCAAGGTAAACTTGGCTAGAGTATCTAGTTTTGGATCTGTTTCGATTGGGGTACGGTTGCGGAGGGCTTGGAGAAGATCATCATTCATCTGGATTTGTTTGATTGAAAAGGCTGTATGACCAGCCACGCAGAAAGCACAACCATTGGTTACGGCAGCTGTGATTTGCACTACTTCACGCTCTACTGGTGTTAAGCTATTGCGACGGTTGATGGCTCCGACAGTTCGGTAGGCTTCAAGCGCGGTAGGGGCATTGGCCAAGAGACCGATTAGGTTGGGAATATAGCCATTGTTATCTTTTTGTACTGTTTCAAGAACTTCTTTTACTTCTGCTGGTGCTGATTCTACTGTGTGGATGGTAAATGTTGTCATAAGAAACCTCTTTTCATTTTGTTGTCATTTAGTCTATCATAGAATTTTTCACTTGGATAATATATATTTTCAATCGCCTTGATAGGAAATGCCTATGAAATGAAAAAATCACACGAAAAGTGTGATTGGGTTAGTGTTTAAAATACTTTTTAGTCTCAGCAATGACGACTGGTGATAAGACCAAAAGGGCAATCAAGTTGGGCAAAGCCATCAAGGCATTGACGATATCTGCGATAATCCAGACCATATCCAGCTCGATAAATCCTCCCAACAAGACCATGACTACAAAGACCACACGGTAGAGCCAGATAAAGCGAACACCGAAGAGAAATTCAAAACAGCGTTCTCCGTAGTAGTTCCATCCGAGAATTGTCGTAAAGGCAAAGAGTACAAGGAAGATGGTCAAGAGGGCAGGTCCAAAGTGTGAAAAAACTGTTGAAAAGGCTGACTGGGTCAAGGCAACTCCATTCAAATCACCACTCCAAACCCCAGTTACCAAGATTGTTAAACCAGTCAACGTACAGATAATGAGGGTATCAATAAAGGTTCCTGTCATGGAAATCAAGCCTTGCTCGACAGGCTCATTTGTCTTAGCCGCAGCCGCTGCAATGGGAGCTGAACCAAGACCAGATTCGTTAGAAAAGACTCCTCGCGCCACACCATTTTGGATAGCTATCCGAATGCTGGCACCTGCAAAACCACCTACCGCAGCAGCTGGACTAAAGGCTGAAGTAAAGATCAGGGCAAGTGTGGCTGGGATTTTCTCGATATTAAAGAGAATAACTGTAAGAGTTCCCAAAATATAGACAATAGCCATAAAAGGAACCACTGCTGTCGAAACTTTTGATATGGATTTGAGGCCACCAAAGACGACAATCCCTACAAAAATGGATAAAATCAGAGCTGTGATAGCTGGATCAACTTGAGCCGTATTTTGAATGGATTCTGTAATCGAATTGACTTGGGTAAAGGTACCAATCCCTAGAAGGGCTACCAATACACCCGCTAGGGCAAAGAAGATAGCAAGTGGACGCCACTTTTCTCCCATCCCCAAAAGAATGTAATGCATGGGTCCTCCAGCTACAGATCCATTTGCATCCTTAGTACGGTATTTGATGGCCAGCAAGCCTTCGGCATACTTGGTCGCCATTCCAAAGAAGGCCGCCATCCACATCCAAAAGAGGGCGCCTGGTCCACCAACCTTAATGGCTGTTGCGACTCCGATGATATTTCCCGTACCAACGGTGGCTGCTAGAGCCGTACAGAGAGCAGCAAAGCTCGACACATCGCCGTGCCCCTTATCCTTGGTAAAGATCAACTGAAAGGCCTTAGGGAGACGAGCCACCTGCAAAAGGCCTAGTCGGATGGTCAAATAGATACCCGTTCCGACCAATAAGATCAAGAGGGGAGGTCCCCATACAAAAGCATCAATCGATTTGAGCAATTCTAACATTTCCTTCTCCTATCTTTTCAACCCCAAAAGAAAGAGCACATGCAAGATACATGTACTCTGGAATGCTTAGATAAATGCCCAAAAGCGGTCTATCCTAGCTCTGTCCTTTTACCTGAGAGTTTGAGCAGTTGTCTGCCTTGCCCCTTCGGTGCCTTTACGGTCTCTCCAGAGTTCCGTCCATTTACAGTCATGGAAAATCAAACGTTTCTCCACTTCTATTAAACTTCATTCGGTGTTGGTATTTAATTTTTTATTATTTTACAAAAAATGTTGGAAGTTGTCAATGTGTTTATGAATAAAATAGAAATTAGTTCACCAGTTTTTACTGTATGAATGGCCTTATTACCCCAAAAATAGAGCCATAATTCAATAGAAATCATAACTTTCTGATAAATTTTAAAATGTTATCTAAACTCATTTCCCACTCGGTGCTTCTCCTAAAAATTTTCGAATGGCTTCTACCATTTTCTCCGGTTCAGTTGACGAAAAAATACGAATTTTCCCTCTCAATTCATGGTTTGTATTGTCAAAAGCAAAAATTGGTTTATGTTTATTACTAATTTCTTCTACAATAGTTTCTACAACTCCACCATGATTGATATCCAAATAAAAATCCATATTATCCAAAGCTTCTTTCATATTAAAAGGATTAAAATTTGGATAAATTGATAGATTTAAAAATCGTTGCATGTCAACTACACTATCAGCAAAATTTGTTGGCGCTAATATTGTAAAATGAACTTCTGATAGTTCTGTCAAAAGATATTCTATTGATTCTAAAACAGCACTATTTGTAAAAATACAAGTATGATATAACGGTGCTCTCACTAGCTCATTAAAAGAATGTCTGATGATATCTGCTTCCAATAATACATCGTTCCAATTCAAACCATAATAAAACCACCACAATTTACGAAAACGAGTCAAAGTTAAATGAGTCCATGGTTTAAACTCTGAGGTATAGTGAATAATCTTAGGTTCAGAATTTCCATAATAGTCAGATTCGTACCATTTACTGTTGCCTGTTAAATGTAAAAATTGATCCAAACCAACCATAAAGTTATACTCTTTATTCAAATGTAGCCACTGGTCACCAAAATACATGTTGAGAACGCCTTGATCTCCATAAACATGCTCATGATGTTGGACAGTTAACTCTAGTAAACTTTTTGTCGAATGATTTTCCCGCCATTTCTTCGCATCAATCAACAACATACCCGCATTAAAGGTTGTCAACCAACCATCTTGTCCAAAATCTTGAACAGCTGCAATGGCATAGCCTTGTAAGTCTAAGGAGAACAATTCATCCAATCTTGCATTTACGATCATATCTGAGTCTAAGTAGAGAACTCTGTCTTCTTGTACTTCATCTGCTATGAAATACCTAAAGAAAGTAGCATAGGATAGAATTGCATTTGGCAAGCGAAAATCACGAAGGTTGTGAGCCGTTTTTTTAACGTTAACAATCTCAGAACCAATGACCTTAAGGCGATTTCTCATTAAAAGAAACCATTCACTAGGTAAATCGTCATTAAACACATAAAATTTCACTTCATGATTATGAACCGAAACGGATTTTATTACGGTTTCTACCTTATCAAGGTAATGAATATCCGCTCCAAGAGCAATCACTTTATGATACATTTTCATCACTTCTCTCCAATATCAATTTTCCCTAGTTGATGACGAATATACATCACCAAGTTCTCTTTATCCTCTGGGCTAAATATCTGATTTTCCTATCACTGAAATGCTACCAATAATATCGCCAACCCCATTTCAGTGGTTAATATCCAATTCAGTTTTAAGCACATAATCGTTATTAGATTAATAATAAAATCAAAAACTCCCATTCCATTCTCAAATATTGAATCCTGACCAATGGTGATTTCTTACATATAACAGATTGAACAAAAATCATTAAAAATACTCTACTAGCAACTCAGCATCTAAAACTTCAATATGACGATAATATCCAACTGACTGTACTAGATTTTTAAAATCTATCCTGCATTTCTCGACTCTTTTAAAAGTGAAATTTGCAAAAACAGTACTTCTATATTCTCACAAATCACTCCTCATTGTCATCTCTTTACAATGTATTTACTACTGACTTCGTCAATCTTATCTTCAACCTCGAATTTGTATTTTTAACTGACTGGAACTTTCTTTATAATTTATTGTTTGATTTAACCTTACTTTATAAATTACGGAATCCTTCTATCCTTTAAAGGTCACAATGGTTGCGCCACTACCGCCAGCATTTTGTGGAGCATAGCCAAAACTCTTAACATGCTTGTTTCTTTGCAGGTATTTGGTGACGCCCTCACGGATGACTCCTGTTCCGATACCATGAATGATGTCTACTTGTGCCATGTTATTGAGCAGGGCTTGATCAATAAAGGCGTCCAGCTCATTCATGGCTTCCTCGTACCGTTTGCCACGAAGATCTAGTCTCGCCTGTGGACCACGACCAGATGCACGTTTGACAACATTGACTTGTTTTTTCTTGACTGGGGCCTCTTGCTGAGCCTGAACAAGATCAAATTCTTTCTCTTCCAAGGTCATCTTGATCAATCCAACTTGGGCTTCCCAACGGCCGTCCTTAAGTTGATTGGTCAAGGTTCCACGTTGTCCATAACTGAGAACCACAATGTCATCCCCCACCTTTGGAGTCCGTTTTTTCTTGGCCTTTTGAAGGACCTTGTTTTTAGACAAGTCCACTTTTTCAGGAGCTAGTTTTTTCAGTTTAGACTTGGCTTCAATGATTTCATGGGGTTTGAGTTGAGACTTACTGTGGAGGTTCTTGAGGATCTGGTCACTCTCACTTAGCGCTAGTTCCACAATCTCAGCAGCCTGTTCACGCGCCTTGTTGAGCTCAGTTTCCTTTTCACGATTGAGCTCGTTGTAAAGTTTTTTGAGTGCTCGGTTCATCTTGAGGTTTTCTTGCTCCACCTCACGGATATTGTCCAAGCGTTTGCGACTTTCAAGTGTTTGTTCTTCCAATTGTTCAATGATACGGTTGACATCATTATCTTGATTAACCTGCTGGCTGGCATCTCCGACTATGACATCTGACAGGCCCAGGCGTTTGGCAATTTCAAAGGCATTGCTTCGGCCAGGAACTCCCTGCATAAAGCGATAGGTCGGACGCAGACTGGCTGTATCAAACTCCATGCTGGCATTTTGCACAAAGGCTGTCTCAATACCATAAGCCTTGAGTTCTGGATAGTGAGTCGTCGCCATAGTCTTGACCTGACGCAGACGAAGATCCTCCAGAATAGCCATAGCAAGGGCTGCACCTTCCTGTGGATCGGTACCAGCCCCGAGCTCATCTAGCAATAAGAGCGAATGTTGGTTGACCTTGCCAAGAATATCTACGATATTGGTCATGTGGCTGGAGAAAGTAGATAAGCTTTGTTCGATAGACTGCTCATCCCCAATATCCGCGAAGATTTCCTCGAAAATACCGACACGGCTCCCCCTATCAGCTAGAATGGGCAAGCCTGACTGGGCCATAAGTTGAGTCAAGCCCAGAGTTTTGAGCATGATGGTCTTCCCACCCGTATTGGGACCTGTAATGACAATAGCCGTTAATTCCTTGCCAAAGTGTACATCGTTTGCAACAGCATTTTTGACCAAAGGATGGCGAACATGAAGGAGTTGAATCTCTTGATTCTCTGAAAGTTGAGGAACGACTGCTTGTCTTTCTTGGATGAAACGCACTTTGGCACGAATCAAGTCTAAATGGCCGATAATCCAAGCGTCATTGGCAATCTCAGCAGCATGAGGGCGGACGCATTCTGAGAGCTCCTGCAGGATGCGAATCATCTCATAGCGTTCGTCAGCTCGCAAACTAGCGATTTCTTCGCTCAGTTTCACGACCTCACGTGGCTCGATGTAGACCGTGTTTCCACTGGCAGAGATGTCATGAACAACACCTGCAATCTTGTTACGATAGGTGTTCTTGACAGGTAAGACCTGACGGCCATTTCTGCTAGCGATAATGCCTTCGGTCAACATCTGAGCTTTTTGCTTGAGTAAGTCTTGCAAGACATCTCGAACTTGACTCTCACTATCATGGATTTTCCGACGGATGCGTGCTAGCTCTTCACTGGCGAAATTTTCGATAAATCCTGCATCATTTAGGGATTGAAGACTCCCTTGCAAGTGTGGGAAATCATGCAGTTTTTCAAACCATCTCGCCAACTGCTCCAAGCGTATGTTTTCAAGATTGGTATAAAAACCTTGCAACTCTCTGCTAGCCAGTAAGACCCGTTTGAGGAGTAGGAACTCCTCAATACTGAGGTCCGCCCCCATCTCCAGACGCTTGCAGACAGCTGAAATCTCACGTGTCGCTAGGATGGTAAAGTGAGGTTGCTCCACAAAAAGCGCCTGCATTTCCTCCATCTCTGTAAAGGCTTGTTTGATCTTATCCACCTTGGCAGTTGGAACCAAGCCTTTTAGCTCCTCTAGGCCTTGTTCTGTCAGGAGATGAGGTTCAAACAAGGCCTTAATTTTATTAAATTCTAAGGTTTCTAGTATTTTTGTATTCATATTTTTTCCTTGTATGCTGGTTTACAAGATTATAGCAACTAGAGGTTTTGACCTAGTCCTCCAATCTGTAAACAAAGGGCTAGGAAAAATCCCGCCCTTTTTATCCGATTAAATTTGTCACCCAGAGTTGTTTGATAAGGTTTGTCGTAAAAGGGATACTTTGGATGATGTGTTTAGCTACGATACTTTTTTCAAGTGAATTTTGAACGGCTGCCATAGGTACAGTTGCAAGAATGGTCAAAGCCATTTGCAAGACAAATAAGGTTACCAATAGCGACAAAGCCCCCGCACTAACCTGGAACCACTTGCCACCTAGTGTTTTAACTGGAATTAAATGAAGAAACAAACCGATAAAACGTCCGATACTGTAACAAATTCCGAAAACTAGGAGATAGGCCAGACCCGCATAAAAGACCTTATCTAGCTGAAAAAGTTGGGCTGAGGAGAAGAAAAAGGTACCCTGTCCTTCCTGAGGATTAGCATAAGGGACAAGCAAGTGAAATTGATCTCCCAGTGATTTATAAAACTGCCCCGCAACAAAGGCTGAAATCACTGCCACGAGGAAATAATAAACTTGCAGCACCAGACCTCTACGGTAGCCGATGTAAAAACCCCAAGCTAGAACCAGTAAGAGAAGGATCGAAATCATAGAGAATCCTCAATCTTGCTCTTCTCTTGCTTGACTGCCACTAGCTTATTTCGAAGGTCTTTAAGCTCCTGCTCCTTATCGTCAAACTCAATCTCACGACTAAGCTGCGTCGATAGGCTGTTAATCGCTAAAAGGAGGGAAATGGTTTCATCATCCGCCCCAGGCATTCGTTCTTTAATTGCTTGATATTTTTCAGTCGCAACCTTAGCGATTTCCTCCATAAAGAGGTTGTCATGCTCGGTTGTCAAGGTTAATGTCTTTTTTCCGAATGTAAACTTATATCGATTTAGATTTGCCATAAAATTCACCTCACGATATTATACCAAATTTCGCTAACTTTGTCAGTTTTTACCAATTCTCCTGCTTTTGTGGTACAATAGAAACTATGGCAAGTATCACACTCACACCAAGTGAACAGGAAATTCAGGGCTTTTTGAGTCAGTATCAGAAGGCTCTCAATCCTAGTAAAAATCCCTATATTCGCTATTTTTTGCGACTGCCTCAGGCAACAGTTTCCATCTATACTTCTGGAAAAGTCCTCCTGCAAGGCGAAGCTGCTGAGCAATACGCCAGTTTCTTTGGTTACCAAGTTCAACAAGAAAACAGTGGACAAGATTTTCCTATGATTGGAACTGACGAGGTGGGAAATGGTTCCTACTTTGGTGGGCTTGCTGTCGTGGCTTCCTTTGTCACACCTGACCAGCATGACTTCTTACGAAAATTCGGCGTGGGGGATTCAAAGACCCTGACAGACCAAAAGATTCGTCAGATCGCCCCTATCCTCAAGGAAGAGATCCAGTATCAAGCACTCCTCCTTTCACCGAGCAAGTACAACGAAGTTATCGGAGAACGTTACAATGCTGTTTCTGTAAAGGTTGCCCTTCACAATCAGGCTATCTTTCTCCTTCTCCAAAAAGGAGTCCAGCCAGAAAAAATCGTCATTGATGCCTTTACAAGCCCTAAAAACTATGACAAGTACTTGGCGCAAGAAGCCAACCGTTTTCCAAACAAAATTAGCTTAGAAGAAAAAGCCGAGGGAAAATACCTGGCTGTTGCAGTTAGCTCTATCATCGCGCGGAATCTCTTCCTCGAAAACTTGGAAAATCTTGGACGAGAACTAGGCTATCAACTGCCAAGTGGCGCAGGAACTGCTTCTGATAAGGTTGCTAGCAAAATCCTTCAAGCCTATGGCATGAAAGGGCTTCATTTCTGTGCCAAACTGCATTTTAAAAATACTGAAAAAGCCAAAGCATTGCTAGAAAGGTAAGTTATGAATTATTTTAAAACATTTCTAAAAGAGTGGGGACTCACATTCCTCATCATTATAGTAGTTGGTCTCAGTCGTCTCTTTCTCTGGACCAATGTCCGTGTGGAAGGACACTCTATGGATCCGACTCTAGCTGATGGTGAAATTCTCTTTGTCGTTCGACATCTACCCGTTGATCGCTTTGATATCGTAGTTGCTCATGAAGATGATGGAAATAAAGACATCGTTAAACGTGTCATCGGCATGCCCGGTGATACCATTCGCTACGAAAACGATAAACTTTATGTCAACGATAAAGAAACGGACGAACCCTACCTAGCAGACTACCTCCAACAGTTTAAAAATGACAAACTTCAGAGCACCTATTCAGGGAAAGGCTTTGAAGGGGATAAGGGTGTCTATTTTAGAAGCCTTGCTCAGAAAGCTCAGGCCTTTACTGTCGATGTAAATTTCAACACTAGCTTCAGCTTTACCGTACCCGAGGGTGAGTACCTCCTCCTTGGAGATGACCGTTTGGTTTCTAGCGACAGTCGCCATGTTGGAACCTTTAAAGCCAGTCAAATCAAAGGAGAAGCCAAATTCCGTTTCTGGCCACTAAACCGTATCGGAATCTTTTAAAACCAGCAACTAGATGCTGTGATAGTCTTTTTGAGTTAGCTTTTAGAATTAGATTGCAACTTGGCAATATCTTGTACCAAGTCCCAAATCAAAGGAAAGCCTAACTGAAAGCTCTATCCCAGCTCTTTTTCTATCAAAAAGGAAATCTATGGAAGTTTATTTTTCAGGCACCATTGAACGCATTATTTTTGAAAATCCCAGTAATTTTTATCGCATCCTCCTCCTAGATATCGAAGATACCAATGCGGAGGACTTTGACGATTTTGAAATCATCGTTACAGGAACCATGGCGGACGTGATTGAAGGGGAAGACTACACTTTTTGGGGACAAATCGTTCAGCACTCCAAGTACGGAGAACAACTGCAAATCAGCCGCTATGAGCGAGCAAAACCGACTCGAAAAGGGCTTGTCAAATACTTTTCTAGCAGCCATTTCAAGGGAATTGGTCTCAAAACGGCTCAAAAAATCGTGGATTGCTATGGTGACAATACCATAGACGAAATTCTGGAACATCCTGAAAAGCTAGAAGGCATCTCAGGACTCTCTGCCCAAAACCGTGAGGCTTTCGTCTCTACCCTCCGTCTCAACTATGGGACAGAGATGGTCTTGGCAAAACTTGCCAACTACGGTATTCCCAATAAACTAGCCTTTCAGATTCAAGACTTTTACAAGGAAGAAACTCTCGATATTGTCGAAAATTATCCCTACCAGCTGGTCGAGGATATCAAGGGTTTGGGTTTTACCATTGCTGACCAACTAGCGGAGGAACTAGGCATCGAAAGTCAGGCTCCCGAGCGCTTTCGTGCTGGCCTTGTCCACAGTCTCTTTCAAGGCTGTATGGATACGGGCGATACCTACATGGAAGCCCGAGATTTGTTGGAACAGACCCTGACTCTCCTCGAGTCTTCCCGACCCGTGGAATTGGACCCCAGCCAAGTTGCCCAAGAACTCTCCTACCTCATCGAAGAAGACAAGGTTCAGCAGATTGATACCAAAATCTTTGATAACAGCCTCTTTTTCGCTGAGGAAGGCATTCGCAGTCACTTGGTTCGTATTCTTGAAAAAGGAAAGAAACAAAGTCAGGATTTGGAAACCATTCAAAAGCATATCGCTAGTGTTGAGGAAGAACTGGGTATTGAGTATGATAGCATCCAAAAGCAGGCTATCTGTGACGCTATCCAGAACAAGGTTTTTATCCTAACAGGTGGACCTGGTACTGGTAAGACGACTGTTATCAATGGGATTATCGCTGTTTATGCCCTCTTAGAAGGAATTGACCTCAGGAAAAAAAGCAACCTGCCGATCCTTCTAGCAGCCCCAACTGGTCGAGCAGCTCGGCGCATGAATGAATTGACAGGTTTGCCTAGCGCGACCATACATCGTCATTTGGGAATGACTGGAGACGATGATACCAGTCATCTGGAAGATTATCTGGATGCCGACTTTATCATAGTAGATGAGTTTTCTATGGTGGATACTTGGCTAGCTAACCAACTCTTCTCCAACATCTCTTCTAACAGTAAAATTCTCATCGTGGGAGACAGTGACCAGCTACCGTCTGTCAGTCCTGGCCAGGTACTGGCTGACCTGCTCCAGATACCCCTGATTCCGCAGACGCGCTTGGAACGGATTTACCGTCAGAGCGAAGAATCAACTATCGTCACCTTGGCTAGTCAGATTCGACAGGGAATCTTGCCAGCTGACTTTACCCAGAAAAAGGCAGATCGCTCCTACTTTGAAATTGCTAGTGGTCATATCCCTGCAACGATTGAAAAGATCCTCGGTGCTGCCCTCAGAAGTGGCATTCCGGCTCGTGATATTCAGGTATTGGCGCCTATGTATCGAGGAACTGCTGGTATTGACGCCATCAACCAGCTCATGCAAGACTTGCTCAATCCTCAGCAAAAGGAGCAAGTTAGCTTTGAAGCAACTCAGTGTTACTATCGAACAGGGGACAAGGTCATTCACCTAGTCAACGATGCCGAAGTCAATGTCTTTAACGGAGACCTAGGCTACATCACAGACCTGATTCCTGGAAAATACACCGAGTCCAAACAAGACGAGATTATCATTGATTTTGATGGCAATGAGGTTGTCTACCCTCGAAATGAATGGTACAAGATTCGTCTGGCCTATGCCATGAGTATCCATAAGTCTCAGGGAAGTGAGTTTCCTGTTGTCATCCTGCCCATCACCAGTGCTAGCAAGCGCATGCTGGAACGAAATCTCATCTACACAGCTATCACACGGGCCAAGAGCAAGCTCATCCTTCTTGGCGAATTACAGGCCTTTGACTATGCAGTCAAACATATTGGGACTGCTCGTAAGACCTATCTGATTGAGCGTTTTCAGGATCTGGTCGATTCAGCTGACCAAACCAACCCAGCCCCTAGCAAAACGACAAATCATGAGAATTTTCCTCTATCCTACATCCTTACCGAGGAAAACTGGTCTAGTATTCCCGCTATGATTGGGATTACAGATGCAGACCTCAAAGAGATCTTTGGAAAATAGACCATAAGAAAACCCACCTAATCAGGTGGGCTTTTTCTCTTTTAAGATTATTTTACTGTTGCTGTACTTGTGATCAATTCAACAGCTTTTTTGATTGCGATATCGTGTTTCAACATATCAGCTGAAAGCAAGTTTTGTACTTGTGCCACTTCCATGTTGTAAGTTGTAGCCAATTGTTCGATTTCTTTTTGGATTTCTTCTTCAGTAGCGTCAAATCCTTCAGCCTTCGCAACTGTTTCGATAACAAGGTTAGTCTTCGTACGTGACTCAGCTTCTGCTTCGTATTGTTTGTGAAGGTCTTCTTGAGTAGTTCCAGTGATTTGGAAGTACATGTCAGGGTTGATACCTTGACGTTGCAAGTTTCCAAGGAATTCATTTACTGAGCGGTGAACTTCTTCGTGGATCATTTCTTCTGGAAGTTCTACGATCTCAGCGTTTTCTACAGCTTTATCGATTGCTGCACCTTCAAGGGCATCTTTGTATGCTTCTTCTTTCGCAGCAGTCAATTCTTTGCGGTATTTTTCTTTCAATTCGTCAAGAGTTTCCACTTCTTCGTCGATGTCTTTTGCAAGTTCATCGTCAAGAGCTGGAACTTCTTTAGCTTTTACTTCGTGGATAGTTGTTACGAATTTAGCTTCTTTACCTGCAAGGTCTTCTGCTTGGTAGTCTTCTGGGAATGTTACGACAACGTCAACAGTTTCGCCAGCTGAGTGTCCAACCAATTGGTCTTCAAAACCAGGAATGAATTGACCTGATCCAAGTCCAAGTGAGAAGTTTTCACCTTTTCCGCCGTCAAATTCAACACCATCGATAGAACCAACGAAGTCAATCACAACAGTGTCGCCATTTTCAGCAGCACCTTCTTTGATAACCAATTCAGCCAAGTTGTTGCGTTCGCGTTCGATACGCTCTTCAACGTCAGCATCTGTAACTTCTTTTTCTACATCTACTGATACCTCAAGGTTTTTGTAGTCACCCAATTTTACTTCAGGTTTTGTCACGACTTCAGCAGTGATAACCCAGTCTTGACCTTTTTCCATTGAAGTGACGTCAATTTTTGGTTGCGCAACTACTTCAAGACCAGCTTCTTTTACAGCTGCTTCATAAGCGTTTGGCAAAAGGGCGTTCAACACATCTTGGTAAAGTGTTTCTTCACCAAATTTTTTATCAAAGATAGGACGTGGAAGGTGACCTTTACGGAAACCTGGAACGTTAAGAGTTTTCTTTACTGAGTTGAAGACACGGTCCACTTCTGGTTTGATTTGGTCTTGAGAGATTGTGAAAGTCAAGACACCACGGTTTGTTTCTTTGTTTTCAAATGATACAGACATTCTGTCATTTCTCCTTAAAATTTTTTAAATACAGTCTATTATAACATAAACGGGCGACTTTTTTCAAGTAATGAATGCGCTTTTCAACGATGCTAAAGGTACTTGCTGGCTTCCTTGATACTAAGTTCATCCATTCTTTTCTTATTCTTTTCAATAAAACGTGCTACCCATTCGGGATTGGTCTTGGAGTAGTCTCTTAGAGCCCAGCCGATAGCTTTGTTGATAAAAAATTCTGTCTGGTCCAGATTGTTGAGCAGGATCTTTTCCATCAGTTGGACATTTGTTTTCTCTTTTCTTAACAACTGGTGGTCAATAGCGACTCGTCTCAGCCAGATATTGTCTGATAGGCTCCATTTTAAAATCATTTCTTCAAGTTCCGGATAGTCGGCTACCAAACTTCCTACTACTCTGTCTAGAATATCTACCGTGTCCCACCAAGGCTTGGTCACGACCAGGCGCTCAAGCTTAGGCAAATCGTCCTTCGTTAGATAAAACTGCATGGCTTTCAAATAGTTGGCCGCCACATATTGGTATTCTCTAGGCTCCTTTTCCCAGCAAGTGTCTACAAAATCCCAGTCAATATCTCTTGTTTTTTTCGCGCTTGGAAAGTACTTTTTATAGAGTGCATTTCTTTCAGGACCTGCAATGCCTAGAAAGGGAAATTGATGGCGCATATAGGCTTCCATAGGCCCTGCTTTTTCAGGGACTTTTGTTGCTTCTAGCTCCTCAAGTAAATCTGCAAGACTCATCTAAAAGTCCTCCTGCCCGACCAAGTGGTGCTGAAAGGCATAGACCGCTGCCTGGGTGCGATCACTGACCTCAAGTTTGGCAAGGATATTGGACACATGGGTCTTGACCGTCTTGAGAGAGATAAAGAGTTCATCTGCGATGCGCTGATTTTCGTAGCCCTTGGCGATGAGTTGAAGCACATCTCGCTCACGCGCAGTCAAGTCCTCATGAAGCTCGATATGATTGCGGTGGTATTCGACCTTCTTGCTGACCTCTTGTTCAATGGCCAGCTCTCCAGCAGCCACCTTGCGGACAGCGTGGAGCAATTCATCTGCACTAGAAGTCTTGAGCATATAACCTTTGGCACCCGCATTCAAGACCGGCATGATTTTTTCATTGTCCAAGTAAGAGGTCACAATCAAAATCTTGGCTTCAGGCCATTCTTTGAGGATGGCCAAGGTCGCGTCAATCCCATTCATCTCAGGCATGACAATATCCATGACAATGACATCTGGGCGCAGTTCCAAGGCCAAGTCAATACCTTGAGCCCCATTGGCAGCCTCGCCGACAACTTCCACATCGTCTTGGAGATCAAAATAGCTTTTCAAGCCCAATCGAACCATTTCATGGTCATCTACCAGTAAAATTTTCATCTCTACTCCTTATAATTCCTTATCTAACAGGGGAATACGGATATCAACCGCCAGTCCTTGCTTTGGAGCTGTCAAAAGTTGAACCGTTCCTGCCATATCTTCAACCCGCTCCTTGATATTTCGCAGTCCATAACTCAAGTCGTCTAAACTCCCTAACTGGAAACCAATCCCATTATCCACCACTTTCATCTGCAATTCAACATCCGTCTGATAGAGGTAGACATCTAGACAAGATGCCTGAGCATGGCGAAGGGTATTGCTGATCAACTCCTGCAAAATACGGAAGATATGTTCTTCAATCTTCTTGGGCAATTTAGACACATTCTGCTTGAGACTAACCTTGAGATCACTCTTGTCCTCAAGCTCTTTTAAGAGGATTTGAATCCCCTCAATTAAACTCTTCTCTTCCAACTCAACAGGTCGCAAATGTAGGAGCAAGACCCGCAGATCTTTCTGGGCTGTTTCAAGGATGGCTGCGACACTTTGCAACTGGGGCTGCATCTTTTCTCTATCTAGCTTCAAAGCCTGCTGACTGACACCCGATAAAATCATATGGGCTGCAAACAACTCCTGACTAACCGTATCATGTAAGTCACGTGCTATCCGCTTCCGCTCTTTCTCGATGATTGCTTCTTCCTTGACCAGACTTTGATTTTCAGCCTTTTGAACAGCCTCAGTCAAGAGATTGAGCTTACCAGACAAGGACTTAAAACTGGCGTCCAAGTCTGGATCTGCAAAGGCAACCACCTCTTTTCCTGCTAGCAGTCGCTTGAGATTGACTTGCATTTTTCTGCGAGAGACTTCTTCTATCACGCGCCAAAAAAGGACAAAAAAGAAGGTCATGGAAAGGCTAAAGACCAAGATCAAGAAGATGAGTTTCTCTGTTTTCTCGATATCCTGTAGCAAATAGGACCAGTCTAGTTCAAAAATATCAAGCAGACTATTAGCCAAAAAGAGAATAAAGAGGAGTGAAGTCAGGCCGATTAACAGGTACGATTGCTTTTTCATCCTCTGACCACCTCCACATCACCAACCATACTGGTCAAGAAAATCTTGACACTCTTGTTACTCTTGAGATAGTCCCTGGTTTCCTGATGATAGTGTTCATTACGGAGGGCCCGCTTAGGTTGATGGAGGAATGTTAAATCTCCATAGAGGCAGTTGACACTGAGGCTGATTTCCACATCTACAGGTACGATAATCCTAGTCGTTCCGACAATCTTTCTAAGGATAATGACATTGTCATGATTGGTTAGGATAACTCTTTCTAGATGAATGGTGTCCTTACCCATGAGGCGAAAGAGATTGATATCGTCAAACTGGCAGGTCTGGTGACTAGAGAAATGGTGGAGATTGCCAAACCAAGGATTGCGTTCATTTTTTACCGTCACCACCTCTTCAAAGACCAAGTCCGTATCCCCTCTTTCTTGATTCATCATCGGATAGAGAAGAAAGAGACTGTATATGACCGCCACAAAGATAGCTAAAATCACAAAGGGATTGAGCATGACGATGAAAAAGAAAAGAATAGTCGCCACAAGGAGGAAAACGTTGTTGCCCTCTTTACCTGTATAATAGCGGAGCAAGAGCAAAAAGAGGAATAGAATCAGCAGAAAACGCGAAAAATGCTCTGATACCATCAAAATCAGAGCTCCCGTCAACAGACAGGCTTCAATAAATAAAAAGATTTGAAATTTTTTCATAGATGCATCCTCTCCCTTCTATTTTATCACAATTCAAAAAAGACGCATCCGTCTGAGGATGGAAAAAGCGCTTGACAAAGAGAGACAAAAAAGGTCGGGATTCTTGTCCCGACCTCTCTACATCTGATCATTTGCTTCTTTTAGTTTACCATAAAGAATATAGTCTACGTTTTGCAGATCCGCTATGGTGGCACAGTTAAGGGCACACATGATTAAACGCAGATCGTCTTTCCAGCTTTTGACAATGCCAATCACCTCTTCGACGGAGTAGGTTTCAATCAACTCTAGAACGATACGTGACAGTCCCACAGCCTTGGCTCCAAAGACCAGGCACTTAATCATATCAAGCGGGTTCCGAACACCTCCACTGACTAAGAGTTCGACCTTGTCTTTCCAGTCTTGGGCATTGAGGAGGGCTTGCATGGTGGACTGGCCCCATTGATTGAGGTAATCACGCTGGCCACTGCGACGGTTTTCAATGTAAGCAAAGTTGGTACCACCACGACCCGACAGGTCAACCGTTCGAACACCCAGTTCATAGGCTCTCTCGATGGTCTTCACATCCATTCCAAAACCCACTTCCTTTAAAATGATTGGAACGGGGATTTGCTTGCTATAGTCTGCTAGATGCGATTGCCAGCTTCGAAACTTTCTTTCTCCCTCGGGCATGAGCAATTCCTGCATGACATTAACATGCACTTGCAGGAGAAGTGGATTCATCGCTTCTACAGTCTGAAGTCCTAGATCAACAGGCTTGTCCAATCCAATATTGGTTCCAAGGAGGAGTTTTGGATGGCTAGACTTGACAGAAAAAGAGTCATCTGTTGGATCTTTGAGGGCTGCGCTATAAGATCCCGTCACAAATAAAATCCCACAGGTTTCTGCCACCTGAGCCAGCTTTTGATTGATTTCTTTACCTTTTTCGCTCCCACCTGTCATGGCATTGATATAAAAAGGAAATTCCCACTTGCGACCTGCAAATTCTGTAGACAAATCAATTTCATCTAGGTCATAGAGCGGTAGCGAAGAGTGGATTAACTCAACCTCATCAAAGCTATTATAGGAGCTTTTTTGCTCAAGGGCATAGCGGATGTGCTCATCCTTACGATTCGTCGTCATGTCCTGTCCTTTCTTGGTATAAGAGCTCAATCCCCAGATTGGCCCAACGGTTTTTTAGGGTTTCAGTTGATTGCGCATCAAAACTCAAGGCAATACCACAGTCACCGCCACCAGCGCCACTGCTTTTGGCAACAGCTTGCAAACCTTGGCTGGCCATTTTTAACTCTCTAAGCGAAGGCGTGTAAATATCTGTGCTCAAGCCTTCTAAAAGCTGGCTGGCTGTTTCCACCTGCTCGATGATGTTTTCTGCATTCCCCTGTTCCAAGGCTTCTACCAAAGCAGACACCGTTGCTTTTGAGGAACTTAAAAAGTTCTGGTCTATGTTTTGCTTGATTTGCTGGATCATGTCACTTGATACGGCCACTTCCTTTGTCCATCCCACTAGGAAATCACATTCTAGGGCAGGTTTTACTTGTGAGATAGAAAAGCCCCAGTCACGCTCCAAAACTGTCGCAAAGCTTTCGTTTTCCAACCATGCAGTCACCTTTTTGCGATAAAAAGACTGGTAGAGAACCAAATCCTCTGCCACAATACAGGCAAGATCTCCCATAGAACCATTGTCGCCTCGCTTGAGTAAGACCGCGCTAGCCAGCTTGAACAAGAGTTCCGGATCAACCGTAATATCATACAGAGCCAGCAGAGCCTTGACAACCAAGACAACGACACTACCACTAGAACCTAGACCGAACTTTTTCCCTTCTCTCTCCATTTTCCCTCGGATTTCCAAGGAAAAAGGTCGCAAAGTCTGACCACGATCAGCGAGGAAATCATTCATCAAAGCAATCGTTTCTTGAATTAAGCTGTAGGCAGGATTTGGCGTCAAATCTACTGCGAAATCAAACATATCTGAATAGATACGGTAGCTGTCAGAAAAAGCAATCTCGGCCATCATATAGATGGGGATATCCTTTATCAAGGCTAACTGCCCTGGCTCTAAAATAGCATACTCACCCGCCCAGTATAGTTTTCCGCAAGTTTTAACAGCAATCATCTTGACTCAAATCCTTTGTTTTTGACACAATCAAGCGGTAACGTTGACCAAAGATTTCAGATAAATGCTCCAAGTCTTCCTCTTGACAGAGGACCTTAACATTGGGACCGGCATCCATGGTAAAGTAGCAAGCCTCTCC
Source organism: bacterium (assembly GCA_905221435.1). Lineage (GTDB taxonomy): Bacteria > Bacillota > Bacilli > Lactobacillales > Streptococcaceae > Streptococcus. The sequence continues at coordinate 48,041 of CAJNDD010000002.1, forward strand.
TTGCTCACGAAGTTGGCGGACAAAGTCCATCGCTTCATAGGAAGCATCCGTTAGATATGAAAAGGCTGGATTAGCAGTTTTTGTCGTAGCGTGCATGGCTAGGGCATTTTTCTCCGTTAATTCCCCAACCTTGGCAAAGTCATTCTCTTTGAGATAAACCAGCATATCTTGATAGTCTTTCTCAGACTGGCGCACCCAGTCGTCAAAGGTCGTCGAGGTTTCCACACAGAGTTTCATCCCATCACGGCTAGAAATTGGTTTTTTCTTGTCCTCCAGCACCAACATAATCATAGCTAGTTTCAAGTCTGTCTCTACAGGGTAAATTTCCCCACTATCCTTATCCCAGGCACCTAACGGTCCATAAAAACTACGAGAGGAAGAACCTGAGGCAAACTTAGCTTCCTGCGCCAACTGACTCCTATCCAATCCAAGCTGGAAATAAGCATTGCAAGCCTTGACCAAGGCGGACAAACCACTGGAACTTGAGGATAAACCAGCTGCGGTAGGCATGTTGTTTTGAGTATCGATACGGACAAAACCTTCCCCAGCTGGACGGTAGCGGTCAATAATCTTGCTCATCTTGGCATGCTCAGCCTCATTTTGTAACTGACTATTGATATAAAAGGTATCAGCAGTCGCATCCGTCGGTAGAGGCGACAAGGTCGTCTCTGTATACATGTTTTCCAAAGTCAGAGAGATACTGCTAGTAGCAGGTACCATCTCTTTTTCTTTTTTCTTTCCCCAATATTTGATAATGGCAATATTTGCGTAGGAACGTACTGTTACAGGCCCTCGATCCATGTCTGAACAGCTCCTTTCTCTTCTAATCGTTTTGCTAGTTCTTGTGCTTGACCCAGATTGGCTACCAAGGCAATAATACAGCCTCCTAGCCCACCACCACTCATCTTGGCACCTAGGGCACCATGGCTAAGAGCCGTTTCAACCAGGGAGTCTGCCTCAGGGCTGCTGACACCAATTTCTTTTAAATGTAAATGCGCTTGACTGAGGATTTGTCCCAGTTCTTCAGCATCTTTTCGTCTAATCGCATCTTCTGCTCGCTGGGTCAATTCTCCCAAGGCATGCAAAAACGGCAGAGCATCCTTCCCCTTGCTTTGAACCACTTGGATAGCTTCACGAGTGTGACCATACACGCCCGTATCAGCAATCACCAAATAGGCGGATAAGTTCATCTCAAATTCTGTAAAACCAACATTCTTGATAAAGCGAATGGGCTGGTCACTGAGACAGGTCTTAGCATCCAAACCACTAGGATTCATATGAGCAATCATCTCAGCCCGATTGACCAAGATTTCTAGCACATCGTGAGGCAGGTCAGCTTGATAGTAGTCAAAAACCGCACGAATGGCCGCTATGCTGATAGCCGCTGACGAACCCATTCCCCGCTTTTCAGGGATAGCCGAGGCAATCACACAGCGAATGCAGGCTTCTTTGATATCCAAATATTCTAGCGAGGCATACACAGCCATGGACAAGGTGTCCTCCTCATAGAGGCGCCAAGGACTTTCAGCAGGGACTACCTTACAAGTCACTTCCACCTCTAAGAGAGGCAGAGAGATGGCAGGATAGCCGTATACGACCGCATGCTCCCCTATTAAAATAATCTTACTATGTGCCTGACCGACACCAACTTTTTTTGTCATGTTTTCCTTTAACCAGACGAAAAGACCGTCTTACTTTTCATACAGTAGTATTTTCTCCTATCTATTTTATTATATTTTCACAAAAAAAGCGATTGTTTCCTTCACAATCGCCTCTTTCATTATTGGACCCATTCGCCATTATAGTTGACGTAGTAGCCATCTACTCTTGTACTAACTGCTAAAGCACCTAAACTATAAGCATAGTACCATTTGCCATTAACCTGGAACCAACCTGTCTTCATATCGCCATTACTTGCATTTAGATAATACCAAGTCGAACCTTCCTGATACCAGCCAGTTGCCATAGCTCCTGATGAACGAAGATAGTACCACTTGTTACCGACATAAGCCCAACCTGTCTTCATATCGCCATTTGGATCGTCTAAATAATACCAAGTTGAACCATCTTGATACCAGCCAGTTGCCATGGCTCCTGATGAACGGAGGTAGTACCACTTGTTACCGACATAAGCCCAGCCTGTCTTCATATCTCCATTTTGAGCATCTAGATAATACCAAGTTGAACCATCTTGATACCAGCCAGTTGCCATAGCTCCTGATGAACGGAGGTAGTACCACTTATTACTTAGATATTTCCAACCAGTTTGCATAATGCCAGTTGCTGGATCTAAATAGTACCAAGTCGAATCATCGTTTATCCAGCCTGCACGTCTTTCACCACCAATATAGTTTTCTCCATTAATTTCCGTTTTAGCTAGATAATACCAATTAGATTGGTCATAAAGCCAACCTGTCTCTAAAGAATGATTTTGATTAAAATAATAGTTCGTGTAAAAACTCTTCTCTTCTTTATCTTCCGGGTTTGTACGTTTTTCCCCATACTTTCTTCCAACACTGTCTTTAGTTTTAACCTCTAATGCTTTCCAACCAACAAACTCTTGTAGCACTCCATTTTTGTCAAAGTAGTACCATTCTGGCATTGGGGAACCTTCTAATCTTATGCCATTAGGGTAAGGACCAATTGTATATCCTTTAACTGGCATTGGAATGTATTGCCAACCAACAACCATTTCACCATTATAATCAAAATAATAGGTCTTGCCATCAATCACTCGCCAGTCCGTTTCTTTGATGTCACCCTTCTTGTAGTAGGTTCTACCATTTTCTTGGACAAATTGCCAGCCTTCCGAATCAGCATCATCCGCCAATACTGTACTGGTCGCTAGCAAGCCGAAGAAAAACACTGCTAGTCCAACTCGCATCATTTTTTTCAAAAATTTCATTTTAGTATCCTCCGCAACTGATTATAGCAAAGGCTTTACCGTATGTCAATATATAGGAATTCCTCAAAAAAAGCAGTTACACAACTGCAACTGCTTTTCTATTCTTGCATGGTGTAACCAACACCACGCACGGTTTTAATGTAGCTTTTTTGACCTTTTACATCAAGCTTGCTACGTAGATAACGGATATAAACATCCACGATATTGGTTTCTGTCGCACTTTCGTACTTCCAAACACTTTCCAATAACTGCTCACGAGTCAAAACCTTCTTGCTTCCCATGAGAGTGGCCAAAAGGTCATACTCACGGCGCGTCAGAGCAATCATCTCCTCGCCACGATAAACGGTATGATGTTCTACATCCATACGCAAATTGCGGTAAGACGTTGGGACCTTCATCTGACTACAGTGTTGGTCGATAAAGTCCCGACCTCGGAAAATCGCTGAAATACGAGCCACCAGCTGATCAATAATCACTGGCTTATAGATGTAAGAAACGGCGAAGCGCTGGATTGTCTCAATCTGGTCTTGCAATTCTTCGCGATGGTCCAAGACCATAATCACTGAGGCAGGTTTTGTCCGACTCAGCCTCTCTGCAAAATCCTGAGCCGTCATATCCCCCAGACGAGCATTCAGTAAAATCAAGTCATAATCTGTCTGGAGAGCCATGGAGAGGGCTTTTTGTCCCTCCTCGACCAGATCAACACGGTATTGCTCTTTTTGGAGTTCCAGACTGAGAAAATGAGCAAGATTTCGTTCTTTCTCAAGTAATAAAATCCGTTTCCCCATGGCAGACCTACTTATTTTTCGTCATACCAAGAGTAGTGGAAGGTTCCTTCTTTGTCTTTACGTTGGTAGGTGTGAGCACCGAAGTAGTCACGTTGTGCTTGGATCAAGTTAGCTGGAAGGTCAGCTGAACGGTAGCTATCAAAGTAAGTAATAGCTGCTGAGAAAGTTGGTACTGGTACGCCAGCTTGAACAGCAAGAGCTACGATATCACGCACTGCTTGTTGGTACTTAGCAGTAACGTCCAAGAAGTACTCATCCAAAAGAAGGTTGGCAAGATCTGCATCGCGGTTGTAGGCATCCGTGATTTTTTGCAAGAAACGTGAACGGATGATACAGCCATCACGCCAGATAGATGCGATATCCGCAAATGGCAAGTTCCAGTTATTTTCTTTAGAAGCCACACGCAATTGAGCAAAACCTTGTGCGTAAGAAATGATTTTTGAGAAGTAAAGAGCTTGACGAATCTTTTCGATCAACTCAGCCTTGTCACCTTCAAATTTGAAAGCAGCTGGCTTTGGAAGGACCTTGCTAGCATGTACACGCTCTTCTTTGTATGTAGAGATGTAGCGAGCAAATACTGACTCAGTGATAAGTGACAATGGCACACCAAGGTCAAGTGATGATTGACTAGTCCATTTACCAGTTCCCTTGTTTCCAGCAGCATCAAGGATGTAGTCAACGATTGGTCCATCTTGACCTTCATCATCTTTACGGCTCAAGATATCAGCTGTGATTTCGATCAAGTAGCTGTCCAATTCACCCTTGTTCCACTCAGTAAAGATTTCGGCCATGTCCTCTGCAGAAAGGCCGAGCAAGTGTTGCATGAGGTCGTAGCTTTCTGCGATCAATTGCATGTCACCATACTCGATACCGTTGTGGACCATCTTCACATAGTGACCAGCTCCATCAGGACCGATGTAAGTCACACATGGTTTGCCATCTTCTGGTGCTTTAGCTGAGATTTCTTCAAGAACATCAGCAACCAATTCGTAGGCTTCTTTTTGTCCACCAGGCATGATAGAAGGCCCTTCAAGGGCACCTTTTTCACCACCGGAAACCCCTGTACCGATAAAGTTGATGCCAGAGTTGGCCAATTCTTCATTGCGACGGATAGTGTCTTTGTAGAAAGTGTTTCCTCCGTCAATCAAGATGTCACCCTTGTCAAGGTGTGGAAGAAGGGCTTGGATAGTTGCATCTGTACCAGGTCCAGCTTGAACCATGAGCATGATACGACGAGGTTTTTCGATTGAGTTTACAAAGCTTTCCACATCATAGCTTGGCACAAAGTTCTTTTCAGGATGGCAAGCAATCACATCTTCCGTTTTTTCTTTACTACGGTTGTAGATAGCAACTGTGTAACCACGAGATTCAATATTTAGGGCAAGGTTACGACCCATTACGGCCATACCTACGACACCAAAGTTAGCTTTTGTCATGTGACACTCCTCTTGTTTAATATGTTTTATTTTATCATTTTTACCTATGAAAGGAAAGAATTTTGTAACGGACTCCTAGTAGTCCAAGTCATCTGCATGACCAGAAGCATTTCCTACAAAGTAACCAGTCTTACAGTTGAGGGTGAAGAGATAGGTTCCATCTGGTTTATAGAGGTTGTAATAACCATTTCCGTTTACGATATTGACTCGTTCTAGGATATATTGATTTCCAGTGATATAGCCACGAGCACGCGATGTTGCTAGGACTTGTTCCAATACACCATCTGCAAACGTCCAAGCAGGGTTGTTGCTATCGTCTACAGCTGATTGGTTGTACGGTACACGACTAGCACTTCTTTGAAGATTAACCCCATCGCCAGACAAACCACTATTTGTGTCATTGCTTGCTGGGGCAGTTGGAGCACTTGATGCAGAACTAGATGATGCAGACGAACTGCTCGTGCTACTATCAGTCGTTGCGCTTGAGCTTTCCTGACTACTGCTACTTGAACTTGAGCTAGAGGCGCTTGTTTGCTGACTCTTACCAAGACTAATGGCCTTATCTAACAGTTTGTCTAGCTCTGTATTTCCTGTTTTAATTTCTGTAAATTTAGCATCTGCCTTGATTTTTGCATTGGTATCTAAGACACCGTCAGTAATTGCTGGAGTCTCAAACTGGGCATTGACATCTTGGATAGCCTTAATTTGAGTTGCTAGGCTATCATACTTAGATTTTACAAGTGTATGCTCTCGGCTGCCTTCAAGTTTATCTAACAAGGTCTTTAGCTGATCCAACTTATCAAACTGACTATTTTTCAGAGCTGTTTTATTAGCATCCGTATAAAAAGCATCATAGAGGGTATTAAACTCTTGTAGGACCGTTTGTGTTTCTTGATTGTTAGAAGACGATTGAGAAGACTGGATAGCTTGGTTGGAACGAGTTACTTGGCGATAGACATAGTAACTTCCCGCCAAGACAAGGGCTGCCACCAAGGCTGATCCCGCAACAACCCACTTTCTCTTCTTAGAATCACTTTCAGGTTCTGACTGGGCTAAACGAGAAAGAACAGGTGTCTCCTCTTCTTTCTCATCAGCAACCTCTGCTGGCTCTTGCTTTTCCAAAACAAGCGATTTCAAGTCCTTGTTCTCCTCTCCTAAAGGAGCTAAAATCTCATCAGAATTTGTTGACTCCACTGAGTTCGATATGGTTTCTTCCGAAACTGTCTCAGATGCCTCCACATTCAGAGCTGAATCTTCATTTGTCCCATTGACATCCTGTGTTAATTCCTCTTGAGTCTGAGTCGCTAACAATTCTTCTTTTTTAAATTGACGTGTTTCAAACTTATCCGCCTCGATTTCCTCACGGTGCTGTTTGATATATTTGTCTAGAATACTGTCTTCTGGCAGTACGCCAGCTTCAACCTCTTCATTTTTACGGATGACTTGACCAACTGTCAAATCTTTCGCCTCGCCAAAATCAAATTGGGCTTCGTGTTGCTCATTATTGCTCTTATTGCTCATTTCTCTCCCTTTCTACTTTACCTCTTGGCGTTTCACACGCTGACCAAAGTATTGATACAAATCTACTTTTAAGGTCCCATTATACAGTTTGCGTTTTTTATCAGCTGGACTTCCGTACTTGCTTTCAAAAGCCTCGTCACTCGTCAGGATAAACTTACTCCAGGTTTTCAGCGGTGCAAAGACCTGCCCCATCTCAGCATAGAGCTTTGTGACTCCTGCATCATCAGATAAGCGCTCACCATATGGTGGATTGGAAATGATAACGCCATTAATCTTGTCTGTGCGCAAGTCCTGTACCCGCATTTGCTTAAAGGTGATATCACTTGCGACGCCTGCTGCTTGAGCATTTGCCTTGGCAATTTCCACCATGCGAGCATCAATATCACAGCCCATAATATCCAATTCTATCTCACGATCGATTTTCTTAGCAGCCTCTGTGCGAACTTCTTGGATTAACCGATCGCTAACCCAATTCCATTCCTCAAAAGCAAAGGAACGGCGAAGACCTGGCGCCATCTTTCTGGCAATCATAGCCGCCTCAATACAGAAAGTTCCTGAACCACAGGTCGGATCAATCAAGGGCTTATCTGGATACCAGTTAGAGAGTTGTAAAATGGCCGCTGCCATATTTTCCTTGATAGGAGCTCCACCTTTTTCCGTACGATATCCACGCTTAAAAAGGCTAGAACCTGTCGTGTCAATCATGACCGTTGCCACATCTTTCATGATAGATACCTCAATCTTAAACTCGGAACCAGTTTCCATCAAGGGAACACCTTCTGGACGGGCATAGTGTTTTTGTAATTTCTTCACAACAGCCTTCTTAGAAATGGCCTGAACACTGGGCTCATTATGAAGTTTAGACTTAACGCATTTAGCCTTTGAGATAGGGAAACGTGCCCCGAGCGGGAGATAGTTTTCCCAATCTAGAGCAAAAACGCCTTGAAAAAGCTCTTCAAAGGTCTTAGCTGGAAAACTCCCGACCACAATCTTGATGCGATCCGCTGCACGAAGCCAAAGATTGGTCTCGATGATTGCCTTCACATCTCCTTGAAAACGAACACGGCCATTTTCAACCTGGCAATCATAACCTAACTCTCGCATCTCACGTCCAACGACAGCCTCGAGACCCGCAGCAGCAGTTGCGATTAAATTAAATTGTTCTTTCATTTCTAGTCTTGTAAGACCTTTCTCTTGTTCACTTTAAAAAATGAGGTTGAGAAAAAATTCTCAGCCCCAACCTATATGCAATTTTCTATAAGCCATGTTTTGTTCCAGAAGTGACTAGGACCACTTCCTTCGATAATCATCTGTCTACCGCTAACAGCATACAGCTGCCAGCAGTCAGAGTACTACGTTCGTTTCCGCGCACTCCATGCCCCGACCAAAATTTGGGTTGCTAGCTTGAGGGGTTTACCGCGTTCCACTCTCTCTGTTTCCAGAAAGACTCCGTCACTGTGGCACTTTCAAGCCTATTCTGACCTATCCTAAGACTTAGCCATTTCGACTGCCGTAACGATTTCTCGTCCCTAGGCTTATGGATTCGCCTAGCACAAACACTACAGGCATCACAGCCTGTGCTAGCATGGACTTTCCTCATGAAAAGAGATTCTCTTCACGCGATTATCCAAAAATTGCACACATCAGTCACTCAATTATCAATCTTGATTGTCTAAAATTTGCTTGCCAAATACTTCTTTTTCGAGACGATTTAAGCGTTTCAAGATATCAAAATTTGTCATCGAGGTAGTGCTCGCCATTTCGATAGAATCCGGCTGAGTCGGCGTTGCCTGTGATTTATGAGACAACTCCTCCTTCAAATCAGCAATCTCCTGACGAAGAGATTTAACCAAAGCCGCATAGGTTTCATAGTCCTTAATCACATCGTCCAAGAACTCGTCCACCTCTGCCTTACTATACCCACGAACTTCACGTCCAAAGTCCTGTTCAAAAATGTCTTTCGCTGAAAAAATAATACTTGCCATCTCTATCTCCATTATCAGTTGCTAGTATTATTATATAAAAAAACAAACAAAAATCAAGGTCAAAGCCTCAATTTTCGGGAAAATTTTCTACCAATTCATTCAGGTCCTCAAACGTTAATCTTCTTGTAACATAGTTTTCTTGATTTTTCATCATTTGGTAAAAATAGCCTAACTTGCTTTCCTTTTCTTCGTCATAAAAGAGATAGCACCCATCCGTATTTTCCAGTAAAAATTTCTGATAATCATGCAGTTGCCCCTTATGTTCATAGTGTGGATAGGCATATTTAACGAAATCAACTTGTTTAAATTCACTTAATTTGACCTGATTGACTTCATTCCAATTACTGCCATGAGTTTCAAAATCAAAAATCGTTGCTAACTGAAATCCATAGTCCGCCTTCATGTCCTGAGCTACTTGAAGTACCCAGTATTCAAAGCCCAAAGTTCCCGTAAAAACGAGCCAATTCAGCCCTTCCTCTGCTAGACGTTCTAGGTCTCTTCGAATGGCTGTTTTAATGATTCCAATGCGGATATCCTTATCATTAAATAAGCCCAGTTCAAAGGCGGAATAGCCCAAAACTAAAACCGTTGCCATTTTTAACCTTTCTTTGTAATTTTATGATATAATAGAGTGATGTTATTGTACCAATAAGGAGAATTATGGTCAACTATCCACATAAAATTTCATCACAAAAAAGACAGACTCCCTTGTCACAAACAAAAAATTTCGCAAATCGGGGAATGTCTTTTGAAAAGATGATCAATGCTACTAACGACTACTATTTGTCGCATGGACTGGCTGTTATCCACAAGAAACCGACACCCATCCAAATCGTACGTGTTGATTATCCCCAACGAAGTCGTGCCAAGATTGTTGAAGCCTACTTTAGACAGGCCTCAACCACGGACTATTCAGGAGTTTATGATGGATACTACATCGACTTTGAAGCCAAGGAAACCAGACAAAAATATGCAATTCCAATGAAGAATTTTCATCCTCATCAGATTCAGCATATGGAACAAGTCCTTGCCCAGCAAGGAATCTGTTTTGTCCTCCTTCACTTTTCTTCTCAGCAAGAAACCTACTTATTGCCGGCCATTGATTTGATTCATTTCTATCATCAAGATAGAGGACAAAAGTCAATGCCACTTGGATATATTCGAGAAAATGGATATAAGATTGAGCCTGGCGCTTTTCCTCAAATTCCCTATCTCGACGTTATCAAAGAACATTTACTAGGTGGTAAAACAAGATGAACAAACAAACTTTCCTGCGAATAGCTAAGTATGTCAGTATCTGCCTTTTGACCTTATTTATCGCAGCTATTATGCTAGGCGGAGGCCTCTTTCTCTACTATGTGAGCAAGGCTCCAGTCCTATCTGAAAGCAAGCTAGTCGCAACGACTTCTAGTAAGATTTATGACAGCAATGACGAGCTTATTGCCGACCTTGGATCAGAACGTCGTGTCAATGCACAAGCAAATGAGATTCCAACTGAGTTGGTCAATGCCATCGTCTCAATTGAGGATCATCGTTTCTTTAATCACCGTGGAGTAGATACTATTCGTATCCTCGGTGCTTCCTTACGAAATCTTCGTGGTGGCGGTGGCCTTCAAGGTGCTTCAACCCTGACACAGCAGTTGATTAAATTGACCTATTTCTCTACATCAACTTCTGATCAGACCCTTTCTCGTAAGGCTCAGGAAGCTTGGTTGGCCATTCAGCTAGAACAAAAAGCAACCAAACAAGAGATTCTAACTTACTACATCAATAAGGTCTACATGTCAAATGGTAACTACGGAATGCAGACAGCTGCTCAAAATTACTATGGCAAAGACCTCAAAGATTTAAGTTTGCCACAATTGGCCCTCTTAGCCGGAATGCCTCAGGCTCCAAATCAGTATGATCCGTACTCCCATCCAGAAGCAGCACAAGAGCGTAGAAATCTAGTTCTCTCTGAGATGAAAGGACAAGGCTACATTACAGCTGAGCAATACGAAAAAGCGATTAATACTCCGATTACAGACGGACTTCAAAGCTTAAAATCTGCCAATAGCTATCCTCCGTATATGGACAATTATCTCAAAGAGGTAATCGATCAAGTCGAACAAGAAACAGGCTACAACCTTTTGACAACGGGAATGGAAGTTTATACTAATGTTGATCCTAAAGTTCAACAACGTCTCTGGGATATCTACAATACTGACGAGTATGTCAACTATCCAGACGATGAATTGCAGGTAGCTTCAACTATCGTAGATGTGACAAACGGGAAAGTCATCGCTCAATTAGGTGCCCGTCACCAATCAAGCAATGTTTCCTTCGGAATCAATCAAGCCGTAGAAACCAACCGTGACTGGGGATCTACCATGAAGCCAATCACAGACTATGCTCCTGCTTTAGAGTATGGCATTTATGACTCAACTGCTGCGATTGTCCACGATGTTCCATACAATTATCCCGGAACCAACACCCCTGTCTACAACTGGGATAAGAGTTACTTTGGAAGTATTACACTCCAATATGCTCTACAGCAATCACGGAATGTGCCAGCTGTAGAAACACTTGATAAGGTGGGATTAGATCGTGCCAAGACTTTCCTAAATGGTCTAGGAATTGATTACCCTAGCATGGTTTATGCCAATGCTATCTCAAGTAATACAGTCGAATCTCATAAGCAATACGGAGCTAGCAGTGAAAAAATGGCTGCTGCTTATGCTGCTTTTGCTAATGGCGGTATCTACCATAAACCGATGTATGTTAATAAGGTCGTCTTTAGTGATGGTAGCTTGAAAGTATTCTCCGATCCTGGTACTCGGGCTATGAAAGAAACTACTGCCTACATGATGACGGAAATGATGAAAACAGTCCTAACCTATGGAACTGGTCGTGGTGCCTACCTATCATGGTTACCACAAGCTGGTAAGACTGGTACATCAAACTATACAGATGACGAGATTGAAAAATACATTAAGAACTCTGGTTATGTAGCTCCAGATGAAATGTTTGTTGGCTATACGCGTAAATACTCGATGGCTGTCTGGACTGGTTATTCTAACCGCCTCACTCCAATCGTTGGTGACGGTTTCTATGTTGCGGCTAAGGTCTACCGTTCAATGATGACTTATCTTTCTGAAGATAACCATCCTGGTGACTGGACCATGCCTGAAGGTCTCTATAGAAGTGGGGACTTCATCTTTAAAAATGGAACACGCTCTACATGGACAAATCCATCTACCCAGCAGCGTTCTATACCTGAAACCTCAACTTCAACTTCTGGAAGCACATCTCAAACTACTACTCCAAATACAACCCCAAATACGGGGAACAGTCAGCAACCAAGCTCACCTCAACAAAATACAAATCCAAATCAACAAAATCAGGCTCCTCAAACAGGACAGCCATAATAAAAACAGCTCTATAATATTTGTAGTGGGTAAATCCCCTATGGATATTATGGAGCCTATTTTGTTGTAGAAAAAAAGTCCCATAAGACCTATAATGAAAAGCGACCAAACCATCATTAGAAAGAATCATATGGAACCATTACATTTTATCACAAAACTACTTGATATCAAAGATCCAAACATCAAGATTGTAAATATCATCAATATGAATACACACAAGGAAATCATCGCTAAATTGGACTACAATGCCCCATCTTGCCCTGATTGCGGAAATCAAATGAAGAAATATGACTTCCAAAAATCGTCTAAGATCCCTTACCTCGAAACAACTGGTATGCCTACTAGAATTCTCCTTAGAAAACGCCGTTTCAAGTGCTATCAGTGTTCGAAAATGATGGTCGCTGAGACTTCTCTCGTCAAAAAAAAATCACCAAATCCCTCGTATTATCAACCAAAAGATTGCTCAGAAGCTGATTGAAAAGACTTCTATGACCGACATTGCTCATCAGTTAGCCATTTCAACTTCAACTGTCATTCGCAAGCTCAATGACTTTCACTTTAAGCATGATTTTTCTCGCCTTCCTGAGATTATGTCCTGGGACGTTGCAACAGTCAGGGGAGTGACTGTTGCAATCGGGAGATGAAGATGAGTTTCATTGCGCAAGATTTTGAAAAGCTCAATATCATCACTGTTCTTGAGGGAAGAACACAAGCTGTCATCCGAAATCACTTTCTTCGATACGATAGAGCTGTTCGTTGTCAGGTGAAAATCATTACGATGGATATGTTTAGTCCTTACTATGACTTGGCTAAACGACTTCGCTTTCGAATTTCTAGGCTCAGGCTGAAACAGTCTCCCAGACTGTTTCACTCCCAAATGCTAAAATCGTTCTAGATCGTTTCCATATTATCCAACATCTTAGCCGTGCTATGAGCCGTATTCGTGTTCAAATCATGAATCAGTTTGAGCAAAAATCTCATGAATACAAGGCTATCAAACGTTACTAGAAGATCATCCAACAGGATAGTCGTAAACTCAGCGTTAAGCGATTTTATCGCCCTACTTTTCGTACGCACTTGACGAATAAAGAAATTCTTGACAAGCTTTTGAGCTATTCAGAAGACTTGAAACACCACTATAAGCTCTACCAGCTCTTGCTTTTTCACTTTCAGAACAAGGAGCCGGAGAAATTTTTCGGACTTATTGAGGACAATCTAAAGCTGGTTCATCCTCTCTTTCATACTGTCTTTAAAACCTTTCTCAAAGACAAAGAGAAAATCCGTCAACGCCTTTCAACTCCCCTATTCAAACGCCAAATTAGAAGCGACTAATAATTTCATTAAACTCATCAATCGAAATCCCTTTGGTTTTCGGAACTTTGACAACTTTAAAACTAGAATTCTCATCGCTTTAAATATCAAAAAGGAGAGGACTAAATCAGTCCTCTCCAGGGTATGACTTTTCAGCAACCCACTACAGTTGCCAACAGCCAAAACCTCCTGAGAAAGAAGATTCTCAGGAGGTTTTGGCTGTTGGCAAATAGTTCTTGTTAGCTCTATAGCATGAAAAGCTATCTAAAACTTTGGATATTTAAAAAGGGGAGAATCTTTTAATTATAGTATAAGAACCTACTATTTACTAAATCTTCTAATTCGGACTGGTAGTTTCAATCAAGATTTTAAAAATTATATCATTTTTTGTAGTGCAGTATGTAGATAAAATCCTTTTCTGATTTTATTACCTAAAGACTTTACATTGTTGACTAAGTTTTGATATTCTTCTGAAGATAATTTTTTCAATTCTTCTTCCAAGTTATTTAAACTCTCAACAGTTATTCCACATTTTTTTTCTAAAACAAAATTAGCTAATGCAGATTGCTTCCATACAATAATAGGAAAACCAGATGCTAAGTATAGAGAAGCTTTATGCGAGTTGTTGTAACGGAGATATTCTCCAAAAGTTCCACTGCATGTTTCAACACTATCTCCGTCCCAAACAAGCCCAAAACCTCCTACAAGCGCAGCAGGCAATTCATCGGGGAGAAAAGAACCAAGATACTCTTGATTCGGTAATTTTCTTGTTTGGTCAAAACCAACACCATATAGGTTGTATGCTGGAGAAGGTGGTAATTTATAAAGATAGCCCGCTTTCTCTTCGGCTAGATTTCCAGCTACTATGATTGGAGCATCCTTCGAGAATTCTTCTTTTTCCTGAAAGTTGGGAATTAGGTAATCAAAAATATCTAGACTAATCAATTTTTGTCCTGAAATTCCCTTATTAACTAGAACAGATTTCATAATCGGATTATGAGTAATGATACCATCAGCAACTTTCAAAAGACTTGATTCTTGAACATGGACACGAATCTTATGCTTCAAAGGTACCGACTCTAAATTAGCATAACGTAAAATCTCCAAATCATGAATAATAAAATAGACCTTGACTCCTCTACCTTGGAGTTTTCTCACCAAATGAGTAGTAAAGAAACTATGATGGAGCATAGGAAATTGAATCAATAGTTGATCTCCTAATTTCAACTGAGAAAAAGCTTGAGACAGTGCTTTAGCTTTATGTTGTTGGGCTCTAACCGTGCTCATTTTATACCAATCCTCAACTATCATCAACAAGGGCACAAACCCTTCTTTTTTGATAATTTCTTCAACGTCATTTCTTGCTTTGTTACCAGCATTCTTAATGTTTTTATCTTGTAAAAATTCTTCTTTTAAATAATATTTCATTTCTTATTTCTCATAGTTCGAAAGCAGACTTTTCAGGATAACGGTCAACTAACATTTGTTTAAAACGAAGAATATTTTCTTCCCTAAACTCAACATTATCATTAACACAAATAAGTTTTTTATGTTTATCCTTGAAAATGCCGTCTAGCTGATCAAGTCGATTCAAATCAATGGACTTTCCTATATTATGTTTGATAGGATAAAATTGATTACTTTCAATCTGCCAATTTTGACAAATATACTGATTTACATCAACTTTATAATCTCTAAATTGATTTCTTGATGTTCTATCTAAAGTCTCAAATTCGATTTTCCATAAATACGCAAGAGTGCTCTTCTTCATCGGAACAGGTAAATGTAAGTTGACATAGCCTGTCGGCCCCCAAGGTAAGAGGAGTAAATTTTTAAACATACGTACGCCATAGCGGTAATTAAAAAATTTGAAGGGTGATGATTTCATAGCCACTTTATTAGGAAAATGACGATAAATCAACTCGATATTGTTGAGATAAGTCTTTGTTATAGGAGACCATGGCACTATTGCATCATAAACAGCGAATAACTTGGGCTGATTATGTTTAAAAAAGTCCGAAGGACTGCAATCCCTTATCATATACATATCATCATTAAAATAGAGAAAATTCTCAGACAACTCAGCAATGCGATGAAGATTCAATTCAATTGCTGCTGAGTTAAAGGTTGGAAGGTAGTCCCGTGGCATAAATTCTTTGTGAGTAACCAACTTCAGTTTGGGATGATTCAAGTTCACCCAGTCTGGCTTTTGCCCATTGGTGATTAGAAAAATCTGATTGATCCAAGGAGCATGGTTTTCAATCATACGAAACCAATAGTTCAAAGTACCATAATCACGGTATCGCATATCTCCATCACTATAATGATCAGAGGCATCAATTTTTCCTGTTATCGTTTGTTTATCAAGGATAAATTTAGGATCACTACCATCTACCCATAAAACAACAGCATCAATTTTATCCTTCATTTTCTGATCTAAACTCTTTCTCTACGACCTCTAGCGCCCGTTCAATCACCACATGCATATCATAATATTTATAGTCTGCTAAACGCCCACAGAAGATAACTTTATCATTCTTTGAAGCTTCCTCTTGGTACTTAGCAAACATAGCATTATTTTTCTCATCGTTGATCGGATAGTAGGGCTCGTCCCCACGCTTCCAGTCGGCTGGATATTCGCGCGTGATAACTGTCTTTGGCTGCGTCCCATATTCAAAATGCTTGTGTTCAATGATACGAGTATAAGGGATCTCACGCTCTGTATAGTTCACTACAGCATTACCTTGATAATTGTCCTCATCCCAGGTTTCATGCTCAAAACGAAGACTACGGTATTCTAACTCTCCGTGTTTGTAGTCAAAATACTGGTCGATCATTCCTGTGAAGACAACTTTTTCAGCTGATGCTTCTAACTCTTCACGGTGAGCAAAGAAATCAACACCAAGCTCAACTTCTACATCTTTCAGCATATTTTCGATAATCACATTGTATCCACCAATAGGAATCCCTTGGTAACGGTCGTTAAAATAGTTATTATCAAATGTTAGACGAACTGGAAGTCGTTTAATGATAAATGGAGGAAGTTCTGTTGCTGAGCGACCCCACTGTTTTTCAGTATAACCCTTGATCAATTTTTCATAGATATCTGGACCAATCAACTTGATAGCTTGTTCTTCCAGATTTTTCGGCTCAACATCCTTCATATCAGCTGTCTGCTCAGCAATCTTATCTTTCACTTCCTGTGGAGTTTTTGTCCCCCACATAGCATAGAAAGTATTCATATTGAAAGGAAGATTATAAAGACTTCCCTTATAATTTGCAACAGGTGAGTTGATATAGTTGTTAAACTCAGCGAATTGATTGACATAGTCCCAAACTTTTTTATTAGAAGTATGGAAGATATGGGCACCATATTTATGGACATTGATACCTTCTACATCCTCACAGTAGATGTTCCCTCCAATGTGATTGCGTTTATCAATCACTTTTACTTTTTTACCACGTTTTGTAGCTTCGTGTGCGAAGATTGCTCCAGACAAACCCGCACCGACAATTAAATAATCGTACATATTAAATCTCCTTTATCAAAGAACAAAGTCCTTTTTAATCACTAACTCTTTTTAGCAAAACAAATGATATAATATTAAAATGTAAAAAAGCACATCAAGAATCTTGTAAAATTAAAAAAATCTATCTGCTAATAAATATATGCTCTACACATTAATTTGTGAAAATTTATCATTCAATTTAATTCTCTCAAAAGTATTTGTTGAAAACAACATGAACATAAAAATATTATATGAGGGCACAAACCAAAATGCCTCAATCATACAGTTCAAAGCAACTAAAGAAAGAGTTGCTACATATAAATATTGACCTCTTTTATACTGTTCTTTTGCTGAAATAACATAAATTGAAACAAGTAACACTACAGGAACAACACCATAGGTAAATAGCATTTGTACATATGAGGAATCTACATAATTATAGCCGACTACAGTTTCTGTTTTCCCACCCGAACCAATAAACTGAACTCCTCTGGTTCCAAAGAAATTTAAGTTAAAAGAGCTGAATGCGCTTCTTCCTAATGACAGCCTTCCCGTAATTAATTTATTTATTGAAACCAAAAATGGTGATTCCCAAGAAAATGTGTAAGATAAATATATCATTAATGATGAAAAAACAAGTACCGAATATGGAAAAATTGAATAGATTCGAAGTTTCTTTTCTCCAACAATATAGAAATATATAAAGATTAGCGTGGCTAATAAAATAGATAATGCATTTAAACGTGCATCACAATATTTAATGATGAAGCCAGCTAGTGAAATTCCAACTATTGATCTTGTCCAAATCAATCTATCTTTTAATAAATATGAACAAGCGATAAACAAATAGAAACAATGGGATGCAAAATCGGTTGGATAGATAAAACCAAAGGAATTTCGAATAATTCCTCCTCGATTATATTGCAAATTGGGAACTATCCCTAAGTGGGATAAAAGAAATACTACAATCAATACTATACTAGATACATAAACATAATTCTTCAAAATTACTTTCATGTCAACATTAACCAAAAAAACTAGTAACATCGAATAGAGAAGAAAATTAAATCTGGTGGTTTGGAGATATACTACAATTCCTGTTAAGACTAGTAAGGATGATAAGAGCAAATATTTGTAAGAAAGCCTCCTATTATAAAAAAATCTAAGACCTAAAAACAATACAACTACAAACAGATGATTTGTTTTGACTTGAAAAAAAGTCCTATCCAACATTGTTGTAGATAAAGCATTAAAAAACACTACTACTGATACAACAATGTTAACAAGTAGATTTTCGATATTTACTTTTTTCATATTTTTAATAAAGATTAATATAGAATGAACTAAACTAAATGTTTTTAATCATAGAAATTTCACTTTATTTCCTAGAGCTTTAGTCAACCTATAATCTCCCTTCCTCACTTTCTTAAACTTTTTAACACTTGACAATCTTATTCAAAACAAATTTTCATCTATAAAAAAACTTTAATCATTTGTAGTCATTATCATCCTACTTATTAAATAATTGTTTTTTTAACTCTTTTAGACTGACTACCCTAAATAATAAAATTTGTAAAATATAAAGTATTGCGCCTACTACTACGCATATAACAACATTAACCAACGGTGTAAAATGCATACCTGTCCTTAACATTGAAAGAGCAAAAAACATAAGAATAGATGCTAAAAACACTTTAAACATTGAAGCAAGAATTGGCACTTCTATCAGATATTCTCTTGCAAAATACAATTGAATAATCCAAACTAAAGCTTCTGTTAGAACTGATACAACTGCTGCACCGATATATCCAAATTTAGGTAATAGGAGCAGATTTAATCCTACACTAATGATTGCTGGAATCGTAGTTGAAGTCATGAATTCTTTATTCTTATTATGAGGTATCAATATTTGAATCCCCATAATATTCGTCCATCCAATAAAGAACATACGAAAAATCATTATTGCTATCGCATAACGTGCATTTTGAAAGTCTTTCCCAAGAAAAAATTGAACAAAATCGTCGTTAACAATCAACATTCCCGCCATGATCGGAAAAATAATCAAATTATAAATTAAAAAGGACATCTCATGCATCTTATTGACTGCCTTGTGATCTCCTGTTGCTAATAAATTAGCAACTCGAGGTAACATAACGCTTCCAAGAGATGTTACTAAAGTGAGTAAGATATTCACAAATTTTAAAGCTTGATCATAAATACCAACATCAGTAGTTGATGCTAAAGCACCGAGCATTGTTCTATCTAAAGTAACATACAAAGAAATTGCTATTTGAGGCAGAAACAATAAAATTACCGGTTTAAGATGTTGCTTTGCATAACACAAATCCAAGTGAGGCTTGCCAATAAATTCGCGAGCTGGAAACCACATACTTAACTGGCCCAATAATTCAAATACCGTCAATAAGGAAACATATAGATATAAATCACCTGGAGATTTGACAAATAAAAATATTGAAACAACTCCCACCAGTTTAACAGTGATATTTCTAACTGTTATCTTACGAAAATCCTCCAAGCCCTGAAAAAGCCAAGAAATATCCATTCCCTTAGATAATAAACTTAAACCTAAGATATACGCTACTGGATTCTGCATAAATGAAAAGGCAAAGCATAAAATTATATAAAATAAAATTGATAAGCAAGTTGCAGCAAACTGTAAGGTATAGATACCCCAGAAGTTTTTTCGAATATCATTCCGATGACTTGAAATTTCTTTTGTCCCATAATTAGCAACTCCTAAAGTCGCTAAGAGAATAAAGTAGGTAACAATTGAATTGAAATATCCATAAGTCCCTAAATCGTTTGAGCTAAAAACCCTAGTAACATAAGGTGTTGTGATAATCGGAAGAATAATCACCAATAATTGATAAGATAGATTGTAAGCATAGTTTCTCAAAACTTTCATGACTACCTAACCCATTTTCCCTCTGACTTTTTTATACAATTTTGCAGATACTAGAAACAATATATATTTCAATTTATTTTTCCTTGTAACATTTTGATTCGGAATAACATCCTTGAAATACTGAATGTATTCTTTTCTAATTTTATTAACTTCAGCATACATACCTGAACTAAGCATAGCATGTACAATATGCAGACCATTAAAAATATAGCGAACATTCAAGGCTCTTCTCATATCCCTATCACCTGAATAGTCTCGTTCAACATAACTTCTATTCCATTCCATTGCCTTGTAAAAATCTAAGAGACGATCACTATACTTAGAATTTACAATACTTCCTGGTCTTCGATAGTATTTATAAAGATTTAGATCACTAACAGCAATATTTTCACAGGAAGCAATATGCTCATAAGCGAGAGCTAAATCTTCATACAACATCCCATTAGGATATGGAAACCTTAATAAGATTTCTTTCTTATATAGTTTACCACCTGAATGTGTTCCAACATAATTTCCATAAAACATTTGTTCTAAAGCTGTTCGATGATCTAATTTTTCAGAATATTTCTCCTTGAAATCTCCTAGGAAATCACTATTTTCATAGTTTCTAACTTCAATCACTGGAGTTGCTACAAGATCAACTCTATACTTATCTCTAAGTTCTACTAAATATTCAATGGCTCTATGGTCATAATAATCGTCTGAATCAATGAAAACAATCCAATCTGCTGAAGATTCTTTTACCCCAGTATTGCGAGCATTGGACAATCCCCCATTTTCAATATGCAGAACTTTTATTCTGTCATCTTCTCGAGCATATTGGTCACAAATTTCTCCAGAACTATCCGTTGAACCATCATCTACTAGGATAATTTCAATATTTTTATATGTTTGTTGTTTTAGACTTTCTACACAATAACTCAAACAGTTCTCAACATTGTACACTGGTACAACAATAGAAATCTGATCCATTATGATAATCCTTCCAAAATGATATCAACAATACGCTCACAAGCTTTTCCATCTCCATATGGATTACTTGCTTTACTCATCTTGCTGTACTCTGTTTCATCTTCTAGAAGCAGTTTGAAATTAGTATAAATATTTTCTTCTTCTGTTCCTACCAATTTCAAGGTTCCTGCAGCAATCCCCTCTGGACGTTCTGTTGTATCACGCATTACCAATACTGGTTTACCTAAAGAAGGTGCTTCTTCTTGTACACCACCCGAATCTGTTAAAATCATATAGCTTTGATTCATAAAATTATGGAAATCAATGACTTCTAGAGGTTCAATGATTTGCATACGTTCATTGTCGCCAAACACTTTACTTGCTAGCTCACGAACCTTAGGATTCTTGTGAATAGGATATACGACTTTAACATCTTCAAACTCATCCAGGATACGATTAACTGCATTAAACATATTTTCCATGGGTTGACCAAGATTTTCACGTCTATGGGCTGTCAACATGATTAGTTTACTATCCTTAGCCCACTCTAAAATAGGATGATCATAATACTCTTGAACAGTTGTCTTCAAGGCGTCGATGACAGTATTTCCAGTAACATAGATATTCTCTCTTCCCTCTTTTAGAAGATTCTCTTTAGCCACTTCTGTCGGAGCAAAATTGAAATCCGCAATAATTGAAGTAGTCTGACGATTGAATTCTTCAGGAAATGGGCTTTGAAGATTATAAGTTCTCAATCCTGCCTCTACATGTCCAACTTTAATTCCCATGTAAAATGCAGCTAAAGCTGTCGCAAAAGTGGTTGTAGTATCCCCATGAACAAGAACAATATCTGGTTTTTCCTGCTCTAAAACTGCTTGAATTTTATCTAAAATACTTGTCGTGATTGTAAATAGTGTTTGATTTGCCTTCATAATTCCTAAATCATAATCAGGAACAACTTTAAAGACATCTAAAACTTGCTCTAACATTTCTTTATGTTGACCAGTTACACACACAAGTGTTTTGATTGAATCATTTTTCTTCAGTTCATTCACTAAGGGACACATTTTTATTGCTTCTGGACGCGTCCCAAAAACTAACATTACTTTTTTCATTTTGAATCTCCCATTAGTTTTTGATAAAATTTACGATAATTCTCTAAAAATAAAGGATAACTAAACTTCTCTTCATAATCTTTTTTAGCTTGATGAGCTAACCTAGTTCTAAAAGTTGAGTCAGTCGCCAGACTCTCAATAGCAGAAGCTAAGTCCATAGCATCTTTAGCAGGAACCAAGATCCCATTTTCTTTTGTAACAACTTCATTAATGCCAGGAATATCGGTAGCAACCATTGTTTTTCCATTCATAAATGCTTCAATAACATTTAGAGCCAAGCCTTCAAATAATGACGAAGACACTAGGAAATCAAAACTATTAATACACTCGACTATATCCTGTCTATATCCTAAAAAAGTTATCTTATCTTCTAAATCGAGTTCTTTAACCTTATTTTCTAATTCGTCTCTAAGCTCTCCATCCCCAACGATAAATAAACGGAGGTTTTCATCAGAAATCAAAGAGATAGCATCAATCAAATAGGTCAAACCTTTTTGTTCAGATAATCTTGCAATACAACCTAGTTTGATTCCATCAAACTTCATAATCTCATCAACTTGTCTATTTGACTGTTTCAAGATCACTCCGTTATAGATAACAGTGCTATTTGCAACTCCCACATCATCTTTCAAGTTTTGATTAACTGCTTGACCAACTGCAATACTATAGGCATTTTTAAGTGAAAATCTATATAAAGCCAACTTATCTTTAAACACATTATGAGCAGTGTAAACGTGGACTAGCTTGGGATTAATCAGTTTTAATACACGAATATAAAAAGCTGCCATTCGATGATGCGTATGAACCAGAGTAATCTCATTTATCTTAATAATTTGATAAATAGTAAGAAGCAACTTCAACACAGTAAAAGGATTTTTGCTGTCTATATCTTGAATTTTATGATGGATAATTCCTTGAGTCTCTAATTCTGGTTCCCAAAGGCCTCCTGTAGAAGCAACATGTACACTATCAAACTCATCTTGCAAATCAGAACTCAACTGGTACACGATTCTCTCCGCACCACCAATATCCATCGTTCGTGAAATATGTAAAATATTATTTTTTCGTTTTTCGTTTCTCATCTAAAACTCGCTTAATAAAGGTAACATTCCCTACAAAGTATCGTTTAAAGAGACGCTTTGGTTCATTAGCAACTCGGAACAACCACTCCAAGTTTGATTTCTGCATCCAAAGTGGGGCACGCTGAATGTGACCAGACAATACATCAAAACTACCACCTACACCCATAAAAATAGAATTCACTCCATTATCCATAAATTTTTGGATGATGTATTCTTTTTTAGGTGAAGTAATTCCAACAAATACAAAGTCGGGATTCTTTTCACGAATATCTTCCTGAATATTTTGCTCATCTTCCTCAGAAAAATAACCATTACGATATCCAATAACTCGTAGATTTGGATACTCTTCTTTAAAATTTTGTAACATATCTTGTAAAACTTCTTCTTTAGCACCAAAGAAATACACTAAATAAGATTTTTCATCGGCTAATTTTAATAATCTTTGCATTAAATCAATTCCAGCAACTCGTTCTGGAACTTGGTAGCCCAAAAATCGAGAAGCTAGAACTACTGATGCACCATCTGCATTGATGATCTCAGACTCGTTAACTATCTTCTTAATGGCTTCATCTGATTGACATTGGTTAATCTTATCAGCGTTTACGCCCATTAAATGAAGAGGACGCTGTTCAATGACAAATTTTTCAACCGCTTGTACTGTTTCATCCATTGTCAAAGGATCAATCCTGACCCCCATTAAATCAAAACTATTCAAATTAATCTCCCCATGTAGACTCGAAATGACCCTTACGTTCGGCTTCTTCGGGTAACTTCATGTAATCACCATATATTTTTGTTAAATATTCATCTGGATTTGCATGGCAACTTATTTCTAAGTTCTCAAACTCTAGTAATTGTGGTTCACCGAATACTTCTTTTCTAGCAAGTTCACGTTCTCTGTATGAACCTAGTACATTTCCTACTATTGAACTAGTTTCAAAATCATATTGTTTAATTAGATTTTGTAATTTGTTATTAATAGTGGCTGTTTTTAGAAGTTTATTTAATTTCAAAACTTTTGATATACTCACAATTGCATTTTCAAAACTTCCCCGATCTCTGTCGTGTAAACGATCGATTACCGAAATTTTAGAAAGGGCACGATAGAATTTAATTTTGTTTGTATGAATAAAATAATGAAAACGATCATCTGGATAACCATCCAAAGGGAAAATATCTATGAATGGACTACATAGTTCATCTCCAAATGGAATTTGTAAGGATGTATCCATAATAGAGGTATTACCTAAATTATCATCATGAAGTCTCAAAACAACATGTCCTGGAAGTTCCTTGTTACAAATAGACAAAAATGTTTCATAATCTTTTCGAGGCATTCCTAAATCCATATCATCATCCCAAGGAATAAATCCTTTATGACGAATTGCTCCTAGCAATGTTCCTCCCAAAGCATAATATCTTAAGTTATGTTTACTGCAAATAGCAATAAAACTTTTCAATAAAGATAATTCTCCTAGTTGAATTTCCCTCACTTTATTCATAAAATCACTTCGCTCCATCTCTCATAAATACAACTTTAACTGTTTTTAGTAGAATTTCAATATCTTTCCAAATTGTCCAATCGTCTATATAGGCCACATCTAATTTGACAACTTCATCGAAATCCTTAATCTCACTTCGTCCGCTGACTTGCCAGAGACCTGTTATGCCAGGTTTAAAACTTAGACGGCGTTTTTGTTCTGGGGTATAGCGCTCGTACTCGTCCACTGTTGGTGGTCGTGTACCTACCAAACTCATATCTCCCTTTAGAACATTATAAAACTGTGGTAACTCATCTAAGCTAGTCTTCCGTATAAAACGACCAATTTTCGTGATACGAGGATCATCGTCCACCTTAAACATTCCACCCTGCATGGTATTTTGTTCCATGAGTTCTCTTTTTTTGTCCTCAGCATCTACACACATAGAGCGAAACTTATAAAAAGTAAAATGTCGACCGTTTTTCCCAATACGCGTCTGAGCAAAAATGGCTGGCCCTCCATCTTTTCTGATCAAAGGAACCAGTACAAGACTAACCAATCCACACAATACCAGACCCACCAGAGAACCGATAATATCAATAATTCGTTTAGCAACCACGTGACTGGTTTTATAAAACTTTGTCGAAAATGTTACCACATTTAGTCCAGCCATCTCACGAATCTGCTTGTTTCTTCCTAGGTTACGATCGAAGGCATTTAGATTTACTGTAACATCTATTCCCATCGTTTCAAACTGGGAGATAAGTTCACCAATATTGTATTTCTCACTTGGAAGATTGATAAAGACTTCATCGACCACCTCGTGGGTTGCAAAATCTAAGATTGAATCCACTGAGACAACTGTCACTCTGTCGTGTTCAAAGTTTGGTTTATCCAATACGCTAACTGCTACTAGTTTCCAAAACATATCATCCGACTCCAACAGCTGCTCTATTACCTTTTCTACACGGGAAGTTACTGTGATTAAAAGAATTTTTTTAGTCCCTTTAAAATTGGAAGAGAGAAACTTCCAGTAGCACTTAATAAGTATGTTTAACAAATAAACTAAGGCACCCTGAAGAATCAAAAAATAAATCATACCACGTCTTGATATGCTAAAACGCTCCTCTAAAAAAAAGTTGGAGATACTAATTACTAGGGCAAAAAAAGCAATATACTTTAAAGTTTGAACAGCCTCAAGAAAGTGTCCCCTTTTAAAAAAATCTTGCTCATAGTTACTTATATAACATGCCACATAATGAAGAATATATAGTACAATCATTGTACTTGATATAATCTCTGTTTCTTTCACAAGGCTGAGTAAGTAAGCTAATACAACGACTAAAACACTCTGAATCAACGCCAGAGAAATCTTTGATACCTTTTCATTCATTTTGATCTCCCCAGCCAATCATTTATTTCTTTCCATAGTTCCCATATCCTCCATAAGAAGAATATTTCTCCGCTGAGATATTCAATTTATTTAAGACAACACCCAAAAACGGCTTTCCTGTTTGTTCCAATTGCTCTTTTGCTTTTTGAACATCGCGACGATTTGCTTCACCAACTGCTGTAACCAAAACAGATGCATCACATTTCTGCGTCACAATGACTGCATCAATGACGATACCTACAGGAGCTGTATCCACGATGATATAGTCAAAATATTTACGCAAGGTATCTAGCATTGTTCTAAAATTTTCACTTTGTAAAAGGGCTGTAGGATTCGGTGATATAGAACCCGCCTGAATCACAAAGAGATTTTCAACATTGGTATCACATAGCCCTTGTGATAAGTCTGTCGTACCTGATAAAAACTCGGTTAGGCCTGTAATCTTATCTCGTGATCTAAAGACCCCCGACATGACTGAATTACGAATATCCGCATCAATTAGGAGAGTTTTATAACCTGCACGCGCAAAGGCCCAAGCAAGATTGGTAGAAGTTGTAGACTTTCCTTCACCTGGTTTAACTGAAGTAATGGAGATGACTTTCAAATTATCTCCACTTAGTTGTATATTTGTACGCAGGGCATTATAATATTCTTCTGCTTTTTTTACAAGCTCCAATTTTTTCTGTGTAATTTCTAATGTTGGCATCATTCTCTCCTATTTCAATTTATCCAGATTTGGAATAACTCCTAAAAGTGGAATTTGCATGACGTCTTCGATATCTTCTGGTCGTTTGACACGAACATCAAGTAACTCGATCAAAAGAACAACGACAACTACAACACCTAAGCCTCCGAGAAAGCCTACTAAAGTGTTACGGCGAATGTTAGGTGATGAAGGGGAGGTAGCTGGACGTGCTTCCTCAAGCGTTGTCACATCAGATACACGAGTTACGTTAATGATTTTTTGAGCAGCAACCTCACGCAGAGAGTTAGCGATACGGCTAGCTTCATCTGGCTGTTTGTCTTTAACAGAAATAGATACGATACGTGTATCAACTGGCACAGTCACTTGTACTTTACTAGCAAGACCCTTTGTTGACATATTTAGTTTCAAGTCGGTTACAACCTTTTCTAACACATCTTGAGAAAGGATAATCTCACGATAGTCTTTAACAAGATAAGACCCTGCCTGCAAATCCTGATTTGTCAATCCCGGCTTATCTCCCTGGTTTCGGTTAACTACATAAATACGCGTAGTGCTAGTATATTCTGGTTTTATAATAAATTTGCTATATGCAAAGGCAACCGTTCCTGTTACAATAGCCACCAAAGCAATAATCAATTTCCGTTTCCACAATGTATTTAGCAATTGAAATACATCGATTTCCATAGTATTTTGTTCTTTCATTATTTCTCCTAAATTAGTTGATCCATTACAATTTTTCGAGGGTTGTCTATAAAGAGTTCCTGAGCCTTCGCTTCTCCGTATTTTTGAGCAATAAGGTCATATGCTTCTGCCATGCGAGGAGGTCTGCCATCTAAATTGTGCATATCACTTGCAATCACATGAACCAAATCCTGCTCTAAAAAATACTGAGCTCTTTTTTTCATGAATTTGTAGTGTTCTCCGAAAAGCTTAGGTTTGAGAACATGCGCGCTATTTACTTGCGTATAACAGCCCATATCAATCAACTCTCGAACACGTTTCTCATTATTTTCCAGAGCATCATAGCGCTCGATGTGCGCAATGACTGGTGTAATTCCTAACATCAGAATTTTACTCAAGGCACTATGAATATCGCGATAAGGGGTATTCATACTAAACTCTATCAAAGCATAATGACTAGCATTAAGGGTAGGGACCTGTTTATTTTCAAGTTTATCCAGGACGTCTGGTGTATAATAAATCTCTGCACCATAGGCAATGACTAAATCATCTGCTACTTCCTTTGCAAGTTCCTGTACCTGACGAAAATTGATAGCTATTTTCTCTTCTGGAGTCTCAAACATTCCTTTGCGTCGGTGGGAGGTGGAAACAATCATCCGAACTCCCTGACGATAGGATTCTGTTAAGAGAGCCTTGCTTTCCTCTCTTGACTTGGGCCCATCGTCCACATCAAAAATGATATGCGAATGAATATCAATCATCTCATTTGCCCTCCAATACGTCTTGAATGGCAGCTTTGACAGATGCAAGGCTACTGTCATCAATTTCCATCATATAGAGGTTGCTATCTGGCATCGCATAAGAAGGAAGATCCATACGTCCTGTACCCTTCAAGTCTTGCGAATTCACTTTGTAAGTTCCACCGCTTTCTAACTGAGCGTTGACCAAGTCCATCATGGTCTCAAGGGGCATATTGGTTTGGATAGAATCTTGCAAGCTATCAATGATTGTACTATAATTTTTCAGCGCTTCAGTTGAGGTCAATTTCTGAAGGATGGCTACAATTACTTTTTGTTGATTACGTCCACGATCTCGGTCGCCATCTGCTAGGGAGTAGCGCTCACGAACAAAACCGAGAGCTTGTTCTGAGTCAAGATGCACATTACCAACAGGGAAATGGAACTTCCCGTGTAGAGATGTAAAATCCTGATCATTATAAACGTCTACACCACCTAAAAGATCAATCAATTTAAGGAATGATGTAAAATTCAAGCGAACGTAATAGTTAATATCTAGGCCATAGAGATTTTCCAAAGTGTGAATAGAAGCATCGACTCCATAAATGCCTGCGTGGGTCAACTTATCTTTCTGATTGTTTCCTCCGTCAGCGATTGGTACATAAGCATCGCGTGGCGTTGTCGTTAAAAGAATTTTCTTGGTAGCACGATTGACAGTCATCAGGATATTTACGTCTGAACGCGATACAGAACTAATCGAACCATAGGTATCAATACCACTCACATAGATATTAAAAGACTGACTCTTCAAAGTCTTAGGAGCTTCTACTTTTTTAGTAAATCCCTTAGTATAAATCTTTTTAATCTTTGATGCGTAATCTGGATACTCCGATTCGATAATATTTTCAAAGACACTGTTTAGGACAATTGCCTTGGTGTCACCTGCAATCAAGCTCTTGTAAGCCGCTAGGTAAGACGAACTCTGCTCTACTGTCAAATCCGTATTCTGACTTGACTTGATATCAGCTAGTAGTTTTTGGATGTTTTCATTATCTGTTTTAGTTGGTGCCACGGCACTATCTAGTTGAGTGACACTGTTGATTTCACTATCTTTTAGAACGACAACACTCATAGAGTACTCTGAATAATTAGATGTCTCATTCAAACGACTGGTTAAGTCAATAAATTGTTGGACTGTAAATAGAGAAACAGAGCCTATAAGAATAGATAAAATCAATAGAAAAATGGTGAATTTTTCAGCTTTTTTATAGATAATTAGAAAGAAAGCAACCAAGGCCACCACTAATATCAAGGCTGTTGCTACTAAATTAAGATATCTGAATGCAAGTATGTTGTGTCGAAAAATTAAAAACAACAAAAAACCACCCAAAATCAGATAAATGGTTAGTAAAGTTATATTAATATTACGCTTCGTTTTGCCAGAGCGATCTCTTTTTAAAGGTCTACTCATGATACTCCTCTGTATATCAATAATTAGAATCATTATATCATAGATGAAAGATAAATTCCATTTATTCGGCTAAGTTAAGCGTTTTTATTTCCATCTTTAACTTTCAATCTATCTACTCAACATAGAGATTTCGAAGACAAAAAAGGTCCCTACTCATGAGGGAACCTTATTTCTACTTTTATTTAACGTGAGTTTTAAATTCTTTTTGGCTCTTTTCGATAGCCTTTTTACTTTCTTCTTCCCACTTAGCCTTGGCCTCGTCAAATTGTTTCTTGGTAACAGGGTCTTTTTGTAATCTCATGTACTTGTAGTTGTTTCCATCACCCTTGATACCCACTAGGGAGTAGGCACGTGTAAACGGAGTTACTTTGGTTACAGAGGCTGTACCACCATTTGACATAGCAGACATGACCAGAGAATTGTCAATCATCCAAGCTTGAGCTTCAGCGTATTTTTCATAACGCTTAGCGACATCTTTATTCTCAGCATCTGCTTCTTTCAGGAGTTGTGTATAGGTATCGAGCCCTAGGCTCTTGATGAGCTCTGAATCTTCCTTGGCATCAAGGCCAAAAATCTTAAGATAGAAGCCAGTTTCAGCATTGAAGGGATCTAGATAAGTGGATGGATCCTGGTAATCACCAACCCAACCATCAAAGTTTAGGTCGTAGTCACGAGCTGCTGGATTGGGTGCTAGGAAGGCAACATTTCCAAAGTCATCTGTAGAAAGCTGTTGAACATCAATGACGATATTGTCAGAACCTAGTACTGTTTCAAGGGTTTGTTTAACCGAGTTCATGCCAGAAACCGCATTTTTATTCGTCTGATCAACAGGAACATCCAAATGGATTGGGAAAGTCACGCCTTGGGCTTCCAATTCCTTTTTAGCTTCCGCAAATTTTGCTTGGGCCTTTTCCTTGTTGAAGTAAGCATCTTGAGCGTCTGCCAAATCGATACCTGACCACTCAGTTCCGTAGTTCACAAGTTTAGAAGCTGTTACTTCTCCAAAGGTCTTATCTCCCACTTGAACAAAAGTAGGAGGAACAAGGGTATTACGAAGGGTTTTGCTCGCTGCTTCTTCACCGTTAGATTGAGCAGAGTAGGCTGTTCGATCAATACCAAAGTTGATAGCCTGACGGAAATTTTTATTTAAGATAGCTGTTTGAGCTGATTTCTTTTGTTCGTCCGTTGTTTTAGCGGTATGATTATAGGTTTTGCGGTTGACGTTAAAGTTAAAGTACCAAGATGTCTTGTCTTGTAAGCTATAAACGATATTGTCTTGGTATTTTTCTTTTGTCTTAGCATAGTTTGAACTATTTGGATAGACTCCTGCAATCGAGTAAGCACCACTTTCAAAGTTTCGAATCGTCATCTCTTGATCTGACCCATCAAAGTAGGCTAACTTAACTTTTTCAATGGTTACTTTATCATGGTCATAGTAGTGTGGATTCTTCACATATTCGATCGAAGATTTTGATGTGAAATCTTTTAACAGATATGGACCATTATAAAGGATACTGTCTGGTGTTAAGGTACCAAAATCTTTATCCTTTGATTTTAAAAACTCTTCGTTGACTGGGAAAAGAATACTATTGGTTGTCTTTGAATTCCAGTACGGTTCTGGTCGAGTCAAAGTATACTCGACTGTGTAGTCATCCAAGGCTTTGACACCGACAGTTGAAAAGTCATTGGTCACACCCGTCACATAGTCATTCAATCCCTTGATTGAATTTTGGATCAGATCCATGGCTTGCCCCTTGTTGTCAGCGGCATATTTGATCCCAGTGACAAAGTCTTGGGCTTTGACTGGAGCGTATTCCTCACCATCAGCCGTATACCACTTGACATCTCTTCTGAGTTTGTAGGTATAGGTCAAACCATCTGCTGAAACAGACCAATCTTCAGCTAGAGCTGGCGTTAGATTGCCATAGCTATCATTTTCCAGCAAACCATCTACAAGATTGGTAATAACGGCAGTGTTATCTGCATAATAATCCAGAAGATAATTAAAAGTTGTTGGATTCGCACTAAATGTTGACGAGTAGGTGCTGGTATCTGTGTTGGACTGTCCACATGCCGAAAGCAAAATTCCTGTCGCTAAGGCAAGACCTGTCCCAATCAGTCTTTTTCTCATTTTGATCATCATTCACTCCTTTATGTCACCTTTTGTAACATAGTTATATTTTATCAAATTTATTCAAAAATGTAAAGTTACTACTTTTACGACGACTGCTGTCTCAAAATCAGAAAAAGGAAGCACAGATTTTCTGCAACTTCCTTTTCTGTTTATAGACTATTTGACGTGTTTTTCAAGTTCTTTTTGGTATTTGGCATTTGTTTCGATTTTTTCTTTCTGCCATTTCTTGAGAGCTTCTTCGTATTCTTTTGTAGTCACGACATCATTTTGCAACTCCAAGCCTTTGAAGACAAATGGGTCTCCCTTGATTCCGACTTGAGAATATGCTTTTGTGAATGGTACCGTACGGCTAACAGTTGGAGAACCGCCTGAAGAAGCAACTGGGATTAAGAGTGAGCTATCTGATACCCAAGCTTGAGCTTTAGCGTATTTTTCATAACGCTTATTGAGGTCGCTTGTTTCAGCTGCAGCATCATCCAAGAGTTTCTTGTATTCGTCCAGTCCAACTTGAGCCATCACTTCTGGATCTTTTCCGCGAGTGATACCCAAGTGTTTAAGGGCAGAACCCTTCTTAGCATCAAGGATGTTGAGGTAGGTAGCTGGGTCTTGATAGTCTGGTCCCCAACCAGTTCCATTCAAGTCGTAGTCTTTTTGTGCTGGAACCTTAGCTTGAGAAGTAATGCTCATTTTTTCATTATCGGTCATTTGAAGGACATCGACAATGACATTCTCTGTACCAAGTGATGATTCGATAGACTGCTTGAGTGAGTTGGTTTGTTGAACCGCGATTACATCTGTTTGTTCAACTGGGATATCCAAATGGATTGGGAAGGTGACACCCTTGGCCTGCAATTCTGTCTTAGCTTTAGCAAAGGCTGCCTTAGCTTTTTCAGGACTGTAAATCGTATCCTTGCCATCTGTAAGGGCTACGTCTTTCCACTGGTCACCATAAGAAACGAGCTCTGCCTGAGCCAACTCTCCAAAGGTTTTTTCACCCACTTGAACGTAGTCATGAGGCACTAGGCTGTTACGGATAATTTTGTCCGCACCTTCTTCACCATTCAACTGAGCAGTATAAGAATGACGGTCAAGGGCAAAGTTCAGCGCCTGACGGAAATTCTTGTTAAGAAGAGCTTCTTTTGTTGAAGTTTTTTGAGCTTCGTCTGTTTTGGCTGTTTTATTGTAAGACTGGCGGTTTACGTTAACAGTGAGGTAGTAGCTTGTCGCTTCTTGTGGACTGTAGACAATCTTATCGCCGTACTCTTTTTTAGTTGATTCAAAGTTTGAGCTTGTTGGGAAGAGACGGGCTGTTGTATAAGCACCTTGTGTAAAGCTGCGAATCAAAGATTCTTGGTCTGATCCATCGTAGAAGGTTAGTTTAATATTGTCAATCTTAACATTGTCCTTATCCCAGTAATTTGGATTCTTTTCATATTCAATGACTGATTTTGAAGTCAATGATTTCAAGAAATAAGGACCGTTATAAAGAATGCTTGATGGTGTTGGCGCACCGTAGTCGCTCCCTTTAGAATTCAAAAACTCTTCATTTACTGGGAGCATGGTTGCAGTTGTGACCTTAGAGTTCCAGAAACTTTCTGGTTTGTTGAGCGTGTATTCTACCGTATAATCATCAACAGCCTTAACTCCTACGGTAGAGAAATCATTGATTTCTCCACTGACATAAGCAGCCAAACCTTTGATAGAGTCTTGAAGGAGGGATAAGCCATCTGATTTACCGTCAGCTGCGTGTTTCAGACCCGTAACAAAGTCCTGAGCCTTGACTTCAGCGTATTCTTCTCCATCAGAAGTATACCATTTTACACCCTTACGAAGTTTGTAGGTATAGGTCAATCCATCTTTAGAAACAGACCAGTCTTCTGCAAGCGACGGAATCAAGTTCCCGTATTTATCGTTTTCCAAGAGGCCATCGACAACGTTGGCTATGACGTCAGAAGTTGAGCTCTTGCTCGTCACGCTGTAGTCCAAAGATGATGGATCCATAGCGTAGACATAAGAGAATGTCTTGGGAGCATCAGCCTTCTTTTCACTTTGCCCACAAGCAGTTAACAGTAGGGCTGCACTCAAAACAGCACCTGCTCCTAAGAGCCACTTTTTCGATTTCATAAGTAATCTCCTTAAAGATAGTGTTTTCACCATTATACCCTATTTTTTCATAAAAGCAAGGACTTTCGGCAGATTTTTTAGAAAATTCTAACAAATATTTTTTAAAGACTTTTCTACATAATTTTTAGTAAAAAAACCTCAAGCATCAAAGACTTGAGGTTCCCTTATTTTAATCCGTTAGTTCCACACAGAAAGCATCCCATGGAGCCAAGACCTGTTTTTCAACTGCCTCTTTAGTAGTAGTGTTTTCAATCAAGATTGATTTAACTTTTCCTTCTACTGCAAAGTTTTGTTTTTCATTGGACAAGTTAGCCACAACTAAGAAACAGCGGTCACCGTCCTTACGGATATAGGCAAAGACCTTGTCAGCCGTATCAAGCAATTCAAAATCAGCGCGAATCAGCCAGCTGTTCTCCTTGCGGATTTGAACGAGATTTTGATAAGTATAGAAAATAGAATCTGGATTTTCCAGTGCTTCTTGAACGTTGATTTCTTGGTAGTTTGGATTAACTGCCAACCAAGGTTGGCCTGTTGAGAAGCCAGCATTTTTGCTTTCATCCCATTGCATCGGAGTACGGGCATTGTCACGACCAATGACACGGATGCTGTCCATAATCTCCTCTAGCGGAACGCCTTTTTCAAGAGCCTCACGCGCATAGTTGAGGGATTCAATATCTTCTACTTGATCCAGTGTTTCAAACGGATAGTTTGTCATCCCAATCTCCTCACCTTGGTAAATATAAGGTGTCCCTCTCATGAGATGAAGCAAGATTGCAAAGGCTTTGGCGGATTTTTCACGGTATTCTTGGTCATTTCCCCAGATAGAGACGATGCGAGGGAGGTCATGGTTATTCCAGAAGAGGGAATTCCAGCCGTCCTCAACTCCCAACTCTGTCTGCCATTTGTTAAAAATCTCTTTTAACTTCCCTACATTTAACTCTTTTTGGTAGTGCCACTTAGGTTGCCCTTCCTGATACTGTAGACAGATGTGTTCAAACTGGAAGACCATAGACAATTCTTGTCCCTTTGGATCCGAGTAGAGCTTAGCAATCTCTGGCGTTGCTCCCCAGGTCTCCCCTACTGTCAAGAGATCTTTGTCGCCAAAGGTCGCCTGATTCATTTCCTTGAGATAGGGATGAAGCATAGGACCATTATTGACTACTTTCTCATCAGGAATTTTCCCAATCATGTCAATGACATCCATACGGAAACCACCGATGCCTTTATCAATCCAGAAGTTCATCATCTCGTAAATTTTCTGGCGCAGTTTTTCATTTTCCCAGTTGAGATCGGGCTGTTTCTTGCTGAAAAAGTGGAGATAGTATTGACCAGATTTTTCATCGTATTCCCAAGCAGACCCACTAAAAATAGACTCCAAATCATTGGGCTCATCTCGCCAGATATAGTAGTCTCGCTCAGGGCTATCAGGATTTTCACGGGCCTCGACAAACCAGGCATGCTCATCTGAGGTATGATTGACCACCAAGTCCATGATAATTCGGATGTCTCGTTTCTTAGCTTCCGCGATCAATTGATCCATATCCTCCATGGTTCCGAAAATAGCTGCAATGGCTTGATAATCAGCAATATCATAGCCATTATCATCCATAGGGCTGTCATAAACGGGAGAAAGCCAAATCGCTGTGATTCCTAATTTGGCTAGATAGTCTAACTTACTAGTAATTCCTGGCAAATCACCAATGCCATCTCCGTTGCTGTCCATAAAACTCTTGGGATAGACTTGATAGACTACGGCATTGTGCCACCATTTTTCTTGCATCTTCTTACCTCATTATTTTAATAATCTATAGTCTATGATAGCGCTTTTTTAAACTTAGTGCAAGCGTTTGCCTAATCTTTTTGATTTCTTTTTTGACTCCGTAGTTTCCTATCTTCCATTTTTTTATTATAATAGAGGTCAGAGGTAAAAAAATGAAAAAACAAGCTTTTAGTTCTGAACAATATTTGAATCTACAGCGCGACCACATTTTGGAGCGCATTAACCAATTCGACGGCAAGCTCTACTTGGAGTTTGGTGGCAAAATGTTAGAAGATTTCCACGCTGCCCGAGTCCTTCCTGGTTATGAGCCTGACAATAAAATCAAGCTCTTGCAAGAATTGAAAGAGCAGGTTGAAGTCGTGATTGCCATTAACGCAAACAACATCGAGCATTCCAAAGCACGTGGCGACCTGGGCATTTCTTATGACCAAGAAGTTCTTCGTTTGATTGACAAATTCAATGAGCTGGGAATTTTTGTTGGTTCGGTTGTCATCACACAGTACGCTGGACAACCCGCTGCAGATGCCTTCCGCAACCAGCTAGAGAAAAATGGGATTGATTCTTATCTTCATTATCCAATCAAAGGATACCCGACTGATATGGACCACATCATTTCTCCAGAAGGTATGGGGAAAAACGACTACATCAAAACCAGTCGCAACTTGATTGTCGTAACCGCTCCTGGACCTGGTTCTGGAAAATTGGCCACTTGTATGTCAAACATGTACCACGACCAAATCAATGGTATCAAGTCTGGTTACGCTAAATTTGAAACCTTCCCAGTTTGGAATCTTCCCCTTCATCACCCAGTCAACTTGGCCTACGAGGCTGCCACCGCAGACCTTGATGATGTCAATATGATTGACCCCTTCCATCTCCAAACCTACGGAGAAACAACGGTCAACTACAACCGTGATATTGAAATTTTCCCAGTGCTCAAGCGTATGCTAGAACGTATCCTTGGTGAATCTCCATACGCTTCACCAACAGACATGGGTGTCAACATGGTTGGCTTCGCTATTACTGATAACGACGCTGCTATCGAAGCTTCAAAACAAGAAATCATCCGTCGCTACTATCAGACTGTACTTGATTTCAAAGCTGAAAAAGTTGGCGAATCTGCTGTTAAGAAAATTGAACTGCTCATGAACGACCTCGGTATCACTCCTGCAGATCGTAAGGTTGCTATTGCTGCACGCCAAAAAGCAGAAGAAACTGGTGGCCCTGCCCTAGCCCTTGAATTGCCAAATGGGGAAATCGTAACTGGTAAAAACTCTGAACTCTTTGGTCCTACAGCTGCCGCCTTGATCAATGCCATCAAGAAATCTGCTGCTATTAACAAGGAAGTAAAATTGATTGAGCCTGAAGTTGTCAAACCAATTCAAGGCCTTAAGATTAATCATCTAGGTAGCCGCAATCCTCGCCTCCACTCAAATGAAATTTTGATTGCGCTAGCCATCACAGCTATGGAAAATCCTGATGCTGCTCGTGCCATGGAAGAACTTGGGAATCTCAAAGGAAGCGAAGCTCACTCAACCATCATCTTGACCGATGAAGACAAGAATGTCCTACGCAAATTGGGTATCAACGTTACCTTTGACCCATTCTACCAATATGATCGCTTGTATCGGAAGTAAATAAACAAAGCTGGATAAAACTCAATTTGAAGGAAAATCCAGTAAATCTTTACATGATAAAAAAATCAAACGCATAATATCAAGACTTTTGAACACTTGGTATTATGCGTTTTTATAATTTCCCATTCTCATTTATTTCAATGAAATTGTCAACTCGACACAGGCTCCTCCTTGGTCTGGATTGAGCAGGGTCAGACGGCCACCATGCAAGAGAGCTACCTGCTTAGAAAAGGCTAAGCCGATACCATGATGGGGATTAGCTGAATTACGGCTTTGGTCACTCTGGTAAAAGAGCTGTTCCGCTCCCAGCAGCATCTCCTCTGAAAATGCTGGACCGTTGTTCCAGATAGCAAAAACCAACTGATCCTGCTGCACTGATACCGTCAGCTTCACTTCCTTTTGGTCCTGATTAGCATGTTCAAGCGCATTCAGTAAAATATTGAGCAGAGCTCGCTTGAGATAACCCAAATGAATTGATAAAATCAGACTAAGCTCACAATCTTCTTGGAAAGAAAAACGATAGCTTTCCTGTTTGCTGAACAGTGCCCAGTCGTCCTGGAGATAAGCCCAAAAGTCCCCTAAGGAAAGCTGACTGAACTGATTAGAATCAATCTGAAAAGTTTTAGCGTAATCAATCAAAGAGCCACAATACTCTTCCATCTTGTGACTAGCCTGTAAAATCTCAGCAGCATAGTCTGCCTGTGGCTGGCCCAACTGCGCCAACTCCAAGAGCTCAGCATTCCCCTTAATCACAGTTAGGGGCGTCTTCAAATCGTGCGATGTCGCTGATAGCTGTAAAATCAACTCCTGATTATGCTGCTGCTCTTTTTCTAGAAGACGAGCATTTTCTTGATGGCTGCTCCGTAAATCGCTATAAACTTCTAGCATTTCCTCAATCCGAAAAAGCTGGCTTTGATTTTCTTCTAAAAGCTTCTCGCTCGTTAGCATTTTTATTTCCCTGTCGATTTTTCGGAGCAATTTCAAAATATGATAAAAAGTAATCAGCAGCAAGCTCCCTGCCCAAAAGAACAAGGTGAAAAGAACGTGATCACTTCCTTGCGTAAATTCATAACCTATAAGCACAAAAATCAAAACATGAAAAAAGACGATTTTTAAACTGGTTGTCCAGACTAGGCTTTTGAAATTTCGAGTTCTAATTGCCATCTATAGCCTACTCCTCTCACTGTTGCGATTGCTTGCAGCCCTTCTTGTTTGCATTTTTGGCGAATCTGATATACGTATTCTGAGATGGAGCGAAGCTGTGTTTCTGAGCTTTCTGGATAAAGCAAGGTATGCAGGCGTTCAGCTGAAAAGGTCTGCTTGGGATTGCTAGCTAGTAAATGCAGCAACTTAAACTCTCGCTCTGAAAATTTCAAGACTTTACCAAAATAGGCAACTTCATAGCGCTCTGGATAAAATTGACAAGAAGCAATTTCAGAATATCGCTCCTCCCGTCTTTCCTCCCGCCGAAGATGAGCTCTGACACGCGCCAGCAATTCTTTGGTCCCAAAAGGCTTGACAATATAGTCATCTGCTCCGCGAAAGAGCCCTTCCACCTTGTCCGCCTCTAACTCCTTAGCTGTCAGAAAGATAATTGGACACGAAAGATGAGGACGAATGTAGGAACACAGCTCAAAACCATTAACAGGCTCCATCATCACATCCAGCAGAATCAAGTCATATCCGACAAAATGTGTCAGCTCTAGCTCTTCTATCCAATCAAGCGTCGTCACATCATAAGCATCGAGCTCTAGGACGTTTTTCACCAGTTTCAAAATGCTCCGGTCGTCATCAACCACCAAAATACGATACTGTCTCATGATTTCCATTATAGCATACCTCTAGCGAACATCTCGTTTCAAGGTTAAGACTATAGCAAAGCTCCAAACCAAAACTAGCCAGAACAGCTGTATTCCCAGCCCTGATAGATCTATTGAATGCTGAAGTCCTTCATACTCAAAAAGATTTAGCGTAGCCAGATCGGGCAGGTATTTTGCTTCTTTGATGAAAGTTGCCAATAGATGGCTGAGACCAATCAAGAGAGGAAAGAGCACTGACACCGGCACAACCCAAGATTGAAAGAGCAAAGCGAGGCCAGCAGCTAAAAAAGCCAGAAAAAGATTGCTGAGAAGACCAAAAAAGCTGTAATAAAGGAATTTCCCCAGTAAGGACCAGCTAAAGTCCAGGTCAAATCGAGCCAGCATAACAAAGAAACAGCTACTTATAATGACACTATAGAGAACCAAGAGCAGCAAGAACAGAAAAAGGATTTTCCCAGTCAACCAAGCCTTTCTATTTGATACGGTTAGAAAATTCGTTCGCATCCCAGACTTGACAAACTCCTGGGCAAAATAGAGGGAAGTAAAGATGACGATGACAGGCTGCGCCAGATAGAGGGCATGCAAAACCTCGCTCAGAGCCTTCGTCTGGCCAACTGCTGTCTGACTATAGTCAAGATTCATCAGAAAAAAAGGAACAGCTACCAGAGCTACCAAGGCTGCACCAAGAGCGAGATAGTAAGAACGGAACTTAATCCATTCACTTCTAAGCAGAGCTTTTATCATCAGTATCGCCCTCCTAAATCCGTCTTCAAAAAGCGCAGAGAGGTCATACCGCCGATGACTAGTAACCATGCACCAAGTATCAACAGCCCTTGCAAGGGATTGTTGGCATATTGAGAAGTCGGCGTTGCAATAAACAACTCTCCTGCTGGCTGTGGCAGATAAGCTCCCCAACTCGTGTGAGCTGCCAGGTAGTTTCCCAGATTATAGATCTGTGGCACGAGAAAAAGCAGAGGAACTAGCATGGTCCGAGCCAATAAACCTAACAAAAATGAAAGGATTCCCAATAGGGTTAGAGATAAGGTTTTCCACAAAATCAAACTCCAAGCTGCCTGATTGAGTAGAACCGGATCAAGCCCTTCCTTTCCTAAAGCCAGATGCATGACCATATAACTAAAGTAGATCGATAAAAAGCTAGTGGCAAGAGAAAAACAAGTAAAGGTCATGAGTTTCCCCACAAGCAGCTTCAGGCGGTTATTACAAGCCAATAGACTTGTTCTCAAGCTATGAGACTGAAATTCCATAGCTCCCAAAATTCCAGCTAAGATGACCAAAACCATGCCTGCCATAGAGGTCCCATTGAGGCCTAGATATTCCAGCGGGTCAATGGCTTCTGCCAGACCGGGAACCGTCTCAGGCGTAGCATCCAAGCCGATAGACAGATACTGTCGGCCCTCCAACCAGGATACGACAGGCACCAATAGTAACATGAAGGCCACACTCACTTTGAAAGCCTTGGTTGAGCGAATTTTCAACCATTCTGAATGCAATAAAGACATCGTTTCTTTCATCTTAAACCTCCTCTGTCAAATCAAAGAAGAGATCTTCTAGACTGTCTGAATCTTGCAGCACCTCTTCCAATCGTCCCTGCTCAATAATTCGCCCATGATGAATCAAGACTACATCATCTGTCACCATTTGCACCTCTGACAGGATGTGGGATGATAGAAGTACCGTTTTCCCTAAATCAGCCTGCTGACGGATGAACTTTCTAAACCACTTAATCCCACTTGGATCCAATCCATTAGTCGGCTCATCTAATATAAGAAACTGAGGATCACCCAGCAAAGCCGCTGCCAAACCCAACCGCTGACCTTCCCCTAAAGACAGGCTTGACAAGAGGTCCTTCCTCTTATGAGCGATTCCAGTCATCTCCAAAACCTCATTAATCCGAGACTTGGGAATAGCATTACTCGCCGCGATAACTCGCAAGTGGTCATATACCTTTCGATTTGGCAAACCGCCAATGCCATCAAAGGCTGCACCTACCGTTCTGAGTGGATAGGTCATTGACTGATAGGTTTGTCCATCAAAAGTCGCAGTACCAGACGTCGCCCGATCTAACCCCAAGAGAATCCTCAAGGTCGAACTTTTCCCTGCACCATTCGGACCCAGAAAAGCTGTAATCCGACCGCTTCTAGCTGTAAAAGAAATATCTTTTAAAATCTGCTTACTACCATGCTTTTTGCAGACTCCATCTATTTTTACCATATGTTCCATACTGAACTCCTTTATCTTTATTTTCTCCAGTATATCCAATCTAGTTCAGAATTAGTTCAGAGATCAAGCAAAAATTCTAAAAGTTGATCTCGCCTTTCAAAACTCGCTCTAGCTTCATTAGAAAGAACTCAGTTTTTCTTTTCCTTTACTTCATTCTTTCTTTATAATCCTGAGGGTTTTGTATGGAGACTTTGTTATAATGATAGTCTCAAAAAGTCATTTATCAAACTCCATCAAGAGCAGGCTTTATGATATAATGAAAGAAGAAAACTGAAAGGATTTACCATGTCAAAAGAAGTTATTGTTGAAAGTTTTGAACTTGACCACACCATTGTTAAAGCACCCTATGTCCGCTTGATTGGGGAAGAAACAGGGCCAAAGGGAGATGTCATCTCCAACTTTGATATTCGCTTGGTACAGCCAAATGAGGACTCTATTCCTACCGCTGGCCTTCACACCATTGAGCACCTCTTAGCCAAACTCATCCGTACCCGCATTGACGGGATGATTGACTGTTCGCCATTTGGTTGCCGCACAGGCTTCCACATGATTATGTGGGGACGCCATACTAGCGCTGAAATTGCGGCCGTTATCAAGGATTCGCTCAAGGAAATTGCTGAAACCACTACTTGGGAAGATGTCCCTGGAACTACCATCGAATCTTGTGGAAACTACAAGGACCACAGCCTCTTTTCAGCTAAAGAATGGGCGAAACTCATCCTAGAACAAGGAATCTCAGATGATGCCTTTGAACGCCATGTCATCTAAACACAAAAAGGAACCAGCTTTTTAGCTAGTTCCTTCTTTTTTTATTCTCAAAATCTTAAGTTAGGCTTTTTCACGAATGACCAAGACACCATCTTCCATATCCGCTTCCAAATGTTTGGCATCTAGATGATCTAAATGGAAATCTGTCACCTTATCACGAATTTGTTGTTCAACCACGCGACGGAGCGGACGAACACCCATAACTTCATCATAGCCTTCTTCTGTGATAAAGTCCTTAGCTGCTTGACTAACTTCCAAATCAATGTCTTTCTTAGCCAAGGTTTGGTTGACTTCAGCCAACATCAAGTCCACAATCTTAGAAAGGTCTTCCTTATTCAAGTGTGAGAACTCAATGACTGCATTAAAGCGGTTGAGGAATTCTGGACGGAAGAATGGTTTCAAACGATCCATCAATTCTGGTTTGTCCGCATCTTCTGTCAAGTTGGCTTCATAACCAAATCCAGCATTTGATGTCGCGATAATGACAGTGTTCTTGAAGTTCACTGTATTTCCTTGACCATCAGTCAAACGACCATCATCCAAGACTTGGAGGAGAAGGGTGATTACTTGAGGATCCGCCTTTTCAATCTCATCCAAAAGAATGATAGAGTATGGATTGCGACGAACACGTTCTGTCAAGGTATTGCTATTGTCATCATACCCAACATAACCAGCTGTTGTACCGATCAATTTAGAAACGGCTGTGCGGTCACTGTATTCAGACATATCCAAACGGATAATCGCATCCTTGGTTCCAAACATATCGAGCGCTAATTGCTTAGCCAGCTCCGTCTTACCAACCCCAGTAGGCCCTACAAAGAGGAAGCTACCGATTGGGCGATTGCCTTCATCAAATCCTGCACGGTTACGACGGATAGCACGAGCGACAGCTTCTACCGCCTTATCTTGGCCGATAACCTTGTGTTCCAAACGATGAGCCATATCTTTCAAACGTTCGATGTCTGATGCTCCCATTTGTGAAACTGGAATACCAGTCATACGTTCCACAGATTCAGCCACATCGTTGACACTTGCAGTCACCTTCATATCTTCTGTGTGATTTTCGATTTTCTTTTCCAATTCTGCAATACGTGTTTTGGCATTAAGAGCTGCTTCAAAGTCTTCCGCCTCAACTGCTTTTTCTTGCTTGTCTTTTTCTGCCTCAATTTCCCGTTCAACAGCGTGCACATCTGTTACAGGATGTTGAGCTGCCAAGTGAGCTGCCGTTACATCAACAAGGTCGATAGCCTTATCTGGCAAGCTACGTTGAGGAATGTATTGGACAGAATAATCCACTGCTGCTTTCAAGACTTCGTCTGGCAAAATGACATTGTGGTGTTGTTGATAGAGATCACGAATCCCTTGAAGGATTTTAAAGGTATCCTCTGCTGAAGGAGCATTGACCTTCACTTCGTTGAAACGACGAGCAAGAGCTGCATTTTTCAAGATGGTGTTACGGTATTCGTCTTGAGTCGTTGCCCCAATAACGGTCAACTCACCTCGAGAGAGAGCTGGTTTGAGAATATCCGCAAGACCTTTAGAACCACTTTCACCTCCGATTGAGCCAGCGCCAAGGATTTGGTGAATTTCATCAAAGAAGAGGATAATATTTCCTGCTTCTTTTACTTCATTGACTAAGTTTTGAACATTTTCTTCAAAGCTACCACGGTATTGAGTACCAGCCTCAAGACCTGAGATATCAATAGAAATGATTTCCTTGTTCTTAATAGCAGCTGGAACATCTCCGTTCACAATCGCTTGTGCTAGACCTTCGACAACGGCTGTCTTACCAACACCTGCATCTCCGACAAGTACAGGATTGTTCTTGGTACGGCGTGAGAGAATTTCAGATGTTTCTTGAATTTCCTTATTTCGTCCGATAACAGGATCCAACTTGCCCTCACGAGCTTCTGCGGTCAAGTTTCGACCTAGTTTAGCAAGGACACCGTCTTGTTTCATACCTGAAGCGTGTTGTTGCATTTGCGCATCAGATTCTGCATTTCCTGGCAATTGACCAGTTGCACGATAATGAGCAAATTCCTCAGGTGTCACTTCACGTCCATTAATCAAGTAGCGACGATTTTCAGAACTATACCCTCGCATACCACCCATCAATTGGTTAAATAAATCATCCATGTTGTTAAAGTTATTAAAGTTGTTGTTCATATTCTTTACCTCGTTTATTGTTAATCATTTGCGATCTCTGATATTGACTATCTTTGACCTTTGTTTCAAAAAATATAGACTAGCTAACTCACTACTCTACGTATAATTTCTGGTTTTTCTTTTTTAAATAAGCCTTCTATCATCTTCTTTTCAAAATCTGTTAGATTTAACATAGGCCTCACCCCTTTCTAGGGTATCTACTGTACATTTTCAAGAAATAGAATCATTGAAAATGAAGTTTTCTAAGGAATTCATTTTCCTTATGTTTCTACTATATCACATTGGTCAGTAAAAGTCAATAACTTTTTTGACTAAATTTGACTATTTTTTTAAAAATTTTTAAGCACACAAAAAGCCAGTCAGATCGACTGGCTTTTCTCTATTCCAATTGAATCTTAACTCAATGCATCATCCATTGAAAGAACTTCGTGGAAGACACGTTGTGTCAATTCAGTTTTTTGTTCTGGAGTGAGGTATTTAGTGTTTACACAGTATCCAGAGATACGAACGATAACGTCTTCACCTGACATGATTTTTTCGTAAACATCGTTCAAGTCCATAACGTTCAAGTTAACGTGTTGTCCACCGTTTTCAAAGTAACCATCAAGGATTGTTACCAAGTTATCAACTTGTTCGTCACGAGTCTTACCAAGAGCGCGAGGTGAAACTTGAGTTGTCAATGAGATACCGTCAGCTGCGTAACCAAAGTCAAGGCTAGCAAGTGAGTTCAAGTTTTGCAACCATCCACCTTTAGCTTTGTTAGATGGGTTAGCACCTGGTGAGAAGAATTCAAGTTTAGACAAGTTCACAGATCCATCTTCG
Source organism: bacterium (assembly GCA_905221435.1). Lineage (GTDB taxonomy): Bacteria > Bacillota > Bacilli > Lactobacillales > Streptococcaceae > Streptococcus. The sequence goes on from CAJNDD010000002.1 coordinate 92,938, forward strand.
TTGAGGTATACACCTTTGTGGACTGGTGAGTTACCAGTTTGTTTAGAGTAAGCAACGTTAGATGTGATTGTCAAAAGTGATACTGTAGCTTCTGCGTCTTTGTAAAGTTTGTGGCTACGTAGACGAGTTGTGTAAGCTTCGATCAACCATTCTGCTAATTCGTTTGAACGTGGGTCATCTTCACCCCAACGTGGGTATTCACCGATTGTTTCGTAATCGTAGATGTATCCATCTTCATCACGAATTGGTTTAACAGTAGCGTATTTAATCGCTGACAATGTATCAACAGTGTTAGCAAATCCACAGATACCGAATCCCATGTTGGCACGTTGTTTAGTTGGCAAGAAGGCCATTTGAACAGCTTCGTAGTTGTACTTGTCAGTCATGTAGTGGATGATGTTCAAAGCATCTACATAAGTGTCAGTCAACCAGTCAAGAGATTTTTCAAAGTTCGCTTTAACTGATTCGAATTCAAGAACTTCGTCACGGATAGGATCGATGTCAAATACCTTGTAGTCTTTGTGAACATCATCGTAACCACCGTTCAAACCAGTAAGAAGGGCTTTAAGAACGTTTACGCGAGCACCGAAGTACTGAATGTTGTGGCGTTGATCTTCATTTTCTGGGTCAAGTGGTGACACACAGCATGAGATACAGCTCATTTCTCCATATCCGTCTTTAGCCATTGTTGTTACACCTTCGTATTGGATAGAAGAGTGCTTGTGGCTCATATGCATACAGTAGCGACGGAAGTTGTATGGCAATTTGTCAGTCCAAAGAACTGTCAAGTTTGGTTCTGGTGAGTTACCGATATTGTCAAGAGTGTTCAAGAAACGGTAGTCCATCTTAGTAACACGGTGACGACCATCGTTACCCATACCAGCCATAGAAGTTGTGATGAAAGTTGGGTCACCTGAGTACAATTGGTCATAAGCTTTTGTACGAGCAAATTTAACTGTACGAAGTTTCATAACGAAATCATCAACGAATTCTTGGATTTCTGATTCAGTAAATGTACCACGAGCAAGGTCACGTTCTGCAAAGATATCCAATACGATTGGCACACGTCCTAGAGATGTTGCAGCACCGTTGATAACACGGCAGACAGCCATGAAGGCAATGTTAACCCATTGGATAGCTTCTTTCGTGTTCATCGCTGGTTTGCGGACATCAACTCCGTAAAGGTCACCCAAGCGAACAACTTGTTGCAAAGCTTGGTATTGAAGGTTTACTTCTTCACGAAGACGGATTGTTTCTTCGTCAATTTCTTTAATTGCATTCCAGTCGTTGACTTTTTCTTGCATCAAGTAGTCTGCACCGTAAAGAGCAAGACGTGCGTAAACACCGATGATACGTCCACGTGAGTAGGCATCTGGAAGACCAGTTACAGTGTGAGCGTGACGAGCGCGACGGATGTTTGAAGTGTAGGCACGGAAGATACCATCGTTAACTGTTGTTACGTATTTAGTAAAGATTTCGTGAACAGCTGGATCTGGTTCATATCCATTTTCTTTCAAAGTAGTTTCAGCCATACGGATACCACCTTTTGGCATGAAGTTCAATTTGAAGAGTTCATCGTTTTGGATACCGAAAATCAATTCGTTTTCTTTGTCGATAAATCCAGCAGGAATATCAGCAATAGATGTTGGACGAGTGTCCATTGGGAAACGAGTTTCTTCGTAGTGTGCTTTTGTTTCTTCTACGATTTTTTTGATATGAAGTGAACGTTCTGTTGGTCCAGCAAGAAAACTTTCATCTCCATCGTAAGGTGTGTAGTTAGCTTGAACAAAGCGAGAAATACTTGCTTTTTCTTTCCAATCTACGCCTTTGAAGCCTTCCCAAGCTTTATCAAAAATATCTTGTGCTTCAACAACTGTTTTAACAACCATGTTAATGTCCTCTTTTTTCTAGTAACAGTTATCTGTTACATTCTTGAGTCAAGTATACCATACAGTAACCGATTTCAACAAGAGAAAATCGGCATTTTAGGCGCTTTCTTTTATAATACAGGATGCATTCTGGTGTTATCTGTATTATATATTTGAAAGTTGGATTGAACTTTCCCATTTTTTCAGAAAAAAGGGTATAATGAGAAGGAAAAAACGGCTAGGAAGGAAGCAAAATGCTCATATTTCCATTGATAAATGATTTGTCCAGAAAAATCATCCATATCGACATGGATGCCTTTTTTGCTGCGGTGGAAATAAGAGATAATCCTAAATTAAAGGGCAAACCTGTTATCATTGGGAGTGACCCCAGACAAACAGGTGGTCGAGGTGTCGTTTCTACCTGTAGCTATGAGGCACGGGCTTTTGGTGTTCATTCAGCTATGAGCTCTAAAGAAGCTTATGAGCGCTGTCCCCAAGCTATCTTCATCTCGGGAAATTATGAAAAATACAAGACTGTGGGACTTCAGATTCGAGCTATTTTTAAACGCTACACTGATTTGATTGAACCTATGAGTATTGACGAGGCATACTTAGATGTGACGGAAAATAAACTCGGTATCAAGTCAGCCGTCAAAATAGCTCGTCTCATCCAACAGGATATCTGGCAGGAACTACACCTGACTGCTTCTGCAGGCGTCTCTTATAACAAATTCTTAGCTAAAATGGCTAGTGACTATCAAAAACCGCATGGTTTAACAGTTATCCTCCCAGATCATGCCCAAGACTTTCTCAAACAAATGGACATTGCTAAATTCCATGGTGTGGGCAAAAAAACAGTTGAACGTCTTCATGAAATGGGCATTTATACTGGTGCAGACTTATTAGACGTTTCTGAAGTCACTTTAATCGATCGGTTTGGCAGACTCGGTTTTGACCTTTATCGAAAGGTCAGAGGCATTCATAACTCACCGGTCAAGTCCGATCGCATTCGCAAGTCCATCGGTAAGGAAAAAACCTACGGAAAAATCCTGCAAGTAGAAGAAGACATCAAAAAAGAGCTGACTCTTCTCTCAGAAAAGGTAGCCCTTAATCTCAGCCAACAAGATAAGGCTGGAAAAATCATTATCCTAAAAATTCGATATACTGACTTCTCCACTCTGACTAGACGAAAAAGTCTCCCGCAAGCAACACAGGACGCTAGTCAAATTTCTCAAACTGCCCTTCAACTCTACGAAGAACTAGCTGAAAAAGAAAAGGGCATCCGTTTACTAGGAATTACGGTGACAGGATTTTAAATCCTCGAGGGGGCATTGGTTTAAATCAAATGAGGTTGGAACAAAAGTGTTTCAGCCTCATTCTGTTTTAAAAATAATTCCTCGATCGTGATTGCTAACCACTAAAACAGTCTGAGGTACTATCTTAAATTGCTGGCCAACATTCAGCAGGCTGTATTAGAATTATTCACCTTTTAGATTCTAATAATTCCTAATTCAAGAAAGCCTCTTCCTCTTATTCCCTCTCTCTTTTGCTAGAAAACTGAATGCTTTTGAGAAATATAGTTTAGTTTGATGTCCTACCGCATTTGTACTAGGATATATACTATAATTTTCAATGAACATTCCCAAGCATATACTTGGACTACAATATTTTTTGACAGTTTATTAATAAAAAGGAGCAGTTTGTTTTAATTAAGTATTATTTCCAGCACTTAAAACTAAAAATGTGAGGCAGATTTCAAATAGCTCACAGCAAAAAAACTCTATTTGTTAGCACAAATAGTAAGAGTTGACACCTTCATTTTTATTTGTTAAACTAGAAAATATAAAAAGTACCAACCGGTCGGTTTTTGAGAAAGGACTTAACATGAAAAAAACTACGCTAGAAAAAACAATCGATTCTATTGAAAAACAAAATCAACGAGTACGTCAACAACAAATACGCCATCACGAAACCATTCAAAAGCAAATAAAAAAGCAAATAAAACTGTTTGATCGATTATCACAAGGAGAGAGTGGTATCCGACTTTCTCGTTTGGGAGTGAAATGTGGGTATGCTACAATCACTGGTGGGCTCATCACTACTTTGTTTAGTCCTTGGAATGGTTTAGGAATAATGACCATTGGTGGGATTTCAGTTCTCTCAAACTTGTATCACATCAAACGTATAGAAGCAAAATTAAAAAAGTAGAGTGGTTTTCTTAAGAAGGAGGCTTGTTAGACGCTCAAATATTACCTTTTCTTCTTTTTTTGATAAAATAAATTTAATAAAACAGAGAGAAGGAACTCAATGGTCGCAAAAACAGAAAAATCTCAAGCAATGATTGAAAAAATTTTATCAACAGCTTCACAGCTCTTTATTCACAACGGCTATGAAAAAACAAGTGTACAAAACATAGCGCAAACAGCTAGTATTTCAAAAGGAGCCATTTATCACCATTTTCAATCAAAAGATGAAATTCTTTTTGCAGTTTTAAAACAGCGTTATCAATTGATGGAAAAGGAATTGGTAGACTGGCTTGAATCCACCAGTCATTTAACTGGAAGAGAGCAGCTCAAAGAAATCTTTCAGTTTAGTTTAAAAAGTCAGAAAACTAACTACGAAATGTTGAATCACGCGCCTCTTGATGCGGAGTTCATGTTGACTATTATCCGTTACAATCTGCGTATAGGAACTCCCCTTATTGCAGATATTATAAAAAAAGGAATAGAAGATCAGTCCATCCAACCCATCCCCTTCCCTAATGAAGCAGCCGAGACAATCTTACTTTTGACTAACTTTTGGGTAGAAGGGAGTATTTTTGAAAATTCTTCCGAAAAAATAGTTGATCGTATCTATTTTTTACAATTTATGCTTCAATCCATCGGCTTAGATATTTTTGATGAATCTTTGATCCAAGAAATTTTAAGTCAATCAAATTAAATACAATCTTTTGTTTACTTTTAAAACCGTAGACAAACGTCGGGCAAGGTGACATAATAAGGTAATAAAAAATAAGCTAAACGATTATAAAAAATAGGATAGTTCCCCAAATGTTTTTTTGGCGAACTATCCTATTTTATTTTAAACTTATACAAATAAACGCACAAAACTATAGAGCAACAAGACACTACCAAGTACAATACGGTATTTACCAAAGAGTGTAAAGTCGTGTTTCTTCACATAGCTGGTCAAGAAACGAATGGCAACCATGCTGACCGCGAAGGCAACACCCATAGCAACCAAGAGCAAGAATAATTGCCCAAAACTCAAAAGTTGACCTGATTTAATAAATTTGAAAATCTTTAAAGCACTAGCCCCAAACATAACAGGAATCCCGAGGTAGAAGGTAAACTCTGTTACGACAGAACGGCTCGTTCCATTCAACAAACCACCGACGATCGTCGCACCTGAACGGCTCGTTCCTGGAAAGAGGGCGAGGACTTGGAAGAGTCCAATGTAAAGGGCTGTTTTATAAGGCAATTTGTCTAACTCTGTTACTGTTGGTTCAATAGCTTGCGCCTTATTTCTTTTTTCAAGATAGATAAAGGCAACCCCGTAAATAATCAACATAATCGCAACTGAAACCATGTTATGGAAGTTGGCATCAAACCAATCATCTAGTTTAAAAACCAATAGCAAAGGCAAGGTCGCAAGGAGGACTTTTGACCACAACTGCCAAGTTCTACGAACTTCGACCTTATTTTTACCAGGTTTGAAGGGATTGAGCTTGTTAAAGTAAATTACCACAACTGCTAAAATGGCACCAAGCTGAATGACAACATTAAACATAGACATGAAGGCTTCATTTTGGTCCTTATATTGTACAAATTCTTCAACCAAGATCAAGTGGCCAGTACTTGATATAGGCAACCATTCTGTAATTCCTTCAACAATCCCAAAAAAGATTGACTTCAAAATTTCAATAAAATACATACATTACTCCTTTTTCTGTCCTCTATTATAGCATAATTTCGGATGTTGCGATAGATTTTTTAGAAGGCGCCGATACTACCACCGCCTCCGCCTCCTGAGAATCCTCCACCTGAAGAACCACTTCCAGAAGATACAGAGTAATTGCTAGCTGTATTCGCGACAGCAGTATATTGCTTGATTTGTGCAGTTGAGGTGTAGAACTGTGAGTGCCAACCATAGGCTACATAAAGATTCAAATCTGGATTTTCAAGCTGAATATGGCGAACTTTCATTAACTTGCTCACCTTCTTAGCATAACCAAAGAGAGTCGCATAGACCAATAGACGGTTCCAAAGGACGATGCTCTCTAGCTCGGCCTGATCCAGATGAGCGATGTCGCGAAGCATATTTTCAAAACTCGTCCAGAGATAGAAGATCTCCGCTCCTTCCTCTGTTAGAACTCCATCGCGATAGGCTCCTCGCGTGGCAAGATAAACCCAGAAACTAGCCCCTAATCCTGTCAACCCTAAGAGTAGAAACGGGATCGAAAAGAAGCCATGTGTTTTCCAGCTATAGTAAAAGAATAGCAGTCCACCTAGAGCTGTTATGGCTGAACAAACTCGCATCCCGAGAGCAAGGCGGCGTTCCTCGCTTGTCAAGGGACGATAGTAGCTTGGGATACGAAGTACATGGACCTTATCCTTGACACAAGACTGAATGCGTTGAAGTCTTCCTTCAAAGGAGCGTTTAAGACGCGAGCCTGTTTCTCGGATATGTTTTTCATCTGACTCTTTGGCACCACGGTAAAGGGAAGATGAAACTTGGTAATCAGGGAAGAGCTCTGAAATAGCCAATTCTTTCTTATTTGACAAAGTCATGCGCAGGCATTCCTTCTCAAAATTGGACAAACCCTTTTCACTGATAATGCGCACATAAGGTTCCTCATCCCCTTGGAAAATAGATAAATGGCCTCGATCTACTAAATCCAACAAGGTTGCCTGAATCAAACGTTCAAAAGTAAATTTACCAAACCCTGATTTGTTTAGGGGATTGACTTCCTCTAAGGAAGTTGAATACACTGCTTCTGCTAAAACCATTGGAGGCAAATCCATCGGTGGTTCGTAGAGTCGATGATCTTTTGGAAAGACCTTTTTAATGCTTGTACTCTGACGAAACTTCCTATAGAAGAGAGGAACTAAAAGTAAGAGGCTCATAAAAATGACAGGAAACATCCATTTCATCAAAATCTCACTTTGCGCTTTTTCTGTCGCTATATTGGTTTCAATCCGGTTAAAATCGGTTAAACGTTCTTCCTCTAATCCTTGATCTGGAGCTTCTGCAAAAGCACTTCTCGGCCAGTAAGCATGTAATTCGATTTGACTCTTTCTAGGAAGGTCTTTCATTTTGACATGATAGAGATTATTTACTTTTTCAACAATAGAGTCCCTTAGGAGCTGTCCTGTATGAAAATAGAGTTTCTCTACTGGAGTATCTGAGCTAACCTTGAACTCAACCTCTTTGATGTCTCCAGTACTATCTGTCAAGGGCTGCCAATTTAGCTCTGCGATATCCTTATATAAGAAGAGAAGGTTTGTTAGTTTCCAGGTAACCGTTACCCGAACAGTATCGCCAGCATATCCAGCATTGTAAATTTTTACCTCGTAGCCGTCCTCTTTCTCCATAGTATAGAAGGAAACATTTTGAACAACCTTTCCATTTTTAGAGACCTGAACGGTTGGATCGGGATCAATGTCAAACCCTCCTGGCATTTTCCCAGCTTTTCCTAGTCCAACTAACTGGCCATCATAATCATTTCCAAAACGGTAGGTGATTGTTTCCTTAAAAATTGCAGTATTATCTGCATGAATATTCAAATCACCCTGATAGGATAAAATATCAAAGTCTACTGCAAAAACTAGGCTCGGTATAAATAATAAATAAGCAAATACCAAAGCCAACAGCCATCTTTTTTTCATAATCGGTTCCCTTTCAATCTTTTCACCATTATATCATTTTTTATAAGTAAAGGCTTACTTGTATTGAAAATCTCACTATTTTTAGATACAATAGAGAGAAGTCATTTTTAGACTAGAAATAGGAGAAAACATGAAAAAATTATGCTTATCTATTCTTGCTAGCCTAACCCTTACCTTAGGACTAGTTAGCCAAGTCCAAGCCGACGAATATTTACGCATCGGGATGGAGGCAGCTTACGCCCCCTTCAACTGGACTCAAGACGACGATAGTAACGGCGCCGTCAAAATCGACGGTACCAACCAATATGCCAACGGCTACGATGTTCAAATTGCTAAAAAGATTGCCAAAGACTTAGGCAAGGAACCCTTGGTTGTGAAAACCAAATGGGAAGGACTTGTTCCAGCCCTTACTTCTGGCAAAATCGATATGATCATTGCTGGTATGAGCCCAACCGCTGAACGCAAACAAGAAATTGCTTTTTCAAGCAGTTACTATACTAGCGAACCGGTTCTATTGGTAAAAAAGGACTCTGCCTATGCGAATGCCAACTCTTTGGAAGACTTTAGCGGAGCAAAAATCACGTCTCAACAAGGTGTTTACCTTTATGATCTGATTTCTCAAATTCCAGGTGCCAAAAAAGAAACAGCTATGGGAGACTTTGCCCAAATGCGTCAAGCTCTGGAGGCCGGTGTTATTGATGCCTATGTTTCTGAACGACCTGAAGCACTGACCGCTGAGTCTGCTAACGCTAAGTTCAAAATGATTCAACCCCAACCAGGTTTCAAAACTGGCGAAGAAGATACCGCTATTGCCATTGGTCTTCGTAAAGATGACAGCCGTATCAGCCAAATCAATGCGAGCATCGAAACCATCTCTAAGGATGAGCAAGTAGCCCTCATGGATCGTATGATCAAAGAGCAACCTGTGGAGTCTACAACAACAGAGGGAGAAAGTAGTTTCTTTAGCCAAGTCGCTAAGATTCTTTCTGAAAACTGGCAACAACTCTTGCGTGGTGCTGGTATCACACTCCTAATCTCCATTATCGGAACCATCACAGGTCTCCTTATCGGACTTGCAATCGGGGTCTTCCGTACCGCTCCACTATCTGAGAATAAGGCAATGTACGCCCTACAGAAACTAGTCGGTTGGATTCTCAATGTCTATATTGAGATCTTCCGTGGTACACCGATGATTGTTCAATCCATGGTTATCTACTATGGAACTGCCCAAGCTTTTGGTATTAACCTTGACCGCACACTGGCTGCTATCTTCATCGTCTCAATCAATACGGGAGCCTACATGACAGAGATCGTTCGTGGTGGTATTCTAGCAGTTGACAAAGGACAGTTTGAAGCCGCAACCGCTCTTGGTATGACCCATAACCAAACCATGCGTAAGATTGTCCTACCTCAGGTTGTCCGTAATATTCTACCTGCTACTGGTAATGAGTTTGTCATCAATATCAAAGATACCTCTGTATTGAACGTTATTTCAGTTGTTGAGCTTTATTTCTCAGGAAATACTGTAGCAACACAAACCTATCAATACTTCCAGACCTTTACCATCATCGCCGTAATTTACTTTGTCCTCACCTTTACCGTGACCCGTATCCTACGCTTCATCGAGCGTCGTATGGACATGGATACTTACACTACAGGTGCTAACCAAATGCAAACGGAGGATTTGAAAAAATGACACAACCAATCCTTGAAATCAAACACCTCAAAAAATCCTATGGGCAAAACGAAGTGCTAAAAGACATTTCTCTCACCGTCCATAAAGGAGAGGTTATTTCCATCATCGGGAGCTCAGGAAGCGGAAAATCAACCTTCCTTCGTTCGATCAATTTACTAGAAACACCTACAGAGGGAGAGATTCTCTATCGAGGAGAAAACGTCTTAGAAAAAGGCTATAACCTCACCCATTATCGTGAAAAACTCGGTATGGTTTTCCAATCTTTCAATCTCTTTGAAAACCTCGATGTTCTCGAAAATACGATCGTTGCCCAAACGACTGTCCTTAAACGAGAACGCTCTGAAGCTGAAAAAATTGCCAAAGAAAATCTTGAAAAAGTTGGCATGGGAGAACGCTACTGGCAAGCCAAGCCTAAACAACTTTCAGGTGGACAAAAGCAACGTGTAGCCATCGCTCGCGCCCTCTCCATGAATCCTGACGCCATTCTCTTTGACGAACCAACATCTGCTCTTGACCCTGAAATGGTTGGAGAAGTCCTCAAAATTATGCAGGATCTGGCTCAAGAAGGCTTGACCATGATCGTCGTAACCCACGAGATAGAATTCGCTCGCGATGTCTCTCACCGTGTCATCTTTATGGACAAAGGCGTCATTGCAGAGGAAGGCAAACCAGAAGACCTCTTCACGAACCCTAAAGAGGAACGGACACGAGAATTTCTTCAACGTTATCTCAAATAAAATAAAAAGAAAAGACTGCAGTCTTTATATAATCTCAGATTAAAGAAAAATCCATTTTGGACAATTTCTTTAATCTTTTTCTTTTACTAGAAAAAGTTTAAAAAACTCTAAAAAATAGTATTACATCAGCATTCTTAGGAGTTTCTACTATATAGTATACAACCTTTAAAGGAGCAATTTTTTAATTACTGATAGATTTTGAAACAACTGACTTTGTCAGCTTGCAACTACATTTGTAAGCGTCTAAAGGCGCGATAACCGTGTCAATTGCATCATTTTAGTGTAAAAGCATCAAAAAAACATCCAAGAAAACATTCTTGGATGTCCGTAAAGATTGATAACTCCATTAACCTTGTCAGTGGACTGGAAATGATGATATTATGACCTCCTTATCTCAAATACTACTGTGTGAACCCACTCATTATGAATTTGTAAGTCATTTTCTATCATCCTACTAAAGGTGAAGCCATTTTTTATAAGCACCCTCTGAGAAGCTAGATTACCCGTTGCCGTTCCTGCAATAATTTTATTTAAAGCATAAGTATTGAATGCCTTGTCTAAAACGAGTTTAACCGCTTCGCTGGCATAACCTAAATTGCTAACATTTTCCCCAATTCTGTACCCGAGCTCTGCTGTTTTTCGATTATTCTCTAAAACACTTAAATTGATTCTTCCGACCATAACACCTTGCGAATCTCTGATAAGATGCATGTAGACATCCCGATTCGTTTGTTCCGCTAACAATTCCTTCGTGATTTCTTTAAAACCTTCTAAATTAAAATAGTTAGCTGGTCTAGGAGGTAGATTTCGTTCAAAATACTCTCGATTTTCTTTCTCAAAAGAATAAACGTCTAGACCATTTTCTTCAGACAACAGCTCTAAACTAATCATTACAAAACTTCCCTTCTCAGCAAAAATATTGTTAGATAGAGTTTACATTCTCGATTTAGCTTCTCCTTCTTTCTTATTGCGATAATATTTTATAAACTCTTCCTGACTGTTGACAATATGTTCCTGTCCATCTACTGAGTTTTCCGCAGGAATTTTCACATTGTCAAATAAGTTTGTTCCTTCCTTATACAAGAGTTGATAAATTGGCACCCCGTAAAATGCTTCATTCACAACAAACTGGACTAGACCTAGCAACTCCTATTCTAATTTTTGCAACAGCTTTACAACTTGCTGATTATCAATCCTCACATAGTATACACCACTATCACTGACAAGTTTATCCTCTTTATACTTAGCAATTTTTACAGCATAAAGGCCTCGTGGTAGGGGTTGGTTGGCAAAAAATTCCTTCATGAGCCTTTCAAGCTCTTTAAGATAGTCAGCATACAAGAGATCTCTTTTTTCCTTCGGAACGAAATACTGAAATTCAAACGTCGGTATAAAAATCTCTTTTTGGAAAAGATATTGAGCATCCATGGGATACATTCCTTGCAGAGCTTGGCCCTTGCTTTGATTTTCCTCTAATATTTCATTATAAAGATAGATATTATCTGATTGGTTATTAAATTCAAAACCAATACCTTGATACTTCAAATCAGGAAGTTTAGGATCTTTGATTGAACTGTCCAGCATTTTTAAAAATTCGCTGGTGCCTGGACTAACCTCAATACCTAAATAGGCTAATTCTGGGAAAACATCATAAATTTTTTTATAATTCTTGTAATCAACCTCTGCATCTGTCTTTCTATATGTTTTATTTTCCGAAAAGCGAGTATAGTATTTAAATCGAGTTTTAACCTGATAGGTTTTTCCGGCTATATTTTCACTGTAGGTTCCATGGATTATAAATCCTCCCACGCTTGTATAGTTTTTCTCGTATTTTTCTAACTCAAACTGTCCTGTAAGACCGTAATTTTGATAAGAACGATGCACAGCTTGCTCAATCTCAGTTCGACTTGCATGGGCAAACAGCCCCCACATATCCATTAGAGCAAGAATAGGACTAAGCACTGTGAAGATTACGATTGGGATTACTATGGATAAGCAACCTATTAATAGCCAATTTCTTTTCTTGGCCTTTCCTTCAAATTTTTTAACAGTTTTCTGTTTCCTTTTTAAGATTAGAATGAGCAAAACCAAAATCCCTAATACCAATAAAACCAATCTACAATCTCCTTTTACTTTGGACAGCTGCTAACAGATATATAGGAGACTGACAGAAATACTCGTCTCACCCTGCTAACTTATCCTGAATTCCATAAACTCGTCTGAAATGAGGAACAATCCTTGTCTCATTATACCACATGGGCAATGCCGTGAGAAGATGAGAAAAATAAAAAACACCCCATGGTGTGAACCATGAAGTGTTTCGAAACGTTGATATAATCGTATTGATTAACGTTTTGAGGCAACTGACTTTGTCAGGTTGCAGCCGTATTTGTAAGTGGCTAAAGCCACAACAACTACGTCAACTGCCACAATTTAGTATAAAAGCACAAAAAGAACACCCCGAAAGGTGCTCTCTGTAAGTATAGTAATTCTTTCGAATTAACGTTTACTAAATTGTGATGCTTTACGAGCTTTCTTAAGACCTGGTTGGGGCACCACTTATTTCATCTAATTTCAAAGTGCTTTAAAATCAACGTTTTCATAAGTTTTCAAAAAATAAAATTTCATTAAATTTTAACTGATTTCATCTGAATGGTGTGGATTTTATCCAAAAAATACACGAATTAAGCTGATAAATACTAAAAGTTCACACCATTAGTTAAATTATTTTTTGTTACATACATTTTTTAGATGATAGACCTCCTAATTTATTTATTATAGCATTTGAGCAAACCTCCGTTATCAGAAAACAACCAGAAAGAAAAACCGCAAAATTAATATTTGCTTTCTGGTTGTTTTTTTATAAATTGAATTTGCAGTAAAATACTTTACTCATTTACACTATCCCTTTCTTCTATGTACTTTCTTTCATCTAAAGAAAAACCTCGTATTCATCAATTTTATTTTGTTATAGGTGAGAAAGAAGAACAAACAAGAAAAACACGGCATAAAAACCTATTCAGTTCATCGTCCTCAATCCTTGTCTGCTTCATTTTCTTTTACGAGATCTTTTTGCGAATCCTTTTCAGAGAGTTTTTGATCGATATACTTGTTAATGGTTTCATAAAATTCCTTGGTCATCTCACTATCTAATTTTGTCGAATTATGGACTTGATTGACTTTCAATTGAACAGATTGAATACCGTAAGAGGCTTGTTTTTGGCGGATTGTTTCTAATTCTTCTTCTGAAATCGGATCTCCAACAACTGTCAAGACTAATTCATTGTTACTTGACTTGTAGACTTGAGTAATGACCGTATGATTAGAGAACTCTTTTCCTACAAACTGTTTGATCCCTTCTTTTCGTGCTTGATCCATCGTCAGAGTGACTGCTGAATAGCTGGCTGGAAGAACCAATAATACAATCAAGGATATCAGCCCAATTCTCATTTTAATGTTTAGCTCTTTAAATGAACTTAAGGGAGATTTTCTCATCAAAATTCTTGTTCCAACAATGTTAGCTAGCATGATAAAGACACAGTTAATCAAGAAAAGATAGAGAGCCCCGAATAAAAATCGCACATTTCCATTAGCTAAACCATAGCCTGCAGTACAGATAGGTGGCATCAGAGCTGTTGCAATAGCTACTCCTGGCACGATATTGTTTGCTTCTTTTTTCCTTGACCCAATTACACCTGCTATCCCACCAGCAATAGCAATGAGAACATCCCAAATGGTTGGAGAGGTTCGTGCAATCAACTCGCTACTTGCATAAGATAAGGGGGAAATCCAGAAATACAAAGTCGAGACAAGCAAACTGACCAATACTTGAGTAAATAAAACCTCTAGAGATTGCTTGATTAAACGCGTATCAAAAATAGCTAAACCAAATCCGAGTCCAACAATCGATGTCATAAGAGGGGAAATCAGCATGGCTCCAATAATGACAGCTGTTGAATTCATATTTAAACCTATAGAGGCAATAAAAATCGCACACATCAAAATCACTGTATCTCTTAATCGAACATGAAGATCATCATATAATTTCTCACGGTATTCACGTGTTGAATAGTTTCCGGTCATTGGTTACTCCTTTTATTTCATATACTCTTGTTTCTGCTTAGATGATGGCAGAGAGACTTCTGTCTAAACTGACATATTTTTAATTCTCACTTATAATTCTTATGAACATTATCTTTTAAATATCCATCAATCCATCCTACACACTATATCAAAAATTTTACAGTTTTTCAAGGAGAACTCAATCAATTTGAAAGATAGTGAAAGGAAGAAATTTTTGTATCCTTATCCGAAGATGAAAAAACGTTATCTCCTCTGAAAGAAGATGCCGTTTTAATCTTTAAACATGATGAGTGTGTTTGACAATCCATTGCTCCATTTTGATGTTCAACCAGAAGCCTTAGATTCCAAACGTGATGATGGTTAGAAGAAACTACTTGATCCGGTTACCGAACAGTTGTGCTCCATTCCCGTCAAAGTATAGACGTTGCCCATCCACTACTGTGTGTTTGGTTTTCCAATTTTGCATCATGCAAACCGCCCAAGGTGTTGCGATCCCCAAGGTAAGCCCGCAAATTATGGCTACTAAGATAGAGTATCCAATATAATCTAGGATTCCTCCGTCAAAATAACTTTCAGATTTCATATTATCTCCTTTATTTTTATATGTTTATATTCTAGGCACTCTATTGCATTATTATTTTTTACATTTGAACAATCTTACGATAACTTCTTGAAGTAATCATAAAGATTAAAACATAGATGAGTGCAAAGATTCCACAGATTGATAAGGTTATAATCAACATCATGGTCGCATCGACTACTCCAATGACCTTTAGAATCAAGCTCAACATATGATAAGTAAAGGCCAGATGGAGGAAGGCAAAGATTACAGGAAGAAAGAAAACGGTCAAGATTTACTTGTTAATAGTTTGCTTGATCTGCTTTTGATCCAAACCAACCTTTTGCAAAATTACAAAGCGTTCGCGGTCTTCATATCCTTCAGAGATTTGTTTGTAGTAGATGACTAATACTGTACCGAACATAAAGATAATGGATAGGAAGATACCGATAAAGAAGAAGCCACCAAACATTGCATTGCCTTCTTGGCTATTATTTGCTTTACTAGATCCGTAAACAACGCTTTCCTGATTTTCAAAATGAAGCGATTGTTTATAAGGAGAGAACAAATCTTGTCCTCTCCAGAGTATGACTTTTTGGTAACCCACTACAGTTGACAAAGAGCCTGAGTTTGGTGTGAAAAGTGGTGTGAATTTTGCTAAAAATCATCAAAAAAACACCCCATGGTGTGAACCATGAAGTGTTGTAAATGCTGTATTGTAGCTGGTTCTTAACGTTTAGAGAACTGGCTAGCTTTACGAGCTTTCTTAAGACCTGGTTTCTTACGTTCAACTTTACGTGAGTCACGTGTAAGAAGTCCTGCGCGTTTCAATGAATCGCGGAAGTCTGGGTCTACTTGAAGAAGGGCACGAGCGATACCGTGACGGATAGCTCCTGCTTGACCAGCGTATCCACCACCTACAACGTTAACGAAAACGTCGTATGAACCTACAGTAGAAGTAACTGCGAATGGTTGGTTGATAACAAGACGAAGGTCAGCGTGTGGGATGTACTCTTCAACATCTTTTTTGTTAACAGTGATTTTACCAGTTCCTGGAACAAGGCGAACGCGTGCAACAGCGTTTTTACGACGTCCAGTACCTGCATATTGTGCTTGTGACATACTTTATTGTTCCTTTCCTTAGATAAGTCCTGAAATATCAAGAACTTCTGGTTGTTGTGCAGCGTGAGTGTGCTCAGCTCCAACGAATACTTTCAATTTCATACCTTGAGCGCGACCAAGAGTATTGTGTGGAAGCATACCTTTAACTGATTTTTCGATCAAACGTACTGCATTTTTAGAACGAAGTTCACCAGCAGAGATTTGTTTCAATCCACCTGGGTGGTTTGAGTGAGTGTAGTAGATCTTATCAGTTGCTTTTTTACCAGTCAATTTAACTTTTTCAGCATTGATAACGATTACGAAGTCGCCTGTATCAGTGTGTGGTGTGAATGTTGGTTTGTTTTTTCCGCGAAGTACGCTAGCAACAACTGCTGAAAGGCGTCCAAGAGGTACATCAGTTGCGTCAACAACGTACCATTTGCGTTCTACTTGGCCTGGTTTAGCCATGAATGTAGTTTTGTTCATGATTTCTCCTATATGAATATCGTTTTTGTTTACAGGGCGGATGTTCCGGTCCGCGGGGTATTTGAAAGGTTCCGGGGCCTTACAAATGGGGTAAACAATACCGTCTACTATCATACCAAATTTCACTACTAAAAGTCAATAGATATGAAAAATATTTTTACTGATTTTGGCGTTTAACATCTAGAAAAACCTCGCTTTTGCGAGGCTCTCCTATTTATAAGCTAAGGCACGTTTAAAGGTTTTCCAGATTCCCAAATCATCCGTTTGAAGGACTAGACTAGCATACATGCGTCCGATAAAGGCTGTCGCAGTGACCGCAAAAACAACCGTTATGGCAAGCGAAATCCAAGCTTCTAGACCACTTGCATACCCATTTATAGCTCTAAATGGCATAAAGAAGGTCGAGATGAAAGGAATGTAGGAGCCAATTTTCAGAACTAAATTGTCCCCAGCAGCACCTAGAGAGGTCACACCGACAAATCCTGCTATAATCAAGATCATCAATGGCGACAAGGCCTTTCCTGAATCCTCAGGGCGAGAAACCATAGAGCCTAGAAAGGCTGCTAAAACAACGTACATAAAGAGGCTAACCAACACAAACAATAAGGTATTGAGCGAGAAAGCCTCTCCTATATGGTTTAAAATACCAGATTGTGCCAAGATTGGTAGGTCTTTAAAGAGCAGAATGGCAGCCAGTCCACCCACGACGTAAATCCCAATATGGGTCAAAATCACAAGAAGCAAAGCTAGCATGCGAGCGTAGAAATAATGACTTGCTCGGATACTAGAAAAGACCACCTCCATGATTTTGGTTCCTTTCTCGCTGGCTACTTCCTGAGCAGTGACGCTAGCATAGGTAATCAAAATCATATAAAGGAAGAAACCAAGCCCTGCGGCCGCAATGGTTTGAACAATTTTTTTGTTTTCCTTGGATTCATCAATCTTCTCAGTAAAGTCAACGGTTTGACTCAAGCGTTTTTCCTGTTCTTGAGACAAATTGGCTGCTGAGCGATTGAGTTGGTATTGCAGTTCGTTTAACTTATTGGTTACTGCTAGTTTGATGCCACTTTCAAGAGAAGTTTCACCGTGATAGACAGCCTTGAGGACGCTGTCCTCTTGATCAATGGTTAGATAACCCTTGATTTTCTCATCCTTGATAGCAGCTTGGGCACTGGCTTCATCCTTGTAATCAAAGTTGATACCATTGGTACCCTTGAGCCCTTCTTCCACAGATGGCACCGTTGTCACTACTGCTATCTTGCTATTCTTGGCCATAGAAGACCCTTGGAGATAGCCGATTCCTACAGATAAGGCTAAAAAGAGGAACGGCGAAATCACCATAAAGAAGAAACTCCACGACTTGACATGTCGAAGATAGGTTTCCTTCATTACAACCCACATATTTCTCATACTTCTACCCCTGATTCTAGTTTAAAGATTTCATCGATTGTTGGAGCTTGTTGATCAAAGGTCGCGATGTATTGACCTTGAGTGAGGATTGGGAAGAGTTCCCTACCAGCGCTCTCATCATCTAGGATCAATTTCCAACTTCCTTGCTTGGTCAAGCTCACCTGTTTGACGTGAGGAAGTTTTTCCAATTCTTCCTTGCTTTGTTCACTTGAAACAAAGAGACGTGTTTTCCCATATTGATTACGGACATCCTGAACTGGTCCATGCAAGACCACACGCCCGTCACGAATCATGAGAATATCATCGCAAAGTTCCTCAACGTTGGTCATAACATGGTCAGAAAAGATAATGATTGCACCACGCTCTTTCTCTTTCAAGATGACTTGTTTGAGTAACTCGGTATTAACTGGATCCAAACCACTAAAAGGTTCATCCAGGATAATCAAGTCAGGCTCATGGATTAGGGTAATAATCAGCTGAATTTTCTGCTGATTCCCTTTGGAGAGACTCTTGATTTTGTCGGTCAATTTGCCCTTCACTTCCAGTTTTTCCATCCATTGAGGGAGTCTTTCCTTGACTTCCTTAGCATCCATGCCTTTTAGAGTCGCCAAGTAGCGAACTTGCTCAAGGACTGTCAGCTTGGGCATGAGGCTACGTTCCTCAGGCAGATAGCCAATCCGAGCGTAGGTTTCCTGACGAATCTCCTGCCCATCCAGACTGATCTCTCCTTGATAGTCCAAAAATTTCAACATACTGTGGAAAATCGTTGTTTTCCCAGCACCATTTTTCCCGACTAGCCCCAGAATCCGTCCTGGACTTGCCTGAAAATCGACACCAAACAAGACTTGCTTGGAACCGAAACTTTTCTCTAGATTTCTTACTTCTAGCATTTTCCACCTCCGAAATATGTTGCACTTATTATACTCCTTTTTGATAGCCTTTACAAGGATTTATGTACATTTTTATCTTGTTCATCCTTCCTTAAAAACTAAACTCTCTAAGGATTTTGAGTACCCAAGTGATAGAACAATTATAGCCCATTAAAGTGTATACAGGTGCTCTTACTCCTCAATTGTCCATTTTTGATCCTGAATTGTCATTTTGAAAAGCAAAAATCCACCCCGAAGGATGGATTGATGAGTTAACGCACTTCTGCATTGACTTTTTCTTCGAGTGATGCTTGAATTTTTTCCATATAGCGTGCGACTTCTTCGTCCGTCAAGCTATCTTCTGGATTTTGGAAAGTCAGGCTGTAAGCCATTGACTTCATACCAAGTCCCAATTTTTCACCTGAGAAGACGTCAAAGAGTTTGATATCTGTCAAACGTTTCACACCTGCAGCTCGGATAGTATCTACAACTTCTTGGTGAGTGACTTCTGCCTTGAGAAGTAGAGCAATATCACGACTAACCGCTGGGAATTTGGTGATTTCCACAAATGGAGCAGCTGGTTGAAGGGCAGCCTCTATGGCTGAAAGGTTAAGCTCCGCTACATACGTTTCTGGAATATCGTAAGCCTTAGCTGTGACTGGATGCACTTGACCAAGGAAACCAAGAACTTGATCACCGAGTGAAATCACAGCTGTACGGCCTGGGTGAAGACTAGCAATTTCATCTGTTGCTGTATAAGTCACTTCAAGCCCCAAGCGAGTAAAGAGCGCTTCAAGGATTCCCTTAACATAGAAGAAATCAACTGGAACTGCTGCCGTTTGGAAGTCTTTTTCTGCAACCAAGCCTGTCAAAACAAGGGCAAAGCTGTTGATTTCGTTTGGTAGGTCTTCTTTCGGATTGCCTGTTTGTTCAAAGACTTTTCCAATCTCATAAAGAGCCAAGTTTTTGTTCTTACGAGCCACGTTATAGGCTACCGTATCCAAAATACCTGAGATCATATTTTGACGGAGGACAGAACGATCCACAGTCATTGGCCACATGAGCTCTGTAAGGTTACTTGGTTGAGCTGTAAACTCAACTGCTTTTTCAGGAGTTGTCAATGCGTAGGTGATGATCTCAGTCAGTCCTGCTCCTTCAGCGATAGTACGAACTTGGCGACGCAATTTTTGTGTCGCAGTCAATTCACCAGCTGTACCGTCATCTTTTGGAAGACTGGTTGGCAAGCGATCATAACCATAGATACGAGCGATTTCTTCAAAGAGGTCCGCTTCGATGGTGATATCCCAACGACGACGAGGTACGCTGACTGTAAAGCTTTCTGCATTGCCAGAAAGACCAAAGCCAAGACGACGGAAGACATCTTCCACATCAGCATATGAAAGTTCCGTACCAAGGACACGGTTGACGTCAGCCAGAGTTGAAGATACTTCTACATCTGAAGTGTCAAGCTCCCCCGCTGAAACGATGCCCTTACGCACCGTCGCACCTGCAAGATCAGCAATCATACTTGCTGCCGCATCAAGGGCTTCATTAACAGTTGCCACATTGATCCCTTTTTCAAAGCGAGAAGACGACTCCGAACGAAGGTTGAGGCGTCCGCTAGTCTTGCGGATGGATTTGCCATTGAAGACAGCTGCTTCAAGGACAACACGACTAGATTTTTCAGAGATTTCTGTCGCTTGGCCGCCCATAACACCTGCAAGGGCAACTGGCTTGTCTGCGACAGTGATGACTAGGTCAGTTTCTGCAAGTTCACGTTCTTCACCGTCCAAGGTCACCAATTTTTCACCAGCACGCGCTTCACGCACATGAATCTCGCTTCCTTCAAAGGTATCCAAGTCAAAGGCATGCATCGGTTGACCAAAGTAAAGCAAGATGTAGTTTGTCACGTCTACAACGTTGTTGATAGGACGAATCCCTTCATTCATAAGAAGGTTTTGCAACCATTGTGGACTTGGTGCGATGGTCACATTGTCCAAGATACGGGCCGCATAGTAAGGTGCCTTGTCTGTCTCAATGCCTACAGAAAGGGCGTCTGCGGCAGCTTGGTCCGTTTCTGCAAGAGAAAACTCTTTAAAGCTAACTGCCTTGTCATAGATGGCTGCCACTTCGTGCGCTACCCCACGCATAGAAAGAGCGTCTGCACGGTTTGGAGTTATGGAAAGTTCGATGATTTCATCATCCAAGTCTAGATATGAGAAGACTTCCTCACCTGGAACGGCATTTTCTGGCAAGATTTGAATGCCATCTGCGAATTCCTTTGGCACAACAGAGTCAGAAATTCCCAATTCACCAAGGGAACAGATCATTCCAAGTGACTCCAAACCACGGATTTTCCCTTTTTTGATCTTGTAGTTATCAGCGATGCGAGCTCCTGGAAGAGCCACCATGACCTTGATACCAGCACGTACATTCGGTGCACCACAAACGATCTGACGGGCTTCTTCTTCGCCAACGTTAACCTGACAGACATGCAAGTGTGTTTCTGGCACATCTTCGCAAGACAAGACCTCACCGACGACAATTTTTGAGAGACCGGCAGCCGGTGATTCGACACCTTCGACCTCAATCCCTGTAGTTGACATTTTCTCAGCCAACTCTTGTGATGGCACATCAATGTCCACCAACTCTTTTAACCATTTATAAGATACTAACATAATTCTGATTCTAAGATCCCACCAAGTAAGATCTTTTCAATTCCTTTCTTTTTCTTCGAGTCAGTCATTTCTTTTTTAACTATATGAAATGTGAGCGACTGTATAGGACTGTGTTTCAGGTTTCAATCTTATTTAAACTGTTCTGAGAAGCGGACATCTCCTTGATAGAATCCACGGATATCGTTAATTCCGTAACGGAGCATAGCTACACGCTCTTGACCAAGACCAAAGGCAAATCCAGAGTAAACAGTCGCATCGATTCCACTCATTTCAAGGACACGTGGGTGAACCATACCGGCACCCATAATCTCGATCCAACCTGTTTTCTTACACACGTTACAGCCTTCTCCACCACACTTGAAGCATGAAACATCCACCTCAACAGATGGCTCTGTGAATGGGAAATAAGATGGACGCAAACGGATCTGACGCTCTTCACCGAACATCTTTTGGACAATCAACTGAAGGGTGCCTTGAAGATCTGCCATAGAGATGTTTTTCCCAACAACCAAACCTTCGATTTGGTGGAATTGGTGACTGTGGGTCGCATCGTCCGTATCACGACGGAACACACGACCTGGTGAGATCATTTTCAAAGGACCTTTTGAAAAATCATGAGCATCCATCGCACGCGCCTGAACTGGAGACGTGTGAGTACGAAGCAAGATTTCTTCTGTGATGTAGAAAGTATCCTGCATATCACGAGCTGGGTGATCTTTTGGAAGATTCATACGCTCAAAGTTGTAGTAGTCTTGCTCCACTTCAAAACCATCCACAACTTGGTACCCCATACCGATGAAAATATCTTCGATTTCTTCACTTGTTTGTGTGAGAACATGACGGTGACCAGTCGCAACTGGGCGACCTGGAAGTGTCACATCGATGCTCTCACTTGCTAGTTGAGCTTCTACTTTCTTTTCTTCCAAGAGCTTAGCCGTTTCTTCAAAGGCCGCTGTCAAGATATCACGCGCTTCATTAACGTGTTTCCCGATGATTGGGCGCATCTCAGCAGAGACATCTTTCATCCCTTTGAGGATTTCCGTAAGCGACCCTTTTTTACCAAGGACAGAGACACGCAAATCTTGCATCTCTTTTTCATTTTCAGCAGTAATCTGCTTCAAGCTAGCCAGCGTTTCTTCGCGAAGCGCTTTTAATTGTTCTTCAATAGTTGACATAATTCCTCCATCAGTCTCTCGTAGATAAAAAGAAAACCACATGCCAAAAACTCCACTCGGAGCGTTGACACGCGGTACCATCCGTTTTCATCTGACAAGTCAGACCTTCATTTCTAAATCCATGCGCAAGTGAATTCACCCAACTTTCATATAGAGAGCTTGCAGTCACGGCTCTCCTCCCTGTCATACTTCCCTTGAGTTACTAGTCTTGCGGATTTCTATTCAATTACTACTTAGTTTATCAGATTTTTAGTTAAAAAACAAGTTAGATTAGACTAATTTCAATATAAAAAGGAACAAGACACAATGCATTACCTATTTGTAGGATTTGTTTCATCTGTTTTCCTTTTCAATAAAAGAGTTGCTGCTTGATTAAAACCATCACACCAGTTATACCATTTTGCTTCATACTCATCTTGAGATACGATATGCTTTTTTAAATCCAGAACAGAGTAAATCTTTCTTTCCTCGCAAGCTTGCGCATAGAGATGATATAGTTCATCGCCACCATCTCTATCCCACTCAGCAGAAATTGTATCCCTACCTACCAAAAAAGCCTGATAAGCCCTGTGATGCCCGTCTGTAATCAGCAAGCAGTCTCCGAATGCAAGAACACTGATTGGAGCAATATTGATTATTTCTGCCGACTGATAAAGCATCTGGATATCTTGTAACTTCTTTTCTGATAAGTATAGTTGAGTCGGATGGAGATCTGTTATATTGACTCTCATTTCTTTCTCCTCAAAGGAATTTGATACTCACTTCTGTTTACCTTTAAATCGCCATTGGAAGCGAAGCTTGTCATAGAAAGGAAATTCGATAAACAAGACCCCCAAACCCACACAGAAACTGGCAAGAACATCTGATGGGTAGTGAACTCCCAGATAGACCCGAGATAGCAACACACTGACTAGGTAGAAGCCAAGGACGATTTGCACAATTTTTCTCCAAACCGGATCTTTAATCCGTTGACTGAGAATGACAATCAGAGTACCTACCATCAGTGTCACTGCCAGAGAATGGCCACTTGGAAAAGAAAATCCCTTCTCCTCTACCAGATGTAAGATAGCTGGCCGTGGGCGCTGGTAGATGTTTTTAAAGGTCACGATTAAAAGACCGGCTAAGGCCAGATTACCCGCCATGAAGTAGCTTTCTATCTTCCACTGCTTACGATAAAAGATAAAGGCTGCGATGGCAACCCAGGTGATAATCACCGGGATATCAATCAAACGCGTAAGGGTACGGAACAGAACAGTCAAATAATCTGGCAAGTCCCCACGAAGAGCAGTCTGAATCGGTTGATCAAAACCGACCAGCGTTTCGGGGTAAAACTTGACCATATAGCCAAGAAGGGCGAAAAGTAAAAGGGCAAAACTGCCCTTCATTAAAAATGTTTGTTTATCTCTCATAATGTTTTAAGGTTGGTTTCAAGAGGACGTATAACAACCAGAATGAAACGGCAAAGATTACACCCTCAATCAAGTTAAAAGGTAATACCATAGTCATTAGGTAGTTGGAAAGTCCCAAAATTTTTCCGATATCAAAGTTGGCAAACTTCGCGTACAAAGGAACAGCATAGACATAGTTGAGCACCAACATAGCCGCAGTCAATCCGATAGTCCCTGCTAGAGATGCTAGTAGAAAACGAAGAGTGCTACGTTCCTTTTTCCAAATCAAACCAAAAGCGATAACAAAAACTCCCAAGGCTACGATATTCATTGGCAAGCCAATGTAAGTATTCACTCCCTGGCTATTGAGAAGCAACTTCAAGAGTGATCGCAACAAGAGAATCCCAAGAGCAGCAGGCAAGTCCATGACCACCAAGCCCACAAGGACTGGCAAGATACTAAACTCGATCTTGAGGAAGGTCGCCGCTGGCAAGAGCGGAAAGTCAAAGTACATCAGCACAAATGAAATGGCTGATAGAATCGCAATGGTCGAAAGTCGACGTGTGTTTGTCATAACAGGTTCCTCCAATTTTCTATAAAATCAGAAGAAGTTGGAAAGGATCCCTCTATCTATTCTCACTTTTTATATCCCAAAAGTTCCCCCTCACTCTTTTGAGCAAGCGGTTGCAATTTATCTATAAACTCATCCGAACAGACAAAGCTATTCTTTCGTCTTCTCCCATCCAGACTATACTGTCGGTTGTGGAATCGCACCACATCAGCTTGCGCTCGCGGACTTCTTTAACTAAGATATTTTGGAGTAATCTAGGCGTCGCAGTCGAAGATAATACTTGAGTATATCGAGACAAGACAACGAAGAGTAAGCCAAAATAGCTAGTTAAAGTCACCGCCGGTCGGGAATCTCACCCAGCCCTGAAGACCCTTTAATCATAACAAAAAACGCTTGCAAGTGCAAGCATTTTGTTTATTTCAATTTATCTGCTTCATAGGTGTGAACGAGCTCAAGACCTGCAAAATTCTGCTGACGGAGCGCTTCGTAGACAATCATGCAGACGGTATTAGACACATTGAGACTGCGGACGTGTTCATCATTCATAGGGATACGGAGAGCTTTCTCTGGATGTTCACGCATAAAGTCCTCTGGCAACCCCTTATCCTCACGTCCGAAGAGAAAATACTGGTCTTCACCACTTGCCAAATTCGCCTCAGAATAGACCTTTTCCGCAAATTTTGAAATCAGATAGAGTTTCCCCTTCATCTGAGACATAAAATCTTCCAAGCTGTCATAAAAATA
Source organism: bacterium (assembly GCA_905221435.1). Lineage (GTDB taxonomy): Bacteria > Bacillota > Bacilli > Lactobacillales > Streptococcaceae > Streptococcus. The sequence goes on from CAJNDD010000002.1 coordinate 118,191, forward strand.
AATCTCTAACTTATCCCAGTAATCCAAACCAGCCCGCTTCATCTTCCGGTCATCAATCGGAAATCCCATCGGTTTGATGATGTGGAGGGGAGAATTGGTCGCAGCGCAAGTACGCGCAATGTTACCTGTATTTTGTGGAATCTGAGGTTCAAATAATACAATGTGATTTGTCATGACTGGCTTCCTTTTATCATTGCAAAAAAATAGCCACACTGCCCGGAGTCAAGCTCAGCAAACAGCGTGGTTAAGGCGTCGTTAACTTACCTCACAACAGGTTTGAAGTAAATCAGCGAAACTACTTTCTTAGTATAACACTTTCAGAATCATTGTCAATAGAAACGACTTGATTTTTTTACTTTTTTTTATTATATTTTCATACCGAAACATTCACTTTCAAAATAGCCTTAGCAAGAGAGTAAAATCACTTCAAATCAGAGACATTGTTATAGAAATTAAGCAGATTTATCTTCAAAAACTTTAAAAAGCCCTTTCTTCCTTCAAAAATCGGCTTGGCAAGTGCATTTTTTGCTAAAAAAGAGTATGATAGTTACATCATGAAAAAGTAGGTTTTTTATATGAAAATTGTCCTTGTTGGTGGAGGGAAAGTCGGTTTCGCCCTCTGTCGTTCACTGGTTGCAGAAAACCATGACGTTGTCCTCATCGAACAAGATGAGGCTGTCCTCAATCACATTGTCAGTCGCTTTGATATCATAGGACTCCTTGGAAATGGTGCTGACTTTGCCATCTTGGAGCAAGCCGGTGTTCAAGAGTGTGATATCTTTATCGCTCTAACTGAATACGATGAAGTGAATATGATTTCAGCGGTACTTGCCAAAAAAATGGGCGCTAAAGAAACCATCGTTCGGGTGCGAAATCCTGAATACTCTAATGCCTATTTTAAAGAGAAAAATATTCTTGGATTTTCACTTATCGTTAATCCAGAACTCCTAGCAGCCCGTGCCATCTCAAATAGCATCGATTTCCCTAATGCCCTCTCCGTTGAGCGTTTTGCTGGAGGTCGGGTCAGTCTGATGGAGTTTGTTGTCAAAGATTCTAGCGATCTTTGTCAAATGCCAATCTCAGACTTCCGTAAGAAATTTGGCAACATCATTGTCTGTGCTATGGAAAGAGACCATCAACTCATGATTCCAAGTGGTGATGTCACTATCCAGGACAAGGATAGGATTTTTGTTACAGGAAATCGTGTAGATATGATGCTTTTCCACAACTATTTCAAATCACGTGCAGTGAAAAGCTTGCTTATCGTTGGAGCTGGAAAAATTGCTTATTATCTACTTGGCATTTTAAAAGACAGTCGCATCGATACCAAGGTTATCGAGATCAATCCTGAAAGAGCTCGTTTCTTCAGCGAAAAGTTCCCCAATCTCTATATTGTCCAAGGGGATGGAACTGCAAAAGACATTTTGCTGGAGGAAAGTGCTCCTAGCTATGATGCAGTCGCAACCTTAACTGGTGTTGACGAGGAAAACATCATCACCTCTATGTTTCTTGACCGTGTTGGCGTCCAAAAAAATATCACTAAAGTCAACCGAACTAGTCTTCTAGAGATTATCCATGCGCCTGATTTTTCAAGCATCATCACGCCGAAAATCATCGCAGTGGATACCATTATGCACTTTATCCGAGGTCGGGTAAACGCCCAATACTCAGACCTTCAAGCCATGCACCATCTAGCAAATGGCCAAATTGAAACCCTGCAATTCCATATCAAGGAAGCCAATAAAATGACTGCCAAGCCCCTTTCACAGTTAAAATTGAAGAAAGGGGTTCTCATCGCAGCCATTATCCGAAAAGGAAAAACAATCTTCCCTACTGGAGAGGATATACTTGAGGTCGGAGACCAGTTACTGGTAACCACCCTGCTGCCAAACATCACCAAGATTTATGATTTGATTGAGAGGTAAAAAATGAATAAAAGTATGATTCGTTACCTCCTTTCAAAACTTCTCTTGATTGAGGCGGTTCTCCTTCTAGTACCTGTTGGTGTAGCGGCCTATTACCAGGAATCCAGTCAAGTATTTATAGCTCTCTTTACGACGATTGGAATTTTAGTCCTTCTCGGTGGTCTAGGAGTTTTACGGAAACCGAAAAATCAACGGATTTACGCCAAGGAGGGAGTCTTAATCGTTGCCCTCTGTTGGATTCTCTGGTCTTTCTTTGGTAGCCTCCCCTTTGTCTTTTCGGGACAAATCCCAAGCGTTATTGATGCCTTCTTTGAAATCAGCTCTGGTTTTACAACTACAGGAGCAACTATTCTGAACGATGTTTCAGTTCTCAGTCGCTCCCTCCTCTTCTGGAGAAGTTTCACTCACTTGATTGGAGGGATGGGGGTGCTCGTCTTTGCACTTGCCATTATGGACAATGCCAAAAATAGTCACTTGGAGGTGATGAAGGCTGAGGTTCCTGGACCTGTCTTTGGCAAGGTCGTATCCAAGCTAAAAAACACTGCCCAGATCCTCTATCTGCTTTATCTAGCTCTCTTCTCCCTTTTTGTTGTCATCTACTATCTAGCAGGCATGCCTCTCTATGATAGTTTTGTCATTGCTATGGGAACAGCAGGAACTGGGGGCTTTACCGTCTATAACGACGGAATTGCCCACTACGGTAGCTCACTCATCACCTATCTAGTTAGTATCGGAGTTCTGGTTTTTGGGATTAACTTCAATCTCTACTACTACCTCATGCTCCGTCGGGTTAAGGCTTTCTTTGGAGATGAAGAACTGCGAGCTTATGTGATCATTGTCCTAGTTTCTACCGGCTTGATTACTCTTAATACGCTCCACCTCTACCAGGGTGTCTCTAAAAGTGTTGAAATGGCCTTCTTCCAGGTTTCCAATATCATCACGACAACAGGTTTTGGTTACGGAGATATTACCAACTGGCCCCTCTTCTCCCAATTTATCCTCCTCTTCCTCATGGGAATCGGTGGATCAGCTGGTTCAACTGCTGGTGGTCTCAAAGTAATTAGAGGACTCATTCTCTCTAAAATCGCAAAAAATCAGATTTTGTCCATCTTATCCCCTCACCGTGTTTTGACTCTACACGTCAACAAGACTGTGATTGACAAGGATACCCAGCACAAGATTCTTAAATATTTTGCCATCTATATGATGATTATACTCTCTCTCATCTTTATCGTCAGTCTTGATAGCAATGATTTTCTAGTCGTGACCAGTGCTGTCTTCAGCTGTTTTAACAATATAGGACCTATTCTAGGTACAACCTCTAGTTTTGCCATCTTTAGTCCCATCTCTAAAATCCTGCTCTCCTTTGCAATGATTGCAGGCCGCTTAGAGATTTACCCAATTTTACTACTCTTTATGAAACGCACTTGGTCTAAACGCTAATTATAATACAATTCCCCTTTTACAAACTAGTAGAAGGGGAATTTTTCTATTAAAAACGAGAAGACCTTTTGGTCCTCTCCGAATCTAATTATTTTTTAATAGCTTCCTTGTAACGAGCAAGTTCTGCTTGATTGGCCCAAACATAGTGACCTGGACGAATTTCCACCATAGATGGCTTGTCTGTCTCATAATCATGTTGGTCAGGATCGTAAACTTTCAAGACCTTCTTGCGTTCCAAGATTGGATCTGGAATCGGTACAGCAGATAGAAGAGCTTGAGTGTATGGATGGACAGGATTGTTAAACAACTCCTCTGTCTCCGCTACTTCGACGATAACTCCCTTATAGATAACCGCGATACGATCTGAGATAAAGCGAACAACTGACAAGTCATGCGCGATAAAGAGATAGGTCAAGCCCAACTCTTTTTGGAACTTCTTGAGCAAGTTCAAGACTTGCGCACGCACTGATACGTCCAAGGCTGAAATTGGCTCATCCGCAATAACGAAATCAGGCTCCATCACAAGGGCACGGGCAATCCCAATACGCTGACGTTGACCACCAGAAAACTCGTGTGGATAACGGGTCAAGTGTTCTTTCAAAAGTCCAACTTCATGAATCATCTTTTGAACTTTTTCTTTTCGATCCTCTTCGTCTTTAAACAAGTGATAGTTGTAAAGACCTTCAGAGATGATATAGTCAACCGTCGCACGCTCATTCAAGCTAGCCGCAGGGTCCTGGAAAATCATCTGGATACGACGGATCAAGTCTGATGATTCCTTATGAGATTTTTTCCCATTAATTTTCTGGCCATCAAAGATAATCTCTCCTTTACTGGTATTATTTAAACCAATAATGGCACGACCAATGGTTGTTTTCCCACTACCAGACTCACCTACAAGAGAGAAAGTTTCTCCCTTGTTGATAAAGAAGTTTGCGTTTTTAACCGCGACAAACTTCTTACTTCCTTCACCGAAGGAAATTTCTAAATCTTTAATTTCTACTAATTTTTCAGACATTTCCTTCCTCCTAGTCTTCTAGATGAGCAAAGCCCATTTTATCACGAATCTTGTCATGCAAATCTGCGATGACCCCAGGTTTTTCAACTTTAGGGGCATTCTCATGGAGCAACCAAGTCTTAGCCCAGTGAGTATCTGAGACTGAGAACTTAGGTGCTTTCTCTTCAAAATCAATTTGCATCGCATAATCTGAACGAAGGGCAAAGGCATCACCTTTCAACTCAGTATAAAGAGACGGTGGTGTTCCTGGGATAGAGTACAATTCCCCTTTATCATCAGCAAGCTGAGGCAAGCTAGACAAGAGACTCCAAGTATATGGATGACGTGGATCATAGAAGACTTCCTCAACAGTACCGTATTCTACAATTTCACCAGCATACATAACTGCTACCTTATCGGCAATACTTGCTACCACACCAAGGTCATGGGTGATAAAAATAATGGTAAAGTGGTACTCATTTTGCAAGGTTTTAAGCAAATCAATGATTTGCGCTTGAATGGTTACGTCAAGGGCCGTCGTTGGCTCGTCACAGATCAAAATATCTGGACGACACGCAAGGGCAATCGCAATAACGATACGTTGGCGCATCCCTCCAGAATATTGGAAAGGATACTCTTCAAAACGTTTTTCAGCATCTGGAATGCCGACCTTGTTCATATAGTCAATTGCCATCTCTTTGGCTTCCTTAGCTGTTTTCCCTTGGTGTTTAATGATAACTTCTGTGATTTGGCTACCGATTGTATTGATTGGGTCCAAACTTGTCATTGGGTCCTGGAAGATGGTCGCAATTTTAGCACCACGAATCTTCTCCCATTCCTTGTTAGAAGTAAGAGCAGTCAAGTCTTGTCCACGATAGTCGATGCTTCCTTGGGCAATACGTCCGTTGTCTTCTAACATTCCTGTAAAAGTTTTTGTTAAAACAGATTTACCAGAACCGGACTCGCCTACCAAGGCAAGAACTTCTCCCTCAATCAGGTCCAGAGAAACTCCTCGGATAGCCGTCAGAACTTTGTCACGAACGTCAAATTCCACGACAATATCACGAGCAGTCAAAATTACATTATTTTCTTTTGTCATGTCTACTCCTATCTATGTGTACGTGGATCACTAGCGTCCGCTAGGTTTTGACCAACAACGAAGAGAGATAGGGATACCAAGATCAAAGTTGTCAATGGAATCCAGAACAAGTAAGCGTTGGTCGTAACGTTTTGTGAGTAATCTGAGATCAAACGTCCCAAACTTGGTACTGTAATAGGCAAGCCAAGTCCAAAGAAGGATAGGAAAGCCTCATAAGAGATAAAGCTTGGGAGCATCAGTGTCATAGTGGATACAATAACAGATACCAATTGTGGCATGATGTTTTTAACGATAATCTTAAAGGTCGGTGTTCCAAGTGTTTGAGAAGCAAGGTTGTATTCCAAATCACGATAACGCATGATTTGGATACGAATCATATAGGCAATCCCAATCCAAGTTGTAACACTCATGGCAAAAATCAAATTCCAAAAACCCGCACCGATTGAGTAAGTCAAGACAATGACAATCAAAAGCGATGGGATATTTGAGATAACATTATAAACTTCCATCATGACACGGTCAACGGATTTTGAAATCCCCCAAATCCCACCAACAATAACCCCAATTACAAGGTTGATAAAAGTGGCAATTACAGAGATGAGAATCGAGTTACGCGCACCAAACCAGACCCCATCAAACAAGGATTTACCATTGCTATCTGTTCCAAACCAATGTTCAGCACTTGGTGCCTTAAAACGTGCATTAAAGTCATTCACCTTACTTACATCATTAAAGTCAAAATCTGAAAACATTGGGTAAATAAAGCTCATCAAGATAATGGAGACCAAAATCCCCAACATGATAATTGTTGATTTTTTCTTTAGAAATTGTCTAAATACAGAACCCCAGTATGAATAGGCAGGAGCATCAATTGTTTCAGAGGCAAAATCGTCACGTTTTACGAACTGAAATTTTTCTTTATCGATTGTTGACATTATTTGCCTCCTTTCTCTGTCAATTTAATACGTGGGTCAAGCATTGTCATCCAGATATCTCCTATAAGTAGAGAGAAGATAGAAATACACGTAAAGATGAAGACGAGACCAACTACCATCGAGTTATTTGATGCCTTAACAGAGTCAATCAGCATTTTACCCATACCTGGGAAAGCGAAGACCGTTTCTGTCAATGTTGCACCACCGATAACCCCGATTACGGCACCAGGAATACCTGAAACCAAAGGAACCATGGCATTTTTAAAGATGTGTTTATTTGAAATTTCTTTTTCAGACAAACCTTTTGCACGAGCAAAACGAACGAAGTCCTGAGATTGCAAGTCGATCATGTAACGACGAATCCAGATAGCTGTACTTGGCGCACCCAACAAACCTAGAATGACTGCTGGTAAGACATAAGAACGCCAATCTCCAGCACCCAAAATAGGGAATGAGTCAGGCAGACCAATAGATGAACCAATCAAACGAACGATGTAAACCAAGGCAATCGTCGGAAGGGCAAGCAAGAAGGTTAGAGCACCTGTCGAGAAGCTATCAATCCAAGTATTCTTGTGGCGAGCCATAGCAGATCCAAGAGGAATGGCAATCGCATACGAAATGATCAAACCGATCAAACCAGCAACCGCTGAGCTTGCAATCATTGATGGATATTGATAATTGCTTTCTGTAGCTGTATATGGATCATCTTTACCATAGTTGGCTACCTCACGCGCGTCTGCTTGACTTGGAGATTTGTAGGTACGAGAGTAAATATCTACAGATGAAGTCTTTTTACCTGTAGGGAATTGAACTTCTGATGTCTTAGTTTGTCCCTGACCTTGTGTGATAACTTGAAGCACTGGTGTGTTTGCATAAGTTGGGTAAGAGTCACCCAAGTTAATGTTCACAAAGTTTTGGTGTACAAACGGGAATTGATTGTTGAAATACAAAAGGTATTTATGTTTTGTTCCTGAACCAACCAATGACCAACCGATAGCAGGATCATTTTCGAAACGAAGATAACGTTGCAAGTTTGGATTTTCAGGGTCTTGAATCTTGTTTGTATGATCAATATCAATCAAGTTTGAATAGAATTTGAAAACACGTTCAAAAATCGGAATTTCACGCGTCGCATAGAATTGACCACTTTCCGAGAATACACCGAGTGTCCAACCATTACCGAGTTGGTTGATGTATTTTTCGTAGATTGCCTTGTTAGTATCATTGGCATCCACTGTTACAGACGAGTCCATTGTACTCGCTCTTTCTTGTAACTCCTTGGTATCGTAGTACTCAATATAGCCCATCCGCTCATAAACGGTATTTTCATAATCATCCCGCTTATCAGCTGTAGTTGCAATCTTGTTATAGTTGGTATCCTGCTTGAAAATTAGTTTCCGAGGAACCATCGTATAGATAATTGTGTAGGTCAAAGTTGTCACCAAGAAAATAGACAACAATGAACGCAATACACGCATAAAAATATATTTCTTCATATCGTTTCCTTTTAAAATCCCAAAAGAACCTTCTCCTCATGGAGAGAAAGTTCTCTTGAGAGTTATTTATTTAACGTGATTAGCCAATTCTTTTTGAACTTTTTCGTTTGCTTCTTTTTTCTCTTTGAGCCATTTTTCACGAGCTTGTTCATATTCCGCTTTTGTTACAGTCTTACTTTGTAATTTAATATATTTGAAGTAAAGGTCTGAACTCTTATCTCCTGATTGACTATATGGAGCTGTGAATGGTACGACACGAGAAATGAATGGTGCTGCACCACTACCAGACATAGCAGGAATAAAGAGAGAGCTATCTGTCAACCAAGCTTGAGCTGCCGCGTATTTTTCATAACGAACATTCAAGTCTGTAGTTTCTTTAGCAGCTTCGTCAATCAACTGATCGTATTCTTTCAAGCCAACTTTGTCAACCGCTGGGTTATCCGGATTATCAAATCCCATATATGTTTTGGTTTGGGACTTGTTTGTTGATTTGAGGATATCAAGATAAGTTGATGGGTCTTCATAGTCTGGATTCCATCCAACGGCACCTGAAAGATCCCAGTCCTCTGCTGCTGCATTTGGTGCATGGTATGTGATATTCATTGCCTCATCTTTAGAAATTTGATGAATATCAATGACTACGTTTTCTTCTCCGAGCACTTTTTCAACTGTCTGTTTGAAGGATTGGATACGAGCAACATACCCTTTGTTTGTTTGATCTACTGGAATATCCAAATGGATTGGGAATTTCACACCTTCTGCTTCCAATGCAGTCTTAGCTTTTGCTAGTTCTGCTTTGGCTTTATCAGCGTTGAAGAGTCCATCTTGACCATCAGCTAAGTTTACGTTTTTCCATTCATCACCATAAGCTGCCATCTTTTCAGTCACCAAGTCACCAAAGGTTTTTTCACCTGCTGAGACAAAGTCTGGTTTGACAAAGAGATTACGAACGGCAAGAGGAGCTGCTTCAGTACCATTGATCTGTGCTGAATAAGCTGTACGGTCAAAAGCAAAGTTCAAAGCCTGACGGAAGTCTTTGTTAAGGAGGGCTTTCTTAGTTGATGTTTTTTCCTCGTCAGTTGTTTTGGCAGTATACTTGTAACCTTGACGATCAATGTTTACACCTAAACCAGCGATTCCTGGTCCAGCTGGTGTATAGTAGATATTGTCCTTGTAGTCTTCTGCCACTTTAGAATAGTTTGAACTTGTAGGGAAGAGACGAGCATAGCTATAAGCTCCACTTGTAAAGTTGCGTTCAAGAGATTCTTGGTCGGAACCATCATAGAAAGCAAGGGTAACTTTGTCAAGGTGAACATTGTCTTTATCCCAATACTGTTCATTCTTAGCGAATTCGATAGAAGATTTAGCTGTTAAACTTTTCAGCAAGAACGGACCGTTGTAAAGCAAAGAAGTTGGATCTGTTGGTTTAGCAAAATCATCTCCTTTTGATTTTTCAAATTCCTCGTTTAATGGCCAGAAGATTGAGTAGGACATCTTAGAGTTCCAGTATGGTTCTGGCTGGTTCAAAGTATACTCAAGAGTATAGTCATCAACTGCCTTAATACCTACTGTAGAAAAATCCTTTGAATTTCCAGCTACATAGTCAGATAAACCTTTCACAGATTTTTCTGCTAGATAAAGCGCTTCTGACTTTTTATCTGCTGCGTGCTTCAAGCCATTTACAAAGTCTTTCGCTGTTACTTCAGCGTACTCTTCTCCATCAGAGGTAAACCATTTGACACCTTTACGAATCTTGTAGGTATAAGTCAAACCGTCTTTTGAGACTGACCAGTCTTCTGCAACTGCAGGAGTCAAATTCCCATATTTGTCATTTGTAAAGAGACCATCGATACCATTTGAAGTGGCAACTTTAGTACTTTGTTTCCCTGAAATGAGGTAATCCAATGTTTCTGGGTCAGATGAATAAACATAACCAAAAGTTTTTGGTGCTGCTGAATCAGATGATTTTGAAGAACTGCAAGCAGCTAATGCTCCTGTTGCTAATAAAGCAATACCTGCTGCAACAAATACTCTACTTTTTTTCATATTTTTAACTCCTCTTGAAAAATTTAGGCTTACTGGAAATTATAACATATATCTTCTAAAAAGTAAACGAATTTTCAGAATATTTAGGCGTCCATCTACAAAAAACTTTCATTTGTCAAAATTATTGCACTCTTTGTTTGTGTCTACGAAAAATACTTTCCCGTTCATCTCTCCTTAAAACGATATTTGTACAAGTTTTTCTCACCTCCTCGATAATAAACCGTTTTTTAAAATTGGATTTTCGATTAAGAAAGTATTGACGTAAAATGATTTTCAAGGTATAATATTAAACGTTGAGGCGGTATAGCCAAGTGGTAAGGCACGGCTCTGCAAAAGCTTGATCGTCGGTTCAAATCCGTCTACCGCCTTTCAGTACCTGAATTAACAGGAATTAACCGAATGAAAAGCCCGAAAAACGGGCTTTTTTGTTATCCCTAATAGATAGGAATAGCTGTATCTACCATATAGATTTACAAAAAGCAGTGACTTGAGTCACTGCTTTATTCTGTTTCTTCTTCAGGTTCTAATTCTGTAATTTGGACTTTTACCTTGGTAACACGTCCATTTTTCACCTTATCATTAGTCAGGACGATTTGTTTGTTTTGGCTGACCAGTTCATAACTGATTTTTTCAGTTGTTGGAATCGTACCAACACCCGTCAAATAATAACCGGCGATGGTATCCACATCATCGCTTTCTAGTTCGACACCAAAGTAGTCATTGAAGTCGTTAAGATTCATAGTTCCTTGTGCAATATAAGTATCCTCACCGATTTGATGGACTTCTATTTCTGCTCTGTCCGTTTCGTCATCAATTTCGCCGACGATTTCCTCTAGGAGGTCTTCCAGAGTTACCAAACCAGCCATACCCCCATATTCGTCTAGTAAGATGGCCATTTGGTTTTGGGTATTTCGAAGCTCTTTAAGGAGGTCATCCACAAAGATGGTCTCAGGCACAAATAGTGGCGTTTGGAGGATTCGTTTCCAGACAATATTTTCAAAGCCATCTGCATAGGCAGCGTTTAGCAAACGCTTGGTATGAATCAAACCAATCACATTGTCCTTATCCCCATCATAAACAGGAATACGTGAGAAATTTTGCTTTAGAATACTTTGGATAATCGTTTGGCTGTCATCCTGAATATCTACCATAAAAGCATCTGTACGAGGCACCATTAGTTCACGAGCCATCAGTTCATCTAGAGAAAAGATTCCCTGTAGCATTTCAATCTCATCTGCATCCAGTGTTTCTTCACTATTGGTGAGCATGTACTCTATTTCATCACGTGTCATCTTTTCATCAGCATCATCAAAGGTCATTGGCGTCAAACGGCTCAACAAATTAGTTGAAGCCGACAGAAGCCAAACAAAGGGGCTGACAATTTTTCCCAAACCAATAATGACTGGTGCTGTTCGGATGGCCAAGGTATCTTTCAGATTTAGAGCGATTCTCTTGGGATAGAGTTCCCCAAAAACAATGGAAATGTAGGTCAAGAATGCTAAAGATAGAAAGCTTGCAATAGCATAAGCTGTTTCACTATTTCCCATCCAAGAAGCAATTTCGCGTCCTAGAGTTTCTGCTAAACTAGCCCCTGACAAGATGGTAATTAACGTGATACCAACTTGAATCGTTGATAAAAAGTGATTAGGATTTTCAAGTACCTTTAACAAACGAACGTAACGTTTGTCTCCCTCTTCTGCCTTTTGCTCTACTCGGGCACGGTTTAGTGACACCATCGCCATTTCGGTGGCTGAGAAAAAAGCATTTAACAAGGTCAAGATAAATAACAATACAAACTGTAGCAACAAATTCTGACTGCTCGGGTCTTCCATAGTCCTTCTCCTAAAAATAGTATCTTGTGTTCCATTATATCATAAATTAGCGTAGGAATCACATTATTTTCTAATTTGCACAATCGCTCCCTTATCTACGATAGACAACGGAGCGATTTTTGTTCTTTTGTAGATTGTTTCTAGTTTGTCACCGTTACTTGCCCTGTTTGGTAATCAAGCTGGATTCCCTTTTGAACATTGGGGATTAGGACATTGAATTCCAACTCGCCATCCGAAGACTTGGCTTCAATTTGTGAAGCGGATGGAACTAGATCCTCATTTGTCGCATAGTGAAGCGTCACCCGATAACGGACCCTCTTATTTTGATCCAAGGCTTTTCTAACCAAACTCTCATAGTAGTTCTGACCAGTCGAATCCTCAGCCTGCGCTTGGTTTGCCCAAGCTGTCTGGACTGCAATGTTCTTGGGATTGCTAGTAGAGGCATCAAAACCATCCAAACCACCTATCAAGGCATAGCCCAACAGGTGTCCTCTATCAACTGCATGTGTATAGGCTCCCTTTAGGTTCTTGACCTGATGCCATCCTGGTGGTGTCCAAGAGGTGGATCCATTTCCAGTCTCTTCACGATTCTTATACTGACGAGTGGCTTTAGATAAGATGGCATTGGCAACAGTTGGGACTGTCTCTTTCCCGACTGGTTTTGTTTTATTATCCGCATAGGGTTTGCTAGAAACCTTGGCATCTAGATTGGTTTTATTGCCATTGACAATGAAGGCCCCTGCTCCATTCCACTCGAGATCCCCTTTGATTTGGTTTTTGATTGACTCAGTTAAGACACTTTCAGCCAACTCCTGACTGGGAGCTTCTGAAGCTTGTTTTTTCTGACTAACCTTAGTTCTAGGGCTATTTGGTGCCGACTGCATCTGCTTGATGTAGTAGCTTCCAGCAGCCAAGAGTAAGAATATGAGTAACCCTATCAGGGTCTGTCTTGTTTTTTTGTTCATTTTTCTCCTTATTTCTTTAGAAAAAGACTGGTTTCCCCAGTCTAATTTCCTGTAAATTTGCTAATCAATTCTTGCCACTTCGCTGGAGACAAGATAGCCCACGGATCCTGTCCCTTTCCTAGAATCCCATAGCCAACCATCAAGCCGATTCCTAAAGCAAGAAAGCCTAGCAATAGTACGATAAAAATCAACAGTAAGCGACGGAGTACATAGCGTATTCTCTTATTTTTATTTCTATTCCTCTTCATCGTCAACCTCAATCCGCTGAATCTTCGCTCCTAGCTGAGCTAACTTCTCATGGAAGCGATAGTAACCTCTATCAAGGTGGATTAATTTACCGACAACCGTTTCTCCTTGCGCCACTAGACCTGTCAAAATCAAAGCAGCACTAGCACGAAGATCCGTTGATAGTACTTCGGCTCCCTGTAAGGCTTGTCCCCCAACAATGCGAGCTGTGTCACGGATAATCTCTGAATGCAAGCCCATACGACGCATTTCCTCTAAGTGTTGGAAGCGATTTTCAAACACCGTTTCCACCATGGTGGATTCCCCTTTTGCGACTGTCATCAGAGCTGTAAATTGCGCCTGCATATCTGTTGGAAATCCTGGGTGGGGTAAAGTTTTTACATGAACAGCCTTGAGATTTTCCAGTTGAGAACGAACACGGATACCTTCTGATTCCTCTGTCACTTCAACCCCCATCTCAAGTAGTTTTGAAATCAAGGGACGATTGTGCTCCCAAACTGCATCTCGAATGAGGACATCTCCACCTGTCATAGCTGCAGCCACCATAAAAGTTCCAGCTTCGATACGGTCCTGTACGACATTGTGGATCGCACCATGGAGCTCCTCGACACCAGTTACTGTGATTGTTTCGGTACCGGCTCCCTTGACCTTGGCTCCCATTTCATTAAGGAGAATAGCGAGGTCAACAATTTCTGGCTCACGCGCAGCATTTTCAATCACTGTGACACCATCAGCTAGAGTCGCTGCCATCATGAGGTTTTGTGTTGCGCCGACACTAGGAAAGTCCATGTAGATATGAGCTCCATGCAGGCGTTCTGCCTTGGCTTCGATGTAACCAGCTGTCTGGGTAATCTTTGCCCCCATAGCTTCCAAACCTTTGAGGTGGAGGTCGATCGGACGACTCCCAATAGTGCAACCACCTGGCATGGATACCTTGGCGTGGCCTACACGAGCAAGGATTGGTCCCAAGACAACAATGGATGCCCGCATCTTGCTGACATACTTATACGGAGCTTCCTCCGTGATATCACCAGTCGCATCGACCTCGACAACATGAGCTTCCTCATCAAAGTCCACCTTGGCATTCAGACCTCGAACCACTTGATTCATGGTGAAAACATCTGACAAGATTGGAACATTCTGCAAAACTGTATTACCCTTGCTTGCTAAAATAGTCGCTGCCAACAAAGGTAAGACGGCATTCTTTGCTCCCTCGATCGTTACACTCCCGACCAGACGATTATCCCCGCCTTGAACCACAATTTTTTCCATAGTTTTTCCTTTACTTTTGATTTTATAATAGTCCTCTAAGCGCTTCTTGCCACAGTTGGTATAAACTGATAAAGAATAAACTCAAGATGTAGCCCATCACAATACTAAAGAAGCCTACCAACAAACGAACTTTTTTTGTGTTAGTAGTGGTCACTTTTAAAACCTTTTCCCATCTCACAAGATCCTTCAAAAGGTAAAAACTCAAATAAATAAAGAGTATATGACTACTTAAAGTGAATAATAATTGAACCATTTGACTATTATACCATCTTATCCGCTTGCGCGCTAGTTTTCAATTTTTCTACGAATTAGGGATTGTTTTTAAGGTAATCAATCGCATCCTGCAAGGTCTTAACGGGAACGATTTTCATCTCTGTTTTGATCGTTTTAGCAGCTTCTAGGGCTGTTTCATAGTTACTTTTCGCATTGGGATCTGCTTTTTTTGCTTCCTCGGTGACTGGATTGTCAGGAGCAAAAAAGATGTTGGCTCCCTGACGAGAGGCTGCAACCACTTTTTTGTCAATTCCACCAATATCGCCAACATTTCCATCACGATCAATAGTTCCCGTTCCCGCAACGACGCGACCATTACGAAGACCTGGATCGGCTATCTGGGTGTAGATAGCGAGACTAAACATGAGACCAGCACTTGGCCCGCCGATACCAGCTGTTGAAAAACGAATCGGAACATCACTGGTCACTTCCGTACGGTCAATTAGACCAATCCCAATCCCGTTTTTTCCGTTTTCGAGAGTGATAATTTTACCTTCAGCAGACTTGACTTTTCCGTCTTCTTCATAAGTTACCTTGACCGTGTCCCCTAATTGTTGAGAGTTGACATAGTCGACCAAGTCTTTTGAACTGTCAAACGTTTTGTCATTAACAGCCGTCACGGTATCCGCAATGTTCAGAATGCCCTTAAAAGTTGAATTGTCCGTCACGGTCAAGACATAAACTCCCAAATACTTAAGTTCGATATCCTTACCAGCCGTCTTCAATCCTTGATACTTGGCCATGTTTTGAGAAGTTTGCATGTAGAACTGATTAATCCGCATAAACTCTGCATCTGTAGAGCCACCCGTTGTCTCCTGAGCGCTTCTAATATCCGTAAATGGAGTCAGCCAAGCATAGACAAGATGCGATAGGGTTGCATGTCGAATACCGACTGTTACAAACTGGTAAGCTCCTGCTTCTGTATCTTCTGTTTCATTGACTTTCAAAACTTGACGAATATCTTCCGCTCCACCTGGAACTTCTATGTAGTAAGGTAAAGGTACTACAAAGGCTAAAAAAGTCAATACTAATGCTATGATGACATATAAGGGCCATCTAGTTTTTTTCTTCATGTTCTAATTCCTCCACAACACTGTTTGGGACATATTGCTGAATCTCCTGACCAAACTTCAGAAGTTCTCTCACGGCTGAAGAGCTAATATAAAGATGCTCTGGGCGACTATGTAGGTAGACGGTCTCGATCTCTGGAGCCAGTTGATGATTGTAGTAATCAAAACTAGACTCATATTGCAGGTCAGTGACATTCCGCAAGCCACGGACAAGGGTCTTAGCTCCCAGTCTTCTTGCAACATTGACGACTAGTTGGTCATGAGAAGCCAGCACCTCTACATTATCTAAATGCGCCACAGCTTTTTCGACTGCCCGTTTGCGATTTTCAACAGGGAGAAAGCCTTGTTTGTGGGGGTTGTAGAACACCCCGACATAGAGCTTATCAAAGAGTTTGCTGGCCCGTTCAATGATATCCAGATGTCCATTTGTCATCGGATCAAATGAACCGGTAAATAATCCAATTTTATCTGACATAGACTGTCACCTTACTAATCCCATATATTTTTTCCTTCCAGATGCCTAAGCAGGCGATTTCTTCTGGGAGTTCTACAGACTTATCGGTTTCACAGACAACCATGATCTCTTCGGAGAAAAGATTTCTTTCTGCCATTTTTTCGATATCTGCAACAATTTGTTCTTTTGCGTATGGAGGGTCTAAAAAGACCAGGTCAAAGGGACCTTTCACTTGCTCCAAGGCTCGTTCAGCCTCCATCTTTAAGAGCTGAAACTTGGAAACTTCCTTGGTCATTTGGATATTCTCAGCGATGATAGCTTGGGCTCTTCTATCCCGTTCCACTAGGACAGCATGGGACATACCACGTGATACTGCCTCAATAGATAAGCCACCACTACCTGCATAAAGATCCAAGACACGTCCACCCTCAAAATAGGGGCCAATCATATTAAAGATAGCTCCACGCACCTTATCTGATGTCGGCCTAGTCGTCTTGCCTTCTAGCGTCTTGAGAGGACGCCCTCCATAGATTCCTGATACGATTTTCATACCGTTTATTATACCAAATTATAGGCAAAAAGAGAAAGAAAACCGAACCTTACGGTTCGATTCCCTACAAGATATTTTCGTACGTATCGCGGACTTCTTGAGGCCACACACTAGTCTGAACTTCTCCGATGTGTTTCTTGCGAAGAAGAAACATGGCCATCCGAGACTGTCCGATGCCCCCACCGATAGTCAGTGGGAAAAGGCCATTAAGCAAGGCTTTATGCCATTCCAATTCTAGACGATCTTCGTCTCCTGTAAGAGCCACTTGGCGACGAAGGGTTTCCTCATCCACCCGAATCCCCATTGAGGAAAGTTCAAAGGCACAACCAAGAGATTCATTCCAAACTAGAATATCCCCATTCAATCCCTTGTAGCCATTCTCAGACTCTGTTGTCCAGTCATCATAGTCAGGTGCACGGCCGTCATGAGGTTTCCCGTCAGGCAACTCGCCACCAATACCAATCAAGAAGACTGCGCCGAACTCTTTACAGATTTCATTTTCACGCTCTTTCGGTGTCAAATCTGGGTAACGCTCCACCAACTCTTCTGTATGGATGAAGGTGATTTGTTTTGGCAGGATGGATTCGATATCATAACGAGCTTCTACTGCTAGCTCTGTCAGACGAATGGCCTTATAAATCTTTTCAACGGTCTCTTTGAGATAAGCGATATTGCGTTGACCATTTGGAATCACTTTTTCCCAGTCCCACTGGTCTACATAAACAGAGTGGGTCGCATCGAGCGAATCTTCGTCTGGACGAAGGGCCTTCATGTGAACAAACAGACCTTCTCCTTCACCGAAACCAAAGCGAGCCAAAGTGTGGCGTTTCCATTTGGCAAGTGAGTGAACGACTTCATAGGTTTCATCTGGAATCTGTAAGACCTTTACAGATACTGGATGTTCGACACCAGACAGGTTATCCTGCATCCCATCACCGACCTTGCTCAAGATAGGACCTTGAACCTCGACAACTTCTAACTTATCTTTCAAATACTGGGTAAAAGTGTTCTTCACAAAGGAAATTTCTTCTTGCTGATGAATAAAGCTTTTCTTCATAAACGGCTCCTCAAAAATTAGTTAAAAGCATTATACACCTATTTTCAAGAAAAGGAAAGAGTAAATAAGAAAAAGTCAGCGCTCTTTAGAACACTGACTCCATAATTCTTTAATCGTTTCGACCAAAGATTCGTAAGATGCTAAGGAAGAGGTTGATAAAGTCTAGGTAGATGCTGAGCGCCATTGAGATGACCCAACCTGTCGCTACTTGTCCTCTTGACTGCTCATAAACATAGCGAATCTTTTGGTTATCCCAAGCAATTAAACCTGAGAAGACCAAGACCATGGCAATACTAATCATGTAGTCAAAGAAGCTATTTGCTAGAAATAGATTCACAACCATGGCAATGATGAGGCCGACAAGTACCGCCATCAGAGCTCGTCCCATTCCACTCAAATCTTTCTTAGTGAAAATTCCGATTGCCGCCATGACAAAGAAGAGAAGGGCGCTGGATACAAAGGCTGATAATACGGTTCCCGGTGTATAGAAGGCTACGACAAAACTAAGTGTGAAGCCATTTAAAACAGAATAAATTAAAAATACTGGGAGAGCCGCTGGACTATTTTTTGCAGCCATACTACTTGCAACAAAGACCAGACCAAGTTCTGCAAAAGTTGCAATCATCAACCAGAGACGACCATGCATTAAAAAGTAGACCAATTGGGACTGAAAGACTGTCAACATCAAAGCTGACACGAGAGCTGACAGACCAATCCCAAGTCCCACAAAGGCGTAAACCTTAGCATAAAATTGATTAAGACCTGAACGTTCTTGAATAATCGTTTGATTCATAATCTTTCTCCTTTTCTCTAAAAGTATACTTTGATTATAACAAAGTTTTTAAAATTTAGCTAAAATAAAACATCAAAATGCCTGCGGCAACTGCCACGTTGAGACTCTCTGCCCGACCTTTCATGCCTATATGAACCAGCTGATCAGCACTCTCAGCCATAACAGAACTAATCCCCTGTCCTTCATTTCCCATAACTAAAGCAAAGTCTTCTAAGGGAGAAAGGTCACGATAATCCTCGGAATCTCTTGATAAGGTCGTTGCCAGAATGAGCAAGTTGCTCTTTTTTGCCTCTTCTACGAAGGTAGAAACAGACATCCTATAAATAGGCAAATGAAAATGACTTCCTTGCATGGAACGCAGGGTCTTGAGACTGTAGATATCCGCTGACTTGTCTGAAACAATGACCCCTGTGAAACCGGCCGCATCCGCAGTCCGAATCATGGTGCCAACATTGCCAGGGTCTTGGACATCTTCTAAAAATAAAAACTTGCCCTGACGGAGATCAGGCAGTCCCACTTCTTCTTTTTGGACGATTGCTACGATTCCCTGTGGTGTTTGAGAATCTGCCAAATCCCGCAAGAGTTCCTCAGATACCCAGACAGTTTGCGAAAAAGCGGTCAACTGTTCCCTATAGCTCTCCAGAGCAAAGATCTTCTCAATCGTCACTCCTGCTTGAACAGCTTCTTCAAACAAGTGCCAGCCCTCAATCAAATAAGTAGACTTTCGATATTTTTTTTGATGTAATTTCTTGGCATTTTTTACCACAGAATTGGCTTTTGAGGTTATAATAGTCATAGAAATATTATAACACAATCAAAGGGGTTTGGTATGCAAAAGGTTAGAATGATTGCCCAAGGCAGGGTGCAGGGCGTTGGTTTTCGTTGGGGTGTTTATACTTTAGCTCTTGAAATCGGTGGCATCACCGGTCGTGTCTGGAATAATGACGATGGCACAGTGGGAATTCTCGCTCAGGCAGAGTCCTCTGCCACCATGGCAAAATTTATCCAAGAAATCCGAAAAGGTCCTACACCTTTTTCAAAAGTTACCTATCTGGATGTACAGATGAGCAACTTTTCATCCTACTCGGACTTCAAAGTCGCAAATTAGGTCTTGAGAACTATTGTATATTTTACAAAAAAACAGTAGAATAGAAAGGTATAATTTTTATAGAAGGAATGAAAACATTGAAATCTATTAAACGTTTTGCACTCTCGGCTATGGGAGTGGCTATGCTACTCGTCTTGACAGGTTGCGTTCAGATTGATAAAGCAACAGGTAAGCCAATTGGTCCCGTTTGGGATTTCTTGGGTGCCCCGATGGGAGAAGCTATCAAGTACTTCGCTACTGATAAAGGTCTAGGCTTTGGTATCGCTATCATTATCGTAACCATTATCGTGCGCTTAATTATCTTGCCACTCGGTATCTACCAATCATGGAAGGCAACACTTCACTCTGAGAAGATGAATGCCCTCAAACATGTCCTTGAGCCACATCAAACACGCCTCAAAGAAGCTACAACTCAAGAAGAAAAGCTAGAGGCTCAACAAGCTCTCTGGGATGCTCAGAAAGAACATGGCATCAGTGTGTTCGGTGGAGTTGGATGTTTCCCTATCCTACTTCAAATGCCTTTCTTCTCTGCTATCTACTTCGCAGCCCAATACACTGAAGGTGTAGCTAGTTCTACCTTCTTGGGTATCGATCTTGGTTCACCAAGTATGATCCTTGTCGCTTTCGCTGGTATCCTCTACTATCTCCAATCACTCCTTTCACTTCATGGAGTGGAAGACGAAATGCAAAGAGAACAGCTCAAAAAAATGTCCTTCATGAGTCCACTCATGATTGTCGTCTTCTCCCTCTTCGCACCAGCCAGTGTAACTCTTTACTGGGTGGTCGGTGGTTTCATGATGATTCTTCAACAGTTTATCGTCAACTATGTCGTTCGTCCAAAACTTCGTCAAAAAGTACGTGAAGAATACGAAAAGAACCCTCCGAAAGTCAGCTCTACTGCAGGGGCAAGAAAAGACGTGACTCCTAAACAGACTCAAGCGATCACGACTAATAAGAAAAAGAAAAAACGCAACTCCGGTAAACAACGATCTAGATAAGACTAAACGAGCTTAGCTGAAAGGCTAGGCTTTTTTGCATCACAAAAGCCCGATGTCTCCATCGGGCTTCTTTTTTTATCCATGAACACGTTTCATGTAGTCTTGGTAACTTTCTGTATCCATCAATTCCTTGGCATTCTTGACACGGTCTGCCGTTGGTGGCTTTACCCCTTCAAGCGAATAGGGAATCCCAAGTTCACGCCACTTGAACTCTCCCATAGTGTGATAAGGTAGGATTTCAAACTTGTCAACGTTTTTGAGGGTCTTGACAAATTTACCAAGTTCAATCAAGTCCTCATCTCTATCTGTCAAGCCTGGAACCAATACGTGGCGAATCCAAACAGGTTTTCCAATGTCTGATAGGTACCGGGCACAGGCCAAGATGTTTTTATTGGTTTGACTGGTGACAATCTTGTGTTGCTCTTCGTTGATTTCTTTGATATCCAAGAGAACCAAATCTGTCACAGCCATGAGTTTATTGAACTTTTCGAGATAACGTGGTGTGTTACGGAAAGGAAGAGCACAGGTATCTAAGGTACAGTGAATTCCTTTTTCCTTAGCCTTGGTAAAAAAGGCAATCAAGAAATCAATCTGCAAGAGCGCCTCTCCACCACTGACAGTGATTCCTCCCTTGTCTCCCCAGAAACCACGATAGCGAAGGGCTTCTGTCAAGACATCATCTACTGTCCGTTCACGTGATTTATTGGTCTCCATAGCCCATGTATCGGGGTTATGGCAGTACTGGCAACGCATCTGACAGCCCTGCAAAAAGACAATAAAACGAATCCCAGGGCCATCTACCGCCCCAAAACTCTCTGTCGAATGCACCATTCCTGTCACTTGTCCATAGTCAATTGTTTCTTCAGACATATCGTCACCTTCCTTGAAACCGTTTTATAGTTTTATTATATCACGAGTAAGGTGAAAAACAAGGTTTTTTTGTCTATTTTTTAGAAAGCAATCTGTTTTTCACTTTCATTTTCAATTTCTTTTAATGATCCGATTCAAAATCAAAACCATACAAGGTTGCAAAATAGTCATCAGGGCGCTCTGCACGGCGGATTTGGCGGGCTTTTCCTTCTTCGGTATAAAGGATTTCTGCCGAGCGTAGTTTGGCATTGTACTGGTAACCCATGGAGAATCCATGTGCACCTGTATCATGAATCACTAGCAAATCACCGATTTCTGTATGAGGTAGTTCGCGATTGACGGCAAATTTATCATTGTTTTCACAGAGTGAACCGACCACATCCACCACCTCAACAGGGCCATCCGGATGCGTCAGATTGGTGATATGGTGGTAGGCTCCATACATGGCTGGGCGCATGAGGTTGACTGCTGAGGCATCCACGCCCAGATAGGTACGATAGGTTTTTTTCTTATGAGTGACTTTTGTGACAAGAGCTCCATGAGGCGCCAACATAAAGCGGCCTAATTCAGTAAAAATCTTGACCTGACCAAGTCCTGCAGGTGTAAGAACTTCTTCATAAACCTTACGCACTCCTTCACTAATCACAGCGATGTCATTTGGCTCCTGGTCTGGACGGTAATTGACTCCGATTCCGCCAGAAAGATTGATAAAGTCTAGCGAAATGCCCAACGTTTCCTTGATTTCAACAGCCAATTCAAAAAGCTGACGAGCCAACTCTGGGTAGTAGAGATGGCTGACAGTATTGGATGCTAGGAAAGAGTGAATCCCAAATGTCTTGGCTCCTTTTTCCTTCAAAATAGCAAAGGCTTCAAAAAGCTGGTCCTTTGTCATGCCAAACTTGGCTTCTCCAGGATTGTCCATAATATCTGTTCCTAGCTCAAAAACGCCACCAGGATTGTAACGACAAGAGATGATTTCTGGAATGCCTGCTGCACGCTCTAAATGTTCAATATCTTCAAAGGCATCCAAATTAATGGTCGCACCCAATTCACGCGCATAAGCGTACTCTTGGTCTGGCGTGTTGTTTGATGAGAACATCATCTCAGAACCGGGAAAATCCAGTTTATGGCTCATCAAAAGCTCCACGTAACTAGAGCAGTCCACACCACAACCTTCCTCTTGGAGGATTTTCAAGATAGCTGGTGTTGGGGTGGCCTTGACTGCAAAATATTCTTTAAAGCCCTTATTCCAGGAAAAAGCCTGGTTGACTGCTCTTGCTTTTTCACGAATCCCCTTCTCATCATACAAGTGAAAGGGAGTCGGGAACTCTGCAACAATTGTTTCTAAATCTTCACGGCTGATAAATGGTATTTTCATAAGCATCCTTCTATTCTGTTTGCAAAGAAAGGCTGGGACAATCGTTCCAACCTTTAGTTCTATCTCTTATTTGTCTTCGTCAAAGATATTTCCAATCTCAACATCGATGGATTGGTTCTTGACATCAATATTGGTAACCTTCAAGAGTGACTTGTAATCGAACTGCTTTTCACGTTCTTCTTGGGCATTGTCTGCAAAGACTGCGACACCAGCTAGTTCAGAATCGAACTCACGCAAGAGACTAATCATCCCGTTGACAGTTCCGCCGCCTTTCAAGAAATCATCCACGATCAAGACACGACTGCCTGCCTTGAGACTGCGTTTTGAAAGGAACATTTTCTCAATGCGGTCACCGCTGGAACCTGAAACATAGTTGACGCTGACAGTTGAACCTTCGGTAATTTTCAAGTCACGGCGCACAATGACAAATGGAACATTGAGGACATTGGCAACTGCATTTGCGAGTGGCACACCTTTTGTTGCTACTGTCATAACGGCATCGATTTTTTGGTCCATAAAGCTCTTGGCAATGATGCGCCCAATATTTTTCAAAATGGCAGGTGTACTGAGCAAATCAGACAGGTAGATGTAGCCACCCGGCAAGATACGATCACTTTCTGAAAGCTTATCACGCAAGTCTGCGATCATTTCTTTAGCTTCATGGCTAGAGATGGATGGTGTAAAGATAACGCCACCACCTGCTCCAGTCACTGTCTGGATATGACCGATTTCAATTTCCTCAAAGGCACGCTTGATAATCACGATGTCCTCTGAGATGGATGATTTAGCTGATTCGTACTTTTCCGCAAAGGTATTGAGACTGGTTAGTTTGTATGGATTATTAATCAAATAGTTGGAAATGACAACCATTCGATCACTTCTTCTTAATTTCATTTTTATTTACCATTCCATTTAATTTTGATATTTTATCCATTATACCACATTCACATAAAAAAACGAACATTATTGCGTAAAAAATGCTCGTTTTTCTTAAATCATTAATCTAAATCTGGTTTATAGAAGGAACGATTGTCCATAGCGAAAATTTTATTGGTCATCTCTCCTTTATCCACCAAAGCTAGAGCTGTTGACATCATCATCATGCTGGCATCTAGATTGTCAATCATATGTATAATCTCTGCCTCCATAATGCGTGGACGGACTGGACTTCCATACTCTAGCAAGCCATGATGACTGAGGATGACATGGCGCAGTAACACCACTTCTTCTCTAGTATCATCGATGCCGAGTTCCATGACTGTCTTGGTGATTTCGCTATCGATTAGGGCTATATGACCGATGAGATTGCCTCGAACTGTGTACTCAGTCTGATCAGGACCGCTGAGTTCTAAAACCTTGGCCAAGTCATGCAACATAATCCCCGCATAGAGGAGACTCTTATTGAGCTGAGGATAGATTTC
This sequence comes from bacterium, assembly GCA_905221435.1. Classification (GTDB taxonomy): domain Bacteria; phylum Bacillota; class Bacilli; order Lactobacillales; family Streptococcaceae; genus Streptococcus. The sequence goes on from CAJNDD010000002.1 coordinate 142,419, forward strand.
GCTAATGGCATCTGCCAAGCGCACCATGGTCGCCGTGTGAAAAGCCAAACCCGTTTCAAAGGCATGGTGGTTGGTCTTGGCAGCTGGATAGGAATAAAATTCCTTGTCGTACTTGGTGTAAAGATTTCGGACAATCCGCTGCCAGACAGGATTTTCAATTTTAAAAATCATTTGCGACATGTAGTCTCGGATTTCCTTGACATCGACCGGTGACTTGACCTTGAAATCAGCCGGATCGTTGGGTTCGCCAGGCTGAGGCAGGCGGAGAGTAATTTGATTTACCTGTGGAGTGTTATTGTAAACTTCTCTGCGCCCCTGCATGTGGACCACTTTCCCTGCGGTAAAGGCCTCAACGTTATGAGGTTGGGCATCCCAGAGTTTTCCTTCAATCTCGCCACTATCGTCTTGAAAGGTAAAGGCTAGGTAGTTTTTCCCAGCTCTTGTCTGTCTCAGGTCAGCTGATTTGATTAGGTAAAAGCCTTCAAACAGCTCATCTTTTTTCATGTGACTAATCTTCATATTCTTCCTCATCTTCTTGGAAATGGAGTAGATCAAGCGCAGGCTCACCTTCTGATAACTCAATGTGACGGAGCGTCCGCTCGATAGCTGTGGTACGACGGTTTAATAATTCATCAATATTGCCAGAGGCATGTTGGAGATGTTTTTGTGCCTTGACCAGAATGCCCCCGAACTTGCCAAACTCAGTCTTGACGCTGGCTAGAGTCTTACTGATATGATCAGCACTCTTTTGGATATTGAGAGTCTTGAAGCCAACCGATAGAGAGTTAAGCAGGGCTGATAGAGTACTTGGACCAGCAACAATAATCTGCTCCTCCCGTCTCAAATCATCAAAGAAGACTGGATTGCGGACGATTTCTGAGTAGAGTCCCTCTGTCGGAACAAACAAAACTCCAAAATTGGTCGTCCGAGGCGGCGCTATGTACTTGCTCTTGATATCCTTGGCAAAGCGTTTAACACTTGCTAGGAGTGACTTGCGACAACGTTCAATCTCGTCCTTATCGCCTGCTTCATAGGCTTCTTCTAAGCGATAATAATCCGCCAGTGGAAACTTGGAGTCGATCGGTAGGTAGACATATTCCTGGTCGCCTTGGCCAGGTAACTTGATGGCATACTCCACTCGCTCGCTAGAGTTTTCAACCGTTGCGTATTCTCGTTCGTACTGGGCAGGTGTCATGATGTCTTCAATGATTTGCCCCAGTTGCAATTCTCCCAGAATCCCTCGCGTCTTGGTTCCAGAGAGAACCTTATTGAGGGCACCGACATCGCGGGCAACTGTCTGCATCTCTCCAAGACCACGATTGACAGACTCCAGTTGCTTGGAAACTGTCTCGAAGGAAGCCTGCAAGCGTGTCTGTAATGTCTTTTCCAGTTTTTCCTCGACCGTCTGGCGCATTTGTTCTAAACGTTGCTCATTTGATTCCTGCAGGGCTTGGAGGCGTTGGTCGGTCTTATCTCTGGTTTGAAGGAGATTCTCGTTCATCTCCTGTCTAACTTGAGTCAGGCCTTGGTGCAACTCCATTCGCACTTCCTGCAAACGGTCACTGACAGCTACTTCCAAGTCTTTTTGATCTAGCTGACTGGCTTGCCTAGCTTGTTCAAAGCGATAATCCAGTTGATCTGAAAGATTGTCTGCCTGATCCTCCAAACTCTTGGCTAGGTACTTGTCTTGCTTATCCTGCCTTTGCCAAATCAGAAAGAGTCCAGCTAGGTTGGCAATTAATAATAGTAATAATACAGTCTCCATCCTACCTCCTGTCCTTGCTATGCAGCACGACGACATAGCCATCTGGGCAAGTTACCGCAACTTCCCTATCTATATATTCGTTAGAAGCGTACACTTTTTTAAAGAAAAAATTTTCCTCTGTCAACTCATACTTGGCTCCGATAATGGTCAGCTGGCTATCCCGAACAGGCATAAAGGCTAGATAATCGTAGTCTGAACGGGGCTCTAGCTGACTGGTTCCTTCTGGACAATAGGCAATCACATTTTGCCCATCCTCAATTGCTATCTGGCGCATAAAGGGGGCCAACTTGGGATTGCTAGGCAGAAAGACATTAGCCAGCATATGATCAATACGACCACCCAAAGCCCCAAAAATAGTGACCTGGGCCTGAGGATTTTGTTCAAAAATGGTCAAGAGAGCTAGTTCCAGATCCGTATCATCCTTTTCTGGCTGGGCTTGGACAAAATGCTGGGCACGTTTTTGAATCACCTGTCGCTCTTCTGCGGTTACAGAATCAAAATCCCCAACCGCTAGAGCGAGAGGAAGGTTTTCTTCCAGTACCCAGAGCGATCCTCGATCCACACCGACAAAGCTATCAAAATCCGTCCGATAATGCCCACGATCTCCGCCTGCAAAAACGGCAACCCTAGTCCAGTTGTTTTCTGAGAGTTTGCACTCGTTCATCGACATCTCCCTTAAAGACATAGGATCCTGCTACAAAAACGGTCGCTCCAGCTTCTTTGGCTTGAGCAATGGTCTGGTCATCAATCCCACCATCGACTTCAACTTCAAAGCTCAAACCTTTTTCCTGACGAAGGGCAACTAACTCTAGAACCTTGTCCATGGTTTCAGGCAGAAAGGCTTGACCACCGAAGCCAGGATTAACTGTCATAACCAAGACTTGATCAACTAGATGAAGGACGTGCTTAATCGCCTCGACAGGCGTACCAGGATTGATGACAACCGAAGGTTTGACACCGAGCGAGCGAATTTTTTGGAGGGCGCCATGAATATGAGGCGTTGCTTCCACATGAATACTGATGATATCCGCTCCTGCACGCGCAAAATCTTCTAGATGATGCTCTGGATTTGATACCATCAAGTGGCAGTCAAAGACCATCTTGCTATGAGGACGAAGAGCTTCAACCACACCTGCACCAAAACTGATTTGTGGTACAAAGTGACCATCCATGATATCGATATGGGCATATTCTGCCCCAGTTGCTTCTAGGCGTTTGATTTCACGTTCAAAGTTGGCATAATCTGCTGCCAGAATTGACGGAGCAATCTTGTATTGAGACATAGGTTTCTCCTTATTTTGGAATTTTTTTACTGACTTTTTTATAGGTTTCTCTGCGATTTTCAATTTCACTGAGGAATTGGAGATAATTGGCAAAACGGAAGGTTGCAATGATTCCTTCTTCGACAGCCGGCTTAACCGCACAAGACGGCTCATGGGTATGGGTACAAGTACGGAACTTGCAATCTCGACTGACACTGGCAATCTCTGGAAAGGCCTGATTGAGGTCTTCAGCCGTTGACACTTCATAATCCAGTGATGAAAAGCCTGGTGTGTCCGCGATTTTACCCCCATTGAGGTTGTAAAAACTAACAGCTCGAGTGGTATGACGACCGCGACCCAGACTGTCTGAGATTTCTCCTGTTTCAAGATTGAGATCTGGTGCGATTCTATTGAGGAGGGTTGATTTTCCAACACCTGTCTGCCCCATAAAGACCGTCACTTTACCTATCAACAAAGGCAAAAGTTCTTCTTTACTAGTCACAAAGTCGTAACCAATGGCACCGTAAGTCTGCTGATAAAAATCCAGCTCTCCCCTATCTTCCAGCAAGTCCATTTTAGAAATATAGACGATGGGATGGATGCCCTTGTGTTCCAAAAGAACCAAGAAGCGATCCAGCAAATTGCTGTTGAAGTCCGGTTCCTTGACGGACATGATTACCACAGCCTGGTCAATATTGACAATAGGTGGACGGACCAGACTGTTTTTCCGTTCGTGAATTTTGAGGATATAACCTTCGGAATTTTCCTCGGCAGAGAAATCTACCCAGTCCCCAACGTAAGGGGTATGGCCTTTTTTGCGGAAATTCCCACGCGCACGTGTCTGATAGACTTGACCATCACTTTCCACATAGTAGAATCCTGCCAAGGCTTTAATGATTTGTCCCTGCATCTTAAAGACCTTGTCCTTTAAGCGCATCTGCTAGGCTGGCAAATTCTGCCAAACTGAGAGCTTCTCCACGCACAGATGGTGACAAACCTGCTTGGTCCAAAGCCTTGGTCAGCTTATCCTTGACTTCATCAGTTTTCCCAAAGTAGCCTGTTAAGTTGTTCCATAAGGTCTTGCGACGATGGGTGAAACTAGCCTTGCATACCTTAAAGAAGAAGTTCTCATCTTTCACTGCTACGGCAGGTTCTGGACGGCGCACCATTTTCAAGATGGCTGAATCCACATTTGGCGCTGGCACAAAGACCGTACGAGGCACGATGAAGGCAACCTTTGCTGTCATATAATACTGCACCGCAATCGACAAGCTACCGTAAGCCTTGGTATTTGGCTGTGCTGAGATGCGATCCGCCACTTCTTTCTGCATCATGACGACAAACTCACTAAAAGGAATCCCACTCTCAATCAAGTGCATGAGAATAGGCGTCGTGATATAGTAAGGCAAGTTGGCTACTACCTTAATTGGCAGATTAGGATTTTTGAAATTCTGGATATGTTGCGCCAAGTCAACTTTGAGAATGTCCTCGTTGACTACTGTCACATTGTCAAAATCACGCAGGGTATCTGCCAAAATCGGTACCAAACGGCGGTCGATCTCAAAGGCCATGACTTGAGCCGCACGCTCAGCCAAAAATTCTGTCAAGGCACCAATCCCTGGCCCGATTTCGATGACATTAACCTGGTCATCAATTTCAGCTGTATCCACGATTTTTTGAAGGATATTAGTATCCGTCAGGAAATTTTGCCCGAAGGACTTTTTAAAGGTAAAACCGTGACGCTCCAGCACTGCCTTGGTCACGCTATAATCTGCAATTCTCATTTATTCTCTTTTCTAATATAATATGCTTCCGGAGTATAATGATAGAGCAAAACAAATAAGGGAGTCTCAGTAATTCCTTCCAACATCTCTTTTAAGATCGCATCTGGATGGATAATCTCTCGTGTTTTGGTGAAATAAACACCTTGTTCCCCATTTCGATTACGGAGTTCCCAAGCGACATTGTTTCCTCGAACAGACGGCGAATATCGTTCCTTTTCTAGAAAGTCAAAAAAATCTTTCACCGTCATATCTTCAGGAATCTCAAATTCCGTCTCATGAGGCAATACATCGTCCCCCATACACACAGAATCTCTATCAACTCGAATTTTCATTTCGCACTGTCCTTATAAGTTTCTATTTTAACGCTATCAAAATAAATCTAGGTACCTCTATTGTAACACATTCCCCTTATATTTTTGGGTTATCTGGTTATTGTTATCACTTTTCAGGACTCTCCAAACAGATTTCGATATCTAAATTTCTTTCCACTATTGAAGTAAGCATAAAATTTATTTTTCTAATCTTTATAGATTGTCTCTTAAAAATATCAGTTGTTCAAGTAAGGAATATAGTTTTGCTTGCTCCTCTTCTTCGTAAGCAGATCTATTTGCTTTTACTTCCCTGCATTTCTCGTCATACAAAAAACCGTCATATCTATCTTCTGTAGATAAGGCTGTGTAGACTTTGGCCATTTCTTCAGGACTAATCGAAAATCTTGACTTGATTTTATACAAATTTTTCATAAAAGTGCTGAGGTGATCATAGCGGCGCATATCAACTTTGACATTGGTCACACGGATTGCCTGAACCTTGATACCTTTCCAATGTTTCCGCATATAAAGCGACAGCATCAACAAGGCCAGTTTATTCTGATAATAGGTCTTGGCAGGACTATAATGTTTTTGACCAGCTAAATTTTCAAAATCAAGCTTCATGAAGGGATAAAGCATCAGCCCTTGGGAAGAAATATTAATAATCCGACCACTTTCTGACTTTTCCAACAAGCCCCTCAACAAGGTAGAAAGTAAAAAGGGAGCAACCACATTGGTCGCAAATTGCTTTTCTAATCCCTCCCTAGTCAGGATTGGCTTTTTGACCGATAAGTCAAAATCAGCCGCATTGTTAATCAGAACGTCTAGAACGTCTTCTTTTTGAATATACTGTTCCGCCGCTTTTCTGACACTCTTCATATCAGATAAATCAACCAAGATATAATCTACATGCGGATTTCCTGTTTGTTGGCAGATTTCCTCACAGGCTTGATCAGCAGCTTCTTTCCGTCTACAAAAGAGAGTTACCGACCAGCCCTTTTCAGCCAACTGTTTAGCAGACTGGTATCCAATACCACTATTGCCACCCGTAATAATCACTTTTTTCATTTCTGACTCCGTTAGTCTGAATACTTAGCCATCACTTCTTCCACTTCTGCCAAGGTTATCCCAAATAACTCTAAGCGCTTGAGGAGTTGCTTGCCGTTGGAATAGCCGATGCGGAGCTGTTCGCCTAGATACTCTCGGCGTCTACGGCTGTCTGCTCCCGCCAAGAAACCTAGGCGAATCAAGTCACCACGACTGATGTCAAACTCGTTCTCGTTTTCAAATTGTTCTGTCACCTGAGCCAGCGCTGTTTTTAGATCTTCATAGCTGGCGTGTTCGATTCCCAGAGAACGTCCCTTGGATTTGGATTTGGGAACAGCTTCATCTCGCTTGAGAAAGGCATGCTGCACTGTTGGAACGGCCGTCATAATCATGCGACGAATCCGCTCTCCATTAAAATCTGGATCTGTAAAGACAATGACTCCATGCAATTCATGCAGGCGCTGAATGCGTTCTATATCCTGGTCATTTATTGCGGAACCTCGTGTCTCATAGGTTTCCACGTCAAAGTAACGTTTGAGATTGGCCGTGTCATCACGCCCTTCAACCACGATAACTTGGGAAATTTTTTCTTTCATCACTTGCTGTCCAATCCAAAGATACGCTCTGCATTTGCAGTCGTTGCTGCTGCTAATTCCTCGGTCGTCATCCCACGCAAGTCGGCAATAAAGTTCACCACATAACGTGTGTAGGCTGTTTTATTTTCACGGCCACGTTTAGGAACAGGAGCCAGGTAGGGGGCATCCGTCTCTACCAAAATCTTATCCAAAGGAAGCTCTCTAGCAGCTTCTTGGATATCCGTTGCTTTCTTAAAAGTCACCACTCCTGAGAAAGAAATGGTCATACCAAGCTCGACAAACTTCTCAGCCCACTCGAGAGAGCCTGAAAATGAATGCATAATCCCACCACGAGGACCAACACCCTCGCTCCTGATAATCTCATAAGTATCTTCCAGCGCATCACGAGTGTGGACCACAAAAGGCAAATCCAAGTCCTTAGACAGCTGAATCTGACGACGAAAAACCTGCTCCTGCACTTCCTTAGGTGCTGTCATCCAGTGGTAGTCCAGACCAATCTCACCCAAGGCAACAACCTTGGGATGTTTTAGTTTTTCAAGCAAGTAAGCTTCTACCTCGTCTGTGTAAGTCCCTGCTTCGGTCGGATGCCAGCCAATAGTTGCGTAGAGTTGCTCATACTTCTCCACCAACTCTAGGGCACGCTCAATGGTTGGCTTATCAAAACCAACAATATTCATCTGTGTCACATCCATCTCAGCAGCCAAGGCGATTTCTTCTGCCTCACGTCCTGCAAATTCCTCTACATTTAAATGTGTGTGCGTATCAAAAATCATCTTTTCTAACCTCATTTTCTTCCATCTATTATACCAAAAATAGCATCCCCCGGCTTGTAAAAATATTCTAATACCGATCATTCTCCCTTGACTGCATTTTTTCAAAGCAGTATAATAACACTTATTGAAATTTTCAGCAAAGGAAAAGAAAATGTTTAGAAAATTAAAATATACCTTTATCGGTCGACCACTCAAGTCTCTCACAGACGGCGAAGGGGGATTACTTGGAAAAATGCAGGCACTTGCAATGTTATCCAGTGATGCCCTGTCTTCTATTGCCTATGGACCTGAACAAGTCATTCTCGTTTTAGTCAGTCTCTCTCCTCTCGCTATTTGGTGGAGCCTCCCTATCGGTATTTTTGTCCTCTTACTGCTCGCTAGTTTGACCATTTCCTATCGTCAAATTATTCACGCCTATCCTCAAGGTGGTGGCGCTTATATGGTCACTCGGGAAAATCTCTCTCCTGAACTAGGCTTGATTGCTGGTGGTAGCCTCCTTGTTGACTATATGCTGACAGTAGCCGTATCCGTTGCGTCTGGAGCTGATGCTATTACAGCAGCCATCCCTGCCCTCCATCCCTACAATCTTCATATCTCTATTTTCCTAGTCTGCCTGCTCATGCTCTTGAATTTAAGAGGATTAAAAGAATCTGCCAGCTCTCTGATGATTCCCGTCTACCTCTTTATCTTCAGTACCGTCTTTCTCTTGCTTTATGGGTTCTTTCAACTATTTACAGGTTCCCTAAACTATCAGGCGACTTCAACCATTGGACAAACTGTTCCGAGCCTTTCCATCGTTCTCCTATTGAGAGCCTTTACCAGTGGCTCTGCCTCTCTGACAGGGGTTGAAGCTATTTCAAATGCGGTACCATTTTTCAAAACTCCGAAGGAAAAGAATGCTGCTCAAACCTTGACCATCATGTCGCTCATTTTAGGTTTTCTTTTTGCGGGCATTACCTTCCTAAACTACTGGATGGGTATCACGCCTCAACACGGAGAAACCATCCTCTCGCAAATGGCCAAGGGCATTCTTGGTGATTCATTCTTTGGTCATGCTAGCTACTATCTCTTCCAGTTCTCAACAGCCTTGATTCTAGCTGTAGCTGCAAATACTGGCTTTTCAGCCTTCCCTATGCTGTCCTACAATATGGCCAAAAACAAGTACATGCCTCATCTCTTTATGGAAAAAGGGGATCGCCTTGGCTACTCCAACGGTATCTTAACTCTGGCCTTTGGGGCTATGATCCTTCTTCTCATTTTTAATGGTAATACCGAACGTTTGATTCCTCTTTATACTATCGGGGTCTTCGTTCCCTTTGCCCTTTCTCAGACTGGGATGATTCGCCATTGGAAAAAGGAAAAAGGAGCAAACTTCTTAAAATCTGCCTTTGCTAATATCCTTGGGGCCATCATTTGTTATGCTATTGTCCTCATCTTACTCCTCTTTAGACTAGGTGATATCTGGCCATTCTTCCCAATTATTCTAGTCTTAACCTTCCTCTTTTTGTCCATCCACAACCATTACCAAAAAGTGGCTAAACAACTACGACTCTACGAAGGAATTGAAAAGCGCACTTACGACGGCAATCTTGTCCTTGTCCTAGTAGGAAATGTTACCAGAGTCAGTGTCGGAGCCATTAACTACGCTCAAAGTATCGGTGACGAAGTGTTAGCCATGCACATTTCTACTAAAGAAACGGCAGAAAAAGACCAAGAAATTCTTCAGGAATTTGCCGATTACTTCCCAAATATCACTCTTAAGAATATCAATACCAGCTACCGCGACATCATCACCCCTAGCGTTAAGTATGTCAGACGAATCGCCCAAGAAGCTAAGCAAAAAAACTACACCGTTACAGTTCTTGTACCACAATTTATTCCTAACAAGCCTTGGCAAAATATCCTGCACAATCAAATGAGCCTTAAACTAAAATACGCTCTCAGATGGCACGAAGACGTCGTTGTCGCTAGCTACTCTTATCACTTAAAAGAATAAATCATAACCACCCGTCTAACGGGTGGTTTGCACCAGGGCTATAAGCCCAAATCACCAGCCAGCGCCTAAAGACGCTGGCTTTCACGTTGTTCAAGCCTCATTGCTCTTGACTCGTCACAAACCTCTCAAAGAGGTGTTCGCATTACTTACCACTATCCCTAAAGGGATCCTCATATTCTTTTACACTTAAT
>CAJNDD010000003.1 GCA_905221435.1 bacterium
TCACGACCTGCCAGTACAATAGGGATTAATTTTTCTTGTACCTCTGTAGGAGTTACGAATTTCAACTCCTCCAAGGCCTCTACTATATAATTTTTAAATTGAAATTTCTTAAATGACATACTATCCTCGATTCTATTCTACTATTATATATACCATAATTTGAGCTTTTTCAGTAGCCTAGCTTCTCTTAAAAACCTCTCGCATACTAGCGGATTTCTATCTAAAACGTAAAAAGAGAAGACCGAATTGGTCTTCTCTAAGCATTAACCCTTTTGACTCAGATACACTTAACAAAAAGTCAACTACTTGCTTACAATCTTATAAAAGTCGAAAGCTACTAGATAACATCAATGCTTAATCATCTTTACGTTTACGATTGATGAGCAATACTCCAAAACCGGCAAGAGTAGAACTTGCTATCAATTCCGTCAGTGAGAAAGGAGAAATACTACCTGTATTTGGTAAGGTCGCTTGTTTAGTCTTATCTCCTGCAGGAGTTGGAACAGCTGGCTTAGCATTTGAAACAAGTTTGCTTTCAGGCTTCTTCTCTAACTGATCCGTTTGTACTTTAGCTGCTGAATCAGCCTCTTGAGTTGGCTTCGCTTCTGGAGTCACTGGTGGAACCGGACTTGGCTGTGGTTGCAGTTGCGGCGCTGGTTCCGATTGCGCACTAGGAGCTTGCTTGGCTTCAAAGGTCCACTTACCTACGAAGGTCAAACTTGTTCCCTCTTCCACTTTTTCGTAACCAGCGAATTTCCAAGTACCATTTGCAACAGCAACTTCTACAGGCATCGGTGCTTCTGGAACAAAAGCAATCGCTGCAGAAGAACTTGTAGTATATGTTCCACTTTGTGGAAGTAAGCTCAATACTTCTGCTGGCAAGTTCTTATCTGCTGTCACACTTTCAAAGCTGTAAGTCACTTTATAGGTTTCAGTTACCGGTGCAGGCAAAATATTAACTGGTACGGAAACTTCAGTAGAAGAACCATCTGGATAATCAACACGAACTGTACCGCTATAAGTACCTGGTTTTGTAGTATCTATTTGACCCACAGGCGTGATATCAACCACCTTAGTGCCAGCTGGAAGGCTTGACAAGTTCGTCACATTATCGGTCAAGTTTGGTTTGTCTCCAATCTTGATGATTTCTTCCGTTACCTGAGGCATATAAGTTTCAGCATTTGTCGGATTCGCCTTGAATTCCCACTTCCCTACGAAGGCTATATTAGCTTTGTTGATAACAGCGCTAGCTATGTCGTAGCCCTTGAAGGTCCAGGTACCATTATTCACTTCGTCTGTATAGTTCGTTTTCACTGGTTGTTTAGCTAAAACGCTTGTACCATCCATATAAGTAGCGATATCACTTGGTGTCCAGACTGCAATGTCTGCGGGGAGAACTTTACCTGCTGTTGCGCTCTCGAAACTGTATGTCGCTTGGTACTTATTAGGCGCAAATTCCCACTGACCAATAAAAGCAACATCTGCCTTATTAACCACAGCACCAGCTGGAATATACCTCTTGAAGGTCCATATACCATCGTTCACATCATCTATGTAAGTGGTTTGGATTGGTTGCTTAGCCAAAACTGCAACACCATTCAGATAGGTCGCACTATCGCTTGGAGTCAAGGATGTGATAGCTGCTGGAAGATTTTTCCCAGCAGTCGCACTTTCAAATCGGTAACCTGCTTGATACTGGTTTACCTTAAATTCCCATTTGCCTACAAAATTCACATTTGCCTTATTCACGACCGCACTATCTGCAGCATAGCCCTTGAAGGTCCATACACCGTCATTCACTGTATCTGTATAAGTCGTTTGAACGGGTTGTTTGGCTGAAACTGCTGCGCCATTCACATAAGTTGTACTATCATTTGGAGATAAGGCCGTGATAGCTGCTGGGAGATCTTTCCCAGCAGTCGCACTTTCGAATCGGTAAGCTACTTGATACTGATTCGCCTTAAACTCCCACTTACCAATGAAAGCTAGATCAACCTTTTTCACAGTCTTACTCTTAGCATCGTAACCGACAAAAGTCCAGATACCGTCGTTCACATCATCTGTGTACGTCGTTGTAGTTAGCTCTTCTGGTAGAACTTTTTGTGTATTGTAGTAAGTTGAGGTGTCTTTTGGTGTTTTCTTCTGGATAAAGTCAGGTAAAGAAAGGCCAGTCGTCCCACTTTCAAAACGATAGCTTACATGGTGCGGTCTAGGCGTTACTTCCCATATACCAGTATATATCACGCGCTTGCCATCAAAAGTCGCATTCTTGTGATCATATCCCTTGAAGGTCCATATGTAATCTTTTTCGGCTTCTTCTACTGATTCTTTAGCCGGTTGTTTGGCTACAATTGTGTCACCAATCTTGTAAGAGGCCTCATCTTTCGGAAGCATGTCCAAGATACTTTGTGGCAATGGAACACCTGATTTAGATGATTTGAATACATATTCTGGATTAGGAGTGGGGGCCCATCTTCCAACAAAAGTCCGTCTTCCTACTCCAATAATGACTTTTTCTTTATCATATCCTTCGAACTTCCAAGTCACCTTATTTGCTCTATCAACATGAGTTGTTTCACTTGGTTGCTCAGCATCTACTTCTGTAAGAAACAGATCGCCCATCTTATAATCAGTTGGATTTTTCGGAGTCAGCTTGGCGATATAATCTGGTAATGCAATCTCAGGATTGGTTGACTGGAACTCATAGTCGACACCATTTGGCTCAAAGCTCCACGTTCCAGTGATGGTTTTGACTTTCGTTCCTGCAATAGCTTTTCCATATTTAGCTGTATCAAAACCATGGAAAGTCCAAGTACCAGTTGGAACACTTACTGTAGTTGTCCCAAGTTGAATCACATCTTTGTAATCGTCCGCTTGAGCTACAAATTCACTAGCAGCTGGAAGCATTGAGCGAATCTTATTGGGCAGAGGATAGATTGGAGTTGAGTTCTTAAATTTGTATTCTACTCTGTAAGTAGTATCAGTCTGTTTTGCAGAATCCTCAGACAATTTTCCTTTAGAGGAAGTGTCTCCAGACTCTGCTTCTTTTGAAGGAATCTTATCCTTTCCTAAGATCACTTTTGAATTCTTATTACGAAGTCCCGAATTAACGAATGTTACCAGATTTCGGTAAACTTTATCAATTTCTTCTTGCTTTGTCGCAGTTTGAAGTAGGCTATCAGCCGCTGTCATCAAATCATTAAGGATTTCTACACTCTCATCTGTTTTCCTTGAAAAATCCTTATTGCGCAACTCTTTGAGATAGTTTTCTAAAGCACTCTTCTTCAGACTAACGTTTGCAGAGGGCAGCTGGGCAGCTCCTTCTGTGGATGGCTGAGCCATTTCAGCAGCTGGTTGAGAATTTCTAAGAGCAGTTGAATCTGTCGCTTGGCTTGTCCCTGTCACAGTAGGGGTGGCAGACTTTAAGGGAGCTCGATTGTCCTCTTTAGTATCTACTGACACTGATGCAGAAGCCTTCGTTGAAGTTGTCTCTTGATTTTCTACTTTTGTTGCTTCAGACGCTCCTTCTGAGGCTTGATTGTCTGACTTATTTCCCACTTGTGCTGTAGATTCGAGCTCATCTGCGTGAACTGTTTGGTCCACTCCAATCGCAGTGGGTGCAAACAAAAATCCAATCGCAAGGGACACAGTAGCTACTGATAATTTTCGGATTGAATATTTTATCTTTCTATCCTGAAAAGACATTTCAGTTCTCCTTCTATTTTATACCTTTTATTCTACCACAAACAACTGATATTAGCGACTTTTTACTATAGTTCTCCAAGATCTTAGCAGCTAATATTTTTTTCCATAATATACAAATATTTGAAGAATTTATTCTCTAAAACAACTGAATTAGGAATTTCGAGTTCTATTAGAAAGATAAAGGCGAGCATGAATTCTATCAAGATTATCACTACCTAATCAGTCAGAATGAAAGATCGTGATATCATCATTATAGACATCATGAGAAACAAGTTGACAGGAGCTCTGTCCCCCCTTTGGCATGATGCATGTGAAGAAATAGAATCCTAAAAAGCTTTTAAATCTTTCTATTTCTAATCGCCAAGCTAGAAAGCACTACTGCTATCTGCAAATGAATCACATAGCATATTGAACACTTCACAACTCTGAAAACTTTCAGAAATATATTTTCATTTTTATGCATCAAAAAGAGAGAACAAATTCTATTCTCCCCTGATGCTAGTTTCTCATTACACCCTATGAATTTAAAAAAACTTATACTAAAATCGATAAATCATTTTTCTTCTCTATCGGCCTTCTCATTATCTTTTTTTTCTCGTGCCAATCTAAGAGCACGTTTGGGATTGAGACGATTGAACAATTCTTCTAGTTTCTTTTCATTCCACACATCTGCTGCAGAAACAAAATTTCCATCTGCATCTCGGAATGATATCGGTTTATCTCCCATATCAATCTCCTAGTCTACAAATTCAAACTCAAATTTACCGATTCGGACCAAGTCTCCATCCTTAGCTCCACGTGCACGAAGGGCTTCGTCAACCCCCATACCACGTAACTGACGAGCAAACTTCATGACAGACTCATCACGGTCAAAGTTGGTCATGTTAAAGAGTTTCATGAGTTTTTCACCAGAAAGCACCCATGTCGCATCGTCATCACGACTAATTTCAAAGGCTTTTTCTTCCTCGTCAAAGCCGTAGTACGCCTCTTCTTCCATATCGGATTCATCATAGATTGGGAATTCTGGAGTCTTATCTAACAATTCAGCTGTAGCGTCCAAAAGTGTCGCCAACCCTTGTTTGGTCAACCCAGAAATAGGGAAGATAGCTGGAAGTTCCTCAAACTCGTCGTAGTTTGCTGCCAACTTTTCCTTAAAAGTTTTCAGATTTTCCTGACTTTCAGGCATATCCATCTTGTTGGCTACGATAATCTGCGGACGCTCCATGAGACGAAGGTTGTAGGATTCTAATTCCTTATTGATAGCAAGGTAATCCTCGTAAGGATCACGTCCTTCGCTAGCAGACATATCGATGACATGGAGGATAACTCGTGTACGTTCAATATGACGGAGAAACTGGGTTCCAAGACCAACACCTTGACTGGCCCCTTCAATCAAACCTGGAAGATCTGCTACTGCAAAAGATTCGCCTGACTGCGTACGAACCATACCTAGATTTGGCACAATCGTTGTAAAATGATAAGCACCGATTTTTGGTTTCGCTGAAGTGATGACACTAAGCAGAGTTGACTTTCCAACCGATGGGAAACCGACCAAGCCAACATCCGCCAAGATTTTCAGTTCTAGTTGCAACTCACGTTCTTGACCTGGTTCTCCATTCTCAGAGATTTCAGGTGCAGGATTTTTGGGAGTCGCAAAACGGATGTTTCCTCGGCCGCCTCGACCACCATGAGCTACGATAAATTCTTGACCATGCTCAATCAAGTCTGTAATGACTTTACCTGTCTCTGCATCACGTACAGTAGTTCCCTGTGGTACGCGAACACGAAGGTCCTCTGCACCACGTCCGTGCATTCCTTTGGTCATCCCTTTTTCACCGGAATCAGCCTTGAAATGACGGTTATAGCGGAAATCCATCAAGGTACGCAAGCCTTCGTCCACAACGAAAACGACGTTACCTCCACGTCCACCATCACCACCCCAAGGACCGCCATTCGGGACATATTTTTCACGGCGAAAGGCGACCATGCCATCGCCACCATTACCAGCCTTGACCTTAATCTTGGCTGTATCTAAAAACATACTCATATTTTCTTCTCGCTTTAAAAAGGCTGGGAAATCCCAGTCACTAAATAATCCTGATTTATCATCAAGCTTTATAGATTACTCAACGCACCTATTGCTGTCGCAAAAATACCAAGTAAACTTGCAAGTAACATGACAATAACAATTAATAATGTTAATTTTTCAAACAATGTTTTTTTACGTTTTCTATCGTCTCCGAAAGCCATAGCCTCTCCTTTTAACCTTATACTTCTAATTTAATATTCTGTCGAAACTGGAGCAATTGCCCATAAAATAATATATGCTACTACCCCTGCTCCATAACAAAAGGCAAGAACACCCCAAATCACACGAACAATGGTGGGATCAATATCGAAATAGTGGGCTACTCCTGCGCAAACACCACCAATTTTTTGGTCTCTTCCACTTCTCATAAATTTTTTCGCCATCTTTTATTCTCCTATATTTTTACTAATCTCTCCAGTAATCCCGGATGCTAGACAACTGCTTTTTAGAAGCCTTTAATATTCGTTTAGACTCCTTAACTGGAGCCGAAACAGCCTGCTGGGGTAGGTAAAGAACTGTCTTCAGAAATCGCTGTGTCATAGGCTCATCTCCACGTAGTTCCTGCTCAAATTGATTTGAAATCATCGCATCAAGGTAAAACTCATGAACTCGCTTCCCAAAATTTTCAGCCGAAATCTCGTACAACTTATCCGCTAACTTTTGTTCAGACATATCAGGAGTAGCAATCAAGGCTTCGAGGATAGCTCCTGCAAGCTCTCGTTCTCCATAGTAGAGGGTCCCAAACATTTTATCATTGATCAGATTTTCAAGATAGGGATTGCCATGAGCAATGACAGGCGTTCCACTGGCTAGACTTTCTAGATAAGTTAATCCCTGAGTTTCACTCGTAGAGGCAGAGATGAAGAAATCTGCAGCCTTATAGTATAAGGCTGTCTCACTTGGAGCAATCATACCTGTAAAAATAACATGTTTTTGTATGTTTAATTTCCCTGCTTGCTCTTTCAGACTGTCCAGATAAGGGCCATCTCCAGCAACAACCAACTTCACCTTATCTTCTTCTTTCAATACCTCAGCGAAGGCATTTAGAACTGCTTGGATATTCTTCTCAAAGGAGATACGAGAAAGACTCAGCAGCATTTTCTCGCCTTCCTGAATACCTAACTTCGAACGAAGCTCTTGTAAGTTTTCCTCTTTGATCTCAGGTCGTTCAAACTTAGCCAGCTCAATTCCAGTTGGGATGACACGCTTTTCAACCTTGACTTTGTATTTAGATAAAAGGTCACGAACAATCTCACTTGGGCAAATCACACCATCTACATCATGAAGGAAGCCACGCACCAAATATTTTACCATACTCGGACGAATTAGCATGCCCTTAGCAATATAATGCACATAGTCTTCATACTGGGTATGGTAGGTATGAATAACTGGAATTTTCAATTCTCTCGCAATCCAAATCCCTAACAAACCTAGTGAAAATTCTGTCTGGGTATGAATGATGTCAAGTTGATACTGCTTGGCAATTTCAAGCGCCTTTGTAAAACCTCGGTAGGCAAATCGTCGATCCTTAAATGCAAAGAAAGGAACACTCGGAATTCGGATAATTTGCCAATCCTCGTAGCGATTCACGTCTTTATCAGTTGTTGTAAAGATAAAAACTGCATGCCCCTGCTTTTCAAGCTCAGTTTTCAAAGTCCGAATACTAGTCGCAACCCCGGAAACTTGAGGGAAATAGGTATCTGTAAATAAACCAATTCTCATAAATTACCTCACTTTTTGCCCAAAGCAGCCTGTTCTCGATAAAATTTTAGCCAGATTTCCAACAAATGCTCCTCGGAGTACTCTTTGGAGATCTCACGAGCTTTTTCTTTCAAGTCTTTTAAAGCTTCAGGGTCATTCTTGTATTCTAGGATTGCTTCTCTCATCTCGGAAACATCACTTGTTGCACGATAATTCCCTTCAAGGATGACCTTGTATAGATCTAAATCCCTCAACATAATCGGTGCTTCACAGCTAGCTGCCTCTAAGATAGTCATAGGAAATAATTCATTGTAACTTGGTAGCAAGAACAAATCTGCTAAAGCATAGAACTCACGCATCCGCTCTGGCGGAACAATACCTGGGAAAATAAGATTTTTGGGTGGATTGTCCATAATCTTCTTATAGCGTTCATAACCATCTGTCATCCCACCAAATGAAAAACCACCTGCCCAGATAAAGGTAATTTCTGGCAATTCCTCAGCTAGGCGGATAAAGTCATCTATCCCTTTTCGTTTCTGAACTTGACCTGCACCGACTACGACAAACTGATTTTCCACGAGATCCATTTCCTTACGAAGTTGAGCAACTTGTTCAGCTGGCAATGGATGCCATTTTTCTTTGTTTACAAAATTTGGGATGTAAGTTACTTTTTCACGCGGAATACCAGCAGCTACCAAATCCTCGATAAACATGGGATTGACCACGACCAAGTGTTCCATTCGGTTGTAAAAGGAAAAAACATAGCGTTTGATAATTCCCTTTAGGAAAAATGGAATCTTCAAACTCCCCTCAAGCGTATCAGGTAAGAAATGCACATAGCCAATTTTTCTCCCAGAGCGTTTCTTTTGGAAAGTAGATAAATAATAAGGGAAATCAATCGTGTGAAAGTGGGTTACATCTGCCTCTACAGGAAGATTCTCCGTAACAATCAACTGGTCTTTGGCATCTCGATGTAGAAGGCGTACCAACTCACGGTAGGCGCCTGATACTCCCTGACCAGCCACTTTTTCACTTGAACTTAGCATATTGACACGCAATTTTTCGTTTTCCATACCATTCATTATACCATTTTATTTCCAGAAAATCAGCAAAAGAAAGAAGAGACCAAAGGAAAAAGAAGGAGATTTCCTCATTTTCC
The DNA here is from genome assembly GCA_905221435.1 of bacterium. Taxonomy (GTDB): domain Bacteria; phylum Bacillota; class Bacilli; order Lactobacillales; family Streptococcaceae; genus Streptococcus. The sequence goes on from CAJNDD010000003.1 coordinate 8,655, forward strand.
AATCGTCTCTCACATTTTTCTTAGTCTTTATTTAATTCCTAGGGCGATACGTGCGTATCGGCTCATTTTTTCAACCGTCCAAGCTGGATACCAGACCAATTTGACCTCGGTATTGGTCACCTCGGGCACCTCTGTCATCGCATCGTGTATCTGGTCTGTCAAAAGGTCAGCCAGTGGGCAGCCCATAGTTGTCAAGGTCATATCAATTTCAGTGTGACCTGTTTCACCATCAAAACGAATTTCATAAATCAATCCTAGGTTGACAATATCAATCCCCAACTCAGGGTCGATGACTTCTTCCAAGGCATTTAAAATGCGTGTTTTGATAGTTTCAATTTGCTCTTCTGTATAAGCCATGTCATTCCTCACTCTTAATCTTCAATAAAATCACGAAGGGGTTTGCTGCGACTTGGTTGACGCAATTTTCTCAAAGCCTTGGCCTCAATCTGACGGATACGCTCACGAGTCACATTAAAGACTTTCCCAACATCTTCAAGAGTACGCATTTTACCATCATCTAGTCCAAAACGCAAGCGCAAGACGTTTTCTTCACGGTCCGTGAGAGTATCCAAAACTTCATCCAACTGCTCACGCAAAACGATACGAGTTGTGTAGTCTACTGGATTTTCAATCACTTCGTCTTCGATAAAGTCCCCAAGATGGCTATCGTCCTCTTCACCAATCGGTGTTTCAAGCGAGACTGGTTCTTGAGCGATTTTTAGGATTTCACGGACCTTGTCAGGTGTCATATCCATACGCTCTGCGATTTGTTCAGGTGTCGGATCTTGTCCCAATTCTTGAAGAAGGTTACGCTGTTCACGGACAAGCTTGTTAATGGTTTCCACCATGTGAACAGGAATACGAATGGTACGGGCCTGGTCAGCGATGGCACGGGTAATCGCCTGACGAATCCACCAAGTTGCGTAAGTTGAAAACTTGAATCCTTTTGAATAGTCAAACTTGTCAACAGCCTTCATCAAGCCCATGTTTCCTTCTTGAATCAAGTCAAGAAACTGCATGCCACGCCCTACGTAGCGCTTAGCGATCGAAACCACCAAACGAAGGTTAGCTTCTGCAAGACGTTGTTTGGCTTCGATATCACCTGCTTCAACAGCTAGGGCCAATTCCTTTTCTTCTTCGTTGGTCAATAGAGGAACAACCCCGATTTCCTTCAAATACATACGGACTGGGTCATTAACCTTGGCAGAAGTTGAGCCAATCAAGTCCTCATCACTGAGTTCTGGTTCTTCTTCTGCACTAAGAACACGCGCACTTGGATTTCCTTCGTTGTCAGTGATAGAAATTCCAGCATCTTGAATCCGTTGCAAAAGGTCTTCAATGCCGTCTGCATCTAGGGTAAAAGGAATAACCAGACTTGAATTGATTTCATCATCTGTTGCTGTTCCTGTTTTTTTGTGGTTACGGATAAAGTCTGCTACTTGCACGTCAAATGTGGTTACTTCTTTTTGTTTTGTTGCCATTATTACTCCATTCTTCTCTTTTGGGAAATCAATCGTTGCAATTCTTCCAAGGCTGTGTCTGTATCTCCTACATGACTAGCTTCCTGCACTTTCTTTTTAATTCGTAAGTTGTCCTTGCTGAGGAGGGCACGGTTTCGAGTCGCTTCGACTTCCACTAGCTCTTGAGGCGACATCTCAGCTGGCAAATCCAGACTAAGCACATGGTACCAAGCATTTTCAACTTCAGGCGTCTGATGAGAAAGCTCCTCTGAGCCGATTTCTCCCTGCTCACTTAATAATTCGTAAAGAATCTGAAATTCTGGGGTATCAAAGAAAAAATCGTCTCTTAGTAGGTAGTCATTTAACACAACTGGGTTCTCGGCCATCCTATAGAGGAGATGAGCTTCTGCTCTCATGACTACTGTCAGTTGCCGCGTCACAGGCAAACTAATCACTGCTGGAGCATGCTCCTCTTTGACTCTTTCCTGCCTCTGAACAATCCGACTTTCATTTACAATCTGCTCAACCTGCTGGTAATCAAAAGAAGGTAGATTATCAGCCAGAATGTGGATATAAGAATTCTGGGCAGTGATAGACTTTTCTTTGGCGATTAGGGGTGCAATCTTTTCAATGAACTCAATTTGCGCCTGCAAGTTATCACTATTATCAGGCTTGAGCTGGTGAATATAGAACTCTATAGGACTGATACGAGTCTTGGTTAAAAGGTAAGCCAGGTCTTCAGCAGAATTCTTTTGCAAATACTCATCTGGGTCCATGGCATCAGGTACTTGAACAACCTCCACTGAGAAGTCTTCTAATTCCTCTAGAGCCTTGGCTGTTGCTGCCTGCCCTGCCTTGTCACCATCATAGCTGAGAACAATTTTTTTAGTAAAGCGTTTGAGGTGGTCAACATGCTCCTTGCTTAAGGCTGTTCCCATGGAAGCCACAGCATTTTCTATACCAGCACGGTAAGCTGCGATAACATCCATGAAACCTTCCATCAGATAGAGTTCTGCTATCTTTCCAGTTGCTTTTTTAGCCTTGTCCAAATGATACAATTCGTAACTCTTATTAAAAATTGCAGTTGAACGACTATTTTTGTACTTGGCAGTCTGATTATCTGTTTCTTGCCAGATACGACCTGAAAAGGCAATAACCTGCCCCTTGTCATTGGTCAAAGGAAAGATGATCCGTCCAAAAAAAGTATCATAAAACTGATTGCCATCTGACAGGTAGAACAAGCCAGAATCCAATAAATCCTTTTCCTCAAACTTGTCAGCCAAACGTTGATAGAGATAGGTTCTCTCTGCTGGAGCTAGTCCAATCTGGAAGTGCTTCAGAACATCGTCTGTCAATCCGCGTTTGTAGAGATAAGCCCTTGCTTCTTCTCCCATCTTGGTCGTCATAAGGATTGCATGGTAAAAACGGGCAGCTTCTTCATGCATATCATATAGAGCTTGATGAGGGGAAGTTTGTTGAGGACGAGACTGTACCGGCGTAGCCAGTTGAATACCGACGCGCTCCCCTAAGAGCTGAACGGCTTCCATAAAGGACACACCTTGGTATTCTTCGATGAACTTAAAAACATCTCCTGAGCGCCCACAGCCAAAACAGTGATAAAACTGCTTGTCTTCCACAACGTTGAAAGAGGGGGTCTTTTCACCATGAAAAGGACAGAGCCCTAAATAGTTCCGTCCAGCCTTCTGTAAAGAAATCACATCACCTATGACTTCCACAATGTTGGCATTGTTTTTGATTTCTTCAATGACTTGCTTGTCAACCATACGCAATACCTCCATTTTATCATAGTTTCACGTAAACTAGTATAGCTTATTTCTGAAAAAAAGTAAACCATTTCATACGCTTTCCGTAATTCTCTTTACCTTATTTTTCTTGATAGAAAGGGAAGATAAAAAACTCAGAAACACTTCCATGTTTCTAAGTTTCTCTTCTCTATTTTTTGATGATTACTTAACTCATCTATTCAAATAATTGATAGTAGTCTGAAATTTTCATCTTAGCTTTTTCTTCTTTATTGAGGTCTTGGATGATACGGCCTTCCTTCATGACTATCAGACGATTTCCATACTTCAGTGCATCCTCCATATGGTGGGTAATCATCAAGGCTGTTAGATGATCCTTGCTGACAAAGTCATCTGTTAACTCCATCAAAGCAACACTGGTCTTTGGGTCGAGAGCTGCTGTGTGTTCATCCAACAAGAGCAACTCTGGTCGCTTCAAGGTTGCCATCAAGAGACTCAAGGCCTGACGTTGTCCACCTGAAAGAAACTCAATCGGAGTGTCGAGATGTTTCTCAAGACCATTTCCCACTTTTTCAATAGTAGCCTGAAACTCTTCCCTATGGCTTGAAAGTCTCCTAGGAAGGAGTCCTCTCTTCTCACCACGAAACTTGGCAATCAAGAGATTTTCCGCCACCGTCATACGGGGAGCCGTACCCATCTTAGGATCCTGAAAGACACGAGACAAGTACTTAGCTCGCTTTTCAGGTGAAAAATGCGTCACATCTTCCCCCATGATACGGATACTTCCACTTGTTAAGGGTAAAGTACCTGCAATAGTGTTAAAAAGCGTTGACTTCCCTGCTCCATTTCCACCTAGAATGGTAATGAAATCATGTTCGAAAATTTCAAGAGAAACATCATTCAGTATGATTTTTTCCTCGTCATAGCCATTCGTGATGACTTTGGTGGCATTTTTTAATTCTACAATTGCTGTCATTTGCTAAACTTGACTCCTTTCAGGTATTTGCTTTTGAAGGTTGGAATCATAAGGCAAACTGCCAAAATCAAGGCGCTGTACAAACGAAGATAACTTGTATTAAACCCAAGAGCAATCACTCCCCAAACGAGGAACTGATAAGCAATAGACCCCACAACGATGGTCATGAGACGCTCTGCCAAGGTCAAACTCTTAAACAATACCTCACCAATAATCAAGCTAGCAAGGCCTACGACAATCACGCCGATTCCTCGTGAAACATCCGCGTATCCTTCTTGTTGAGCAATTAAGGCTCCTGCAAGCGCGATGATCCCATTTGAGAGAACCAAGCCCATGAGTTCCATTCGTCCTGTATTGATACCAAAGCTACGAGCCATATCAGGATTGTCACCTGTAGCGATGTAGGCTTGACCTAGTTTGGTATCAAGGAAAAAGAGCATAAGGCCAATAACAAGAGCTACAAAGATTAATCCAGTCAGGAGTTGGTTAAGGTCCGAATCAAAAGGTAAGACATCCTGAATTTGCTTGGTTCCAAGAAGCCCCAGATTGGCACGTCCCATAATCATGAGCATGATGGAATGGCAGGAAGTCATAACCAAAATCCCTGATAAGAGGGTTGGGATTTTTCCTTTAGTATACAAAAGACCCGTCGCCATTCCAGCTAGACAGCCCGCTCCTACTGCAGCTAAGGTTGCTAAAAATGGATTGACTCCCTGTGTTATCAAGGTTACGGCTACTGCTCCCCCAAGAGGAAAAGAACCTTCAGTAGTCATATCAGGGAAATTCAAAATTCGAAAAGTCATAAAGATTCCCAAACCTAAAATCGCCCAGACCATCCCCTGAGAAATAATGGATACTATCATAATCTTTCACTCATTTCTTTCTTTAGTAAAAATGGGAGGAGATGTGTCCAGCTCCTCCTTTATCTTTATTCAATCACTTGTCCTGCTTCTTTTAGAACGGACTCTGGAATGGTGATACCAAGTTCCCGCGCTAGTTTTTTATTAATCACTGACTTACCAGTTGAAAAGACATTAACTGGCGTATCAGCTGGTTTTTCACCTTTTAAAACTTTGGCAATCATTTTACCAGTAGCCACTCCAAGATCGTGTTGGTCAACTACTACAGATGCTAATCCACCTGCTTCTACCATGGCAGTAGCACTTGGGTAGATTGGCTTTTTAGCTGTTTGGTTGCTTGAAACAACTGTTGAGAATGCGGATGCGATGGTGTTGTCAATTGGAACCCAAATCGCATCTACCTTGCTTGTCATGACATTAACTGTTGAAGCAATTTCATTTGTTGATGGAACAGCAAAGGTTTCGACTGTCAAACCTGCTTTTTCAGCATAAGCCTTGAATTCTTCCACCTGTGTTTTTGAGTTATCTTCGCTACTTGAGTAAAGAGCTCCGATTGTTTTGACATTTGGTGTGAGAGTTTTTATCAACTCTACTTGTTGTTCAGCAGGGTTGTGGTCTGATACCCCTGTGATGTTGCCACCTGGTTTTTTCAAATCTTTGACCAAGTTCGCACCGATTGGGTCTGTAATAGCAGCCATGATAACTGGTAGATCTTTCGTAGCACTAGCGAGTCCTTGAGCCGCTGGTGTCGCAATCCCAACAACAACGTCATTTCCATTTGCTACTAACTGTTTACTCATGGTTGCAACCTTGCTCTGATCCCCTTCAGAGTTCATAAAGTCGATTTTCACTTGGTCACCTTTATAGCCTTCTTCAGCTAATCCATCTTGAATCCCTTGGTAAATCAAGTCCAAGGATGGGTGACTAACAAATTGAAGGACACCAACCTTAGCAACCTTTTGCTCTTCCTTGGCTACTGGCTTGTTCATAGATGAATAAATCAAGCTAGCCACTACCAATACTGCTAATCCAGCGACAATTCCAATCAAACGTTTATTTTTCATTTTTCTTTCTCCTTAATTCTTTTACCTTAACTTTTTAAATCACATCATCAAGTGATGCCATCGTTTAAATTCCAATATCTTTACTCCCCATAGAAAAAGTCCTCACACAAAAAACTTGTGTGAGGACGTCGATGCGCGGTGCCACCTCAATTATAGGGAATATCCCTATCGCTCTTTCTCGCAATAACGAGTTGCACTGTAAGGTGTGCTCACCGAATTTTTATGATTTCAAATTCTTAAGTACATTCAGCCCAATTTCGTCACTTTCATCTATCTGTTTCCACCAACCACAGACTCTCTAAAAAACTTCAATGATTACTTTCTGAATGTTTAAATTATACCATTTTTCAACTACTTGTCAAGCTTATTTTTTGAATTTTTTAAACAATTCAAAAACTTCCCCTTGAAAAAAGAGGAAGTTTGTAGAATATCAGCCTGAATTACGCAAACCTGTTGCAATTCCGTTGATAGTTGTATGGATCAGTTTTTCTTCGTCAGCTGACAATTCGCCGCGACGTTGACGTTTGATCAACTCCAACTGAATGTAGTTCAGGATATTAAAGTAAGGCATACGATAGTTTAGACTATCTTTTAGGTAAGAGTTTTCTGCCAAGAGTTCGTCATAACCTTCGATAGCTAAAATAACGTCCTTAGTCAACTGCCATTCATCTAAAATAGTGTAGTAGATAGCCTGCACTTCTTCATCTTCACAGAGCTTGGCATATTCAAAAGCAATGTTCATATTAGACTTAGATAAGACCATGTCCACATTAGAGAGCAGGGATTGGAAGAAAGGCCAGTTTTGGTACATGTCACGGAGGATCTCAATATTATCAGGATCTTGATCAATAAATTCTTTGAAGCTGGATCCCACTCCGTACCAACCAGGGAACATGACACGACTTTGTGACCATGAGAAGACCCAAGGAATGGCACGCAAACCGCCAATTTCAGTGATGGTCTTACGAGCTGCTGGACGCGAACCGATATTGAAGCTTGAAATAGCCTTGATTGGACTTGATTCAAAGAAATAGTCATAGAAATGTTCATTTCCAAAGACCAAATCACGGTAGATATCGTAGCTACGGTCCACTACTTGATCCATGATAGCTTCGTAACGATTTGATGTATTGGTATCACTCTTCTTCTTGGTAATCATACGGTTAATGGCTGCAGAAACCAACATTTCAAGGTTATAATAGGCGGCATCTTTGTTACCGTATTTGTTTCCAATCACTTCTCCCTGCTCAGTCAGACGGATGCGGTCTTTGATAGACTTGAGTGGTTGGGATGTGATGGCTTCATAAGTTGGACCACCACCACGACCCACAGTACCACCACGACCGTGGAAGAAGGTCACTTTAACACCAAATTCATCACCGATAGCAGTTAGTTGTTGTTGCGCCTTGTAAAGGGTCCAACAGGATGATAAATAGCCACCGTCCTTGTTACTATCAGAGTAACCGAGCATGATTTCCTGATAGTTATCTTTTGAAGCAATCCATTTTTTAGCCAAAGGTAGAGAGAAATATCTTCTCATAGTCTCTTCTGAGTGATCTAAGTCCTCGATCGTTTCAAAGAGGGGAACAATCTGAACGCGGGCTTTTTGAGCATCTACCAAGCCGACTTCCTTGAGCATGATGGCTAGTTCGAGCATATCAGACACGCTAGTTGCATGAGAAATGATGGTTTGACGAATGACGTTTTCACCCAGTTTATCCTTCAACTTGCGAGCAGCTTTAAAGATAGAGAGTTCTTTTTCAAGCAGTTCTGACTTTTCAGCATGAGTCGCTGAGAGGATACGAGGGTCTTCTTCCAACTCTTTTAAGAGGAGGGCGCATTTTTCGTCTTCAGACAGATCGCTATAGTGGTCGTTGATGCCAGCAGATGCTAGTAATTCAGCCACACAAGCTTCATGAACACTAGAATCTTGGCGCATATCGATAGAGGCAAGATAGAAGCCAAAGATTTCAACGGCTTGCATCAACTCAACAAATTCTCCTGAAATCAGGTATTCTCCTTTGTTCTCAAGGAGAGAGTCGCGAATGGCCAACAAATCTTGATAAAATTCATCTGCAGTGGCATACCTAGGTTGAAGATCCTTATCTTCAATCAAATAAGCCTTGGTTGCCTGCATCTTAGCTTGGATGTCAAAGAGTGCTCGGCGATAGAGTTCTTTTTCACGGTAAATCGAGTTGTCCTGAGACTCCAACGCCATCTCACGAACCTTGTCGCTAACATTCACGATGCTAGTTGAAAGTGAAAATTCACGATAAAGATTATAAATCTTCTCATCGTAATAGTTCATGATGACTTCGCACTGAGTCAAGGCTGATTTGTTTAGGGTTTCCGCTGTTACGAAAGGATTTCCATCACGGTCTCCTCCAATCCACATCCCCATTGTAATTGGTTTTGGATGCTCAAGCTCGATACCTTGTTCTTTAGCAAGTTTCTTATACTCAGCTGTCAAACGTGGCACAGCATTCAGGAAAGAACTTTGGTAGTACTCCATCACATTTGTGATTTCGTTGGTTACTTTCAATTTCTTCTCGCGAATCATGTCGGTTTGCATGATAATTTCAATATAACGACGGAGATCCGTGTGCCATTTTTCTTTGTTGATCAAGCCAAGTTTGACATCACGGTACTTACGTAGGAGAGTGTGGATATGATTGGTCAAGTCCAGCATACTCTTGCGTTGTACTTGCGTTGGATGGGCGGTTAAGACAGGAACGACATTTAACTTTTCTAAAATTTCGGCTGCATTTTCTTTTTCAGCTACCATCTTAATCGTTGTAGAAAGTTTTCCTAGATAGTCTTGGTCCACATTATTTTGGTGATTGATCTCATAAGCCAAATCCACATCCTCAGAGATATTAATCAAAAGTGGAAGGATAGAGAAATAGCGTGAAATGTAAATCATTTCTTCATTCGAAAGACTAGTCACTAGGTCATTGAGCCCTTGATAATTCTCGCTAGTTGATAATTCCTTCAACTGGATAATCTTTTCAAAGGTTTCTGGCGCTAGCATATTCTTTGTGATATCTTCTAATAGCTCAGTCAGAATCAAGACTTCTTCTTGGACGACTGCTTTATTACTATAGTTTTCTAATTTTTGAAGAGACATATACTTTCCTTTCCATTCAATCCTTACAGACTTTCATCGGTTTGATTTTCGTATTCTCTGATAAGTTTGGCACGTTTTTCACTAGCATCGATATTTAATACAAAGGCAATGGCTACAGATAAGACTAGGAGACTATTCCCACCTTGTGAAAGGAAGGGGAAGGTTACCCCTGTAGAAGGAATCAAACCGGAAATCCCACCGATATTGACAAAGACCTGAACCAGAATCATCCCTCCGACACCGATAGCAACCATAGAGTTAAAGGGATCTTTAGCCCGAATACCGACCAGGATGATTCTCAAAATCAAGAAGAAGAGGAGGGCCAAAATCATACTTGCTCCTACAAATCCGAACTCCTCGATGACAATCGAAAAAACGAAGTCTGTGTGGGCTTCTGGCAAATAACCACGTTTTTCGATGGAATTTCCTAATCCTAGTCCAAACCAGCCACCATTCACCATGGCATAGTAGGAATTTGCAAGCTGGTGTCCTGCGCCTGCCAAGTCATTAAAAGGATTAAAGAAGGCACTGAAACGTTTGGCAACGTAGCCAAACACTGGAATTTGAGAAAACTTTTCAACCCCGACAAAGCGAATGACAGACAAGACTAGAATCGAACTACCTGCCAAAAGAGCTAGAAAAGTTGAAAACCAACGGTAGGCAATCCCACTGACTGTATACATAATCAGTGATACCATCACCAAGATAGTCGCATTTCCCAAATCTGGGAAAATTCCCAAACTACCTATCAAAATCAACAAAACAAAACGCCAGTCATTAAAAGCACGAGGTAGCCATTGATTTTGGGTCAAGACTTGGAAATCATAGACCGCTATCTCATCTTGTTGCTTTGAAAATCGATGGGCTAGGTACCAAATAATGATAATCTTTAGGTACTCTGCGGGTTGAATCGTCACTGGCCCTACAGAAATCCAACCATAGGCACCATTGATTGGGGTACCAATTAACCGCGCCAAAGCCAAGAGAATCATCTCCACAAACATAACGATAAAAATCAAGCGTTCATTTCTTAAAAAATTAAGTTTCAGTTTATAAATTAAGGCAATCAAAAACAAACTGATTATCCAAAACATTCCTTGGTTTCGAGCTAACTGAAGAGCGCTCTTCCCTTCTTGAATCAAGGTAGCACTCGTTGTTGAGTAAACGACGATTAGACCCAAAATCGATAAAAGGAAATAAGGAATCAAAATGGAATAATTCAATAGGTGCCTTTTACTAATTTTCATATGTCACCATTCTAATAGGAACAGAGCCGACTGTTCCCAATTCCGTTTTATTTTCTAGTTTTGATTGCTATTATACCATTTTTTCAGAAAGAAAAAAACTCTTATCCTCCAATCCTTCGAATTTTGCTATTTGGACGAAACTGATTGCTAAAAAATACAAACTTCAAGACAAAGTTTGTATTTTTCTTTTTTATTCTGCTGATGAGCTACTGCTTGAACTTGAGCTTGAGTCTCCACTTCCAATATATTGAGCAAAAATACTCTGGAAAGCAGGGTCTTTTATTTTAATATTTGCTGCTTGGAATTCTTTTCCGATGACACTCTGAACGAAGGAAGCATCGTTTTGTTTCTGTGTCAAAATGACGGTTTTTAATTTTTCTTTGTAATCATCTAGATTTGATGATTTTTCTGTTTTCTTGGTTACTTTGATGATGTAGAATTGGCTACTATAAGCTTGGGTACCAGTTGCTCTAATCACATCAGACACCCCATTCACATCCAAGGCAAAGGCAGCCTTCTTGACTTGTTCTGGTAGTTCTGTAGATGCTGAGTCAAAAGTAATTTCTCCACCATTTTCTTTTGTCTTGTCATCATTTGAGTTGTCTTTTGCCAACTGGGCAAAATCAGCTCCTTCAGCTTTTGCTTTTTCGAGCACTTCTTTTGCCTTGTCTTCATTATCCATACGGATGATTTGTGCTGTCACATCGGGTGTGTAAGCTTCGAAAGCTTTTTGGTAAGCTTCATCAGTCAGTTCATTTTCCGCTGCTTTCTTAACTGCCAATTCAACTAATTTGCTGGTGCGAATTTGAGCTTTACGAGTTTCAGGAGTCATTCCTGCACGTGAAAGAACATTTTGATAACTGTCCCCGTATTTTTTCTGCTCTTCGGCAACAGCGTCATCTACTTCTTGTTCAGTCACTTCAGACCCATATTGCTTTTCAAATACTTTTTCTATCGTCATATTGAGCAAGACTTGTTGTGCAGTTGGGTTGTTTTTAGCTTGTTCATAAAATTGGTGTTCGGTGATAACATCACCCTTCATGCTGATGAGGTCAGCCCCTTCAGAACTTTTTGAACAAGCAGCCAAAGTCGCTACAGATAATAAGGTAATGGCTCCTGCCAATAGTTTTTTCTTCATGTTTACTCCTTTTATGGTAAGTTACCTTCTCTATTTTACTAAATTGTCTTAAATTTTTCTAAAAATCATTCGCTCTCAGGAAGTTGTACTTCTGCTGCATTCTTTCTCAGCATAAGAATGCCGTCTCCAAGTGGAACTAGAGTTGCTGTTAGACCTGGATTGTCCAAAGTCGCGTCGAAAAGTCTTTGCAAACCTTTATAAATGGTGCGTTGACCCCGGCGGACTTCCATGATGTCCTTGGCAACATCTCCTCCTTGGAAAATATCATCCAAGACCACTACTCCACCGACTTCCAAGTGCTTGAGAATGTCTGGTAGAAAGACGATGTACTTGGACTTGGCCGAATCCATAAAGACAAAGTCATAAGTTTCTGTCAGGCTAGACAAAACATCGACGGCATCTCCCTCTAAGAGGGTGATTTGCTTGCGACTGTCAAACTGGGCAAAGTTTTCCTTGGCAAAGCCTATCATTTCTGGATTTCGGTCAATAGTTGTAATCTTGGCATTTGGCGCATGTTTCGCCATCAAGAGGGCTGAAAAACCAATAGCTGTCCCAATTTCCAAAATGTTCTTGGGCTGTATGGTTTCCATGAGAAATCGAAAATACGCGACCGTTTCATGGGGAATAATGGGAATGTTTTCCTTGCGAGCGAAGGTCTCCAATTCTTTCAAGGAACCTGTCACCTGCTTTTGACGCTGGCGCATGAGTTCTACGATTTCTTCCTTGACGACGGGACGACGCATGTTATGGTTGGCATTTTTACTATAAGACTCTACCATCTTAAGCTAGTCCCAATTTTTCAACAAGGGCTTCAAACTCGTTCAAGCGACGTTCAAAGACTGCAAAGGCATCGTTGAGATAGTCTTCTTTTTCCATATCCACTCCCGCTTTTCTCATGACATTGAGCGGATAGTCAGACTTACCTGCCTTGAGGTAGTCAATATAGCGGTCACGATCTTCTTGACTACCATGGACAATCTTTTCAGCCAAGGCTGAAGCAGCTGCAAAACCAGTTGAATATTGATAAACATAGTAGTTATAGTAGAAGTGTGGGATGCGTGCCCACTCGTATTGGATCTGAGGATTGTCTTCCTTACTGAGTCCGTAGTACTCTTGGTTCAAGTCAGCGTAGAGCTTATTGAGGAAATCACTTGTCAAGACTTCTCCATTTTGGTCTGCTTGGTGGATGGCATGTTCAAACTCAGCGAATTGAGTTTGACGGAAGACTGTTCCACGGAAACCGTCTAGGAAGTTATTGAGAATAGCAAAGCGAGTTGCATCGTCTTCTACTTCTTCCAACAATTTCTCTGTCAAGATATTTTCGTTGGTAGTTGAAGCAATCTCTGCTAAGAAGATAGAATAATCCCCATAAACATAAGGCTGAGTTTCACGGGTATAGCTTGAATGCATACTGTGACCTGTTTCATGGACAAGGGTAAAGAGATTGTCTAGATTGTCCTGCCAGTTGAGAAGCATAAAGGCATTTGTATCATAAGAACCACCAGAATAGGCACCAGAACGCTTGCCTTGATTTTCATAGACATCAATCCAACGCTCGCTAAAGGCACGTTTAACACGGTTCAAGTAATCATCACCCAAGACCGCCAAGGCTTCTTTTGCCTTTTCCAAGGCTTCTTCGTAGGTAAAGCTATAATCTACTGACGAAAGCGGTGTGTAAACATCGTACATCTTGAGATCAGAAATCCCCAAGATTTTAGAACGAAGTTTAAGGTAATGATGCAAGAGTGGCAAATGCTTGCGAACTGCTGCTACTAGATTGTCATAGACACTTTCTGGAACAAAGTTGGCAGCGAGGGCTGCATGTCGAGCACTCTTATAGTTGCGAACTTTTGCGCGGTAGTTTTGCACCTTAACATTTGTCTGCAAAGTCTTAGCGTAAGTGTGTTGGAATTGCTCGTAAGTCGCATAAAGGGCTTCATAGGCACCACGACGCACTTCACGGTTTTTAGATTCCATCAAACGGATGTAAGTACCGTGTGAGAGTTGTACTTCCTTGCCTTCGTCATCAAGCACGTATGGGAAGCTAATATCCGCATTGTCCAAAATAGCAAAGGTTTCACTAGCAGCGCCAAAGATTTCTCCTGCTCCAGCAAGCAATTCTTCCTCACGTTGTGAAAGAACATGATCTTTCTTTTGCAAGAGCTTGTCAAAAAAGTGTTTGTAAACTTGGAGTTTTGGTTGAGCTTCTAGGAAGGCAGCATACTGCTTTTCGCTAACCTCCATAAACTCAGGTTCATAGAATGAAAAGGCTTGTTCTAACTGACTGTACAGGGTCATTGCCTTAGCATAGTACTCTTGATACTTGGCTTCACGCGTGTCTTGGTCATTTTTCATATGTGCATAGACATAAAGTTTTTCAACTTGGCGTTCCAAGTCAAGTGAGAATTCTGTGATCTCAAGCAAGCTGTCTGCGTTGTCCAAGAGATGTCCCTCATACTGGGCTGCTGTTTGTACTTTTTCAGTTAAGTCTTTCAAGGCTTCTTCCCAAGCCTGGTCTGTTGGGTAGATTGTTGAAAGATCCCATGTATCTTTTTCATTTATTTCATGTCGTTGTAATACCATAAGATTCCTCCATCCTTTCTATTTTACCACATTTTTTGAGAAATATAAGTGATAAAAGGCTGGTGGATAGAGCTTTTGGCTATTATTTTTCGGATTTATTTGATAGTAAGCGAAAAATTCTTTATAATAGCTACTTAAATCTTGATTAATTTGACAAAAATCTCCTGATTCTATTGGTCTGACTTGGGGATACCAGTCGTCCAGTTGACGGTTTAATAGATTGTCTCCTTGCTGATAGGCTGCCTCCTGTTTTTTCATCCAGTAAGGCGTTTGGTAGTACAACTGCTGGCGAATATAGTGACAGATAGTGGAATCTTGCACAACCGCAAAACGAGGCAGTTTTTGTCTTTGATAAGGAAATCGTAAAATTTCTAAGAGATTTCCTTGGCCATAGGGAAATTCCTTGACCTGAAAATGAAGTTTGCCACGTAGGTCCTGATGTAAAAGGTATTTAAGCCTCAAAACTTGCTTTTTGAGATCTAGTTCCCAAACATAGAAACCCATATTTTGACTAAAATAGAGGAATCCTCTTTGCAGTTGTGTTAATCGCTCTTTTAACCAGAGTTTTTCTCCCAGTAGCCAGATAACTTGATAGCCCTGGCTGCGGTATCCTTGGCTTCTATCGCCTAAAAGCTTTTGAGACAAGGGGCTGCACTGAACCTCTAGAGCTAGTTTCACATTGACGAGAACATCCGCTATCTGCTGAATCTTGGGAAGACTATATTCTAAGGCGACCTGACTATCTTTCTTGGCCCAGTGATAAAGGGCCTCTTTGTTGCCCAAGTGTTCTGGACTTTCATTTTCAAAAATGGCAATACAATCTCTTAACCTTTCATGGGCAAAGTGCGTTCGAATACTCTGTCCTTGGCGTAATCGTAGTCCGCCCCCACAGGCTGGACAGGTATATTCTTGCTTGGTCACATCTTTTTCGAGGGCATTCACCAAATTTCCTTTGGCATCTCTGGCTACAAACATGGTCTACCTCCTTTTCTCATTTATTCGAAAAAGAAGAAAAAAAGACTGGAATTCCAGCCTTTCATGATATTATTTCTTATCTTTTTTGTCTCTTAGAGTATTTTTTTAGCATGGGAATGAGATTGGGAATCTGCTCGCTTCTAATGACCAGCACGCCGTATTCCTGACAGCGATTGGCATAAACAGGATTGATTTTCCCCGTACAAACAATTAACTTGAGGCAACTCTCTCCAGCAAAATGATTGGCGTAGACTTCTAGTTCGTTGATGGCTTCAACTGATAAATCCGTCATCTTGCAAGAGATAAAGGTAATCGAGCGCCCCTTTCTCAGAATGACATCAATCTCATTTTGAACATTGTCCGCCTCTGGAAAGATGCCATTCCAATCAATCTCACCTCCTATCATGCACTCATCAAATAGCTGAGATTCGAGCGCCAAGAGATAGAGATACACCTCTAAAATATGCCCCTTGTTGCGACAAAAAACTTGAGCTTCTTGACTTGGAAAGCTGTATGCTACTCGTTTCTTGTCTTCACTTTCCATACAAAGCATCCCAGCTTCCACAAGTAAGGGGATGACGGATTCTGGATAGTGATAATACTTGCCGTTGTTTTCCAGTATCTTCTTTGTCTCAGCATGCAGGTCATTGGTCTTAGCTAGAGAGAAAAATTGGGTCACTTGATACCAGTGGGCAGGATTGATAATGGCAGAGCTGGCTAGTTTTTTGATGGCTGCAATTTGCTGAGCTGAGTGGATAGGGCATTTTGATTTGAGCATTTTTCCACCACGTAAAGCTATAAGCTGTTGGATGCTTAGGGTTGGAATATCCAAATCTTCTTTTTCTAACTGACCAGCTACCCACTTGTATTGTTTTCCTCGCTCGACATCCATGGCAACGATGGGGAGATCCCGATCCAAGCCGTATTGATAGAGAGATAAGGCTAGTAGCGAATCGCCACCAAAAACATCAAGGAGGACCTGGTCATACTCAGCCAAGCAATAATCTAACTGATTAGACATCTGTTCTAAGGATAACTGACGAAAGGTCACTCGTTGAATATGGGGAACCTCATCCAAGATAAAATGGCGCAGTGAAAGTTTATCGTTACTGCTTATTTTCGTCAAAGATAAAAAGAGAATCTCGTCACAATCACTGACAAAAGCTTGGTAGACATTCTTTTCCAATACATGCCGATCATACAACTCCACCAAAAGACTAGTCATTTAATCACCTCCACAATTTACAATTCCTTGCGTAGAGAGATGAAGTAACACACTTCTACTGCTCAAATTTCCTACTTCTAGTATAGCATAAAATTCTGTTCGCCCCAATCAACCAACGCAAACAAAAAACGAATAGAAACTTTTAGAAGTAATTTCTATTTAAGCTACTAAAAATATCAAATGTCACGACTTTGAATATAGAAACTTTTCAAACTTTGAAAGTCGTATTTCTCTCACACTGGATACCAAAAAAGAGAAGACACTTAATGCCTTCTCCCCATGTTACCTTTTTATCAACCAATTACAGTTGACAAAGAGACAAAGGAGAAGACCATCTGATCTTCTCCTAACCTTCATCATTCAGCAAATACAAGATTTTTATATGCTTCTTACTTCTCCTTCTTTTTCATCAGGAACAATCCTGTCAAGGCGGTTAAAAGACCAAGTAAGAAGGCAGAATCTGTTGCTGTTCCAGTATTTGGCAATACTGCAGTCTCTTTCCTTTCTGGAGTCTGTAGCGGTGCCTTTGGTTTAACTTCTTGATTCTGAGGAGAATCAGGCTTGTTAGTTTGATCTTGAGAAGGAATTTCTGGTTTTTCTTCCTGCACTTGGCTCGCACTAGTCTTGTACACAACTGCATAAACACTAAGTTGATCTGTCATGAATTCGACATAGCGACCTTTTTGTTGGAAGACAAGACTATCCACTTGCTGAGCACTTTTAACAGTATAAACAGCTTCAACTTCTTTGTTCGCAGCTAGAGGCAGACTGACAAATACCTTGCCTTTTGGCTGGATTGGCTGACCATCTTGATCTTCCAGAGTGATATCGTAGGCATCATAAGTCTTACCTTCCAAGTTTTGCGCTTTCACTTTCTTGACTTTCATACTAACAACTTTATCCAGTATAGTCTTGGTACCAATGACTTGGACCTTGGTAGCTTTATCAGTCAGGATACGCAAATCACTTTCCGGTTTAGATGGTACTGATGGAGTGCTTGGTTTTTCTTCCTTACTTCCGATTTCCACGATTTGATCCACTGGTGCTTTGGAAACGAAGCTATCTCGAGTCACTCGGCCGCTTTCCTTGCCATTCTCAATCGTCACTTCAACAAGCGTGGTCTTCTCACCAACCTTACCTTCTTGGACAACTTTTCGAGTGCCCTTAGGCAATTGCGGATTTTCACGTTCAATGGTCTTGAAGCCAACTTCTTCAGTTACCACATCCAAGCGCGGCTGTTCAACTACAGGAGATTGAATACCTTCATCTGGTGTCACTTGCGCGACTGGTTTGCCAACTTCCACGATTTGATCCACTGGGGATTTGGAAACGAAGCTATCTCGAGTCACTCGGCCGCTTTCCTTGCCATTCTCAATCGTCACTTCAACAAGCGTGGTCTTCTCACCAACCTTGCCTTCTTGGACAACTTTTCGAGTGCCCTTAGGCAATTGTGGATTTTCGCGTTCTATGGTCTTAAAGCCAACTTCTTCAGTCACCACATCCAAGCGCGGCTGCTCAACTACAGGAGCTGGAACGCCTTCATCTGGTGTCGTCTTATGAACTGGGGGTTTTGGTGTATCTGGATTAGGTGTCTCAGCTATCTCAGTATGATAGGTAGAAACTTCGTAAAACTCAGGACGACCACCTTCCCACTTCAACTTAACATCTAATAAGTGGGCGCTATTAGCGAGCTGGAAGGTTTGGAAACTTGTGGTAACCGCACCCAAGTCTTGCCATGCTGTTTGGCCATCTTTGGAAATGGTTCTTGCCCAAACGTGCGCTGAGCTTCCTGCTGGAATATCTGAAATCAGACGAACGTGATTTGATTCTGTCTTTTCAGATAGATGGTAAATCAACTCACCGCTGTCTTGGGTCGCCTTGTAACTGCTGAGAATATTTCCATCTGCTATATTATTCTTTTCAGACGACTTGCTCTCTGTACCAGCACCTTCCACAGTTGGATTATTGACTGACTTAGTATATTCTCCGTCGTTGATGACCAGTTCTGTAAAGCCGACAAAGCGATGGCGATAAGGTGCTGTATAGAGCACTCGGAGATATTTAGCTGCGGTTGCTGCCGGCAATTCTCCCTCAATATAGCGATTTCCAGGTCGCTGTGAATCATGTGTCCAGCCATCAGTTAAGGAGTCGTCACGTGCTGGATTTTCCTGACCGTCTCCTACTGAAACTACATCTTTCCAGGTCTTGCCATCTGCGCTAACTTGAATCTTTCCATCACGAAGATAGTTCTGTGTGCCATCTTTAATGTAGGCACGAATCTTCTTGATTTGACGGGTTGCTCCAAGATTGAGCGTCATATGACCATCGGTTTGTGGATAATCAGAAAATTCAACATAATTGTTTAAATCACCATCAAAGAGCTGATCTAGATTTTTCGCTTTACGAACATCTCCGCTACCATAGTTAGGATCGATACCCATGCTGGTTGACTCAATTGATGTTGGTTGAATTTCCTTAGTAGTCAAGAGCAAGGAAGTCGTTCCTATTGCCTGTTTCTGACCTGTCTTGTTTTCAAGACGTACATAGCGGACTAGCTGGTGATCTTGTAATTCAGAAGCCCTATACCACTCCACTCCATTTGGAGAATAGCGGAGCTGGAGTGCTTGATTGGCATTCTCACCCAGTTTCAAATCCTCAATTTCATGGAGGCGATCTAGTTTCATGCCAAGATATTGACCCGCATCTAAAGTTGTTCCAGCTGGAATATCCATCTCGTAGCGACCCAATTTTTCATGGACTTGAGTAGCCTTGAGTTGATCAACATTAGTATCTGTGTATTGGTCTGTTCCAGTCTCTGACTCGACAGATAGGTTGCCAATTCGCCACCAGAAATTCGTCTTTTGCGTATTTCTAACACGTACATAACGGATACTCTGATTGGTTTCAACTTCTTTGCTTTGCTCACCTGTCAAGTTGGCTACTGTTGTCCAGTTTTGTCCGTCAGTAGAGACTTCGATGACACCAGCTGCTAGCTTATCTGTCACACCTTGTACCAAACGAATCTTCTTGACTGTTTGTTGAGAGCCAAGATCCAACTGTACCCAAGCATCTACTGGGGTTGTATCTCTTTCTCCATTTGCTGTTGAAGAACTTGCCAACATTGCTTCTGTGCTATCACTATTGTCAGTCATCTTGGCAGACGTTGTATTGAGTTTATAGACCAGATTTGGACTGATGGTAATGCTTCCAGCTTTCTTCTTGGCATTTTCAAGAGGACGGTTAACTGCGATTTCACGGACTGCAAACCAAGTATTGTCTCGATCTTCTGTTGCAACCATTCGAATACCTTTGGCTTTGATGTCAAGATTATCTAAGGTAATCTCAGACTCATTGCCGACATAGTTACCTTGAGGAAGGGCAGTCCACTCACCCGCCTCATTTAAGTATTCAATCTTGGCCTTGTTAAAGGTATCTTTCGGATTGCTGACAGCTCCCATAGCAAAGCTCAATTTCTTGATAGAAACAGGCTTATTGAACTGAAGTCCAATATAATCGCCAGTACTAATTCTGGTTGGATTTTTAAAGATAACTTGAGTTGACAAGTCTCCGTCCAAGACCTGAGTCAAATCGCCTTCACCACCTGTACGGTTAGTAATAAAGGTCGTTACAACTTTATCTGGATTTAGTTCTTTTTCGATCTCCTTAGCCAGATATTCTTTAAGGTTAAGGATAAATGGACGGATATGCTGTACACCTAGCTCAGCATTTTCGTAGTGGTCAACATACCAGAAGGAATGTTTCTTAGATTGCTCATAATCTTTCAAGCCCTTATAGTAATTATTCCAAAGGCCATCAGCATTTTTGCTACCAATAAATTCAGTAGCTGTCAAGAGAGCATCCAGAGCATTCATCTGGTCAATGGTATTGTCAAGCCAGTACTTAATCTGCTCACGCATCTGTTCATTTCCTGATGCTTTATAGGTCTCAGCAGCATCTTTTAGCTTAGCAAATTCTGCCTTCAACTCTTTGCGCTCAGCTGAGACATCTTGACCTGCTTTCAGCTTGTTCATGAAGTTTGTCAGTTTCGGAGCTAGATCTACAGACTCTTCTAGCTTCACAACACGATTATCCATATGTTGGTTAATCATGTGCTTACCTAGCTCACGGAAGGCTGCAGATTCTTTGGTCTCTGTAAAACGACCTGTTTCTGCAAAGTTGAAAGCTATATCGTTAACAGCTTTGGCTTCCGCCTCATTCTTCCAGATATTCCAGCTGTACTCTGCAGCTGAGAAGAGAGCAATTTTAGATGGTTCTGATTGCTGCATTGGATTGAGCATGACCCCACCGATTAGGCTTGGATCCACACCAGGATGTAGGAATTTCTCACCACCACCCAAGATGAGGTGTTGTTTAGAATTATCCGTACACGGCCAGTTAATCCAAAGTTGAACAGGACGATATGGTTGACCAGATGCTTCTATATTTTGCTTGAGTTGAGTCAAGAAGTTTTCAGAAACTTCACCCCAAATCTTGCCTCCTGTCAGAGTCATAATGCTACTTTTCGGAAGATTACGGTTTAGGGAACGCAGTTCGTCTTCTCGACCATTGCCCCAATACTGACTTGGAACAAAAATCATCTCTTTCTTCAAGCCTGGATAAGTCGCTTGTTTTTCAGTCAACCAATCGGTCATATCTTTCATCAAGCGGTTGTAACTTTCATAACCACCATAAGGCTGAGCTGCATCATCTGCAAGGATACCAAACTCACGAACACCGACATCCAGTAACTGGGTAAATTTAGCTTTGATTGCATTCAAGTCTTCTTGGTAAACTGTCTCATTTTGGAAGCGAATTCGGCTATTCATAAATGGATGAATGGTCCAGACATAGCGAGTCTTAGTTTCATTCCCTACTTTAGCAAGTTGGCGGATTTCTTCTAGTTTTTCTTTTGGATAAAGTTCTCTCCACTTACTGTTGTGATATGGATCATCTTTTGGCGCAAAAATATACTGGGTCAGTTTTAAATCACCACCATATCGCATCAAGGCCGCCCGATCTTTATTAGACCATGGATTACCATAATAGCCTTCGATAAAGCCACGATTCTTCATATCAGCATAATCTTCAACATTGACCTCACGCAAAACTGGAGCAGAGCTATCATTTAGCATATGCTTAAGTGTTGTTAGTCCATAGAAGACAGCATCTGTATCTTTTCCGACGATGGAAATTTGCTGGCCTTTGATAACCAATGAATAAGCATCAATCTTATCAAATAGTCCTTGGTTGACAGACTCTGTTCTCTGTGCTTCTTCTGCTTTTGAGCCAGTCTGGTGAACTCCCAGATAGATATTGGTTGCTCCAGCTTCGGCTGTCTTACCAGTAGTATAGGAGATATTGCTATTTTGCAAAATAGATTTGAGTCGATTGCGAGTGTAAATATCAACTTGCTCACCAATTACTAAATGAACTTTCTTATCTAAACGTACCAAGCCATCACCATAAGTAACCTTGTGAGGAGTTGGGAAAATCTTATACTGTTTCTTAAGGTATTCTTGGCTTCTCAAAGCTGCTTCTACTACACTTGGATCTGCTGGTTTTTTAGCGATAAAGGTATCTTCTAATTCAACAGTTCCGTCATCTTTCGGAGCTGGAGTTGGAGCTGGAGTTTCAGGTTTTGGATCTGGTTTTGGTGCTGGTGGTGTGGCTGGCTCATCTGATGTAGCTATTGGTTTCAAAAGATTGATTTCAGCTGCACTAGCATATCCTTCTACTCCCTGTAGGATCTTCAACTGGATTGTATCCGTTTCGACTGCCTCAAAGTTTGCAATCTTTTCAGCTGCATTATTATCCCAAGTACCTTCAGCTACCTTAACCAATTGATCAGCCTTTTTAGCATAGACTTCATATTTAGTCACAAGACCATTTCCGCCGCCTGGACGAGGGAGATAAGTCAGCGCATTGACAGCTGTTGTTTGCTTCAAGGTCATAGTAACCGTATAAGACGGATCCTTCTTCGTCCAATGTGAATGCCAGAAGGTTGCAGGATTGCCATCAAAGGCTTTCGAAACAGCTCCTTCTGTAGCATTTCCTGGTAGCTGCTCACTACTTGCTTCCACACGGGCAATCTGATCCTGTGAAATCAAACGTGGATTAACAAATGGCTTATCAGATAAGCTGAGATTGTGCAAAGTACCTTCAAAACCTCCGATTTTTTCAAGAGGTAGGACAAGACTTGTGTGAGCCAATCTTGGATGAGCTGGGTTGGCAACACGATTAATCTTTTCACCATTTACATAGAGCTCAGTTGACTGAGGTTTGGTGACAAAGACTAGCTCATAGCGTTTACCTTTTTCCAATGTCTTGTCAAACTGAATATGGTGTTGCTCAAACTTATAGGCTACTTTACCTGACTCATCAGATAAATAGAGCTTGTTCCCCTCACTAGAAGCTAACTCCTGCACACCGTCACCTGTAACCGTCACATCAACCTTTAAGACGTGACTTGGACCGACGTTCCCAATAGCATTTTCAATCTTGCTTTCTTTATTGAAGACCAGGCCTTTAGCGTTTTGTGTGATGTTTTCTGCATCGTAACGCTTGATTGTCTTTGGATTGATTTCATAGGTCTCAGTATCATCAATCTTGTACTCTGGATTGCTACCTGGTGCATAAACATAGTCTGCGTGTGGTAAGGTTCTTCCTGCAAAGTTGTTAGCAGCCCGGTTTGATCCCCAAGTCTTTTCAGCAGTAACTCTTGTTGCTTCAAAGAAGCGCTTGAAAATATCATAAGAAGTCATGCCTGTTTCATGGAGATCAATATTATCATTCCAAACGGCATGTCCACCACCCAAGATATGAGGGTTTGAAGCTGCTAATTTTGGACCGTTGCCGGCTGTCGTAAAATCATTTGGTGTCCAGCGATTATATTGATACTCATAAGAAGAATAGTCACCGTATGCTCCTTGCTGGTTATTACCATTTGGCACACTGTAAGTCGGAACATCAGTAATATTGATAATCTTAGCACCAGCCTTCAAAGCCGCTTGTGGATGTTGCCAACCTAGACTCCAGATATCCACCTCGACATCCTTCAAATCAACCGGTGTTTGACCACTCTTACGGCTAAGTGAACCCCAAATTCGTGGCGTATAGCCCTTACCTTTGATATAGGTGATCAAATCGTTAACATAACGACGATAGTTTTCATTTTTGCCATAGTACTCATCTGTTCCTATGTGAATCGTTTTAACTCCACGAAGCGGTGCATCCTTACCATCCAGCAATTTATCATAAACAGACTTGACAAAGCGCAATGTTTCATCATAATTCTTGTCCAAATCAAGCATCGCAACACGCTCTACATTGTGCTTATTCGGACTTAGCTGTCCTTTATACATCAAGTCTGGACGAACCTTCACAAATGATAAAGCATGCCCCGGTGTATCAATTTCTGGTACTAAGTTGATTCCTAACTCATCAGCCAAAGCGATGAGTCTTTGCATTTCATCCTTAGTATAGTGTTGCTTAGAAGTCAAAGGAACACCATTGTCACCGACAATATCTGTCTGTAAACGGAAACCTGTATCTGCATGATTGAGCACATATTCAATTTCCTGCTCCTTGGTCAGATGTTTACCTGCTAAATGCTCCTTGAGGAAAATATAGTTATCATTCAAATGCAACTGCAAGTCATTCATCTTGTAGTAAGCCATGTTTAGCATAATGTCCACAAGAGTATCATAAGGAATAAACTTACGACCAGTATCTAGCATAAATCCTCGGTGGCTGAAACTTGGAAAGTCTCGAATTTCACCATTTTGGATATTTTCTTGACCCATTTGAAGTAGGGTTCGAGTAGCATAAAAAGCACCTTTATTAGTCTGCGCTTCAATGGTAAAGACATTATCACGAATCGTAATACCATAACCTTCTTCACCATAGCCCTTGTCCGTTACCTTTTTAAACTCAATACGATGCGTGGATGTACTGTCTCCCTTGGCAAGCTCTAATCCTCGAGAAACCAAGTCATTAGCATAGAAATTAGCTGCCTTGTCAAATCCTGAATCTCCAACAGATAGAACAGTGTCTTCCAAAATAGAAGAACGTCCTTCCTCACCATGCCATTGCTGAACAGTTGGAGCCACTGTTGGCTTGTCTCCAACTCCCTCGTCTGCATAACGACCAGGAACTCTAACTTCAAATTCCTTGGTAATGGTTTGGCCTTCATGCACTTGTTGCAAAGAAACTTTAACTGTCTGCTCTGTTAAAGGCTGGTGGATTTTATTATTCAGATCAATCACACCTGTTTTATTGCTACCAACTAAGCTAACTTTACCTGGTAATTTAGGTAGGTCAAGTGAATGGCCATCTTGAGCCAAATTCAGCGACTCTACTTGGTTAAGATTTGTTACCTTATCTGGTTCTGGAATGTTAGAATAAGCTCGTATTTCCTGAATACCAACATTGCGCCAGCGCATACTACCTTCAGTGTATTTTGTGATTTCCAACTTGAGATATTTGGCTTCAATTGGAGTATCAAGATTAACCCTTTCATCTAAGATAGGTTGACCATCTTTTTCATAAGCTAGTTTCCATTTACGAGTAGCTTCTTCTTCATTGATAGCCTCTGCCGTAGCATAGTATAGTTTCCATCCTTGAATGTTCGGATCGTTCGGCTGTCCTGTTCTCTGTCTACGATCCCAATCAATCTCAATCCGCTTGATTGATGTCACTTTATCTAGTGTCATAGTCAACTGAGGATTTACTACATCCTTGTCTGTCGCCCAACGACTACTACTATCTCCATCAACTGCCTTATCAGCAGTAAAAGAAGTATTTTGTTCGCTATTGGATGCGCTTACATTTACATTTAATAAATGATTAACATCAGGAGTCTTTTCCACTTCTGTCGTTGGTGCAGTGGTGGATGAGTCTGGATGAGTTAATTCATTGCCCACCTTAAGTTTAGGTGAAGTCGATTCCGCAGTTGCTTCGGAAGTTAGCTCATGACCTTCTGTACTTGGAGTATCATTTCCCCCTGCCTCTGCTTTGGCAAGTTTATCAGCTAAATCAGCCGGCAATTCATTCAAGGGTTTAACCTTCTCTGCCGAATCTGAAGTAGTGTCATCAGTCTCAGTCGCTGCACTAGCACTCGAAACTGGACTTGTAGGGGTAACTTCTGCAGCTGCAGCTAGTTGGGAACTAAATAACAGAGTTCCTATCACAACAGAGCAAACTCCCACAGCATATTTCCGAATGCTATAGGTAGATTTTTTCTCAAAAAATCTCTTATCCATTTTCCTTTTCTCCTCCCAAAAAAGAGTAAGCGTTTTTAAAAGAACGCACTTTATATATTATTATCTCTATTATGCAACCCTTCCCCAAAAATGTCAAGTCTTTTTATAAGAAAATTTAAAGTTTCTAATTAACGCAAGTATCAAATATTCTGAAAAGTAACTAACGTTTTTTGATTCCTTATGTCCCTCTCAAAGAAGTCTTGATATTACTGAGCATTATCTCTAAAAACTCATCAGATATCTCACCCGCACATAGATTAGTTTACTTGCCTGAGACAGATTAATACCAACATAACAAAAAAGCTCTCCGAAAACTCGGAAAGCCTTATTTTATGCTACTTCTAGCTTCCTCGCCTTAAAATATCAAGGCTCGGGATAAAAAGGTTCACTGGACCTTTTTATTTTGCGATTGGGTAAACAGAAACTTGTTTTTTATCGCGACCTTTACGTTCAAAGCGTACTACGCCTTCAACTTTAGCGAACAAAGTATCGTCTCCACCACGTCCAACGTTTACACCTGGATAGATGTGTGTACCACGTTGACGGTAAAGGATTGATCCACCTGTTACAGTTTGTCCGTCAGCTGCTTTAGCTCCAAGACGTTTCGCTTGTGAATCACGTCCGTTTGATGTAGAACCTCCACCTTTTTTGTGGGCGAAAAGTTGCAAGTTTGCAAGATTCATTTTTAACATTATGTTTTCCTCCGTGTTAGTTTTCTGTGATAACTCTGGTTTGGACGAACTCCGATGAGTCCTCCGATAATTTTGCCATACCTAAGAAAAATGATTCGAAGAATAATTGGGTCATTTCTCTCTGGTGTGACGGGATAGCCGTCGGTAATTCAACCCTTAAAAAACCGCCATCATCTTCGTTTAATTCTAGGATTGGTTCATAGCCTGCAAATTTCTCAATGGAATTGATAAAGTTAACGGCAAGCGTAGAAACCGATGCACACACGACATCTAAGCCGTATTCGCCTGTCTCGGCGTGTCCAGTAATTTCCGCACTCCTCAGCTCGCCATCTTCGGCTCTCTCAAAGACTGCTTGTATCATGTGTTCTCCTTAAAATTAAGCGTTGATCGCGTTGATGACAACTTTTGTATATGGTTGACGGTGACCTTGTTTACGGTGGCTACCTTTTTTAGGTTTGTACTTGTAAGTAACAACTTTCTTTTGTTTTCCTTGTTTTTCAACAGTTCCAACTACAGTAGCTCCAGCAACAAGTGGAGTTCCGACAACAGTGTTTTCACCACCAACAAGAACAACTTCGTTAAAAGTAACTTCTTGACCAGCTTCAACGTTCAATTTTTCAACGTAAATTGCTTGACCAACTTCAACTTTAACTTGTTTTCCGCCAGTTTTGATAATTGCGTATGTGCTCATTATGCACCTCCTATGATTTTTAGGGTTTCCCCGTATTTTTGTGAAGACTCGCCTAGCATCGTGGGACGAACCACTTAAAAGAAAGGCTCTAAGTATAACAAAGAATAAACTAGAAATTGAGCCGAAGGCATAACTTGTGTTAGGCAAGGCGATAATGACGAAGTTTAAATTTGTTATACGACGAGCAAACGATGTTCGTGCGGTTGCACAGGATTGTGCATAGTCAACTCTTCAAGTATAGCATATCTTCTTTTTTCTTACAAGTAAAATCAACCAAAATTAAGCTTTTTCTTTCCCTTTTTTCCTCCAAGAAGCAAAAAGCATACTGAAGTAAAAGATACTCATCATAACTGGAACACCTAAAATTGTCTTCTCCTGATAGTAAATCGTCAAATAAGCTGAAAAAACAACTCCGAAGACAAAACTGCTAAGCAAGCTAACAAAAATCAAGGCTTCACGCAGGAAGGGCGTATGTTTGGTCCGAAAATAATCACCAAAAGCTAACATGGTACGTTTGATATTCCCTGTCATAAAAGCATTATTATAGGCAATACCTGACACTTCTCCAAAGGCAGTTGTCACCAGTCCCATACAGAAGGCCAATGGCGGCACGAGATAGATATTGTCAACCGTTTGCGGCACAAAGCCTATAATTAGTGACAGGACTGCAAGAGGAATCAAGGACAAAATCGGTTTTTTAACAATTCGAAGTTTTTCCTTATACAATGTCAGAAAAAAGACACCCATCATAAAGGAAAACAAGGTCATTACTTTAGCACTAGCATCCGAGACATTCTGCTGAATGAGTCCTACAGAAAGAAAGACGACATTCCCTGTTTGTCCAGCCACAAGGGTGTTCCCTCGCACGATAAAGGTATAGGCATCGACATATCCTGCGCAAAAAGTCAAAAAAAGCGCTAGTCTCTTAGACTGACGTGATATTTTCCTTATTGGTAATAATCTCATTTTCTCCCCCCTTCTCATTTCATCTACTTATCTAAATATTGTACCACTTTCTCCAAGAAATTCGTAGCCCATTTGAAAATTTTTACCATCTGTTAGATAGTCCTTCTTTTCTATGTTATAATGAAGGAAGGATTTGAAGTCGGAAAAGGAGTATTTATGCTTAAATTAGGTGTTATCGGAACAGGTGCTATTACCCATCATTTCATAGAAGCAGCCCATGCTAGTGGAGAATACCAGCTGGTTGCAGTCTATTCTAGAAAACTAGAAACTGCTGCAACCTTTGCTTCTCAGTATCAGGATATCCAACTCTTTGATCAATTAGAAGACTTCTTTAAGTCTTCCTTTGATGTAGTCTATATCGCCAGTCCAAACTCCTTGCATTTTGTTCAAGCCAAGGCTGCCTTGTCTGCTGGTAAGCACGTCATTCTTGAAAAGCCAGCTGTCACTCAGCCACAAGAATGGCTAGATTTAAGGCAAACGGCTGAGAAAAATCACTGTTGTATCTTTGAAGCAGCTCGTAATTACCACGAGGAAGCCTTTACTACTATTAAGAATTTTTTAGCAGACAAGCAAGTGTTAGGTGCTGATTTCAACTATGCCAAGTATTCTTCCAAGATGCCGAACTTGTTGGCTGGGCAGACGCCAAATGTCTTTTCAGATCGTTTTGCTGGTGGAGCCCTTATGGACTTGGGGATTTATCCTATCTATGCCGCTGTTCGTCTCTTTGGAAAGGCTAAGGACGCGACCTATCAGGCTCAACAGCTTGACAATAGCATTGACCTAAATGGAGATGGTATCCTCTTCTACCCTAACTTTCAAGTTCATATCAAGGCTGGGAAAAACATCACTTCCAATCTTCCTTGTGAGATTTACACAGCAGATGGAACCTTGACCCTTAACACGATTGAACATGTCCGCTCAGCTATTTTTACCGATCACCAAGGAAATCAAGTCCAGCTCCCTATCCAACAAGCTCCTCATACGATGACTGAGGAAGTCGCAGCATTTGCACAGATGATCCAGAAACCAAACCAGACACTTTACCAGAACTGGCTGGGTGATGCAGGTTCTGTTCATGACCTATTACATACCATGCGCCAGTCATCTGGCATTAGATTTGAGGCAGAAAAATGAAAACCAAACTACCGACTGAATGGCAGGAATTGAGTGACCAACTCGGTTTCCAAGAATTTACCCCCATTCAAACTCAACTATTTGAGCCTATACTTGCTGGAGAAAACTTACTTGGAGTAAGCCCGACAGGAACTGGTAAGACCCTAGCTTACCTCCTACCAAGTCTTCTCAGACTACAAAAGAAAAAAGCCCAGCAACTCTTGATTCTAGCACCAAATACGGAACTTGCTGGACAGATTTTTGATGTATGTAAAACGTGGGCAGAGGCTATCGACTTGACTGCTCAGCTCTTCTTATCAGGTTCCAGTCAGAAACGCCAGATTGAACGCCTTAAAAAAGGACCAGAAATTCTGATTGGAACCCCTGGCCGTATCTTTGAGTTGATTAAATTGAAAAAAATCAAGATGATGAATGTGGAAACCATCATCCTGGATGAATTTGACCAATTGCTCGATGATTCTCAGATACACTTTGTCGAGAAAATCACTCATTACGCACCTCGTGACCACCAACTCATCTACATGAGTGCGACGACCAAGTTTGACCAAGAAAAGATTTCACCAAACACGCGCACTATTGATCTCTCTGATCAAAAGTTAGACAACATTCAACATTTCTACATGCAGGTGGACCAACGTCATCGTGTGGATATGCTACGAAAACTGGCTCATGTAGAGGATTTCCGCAGTCTAGTTTTCTTTAACAGCTTGTCAGATCTTGGAAGTGCGGAGGAAAAACTACAGTATCGCGATATCTTGGCTGTCTCCCTCGCTAGTGATGTCAATGTGAAATTCCGAAAAGTCATCTTAGAAAAGTTTAAAGACAAGCAGCTAACCCTACTCCTTGCAACTGATCTTTTGGCTCGTGGTATTGACATTGATAGCCTAGAATGTGTCGTAAACTTCGACGTCCCTAGAGATATGGAAACCTATACCCACCGTGCTGGCCGTACAGGTCGCATGGGTAAAGAAGGCTATGTTATCACTCTGGTAACCCATCCTGAAGAACTTAAAAAACTCAAGAAATTCGCAAGTGCGCGTGAAATTGTCCTGAAAAATCAAGAACTCTATATTAAATAAGGTTGGCTTCCGCCAACCTTTTTCTTATCCCCAAGTAATTTCTAATTGATAGTTGGCAAAGGG
Source organism: bacterium (assembly GCA_905221435.1). GTDB lineage: Bacteria > Bacillota > Bacilli > Lactobacillales > Streptococcaceae > Streptococcus. The sequence continues at coordinate 38,958 of CAJNDD010000003.1, forward strand.
GTGTCCCTCTTGATTTAGCAGTTGATAGGCTAGCTCAATCTTTTGCCCATCCAATTTGTAGTGACTCGTTTGAATGATAAACTCCTGCATCCCCATTGGAGTCGGAATGTAGGCTAAACTATCACTATCCTTCAGAAAGCGCATGATGGTTTTGGGACTCGAGAAACGAGTCATCACCAGTTCTTGACCATGAAACTTGAGAACCACTTTTTCCTTTTCCTCATTGTAGAAAAGCAGATAGCTATAGTCGCCCTTTTCACGCACTTCCACGTCATAGAGTTGGTCAATGACTTCCAACTGCTCATCAAACTGAATCGTATTTCGCATCCGAATCTTCACATCAAATCCTCTTTCTTGTCTCTTGTCCTACTATTTTACCAAAAAGAGAAGGATTTTGCTATAATGGTCATATGAACGAAAAAGTATTCCGTGACCCAGTTCACAACTATATACATGTTAATAATCAGGTCATCTATGACTTGATCAATACAAAAGAATTTCAACGTTTGCGTCGTATCAAACAGCTAGGGACTTCCAGCTATACTTTCCATGGTGGGGAGCACAGTCGCTTTTCCCACTGTTTGGGGGTCTATGAGATTGCACGACGCATCACAGAGATTTTTGAAGAAAAATATCCTGAAGAATGGGATCCTGCTGAGTCTCTCTTGACCATGACTGCTGCGCTCCTTCATGACCTCGGGCATGGTGCCTACTCTCATACTTTTGAACATCTTTTTGATACAGATCATGAGGCCATTACTCAGGAAATCATCCAAAGTCCTGAGACAGAGATTCACCAAGTCCTGTTACAAGTAGCACCAGACTTTCCAAAAAAAGTTGCCAGTGTCATCGACCATACCTACTCTAACAAGCAGGTCGTACAGCTCATTTCCAGTCAGATTGATGCGGACCGTATGGACTATCTCTTGCGCGACTCCTATTTTACAGGAGCATCTTATGGGGAATTTGACCTGACACGGATCCTCCGAGTGATTCGTCCTGTCGAAAATGGCATCGCCTTTCAGCGAAACGGCATGCACGCTATCGAAGACTATGTCCTCAGTCGTTACCAGATGTATATGCAGGTTTATTTCCACCCAGCAACACGGGCCATGGAGGTTCTCCTACAAAATCTCCTCAAACGCGCCAAGGAACTCTATCCTAAAGACAAGGACTTCTTTGCACGAACTTCTCCACATCTCCTTCCTTTCTTTGAAAAAAATGTGACCTTGTCTGACTATCTAGCTCTGGATGATGGCGTGATGAATACCTACTTCCAGCTCTGGATGACCAGTCCTGACAAGATTCTCGCAGATTTGTCGCAACGCTTTGTCAACCGCAAGGTCTTTAAATCCATTACTTTTTCTCAAGAAGATCAAGACCAACTCGCAACCATGAGACAACTGGTTGAAGAAATCGGTTTTGATCCCGACTACTATACAGCCATTCATAAGAACTTTGACCTCCCTTATGATATCTATCGTCCCGAATCTGAAAATCCACGGACTCAGATTGAAATTTTACAAAAAAATGGAGAACTGGCAGAACTCTCTAGCCTGTCTCCTATCGTTCAATCCCTTGCTGGCAGCCGCCATGGAGACAATCGTTTCTATTTTCCAAAAGAAATGTTGGACCAAAACAGTATCTTCGCAAGCATTACCCAGCAATTTTTACACTTGATTGAGAACGATCATTTTACTCCAAATAAGAATGAATAGAGGAAATTTATGAGTATTAAACTAATCGCCGTCGATATCGATGGTACCCTAGTCAACAGTAAAAAGGAAATCACTCCTGAAGTCTTTTCTGCCATCCAAGATGCCAAAGAAGCTGGTGTCAAAGTCGTGATTGCAACGGGTCGTCCTATCGCTGGCGTTGCCAAACTTCTGGACGACTTGCAGTTGAGAGACGAGGGTGACTATGTGGTAACCTTCAACGGTGCCCTTGTCCAAGAGACTGCTACTGGCCATGAAATTATCAGCGAATCCTTGACCTATGAGGATTATCTCGATATGGAATTTCTCAGTCGCAAGCTCGGTGTTCACATGCACGCTATTACCAAGGACGGTATCTATACGGCCAATCGCAATATCGGAAAATACACAGTGCACGAATCAACCCTCGTCAGCATGCCCATCTTCTACCGCACTCCTGAAGAAATGGCTGACAAGGAAATCGTCAAGTGTATGTTTATCGATGAACCGGAAATTCTCGACGCTACGATTGAAAAGATACCAGCAGAATTTTACGAACGCTACTCCATCAACAAATCTGCTCCTTTCTACCTCGAACTCCTTAAAAAGAATGTGGACAAGGGTTCAGCCATCACTCACTTAGCTGAAAAACTCGGATTGACCAAAGATAAAACTATGGCTATCGGGGACGAAGAAAATGACCGTGCCATGCTCGAAGTCGTTGGAAACCCCGTTGTTATGGAAAATGGAAATCCAGAACTCAAAAAAATCGCCAAATACATCACCAAAACAAATGACGAATCTGGCGTTGCCCATGCTATTCGTACGTGGGTATTGTAAAATACTTAAGGATAGAAAATAAACGACACCCCAAAAGGTAGAGATGACACTCTAACTTCCGGGGTGTTTTTTTTTTTGATTTTTCGCCAAATCTTCCAATCAAATCATCTAAGTAAGCCCATCTTATCTAGTGCTTTTAGGGCAGACTCTCTTGATGGATATGGATTTCTATTGATGAAACGTTTTACAGTTTCGACATGATGATAAAGGTTCATGCTTATTTCTTTTAAATTTCCAATAAAGACATCGGGCAGTTCTGGTTCAATGTTCTCTAAGGGAGAAGGAAGCTCTTTCTTATTTTCAAACTCAAACGCTTCTTTAGCAGTCACACCTATTGCATAACTAATGTTGTCCCACAAGAGACCATTCGCTTCATTTTCATCTAACTGCATGTAGATAAATATTCCACTGAAGTCTGTCCCATCATCTAAAAGGCGATAAATTTCCTCTCCCCTTTTATCTCTATTCTCCAAAAAACTCCAACATGCATCCAAGGCGGTTCGAATATGTGAAGTATATTCTGTTTCCATACGATTCGCAATTGCCTCAGCAAAAATCAACATAAAATAACTCGTAAGCATATCCTCTCCTGATCTATACTTGAACGAATGGCCTATTCGTTCTCATCAGATAAAAATAGTGGCCCAAAGTAGTTTTTAACGAGCTCATCCTTTAAATATCCTTCTATTTCTGGCCCAGTTATTTGTGAAATAAGTTCCCTATTTTCAGCTAGGATTTGTTTGTAACTTAAGGAAAGAACCTCAAGTATGTTCTCGTCGACACTTTCAATCGTTTGTGGTAGGTAGATTTCTTCCGAAGCAACATATGAATAGTGACAAACTAGGACATAGAAATTAGCGATACAGTTCCATACTAGTGGATTGGTTTTCTTATCCAGCTCCTGAAATGTCAAGATATCCAGCTCGTCCATATTTTCCAGTCGAGAATATAAAAGATCTGGGCAAAAACCACTCTCTTTATCAAGCTCCTGTTTTGAAAGTTTTAAGGAATCAAGGACAAACTCCTGATACTCTTTCTCACTGATACAATCTACAAGGCCGTATATCAACTCCTGTAGGAAGCGCAATAAAATTCTATTATCATTCATTGATTTTCCTCTTATTACTAAAAACTAAGTTGGTATCCACTGAAAAACGTGGCACTCACTCTTCCTCTTCAAACATCAGAGCATCCAGTTCTTCTCTCTCTGCCGCAATCTCTTCAAAAGTAGAAATAAGATTATTTACTATTTCTAAGGTGATAATACCAGTCGAATCCCTCATCGTAACCTTGGTCCCAATAGCACTCAACTCACGGATGAGTTCTCTAACCTTTTTCAATTCATCCAAATCTAACATGTCTACTTCTATCACCGTGTCATGATCTTTGATTCTGGATTGGATTAAAGAAAAAGGCAAGGATGAATGGTTTCTTAACAACTTATAGGTCCCTGACTTGTCACCTATAGAATCAATAAAAATATCTAGCATCGTTTCCGCTCCCTTTATCACTCCGGCAATTCTACCTTCAAGCTCATATCAGTGGGTTGTAACACTTTCTGAACCGCCGCAAGAAAGGCCAATCCATTATCAGATGGAGAATATTGGAAAGTAATATAGATGACTTTTTTGTCAAACTTATCACCATATCGCTCCACATACTGCTTGCTTTCGAGGAAGTAGATATAGTTATTTAGTTTTTCTTGAAGTTTCAAGAGATGCTCTTCTTCTAATGACTCTATCCATTTGTTTTCATCAATCAACAACAACTCTAGATGGTCATCTGAAACACCCATCGCATCGATACTTGTAACGTCTAGTACAATTTCCTCAACTGTTTTAATGGTTTCTACTACCTTAGGGGGATTGTAGTATTTTTCCTTAAATTCCTTAAGAATCTTCTCTACCTTTTCTTCGTCACACTGCCTGTATAATGGACTACGGTCTAATACATTACAGAGTCTTTCATAGGTATAAGTACGTTTCTGCTCATCTGATAATTTTGAAATGCTTTCTATAATATTTCTTACTAACTCATCTGTTTCAATAACAAAGGGAAGATTAGAATATTCAGTTAAAAACCAGTTTTGAATAGAAATATAATCAGTCACCTTATCTAATTTGACTAGGTCAACCGATAAGCTAAATCCTTTCAAGATGTCAAAAGTTCTTCTTGCTATATCCTCATCACCTTCCACATACAAAGGATATAAGCAATATTCCATTAATACTAAAATGTCTGTGCTGTCAAGTTCATAAGAATCTCGTTGCCGAAAACGATACTTAGCTTCTGTTCCTAGAAATGCTTCTGCTTCTTTTCCTTCCTTCATCACCTCTAGATAATGTTTGACAAAATATCTATAATTCTCTTTATTTTTCAATTTATATGTCTGCATTTATTTACTCCATTGATTTATTCTGAAAATTCCTTAATACTTGCCCATAAATCTCACTGTTTTTACCTATTTCTGTACAGGCTCCTTCGTCATTGTCAGGAAGTAAAATTCTGCCCCTTCAATATGGTAGTCATTTTTGGCAATACCGATAGTTGGTTTACCTAAGAAAAAGGAAGCATGGGTTGCGATTCCCATATGGCGCGGATGCAGATAACCATTCCCATCAAACATACATAAGTCAGGTTTAATTTTCAACAGTTTAACTGCTGCTAAAATCAGAGGCAATTCCATAAAGGCAAGAAAACCTGAAAGATAGGGAACTCTACTTTCATCATGAAAACTGACCTCTTCAACAACTTGGAGATTTTCCTGGTCAATAACCACAAGGCAAGCAAGACCGTATTCTTTGTCATTCTCTTCAATAGGTATTAATCCACCCCTGCGACATAACAAATCTCCTAGTCCTCAAAATGATTAGATAGATCTATCTGATTTTTGAATTGATTCTGTGCTACTTCAAATTCATGTCTAAAGTCGATAAATCAACACCCCACTTTTTTGCTCTCTTGAAATCATCTTCGGTAGGCTCTGTTTTTTCTTCAATAATTTTACCAGTCTCATCATATTTTTTATAGAGAATTTCTCCTCCTGCAATACAATAAGAAACCGACTCAATATCACCATTTTCAAAATATTCTTTTTGAATTCCTTCGGCCGCACCTCTGTCTTGATTATTAATACTTTTAATTTTTCCATTAGAATAAAAGTAGACAGCTAGACCATGCCTATATCCATTATCTATATACCCATAAAACTCTAATTGACCATCTGGATATAAATCATAGGCTAAACCAGTATAAGGAACCTCTTCTCCTGATTCATTTTCAAAGACAATTTGTTCATAGTATTCTCCGCCCCAGTCTAGTTCATCTTCAAAACAAACACCATCACGGAGAACTTCTTCTTTTGTTAAAAATTTATCCTCTGTCATTTTTCAACCTCTGAAATCATATTGAAACCATCCAGCATATCTGGGAGGCCTTTAATCTTACAAGGCAATTTCTCTGCCTTTATACTTTCAAACATTTCACTGATATTTTTTCTTTCTCTAATGCCATTTAAAACTCCTCAATTACTCCAGCATTCAGCTTGCGATTTTTTCAAAAAACTATTCTACTTTAGCTGACAAATTCTCTTACTCTAGATCATAAAGGCTTAGACGAGATACAAATGACACTCAATGAACAATTTCTTCGATTGTTGTTTCTCTATCTCTCACCAAATCATAAAATCCTACATGAACGCCTTCCTCATATAACCAACATAAGTCGGTACCATATGGGGCTTCAAAAATCTCTAGCATAACAGGAGCAATTTTTACAATGCTATTTGCTCCTAAAATTGTGAAATTTTTTGAATTAGCTAGGTAAGCTTCATCATCTTCGATTGATAACAGTGTCCAGCCATTTAATTGTGGAATAGCAGATTCCTCGCGATAGGAATAGCGAATAGCTTTTCCATCAAGAATATTGTTTGAAACGACAAAACCACCAAAATCATTGTTATTTAACATGATAATCCTCCATTAATGTAAGTAAGTCCGCTCTCCAAGGAAAAATTTTTGTCAACTCTAAACAAGAAGGTACACCAGAGCGTTCATCTACATATGCTCCAGCGTTTAAAAGAACTTTGTATAAAGGAAGTAACTCCTCAGATGAAGCTTTTAATGTCGCAATTGCATATGATAGAGGCGTTCCACCGTGCGAATCCTTCAAATTCACATCTGCTCCATTCTTTATAAGCAATTCTGCTTCCTGTAAGAGGTATTGGGGATCAGCAGACCAATTTGCTTTTGCAGATCCTAATAGTAAATGAAGGGCAGTGCTCTTAGTTTTTGATTGATGGTTCACATCAATTCCTTGATGAATCAGATGTTCTGCGATTTGCATTCTATTGCCACAATTACTAGATTCCGTAAATAGTAACTCTAGCATGGAAAGATTATCATTTGTAAATTCTTGATGTACTTCTCCATTATAGTATTTCTGAAACGATTTTAAATCTGCATTTCTAATAGACGACTCTAAATCATAAACTCTCATCATTTTCCTTTCTATTCGTGACTGTGGCTCCTGTTAGGAGAAGGTTTTTCAATTCTAAAATTATCCGGATTAAATTGGAAATTCTTCAATTCTTGTAAAGTAATTTCACGATTTTTATATTTTTCAAACATTTCACTAATATTTTTTGAATTCTGTGTTATTCATTTAAAGTCAGAATACTTTCTTAATTTATAGAACCATTGTCTAGACTTAAAGCTACTCTTGTTTCCATTAAGATTTTCCCCAGCATATTTTTACCAGATCCATCTCCCCCGTCAGCCCAATAATGATCATTTTTTGTATGCTCAAATAATTCTGCATCAGATGTCGCAATTAGTTTCTCTAGAATCTCTGGATTTTGACGAAATTTCTCACGAACAGCATAACGCATAATATCATCCTTGACATCTTCCCAGTCCTTTCGTAACAGATTCTGGCGATTGCGTCCCTCCAAAGCAGCATCCATAGGTGACTCCAGCAAGCGAATTTTTTCCTGAATTTCTGGAACCAAGAATTTCTGAGCCTGGAAATAATGTTCCGATGTAGGCCAGATTTTATTTCCATCCGAAAAAGGATAAGGAGCAAAATTGGACATATAACCGTATGCATCGTTTACCTTATAGAATTTAATTTCTTTCATCCTCTTCCTCCAATCCGAAATCAGCTAGTGATTTATCCTTCTCCTCCAGAAGTTTCTCCACATAATCAGGTTCAATCTCCAAAAATAGTTTCAAAGTATCATGAATTCGCCAATAATTTTCTTCTGGCTTATCCATAATGGACGATAAAAAGTGTTTGATGTGGGGGATATATTCTGTAAATTTTTCTTCTCTGATTAAATGATATAACTTTGAAATATCATAATGACCCTGTTCTGCTTGATTGATAATTTGACAAATATAAGGAAATATAGCTTTTCTAGATTCTTCCCCATTCCCTAAATCGTATTGACTTGCCCAATAACTTGATAAATCGTCTAATAAAATTCGATTTGTATCATCATAAGCATACAATCTATGTAAAATATAACCTTCTAACTTTCCTTCAACAAACATCTGAGTCAACACCTCAAAACCTTCTTTCAGCCCCCAAATAGTTAAAAGCCTCGAAGCTTTATAGCGCAAAAATTCATCATCGCTAGATAATAAAGAGATGAGTTTGTTAATCGTTTCTTCTGGAATATCTTCCAAGTCTACTTCTTCGAGTAGATCCGTATAATCCACATCGTTTGGAACTGTGTAAAATAGATTATCAAGTTCTTCTCTAGTCATTTTTTCTCCTTATTCAAAAGTAAACTATTCGGGTGGAAGACTTCCCTTAACCTTAATTAAAACCTCGTTATCGCGTTCAACATAAAAAAGATCCCGTTTAGTGTTCGTTAGACGTTCAGAATTCTGTTTAGAAGGATTATTATTGTATCTCACTTGTGCTTGGTCAACTCGTTTTTGCAAATGATCAACTATTTCCTGATGCGTTATCACTTCTATATCCTTAAGTTTTTCTGTTTCAATATCATATTAAATTTACTTTGGTCCAATCCTTCTCCCATTATACCACAAAAAGAGAGCGTTTCCGCTCCCTTTCTTACTCTGGTAATTCTACCTTCAAGCTCATATCAGTCGGTTGCATTACTTTCTGAACCGCAGCGAGAAAGGCCAATCCGTTATCAGATGGAGAATACTGGAATGTGATATGGATGACTTTTTTATCAAATTGATCACCATATCGCTCTACATATTGCTTGCTTTCGAGGAAGTGAATGTAATTATTCATTTTTTCTTGCAGAATTTCCAGATGGACTGCTTCTATCTCTTCCTCCCAGCCAACTGGATCCACCAGAAGAAGCTCTAAATGACTATCAACTATACCAATTGCATCAAGTTCGTTAGGTTCCAGTTCTGAAACAATTGCTTGGGTGACAATTTGTCTAAATTCCTCTGCTGTAAAAAGACGACGAGTATTTCCTGGGTTTTTTAAAATAAAAGAAGGATGATTTTCGATGAAGAGCTTACCAGACTCATCTTGTGTATACTGTTTTTTAGATTTCCAAAAACCATAATCTGCATAATTCATCAACTCTTTACCAGTATGTTCTCCCGACATATAACTATCTGCAGCTTCTTTGGGGATTTCTTGAACTACTTCTGGCATGGTAATATTAAAAGTTGGATAACGCAAGAAATACTTATCACCATCTTGACAAATTTCCAACATATCTTTTTGACTTACATAAATTGATTCCATTCTTATCTCCTTTGTCTTTTACCAAACATCTACTAATTTACTATTCCCTAAACTTATTCATCTTCTCTTTTGTACTGATTAAATTTTAGCTAGGTCCCGATTACCTAGGAGGCCAAATACATCTTTTACAAGGTTTCCATATTCTTTCTCAAACTAAATCATTTTCCTTCCTCATCCCATAGTGGCGAAGGATAGGGGTGCGAAAAACCAAGTTCATTAGCCAACTGTTCCGCATGAACTGTTTGACTAAGAATCTTAAAAAACTCATCCTTTGCTTCATTCATAGTATCAAACTCCCATGTTTTCCCCACAATATATGAGCGTTTATCCCTACTGTTAATTTGAAACTTGTCATTTTAAAAAAACAAATGTGTTGCTCATGGTTGTCTGCTATCTTCATCAAACAAGACATAAGACAAGCTTTCAAAACCTCTTTCTTTAATCTCCTTTTCTACTATATTTTTCAAAGATTCGATATCGATTTCTGGTTTGTTCCATAGTGGCGAAGGATATTGTGGCACCCAACCATTGGCAATATAGTACTTATTTCTTGAAACAGTATAATCTAACAACTCTAAAAACTTTTCTTTTGCATTAGGAAAATCAGAATACTCAAAAACCTTGCCTTTCCCTGCTCTGTCCCGTGTTAGATATACCTCATACTTATGAGTTTGAGGATTGAGTTCAATTCTCGTTCCCCACTCTCAGGGATTATGGTCATTGAAAATAGAAAATCTCAAACTCTCGTAACCTAAGTCTTGAACGTCTAATAAAAGCTCAGAACGTTCTTTGGATTCATCTCTCATCTTCTAGTGATCCTCTTTTTCATCCCATAATGGGGAGGAGTATTCAGGGGATTCCCCATTTTCTACAAAAAGTTTATTTATTTCCACAGTAAGATCTAGTTTTTCTAGAAATTTATTTTTAGCAGCTTCAAAATTATCAAATTCCAATTTTTTATTATAACTTGCTCTATCCATGGTAGCGTAGACATTGTACACTTGCTTAGAATCGTCATATTCGATTACCACTTCCCATTCTCCAGGACCATATTCGTTAAATATGGAATATCTCAAACTTTCGTAACCTAAATCATGAATGGCTGACAACAGTTCTAAACGTTCTTTGGATTCGTCTCTCATCTTTGCTTGACCTCCTCATTTATACCACAAACTACATGAATAGTAGGGTGAATCTCCATTCTGTACAAAATATCTGTTCATTTCGATGAAAGATGCCATTTTTTTCAGAAATAATAGCTTTGCCTCTTCAAAATTCTCAAACTCCCTTGTTTTCCCCATTATATAGGCCCGGTCGTCCCGACTATTTACCATAAATTTCCCATCTCGATAGAATAGATGGATAGCCCAAAGTTGACTACTATGCTCATCAAACAAAGCATAATAAAGATTTTCAAAGCCTTTTTCTCTAATTTCTTTTTCTACATCTTGTTTTAATAGATTAAAATTTAAATTCTCTTTCATAATATTTATCCCAACTAACAGTTCATCTATACAGAGTTACAACTCCCATCACTATCACTCAATAATAGAAAAACGTTGATTCTTTTGATATTTTTGATTGAATTTTTCCAGCTGTCTCATGGGTTTTATTTTAACAAGACCGTTTGGGAAAGTGATACTGTCGTTCAATTCCTTTTGAAAAAGCTTAACTCCCTTAGAGATTGCTTGTGCAACTGTCGACGTATGGATTGTAAAGCTAGCTATATTTTTTTCTTGCATAAAAAGGATTGCATCAAAAAACAAAACTGAAATATATAAATCAACAGCAGAACTCTGTGATAACTCTATAAGACTGCCTTCTAATATATCTTGAATCTTGTCAATATCATTTTGCTTGTAGAAATACTCAGCTAATACTTGGCAAATATCTGTCGGAAAAACATCTGGTACAGAGGTCGGAGGCTCTATACAATATCTTTTTTCACCTCGCAAAATCCCAGCAACATCGCCTGCTTGGATAGCTACTAACAAAAGTTTTCTGTAATTTTTCATTTGATAATCTTTCATATTTTCAATTTTTAAAAGGCTCAGTTTGTTCTCTGCAAAATTTATCATTTTGAAGTTATTAAGATTAGTTTCCACTTTTTAATCGCTACTCACTAGAATTTCAGCCCCTTCGGGTAACATTTCTTTCAGTTCGGCCTTTGTGAATAAGCCTTGCGCTTTAGGATTTCTTCTTAAAGCTTCTGGATATTGCCTCAGGAAATTTCTATCAGCTTCTTCTTGTGTCACTTTCGGTGGCCAATAATCGTGCTTAACTTTGCAAGATATTTCAAGTAGAGTCCGTTCTCCACTCTCTAGTAAGGTAAATAATTCTTGTGGTAATTCATAGACAACTAACCAAGAAGCTACGGTTCCCTCTTCTGAAACTAAATAATACTTGTTATCATTTCTCCAGATGGATTTTCCGTAACCTTTTACTTCTTCGAACTGAATAACATCTTCCCATTGTAGTTTTGTTGGTTTCATTTTAGACCTTCCTTACTTAAGTGGTGATACATATTCATCTGGAAGTTTGCCTTCAGATGCGATCCAAATCTTCTCTGCAATGGGCATTAACGCTTCTAATTCTTCTTGTGTAAAAAGCAATTGATTTTTCGGATTAGCTACCAGTATTATTGGGTACTCTGTCGCTCGTTCTCTTTTTATTCTCTTAATCTCTTCTTCCGTTGGCGGCCAATAATCATTCTTAACTCTGTAAGAAATATCTTCTAGAGTTCTCTCTCCACTCTCTAATAAGGCAAATAACTCGTCTGGTAACTCATAAACTACTCGGTCATCCATCATACCACCTTCAATATTGACGATGTAATACTGATTGTTATGCTTCCAAACTTCTTTCCCGTATTCTTCGACTTCTTCGAACTGAATAACGTCTTCCCATTGTAGTTTTGTTGGTTTCATTTGTATTCTCCTAGTGCAAGTTATTCTCTCAACCAGAATATCATAAAATCAGGCTTCTTTTTCTCTTCCTCAATAGGCTACGCCATCTTTTATCCATTTTCTAGTTTCTAAATCCACATTAAAATAGAAATCACTTCGACCAGATTTATCAAAACAATCCTCTTTAAGAGCTTCGCATACAATTCTCAGTTTTTCTTTACTTATCTCAGAAATGTATAGCATTGTAAACCCTGCAGGAGATTCAATTTGGTCGATTTTCTCACCTTCTAAATTATAAACTTCTAGTTCTGATGGAACGTCAAAATCGCTGGATGAGCGAAATATACTGAAGATACGCTGATATTTAGGACTAAATCGAAGATGATGTAAATGATGAAAACCAATCTGATGTTGGCCCTTATAATGCCACTCTAGTCTCCCTTCCTCTACATTTTGTCGCCCTAATAGTTTTCCTTCTAAACTATAGTAGAAAACGATTTTGTTAATAAGATTTTCCCCACTATAAACCATCACCATGTTCTCATCTTTATGATATTCCGCATGAATGATATCTGGTAGTTCTATCTTTATTTCACTACCTTCCCACTCCCATATGACCATCCGTTCACTGTAATCGATTTTCATCATCCTTCTCCTAATCTAATTCAGATAAATTCGATCTGTATTGTTTGCTCCGTCATCCTGGAGTTCACTTCCTCGACAAGTTTATCTATCTCGTTCTGTGTGATAGGAATGTGATTGTAAGGTGGCTCCCAATTCTGTATGCTTGACCTATATACAATAAAGCTACCAGCAGTCAACAACTCTCCCTCTGCTTTTAAAACATAACCATTTTCATAATCAAAAGTAATGTCACCACTTGTCCCAGAAATTTTCATTCCATTTCCTTCTTTACTCAAACATCATTATTTTTCTCAGAAAACTAAATCCTAATACTCATAATAAGGAGAGAAATTCCCCTTCAAATAAGCACTTATACTTTCTCCTATTATACCACACCTCCATTTTCATCTGAAATGGTTTCAATTTTAAGACAAGAAAAAACACTAATCATAACCTATACCCAAAAGTTGGATTTTTCTGTCTCACTTTTGGGCTGCAGGTCATTTGTTCTTTTTCTCTTTCCATATACTCTTATAACACACAATTAGCATCTTGTGAGATAGAAGATAAAGAAAAAGCAAGCACAATAGCTTGCTTGATAGTTAAGGAATTAAAAATTGATTTTCATAGTCTTTTGGGAGCTCATAAGATATTTCTCCATTACTATTACCAAATCGACTTTGATTAAAAATTGGAAATAGCTTGGAGTCGTAATTCGTTTTTATAGCAAAACGTTCATTTTCAAAACTAATAGTTGCAGCAACTGAGGGATCCTTAAAAACTGATTGTTCCCCTTGGGAATGTAAGCGAACATTTATAGTAGCTATTTCTTCAGGATATCTCTCAAATCTAACATCAAAACGAATATCTCTATCTGTCGAAGGAATGTACATTTGATAGTTACTTACACTTATACTTTGAATCTTTCCTAATTTCTGTTCCAATTCTGGAACGTTTCGATACAGGTCTGTTTGGATAGCTAGTTTGAAATTTTCCTCATGTTCATGTAGCCATTTGTTAAGAAAACGAATCATAATTTTTTTTCGAACTTGCCAGAATGCATCCTTGCCTTTGCGAACAGAAACATTCAAAAGATTATTCATAATTTCATTCAATTTATCGTGCTCTCGCTTCCAATCCCACGAGGGGTCACTGGATATCTCTTGTACTGACAAGTACCATCTCTTCATAGTTTCAGGAGATTTGTAAGGATTGGGTTTTATAAAGGTAAAAGGTGGTATACCAGCATCAGGAAAGTATAATTCTACTTTCATTGACTGCTTGCGATTATTATTAACATAGGCTGTAAAATAAATATGATAATTTCCACCTACATCTCCACCATTATCAAAAGACCCCCTCGCAGAACCTGGTAAAAGCGTCACAGACTTTATATATTGCCCTTGACTGTCTATGTCTGCAATAATTTCTCTCTTGATAGAATCCTCATGATCATGAATAAACTTACCTGTGTTCCCAATCGGCACCCTAATAAACAAATAAGACAAAGCAAGAATCATAAAGGGAACGGAAATCGCAAGGAATATCCACTTGTTCGTTTTTAACATAATATCTCCTGATGCTCATTTAAAAATCAGTTATAAAACAGCATTTATGCTTTTTTTCAACTTATAACTTTTCTATTTTTTCAAAAATAATCTCTTGCTTCTCGTAACTTTCTCGGAGTGGTAACATACCTAAGATCACCGTAAAGAAACCCAAAAATAAAATACTGTTAATGATAAGGATAGAGGCCTCTGTCCCATTATCAGTAAATATATAAAATGCTAAACATCCTATAACTGCAACAAAAAGAATAGGCAGAAGTTTATACAGTTTTAATTGACGTTGTGAGCTTGCTAGTTTGAAAACTATTTGATACTTCGTTTCTTTACTGGAAAGCTTTTGTTGAAGATTATGACGAACCACAAAAGCAATGAACCTGAAAGTAAGATAAGCTAAGACAATAGAGAGGAAAAACAATCCTAATTTAAAAGAAATATTATGGCTAATGTCGTAACTCTTAAAAACATTCGTAACAATTCTATAACAAGCTCCACCTATTGCTACACCTATTCCAATACCAAGAGATTTGCTTATAGTTGGCGCTAGACTCTCAAATCGCATATCTCTTCTATCTAATTTTAAGCATTTGGCAGTAATTTCATTAGGAAGAGAACCCCAGAAATAAGTTTTAGGACTAATACTAGTCATATCCAAAAGATATTTTTCACCGTCAACTTCTATGATTTTATGAAACGTTTTATTTGTTTCTTTAAATTTTAATGCCATATTTACCACCTAAATTACATCCATTCAGTGTATAAAGAGTCAGGACCATTAGCATTACACTAACAACCCAAAATAATCCTTTTTTCATTTCTTTCTCCTAAACATTCTACGTCTATTATACCACACCTCCATTTTCATCTGAAGTAGTTTCAATTTTAAGACAAGAAAAAAACACTGATCCTTCAGTGCTTTTTGATTGAATTACTGCCCCCTGCAGTCGATTTAGAGTTAAAATAAGTAAAAATGAGTAACAAAAATATTGATAAATCAAGGTTTTGCCACTCTCTAAATCGTATGTAAAAATAAAAGGTAGAACAAAAGTAGAACAGATTATTATTTTTCTTCTTTATCACAAAATCTCCCTACGCTAGTAAGGAGATTTATTTTTTATTGTGATTTTTTGCGTTTACGGTATACAAGACCGATAGAAGATAAAGCTGTGATAATCGTAAGAGTAGCAGTATTAGTACGCTTTTCTCCTGTATTTGGAAGTTGTTTCTTAGGTTCTGCTTTTGCATTTGTAGCTTGTGCAGGAGCTTGATATGTTTTATCGTCTTTAGTTCCCACTGTCGCAACTACAGCCTTATTTTGAGCCTTAGCATCCACAACATCAACTACTTTACCGTTAGCATCAAATACTTCCTTAGGTTGACCACCTGCTTTACGGATTGCATCTTCTTTGTCTTTCAAAGCTTGCAAGCGTTTTTGTTCTGCAAGGTATGCGTCATGGTCGGCTTTAAGTTGCTTGAAGTTCTCATACCCACGAGCCTTAGCTTCAGCGATACCCTCAAGACGAGCTAACTCGTCCTTAGCAGTCTCCAACTCAGCACGAAGTACACCAAGCTTGGATTTGGCATCAGTAAGCTTTTTATCCAAAGCTTTAAGGACTTCATCACGCTTAGTAAGGGCAAGATTAAGAACTGTATAGGTATCAGTAGCCTCTTTAGACGCTTCACGTTTGCGAGCAAGGTCTTCACCTGCTGACTTACGAGCCAAGACTGCTACATCATGAGCCTTAGTAAGAACTTCCAATTCACCTTTGGCAGTTTCAAGAGCCTTGTCTGCTGAGGCTTTCTCAGCTTTGGCAGTTTCAAGAGCCTTTTTAGCTTCAGAAAGAGACTTATTCTTGTCTGCTGCATTTGATTCAGCAATTGCAAGTACCTCTTTAGCAGTGTTCCAAGCTTCAGTGTCTTCTTTCAACTGAGCTTTAGCTTCTTCAAGAGCCTTTTCAAGAGCTGGGACATCAATCTTGTCCATTCGGATGTCAGATAAGTGACTACGAGCAGAGAATAGTTCAGAGTCAGCTTTACCGTACTTAGACTTAGCAAGATATACCCCATTTTCAGCATCTTTAAGTTCTGTATAAGCGTCGATGTACGCTTTTTGAGCCGCCTCAACTGCCTTTTCGTCTACCTTTGTTGTAGTTGAGGTAGTTTCTTGAGGAGCTGACAAAGTGATGGAAGCTTCATAACCCTTAGTTGTGTAACTACCTAGATATCCGATACCCACTCCAATGTTAGTCTTGTCAGAGTCACGCAACCCAAGAAGAGAAAGTGCACTACTGTAACGCTCTTCACTTGATGTATTTTCATTAACACCCATTAGAGCATTTACGATACCTTGGTACATAACTTGCTTAATGTGAGCCATAGTGGTTACTTTCTTACCAAGACCTAAGAAGTCTGGAATCATCTTAGAACGAATTGCAAGGGATGGTACATTTACATTAGACTCATTCTTAGCAAGTTCGTACTTCTCTTTGATACCTTTAGTGTTGTGTTTGCTATACTCACCACTGTTAGCACTAGTGAAAGCATTAGCGTAGTTGTTAAAGGCTTCAGCCAATTTAAGAGAACTTTCAGTAACCTTGAGAGGTTTAGTACCAACCTTAGCACGCAAATCATTGATAATTGAAGCTGCATAGTAAGCCAACTGGATTTGTTGTTCTTTAGTTAGGTGTTGGAAGTCAGCAATTTCTGTTGCGTCCTTGTCTTCTGAACCATAAGGAACCCCGTTTAACTCTCCCGTTGAGTTGAAGTCTTTAAGAGATTTAGCACCTACTCCCGTTTCTTCGTCCATATAAGGAGTCTTAAGAGCTGCCTTACGAACTGCATCTACAGTACCTGTACCGTTAGCAAGAGCCTTGATTGCATCGATATACCCCTGAGAAAGAGCTGGAGCATAACCTACTTTATAAGGAGTTACACCATCTTTTTGAATTAGTCGGTACTCCTCATCGCTAACTGTAGTTGTTTCAGTAACACCTTGTTTAGCTACGTTAAGAGCTGATTTAGCTTTTTTAACTGCTTCTTCTTTGGAAGCTTGGTTAGCATTAGCATCGTTAAGTTCTTTGGTAGCTTGAGATAACTTAGATTCAGCATCAGATACTTTCTTTTGAGTATCTTTCATAGCCTGTTCTTTGTTTGCTACAGCCTTCTTACCGTCGTCAAGTTTCTTCTGAGCCTCATCTACTGCTCGAGTATCAACTCTTACCTTGACTTCAAGAGAGTAAGCTCTTTTCTGAAGTTCAAGATTATCCCAAGTAGTAGTTGAAACAGAGTCTACCTTCTTCTGAGCGCTATCTACCTTATTAGCTGCATCAGTTGCAGTTTTCTCAGCTTTAGATACTACCTTAGTTTGGTCTTCAACCTTTTCAGCAGTTGCAGATACAGACTTATCGGCATCAGCTAGAGTCTTCTCAGCAGTCGCAAGCTCACTGGCTTTCTTGTCAGCGTCAGCCTTGGCTTCAACTACCTTTTGAGGTGTAACAGTCTTAGCTTCTTCTACCTTTTTAGTAGTTTCAGCGATAGTCTTTTCAACGTTAGCAATGTTTGCTTCAGTAGATGAAACAACTTCTTTTTGCTTAGATACATCCTGATTAGCCTTATCTGATTCAGCTTTAGCCTTATCTACGTCCGTTTGACTAGGAACTTTAGCAACAACCTTAGTTGCAGGCTTATTAACCGCAACCTCAGTCTCATTAGCTGATACAGTAGTAGATACCCCAAAAGCCGTAAGTGCTAAAGTAGAAACTACTGCACCAGTACGCAACTTTTTGATGGTGCCGTGACCTTGTGTGTTTGATTCCATCTATAAACTCCTTTTGATAGTTTTATAGTCCTATTTTATCACATGTTATAGTATTTTAAAACTATATAACTGTTTTTTTCTCTTTTTAAGTAGTTTTTAAAGGACACAAATTTCAGTATGATAGGATTTAAAGAGGTACTGAGATGACAAAAATGAACCTACAATCCTATATCAGCAAGCGAATCCGCTTACTGAGATTGCAAAAAAATATCACCCAACAGCAACTAGAGGAGCTGGCGGACTTACCATTAAAATATACTTATAAATTAGAAAACCTTGAACCAAATATCAAAATCAAAACCCTTGAAAAAATCATGGACGCTCTTGATACAGATATAGAAAGTTTCTTTGACATTTCTCTGACTGAAAGTAATCCGCTGATAAATCAATTATTGTTTAAGCTGGAAAAATTAGCACCTAGTAAGCAAGAGAGGGTCACAAAACTTTTGATTGATTTCCTAGATGAGATAGAAAAATAAGCCAAGTCACATATAGCATGACTTGGCTTTTTTAAATTCTATTTCAAGTAGTTATCCAATCCATTTCGCTCTTGTACGTCCTTGATAAAGCTCTCTATATTATCCCAATCCTCGTAATCATCAGCAATCTTAAATGTGTCAAGACGATTAGCTACTTGAGAAAATATTTCAATGTTTTCTTCGGATTCAAATATCTTTTCGACTAAAGGTAGATATTCGAGAACTTTGGTTAGTAAGCTCTTATTTGCTAATAGCATAGGTAAAGCAAAATGACGATTGCTATCTTTTTTCATGCTTTCTAGCAGTTTAGGAAATTCTTTATTTTCAATACGCTTTTCAATGATGTTTGTAACTTTATCCATTGTTTTAGAATCATTTTCTTGAATAGCTTGACAGATATTTTCAGCTAATTCATAAAATTCTTCATTTTTCATGATAGCATTATAAGATTTTTGACTGATATATGCTGTAGTAGATGTCGGCATACCAAAGTAAATTTTTTCAAGAGTTTTGAAACCTACTTCACCATACAATTCATCTTCTACATATCTTAAGACAGCTTGGTAAGTATCTGTTTCTCCCTCTAATTCTTGATATTCTTTAAAGCTATCTAGTTCTTCAACCAGATTCAAGACAACACATGCGATTAATAATTCTTCTTTATACTTCATATTGAACTCCTTAATAATTTAAGATTGTACACATGGTAACATTTTTGAGAGACAACTTCAATAGCAGTTAGGGTAAGCTTTGAAAAGCCTATTAAATCAAGTTTTTTTGTTAGGGGTGACGATACAGGGTATATGATTTACTATGATACTGTAAGCTAGTTCTTACAAAAAATCTTGTAATAAATTAAATTTGTCACACAGTAGCATTTTTGAAAGGAAATGTCAATAGCGATTAGGGAAGCTTTGAAAAGCCTATTAAATCAAGCTTTTTTGTTAGGGGTGACGATACGGGTTATATGATTTACTATAATACTGTAAGCTAGTTCTTACAAAAAATCTTGCTCGATTCTTAGCAAGTAAGAAAGTAGGTGATTATCATGTACTAAGAAATAAGTAGCAAAGATATTGACAAAAATTATTTCGCTTTGTCATCTAACTATAGAAATTTTGAGGATTTTTAAAAATGGAAATTTCAAGAATGGTAATTAAAGGTCAATGTCTAGGTGTCGGAGAATGGAAAGACTATGCTACACAAGAGATATTTGGTTCTACTCTAGACCTAGGTTTTCGAACTGCAAACGGTAGATTTTCAATGCAATCTATTAAAGTTCAGAACATTGATTCACGAGATTTCGAATCTTATGTTGATTCTATTATTGAACTAGATTTGACAGATTGCACAGTATCAGCTTACAGTCAGGGTTCACGCTCTATATTATCTATTAGAGCAAAGAATGCAGAAGTGCAAGGGGTCATTGATTTATAGTATAACAGAGGAAGTTTTCCCTTCCTCTGTCAGAAAGAAGGTAAACAATGTATACAATTTTATTCACCATCATTCTCAGTCTGTTATGGCTTTTTTATAAATACGTTGAAATACAGCAAAGGAATATACAAGAAAAGATTCTCAATCTGTATATAGGTAACATCGAAACTGACATAGAGCAGGTTATAGAAAAGACAGCTTCTTTATCAGGGCAGAAGTTACTGCTTAATAATCGCTATATTCGGAATATTGGAAGTTCTGCAACACAAGATTCTCATGTTTGGAGCTTTCCCATTATGCTAGCTAGTAAGCCTGATAACGAAGAAGAAGGCTACATTCAGCAGGTGTTTTTAGTTCAACTTGACAAGTATATAAGGGGAACAAACTGCATGGCTCAATGGTCAGACAAGAACCACCGCCTGATAGTCAATCCAACTTTTGGAGATATTTTACGATATAACAATCAGTATCATATCAATCTGCAACTAGAGTTCTTATACAATTAAAAGGTGGTATAAAAGTGAAGTGTTTTAAAGACAAGAGACTATTTGACGAGGGATATTCATTTGATTGGGATATTCCTGTAGAGAGAGTCCCGCATGCTCTGATAGTTGGTGCGAGTGGGGCTGGCAAGACATTTGCTACTAAGCTTTTTCTCGCCAGCTTTGCTTATTCCTACCCAGATAGTCAATTTTTAATAGCTGATTATAAGGCAGATTCAGATTTTGCATTCTTAGAAAATTCTCTAGCTTTTAAGAAGTTTGAGACTGTCTCAGAAATCCTATTTAAGGGGTTAGAGATTCTTGAGAAACGACAAAGAGGTCAAGATATTTCTCGTAATTTTATTTTGATTTGTTTTGATGAATTTAATGCTTGGCAGAACAGTCTGGACAGAAAAGCTCGTGAACAAGCAATTAAAGATTTTACTCGTCTGATACAGTTAGGTCGTTCGTTTAAAATTTATGTAGCCGTTGCCCAACAAGATGCACACAAAAACTCTCTGAGCTTGTCTAGAGATTCTATAGGCACAGTTATAGCTTTAGGGAAACTATCTAAAGAAACTATATCCATGCTTTTTTCAGATGAGAAAGAGAGCATAATCTCAAATAACCCTAGAGGAGTAGGATATATGAAAATAGGTGGGAAAAGTAGTCGTCTTATAGTAGTGCCTAGTTATAAGATAATACCTATAGAGAGATTAATAAAAAAGGCAGTTGAACGCTCCAATTGTTACTTTGAATAAAAAATTCCAGTTGTCTCACTGTAGCCGTGAGGCGAAGGTGGGGACAACTGGATAAATATCTTTAATATGGGTAGTGTAATCACCCACGTTCCGTATAAAAATAGAAAGTAGAATAACTATGTACACAAGTCATAAAATTAAAAAAATTTTATCCGAAAATGCAAAACGAAATGTCATTATGACCAGTATTGATGAAGTTACCTTTGTAATCAAACCAACTGAGGATACAATAGGAGAATATCCAGAAAGATGGAATCAAACAGCTCCACAGATTGCTGAAATAATCGCTGAAAAGCTGAAATTACCATTACTTCTGGGAGATTATTCGCCTCCAGAACAAAGACTACCTGCAGGTTATACAGACGGTTTTGCTTTTAAAAATATGCCGTATTACTTTTCTATAGCTTGGCATTATAGAAATTTTACAATGGGTATTATTGTAAAATTTTCTGCGTCTGCCTTATCTCACTACAAGCAAGTGTATAAGGAATATTATAATGAGGCTATTGACGTCAATATTATGGCTAAATTACTAAATGAAGAGTATTGGGAACTTAGATTAAGTCGTATAGACTTAGCAATAGATTATTTCAATTACGATATGACAGTAAATGAGCTTTATCAAGGAATAAAAAATAAACAAATTCAAATTTTAAATCATAATGGTAGAAAAAACATCTCTAATATTTCTGCACAAGAAGTTAATGGTGTAGCTCAGACTATCTATATAGGAAGTAAGAAAAAAAATATACAAACTCTATTGCGCATTTACAATAAATACCAGGAACAACTTGACAATCGTAGACGCTATGTTCACGTTGTGAACCTGTGTGATTCTTGGATACGTATGGAAGCTTCCTATAAAGGAACATATAGTAATCAAATTTTGGCATTGTTATTAACTATTAGTAACGCAAATGAACTTAGTCAATTGATAGTAAATAAGATGATTGATAAATATGGTTTCTACAATTCAGAAGATGGTTTACCTATTCCTTTTACAAAAGATTTGTTCGTAGGTTCAGGTCATTTCCCTGAATTAGAATCTCTTTCTTCAAGAAACAACTATTTATTAGCTACTATTTCTTATATTATGAAAGGTAGTGGTTTCTTTCCATTGTTAAAAAAGATTGAGGAAATATGGGGGGGAGAAGCTCGTAATCATTTTATTATTCGTTTAATTCAAGAGTATGAGTGGAACTACATACCAAACCAAGATGTTGAGCTATGGCTTAACAAATTTAGCTCAGAACTCTCTCAATTAAATTATAAAGAGTATTTTGAAGATAGTTTTAAGCTATTCTATCAAAAAAACAATATCACTCCGAAACGACCTAAAAACAAAGAGTAATATTGCTTGAAAAATAGTATAGGGATGATTTTCATCACCTCTAGCTATTATCTCATAAAAAAGGAGAATTTTCTATGACTGAGATAAATAAAATTACTGTTGATTTAATCAATGTAGAGATACAATTACCAGAAGATAAAATTATCGTCGATAGAAAAGAATATGATAATTTACAACATAATTCTTCTCAAGGTAGATATATGACCTTATCTGATGTTCTACAACTTCTATCAGTTTCAAGACCGTGGTTACTTGATAATGTATTGAATAACTCAAAAATTCGGAAAGAAATTGATGTTGAATTAAATCCAGATGGGTTCGTTAAATATCCTGAGAACCAAGGTGGACGCTATTTCTTTTTGGCGAGTAAAACAAAACAATGGTTTGAAGAAAACTTTAGAGAAATTATGGTATAATAGCCTTGGCAAAAACCTTGGTTATCTATTGAAAGAGGTAACTAATGGCAACTTTTAGACAACGTACAAAAGGTGGCACATGGGATTATAGAATTGTAGATAACAACAAAAAACTTGTTGCATCTAAAGGCGGCTTCAGAACTAAGAAGGAAGCAGAAAAAGAAGCTTTAGCTATTGAATTAAAGTTGATGTCAGGTGCAAAAATTAATTCGCAAGCTAGTTTATATGAGTTATGGGAAGAGTGGTTTGATGTTGTTGTAAGACCACTTGGAAAAAGTGAATCAACACTCTTTAAGCATAAGAAGAGAGGGGACTTGATAAAGGAACTTTTTCAAGATAGACCAGCAACTTCTATTCGTTTTAGTCAATATCAACGAGCTCTAAATTCGTATGCTGAAAGGGTTACAAAAGATACCGTAGCACGATTAAATTCAGAAATCCGAAAAGTCATTCAGTTTGCTCAACGTGACCAACTAGATATAGTTGATTTTACTGATGGTGCGATTATTTCAGGGATGAAGAAAAGCAAGACAACAGATGAAAAATATATTGACAATATTGAGGACTATTATAAGATTTTAGTTCATTTAAAAAGTCATCTTAATTACAGTAAATCTGTGATTCCTTATCTTTTGTTTGTTTCCTTTAAAACAGGGATGCGCTTCGGAGAGATTTTAGGTTTAACTTGGGATTGCATTGATTTTGAAAATCAAGTCATCCACACTTATAGGCGCTACTATAATTATAAATGGAGACCACCCAAAACGGACACATCTGTTAGAGATGTACCCATAGATGAAGAAACATCTGATGTTTTGAAATTATTAAAGAAAGAACAAAAGATTGTCTATAGAAATCAAGGTATTAAGGAAAAAGAAAATTTCCTCTTCTATGATACTGTGTATGGAGTTCCTAGTAACAATGCTGTAAATCAAAGCTTACAATCGATACTAAAAAAACTAGAAATTTTTCCATATAATTTAACTGCTACGGGTATTAGACATACTTATGCTAGTATGTTACTTGCTAAAGGAATTGATATATGGGTTGTTGCTCATGTAATGGGGCACAAAAATATAAAACAGGTAACAGAAACATATGGTCATCTTTTAAAAGAGAAGAAAGAAAAAGAACATCAGATTATACGAAAGCTTTTAAGTGAGTATCCGTTGGTAGAACAGATACACAAAAAAGCCTTTAGAATAAGGCTTTTAGACACTAAATTATGCCCCCTGCAGGAATCGAACCTGCAACTACTCCTTAGGAGGGAGTTGTTATATCCATTGAACTAAGGGAGCTAGAGAAAAACCCTGCTGAATAAGCAGAGTTTTTTAGTCGAATTAACGACGGATTTCTTTGATACGAGCTGCTTTACCTTGAAGAGCACGCAAGTAGTACAATTTCGCACGACGTACTTTACCGTAACGAACAACTTCAATCTTTTCAACACGTGGAGTGTGGATTGGGAAGATACGCTCAACACCTACACCATTAGAGATTTTACGAACTGTGTAGTTTTCTGAGATGCCAGCGCCTTTACGTGCGATAACAACACCTTCAAAAATCTGGATACGTTCACGGTTACCTTCGACAACTTTCGCGTGTACACGAACAGTGTCACCAGGACGGAATGATGGGATATCTGTACGAAGTTGACCTTCAGTCAAACTTTGGATTAATGGATTCATTTTATTCTCCTATCTTTGTCAATCTTGAGGAACCTTCCTCAGCGGATAAACTGTATTTTTGTGCGTCCATTACACACAAGATACAGTTTACCAAATTTCCACCTAAAAGTAAAGAAATTTATAGCAGAATTCCTAAAAAAATTGCTAGAAAACCGCCTATGTAAGTTAAGAGAAAATAGCTATAAAATACCTTCTTGTCACTGATTAGTCTTTGCAGCTCGTCATTCAAGGTTGAAAAGGTCGTTAACCCTCCACAAAAACCTGTCGCTAGGATAGCATAGACTTCCTTGGACTCCACATGATTGTAGAGTAGGCCAATTAAAAAACATCCTAGAAGATTGGCAATGAGAGTTCCCAATGGCAATTTAGAAGCTTGATTGTAGCTAGAAAAGAAATAGCGCACTAGTGCTCCGAACCCGCAGGTGATTGCAAGATAAACGATTACCATTTCTTCCTCCCCAGATAATAAGCCAATAGCAGACCTCCTCCAATACTCAAAAGTAGGTAGATGCCTAAACTAAGATAACGCCCGGTATCAAGCAGTTTCACGGCATCAAGCATTAGACTAGAAAAGGTTGTTAAACCTCCGCAAAAACCCGTCCCCAGCGCCAAAACCAAGCCTTTACTGGTTCCTTTATAGACCAAATAGCCTTTCACCAGATAAACCAAGCAGAAAATGCCCAGATAATTGACGAGAAGGGTCCTCCAAGGAAAGTCTGGGCTGGCTGGTAACCAAGTGGAAACCAAGTAGCGGACAAGCCCACCCAACATGGCAGCTAAAAAAATTCCTAGCGAATAGAATTGTTCTTTTTTCATTTGATATTTTGATCCTGATAATCACGCGAACGTTTGAGAATGTCTGAAAAAGTCGCAACAATGGTTTCCCGATAGCGCTTATCTTCTACTCGATTTTTGACTTTTTCAAAAATAACTTCTTCTCTCTTAGAATCTAAGATTGGCTTACCAGATGATTTTTTATAAGCGACAACCCCTTCAACTAGGTGCATCCGTTCTTCTAGGAGCTTGACGATTTGGTCGTCGATCTGATCAATTTCTTGCCGAATCATATCTAAATCCATGGCATCTCCTCCTTTATTTGAATTATTGTATCAAAAAGCCACCAAATAGGCTAGTAAAATCCCAAAATAACTAATAAAAAAACGCACTGACTCCTTCCAGTCAGCGCAGCTTGTTTCTTATCCTACTTTTGCAGCCAATTCTTCTGCGAATTGTTCCAAGCGTTCGATGTCTTCTTCTTCGGCAGAGAGGTCCACTTTAACACACTCTGAACCTTTTTCTGCCCCTGTCGCTACAAAAACGCGATCAAAGTCATCAACAGCCTTACAGAATTCGTCATAGAAGGTATCTCCCGAACCGACAACTCCATAGATTTTGCCATTCAAGTTGAGATCTGCTAGGTCTTCGTAGAAGTCCATCATCTCATCTGGCAATTCTCCATCTCCGTAAGTGTAAGTCGCAACAATTGCGATGTCCGCCTCCAAGAAGTCTGAAGCGTCAACAGTCGTACATTCATCAACATCGACATCCAAACCCAAGTCACGCAATTTATCTGCTACAATATCTGCAATTTCTTCGGTATTACCGGTCATACTGGCAAATACAATTTTTGCTAATGCCATATCGTCCTCCTCAATTTATCTTTCTCCATTATATCATATCTTTTTCATTTTAAAAATAAAAATTCTTGTGCTACAATGAAATGAGAAAGAATTGAGGTTATTTATGGAAATTTGCCAGCAAATTTTAGAAAAAATCAAAGAATACGATACCATTATCATTCATCGTCATATGAAACCAGATCCTGATGCCTTAGGGAGCCAAGTGGGCTTGAAAGCTCTTCTCAAACACCATTTTCCAGAAAAAACCATCAAAGCCGTCGGTTTTAACGAACCAACTCTAACTTGGATGGCGGAAATGGATACTGTCCAAGACAGTGACTACCAAGGAGCTCTTGCTATTATTTGTGATACAGCGAATCGTCCTCGTATCGATGATAAACGCTACGAACAAGCTGATTTCATCATCAAAATCGATCACCATCCAAATGATGATATCTATGGTGACCTATCTTGGGTGGATACAAGTTCAAGCAGCGCCAGTGAGATGATTGCATTATTTGCTC
This sequence comes from bacterium, assembly GCA_905221435.1. Lineage (GTDB taxonomy): Bacteria > Bacillota > Bacilli > Lactobacillales > Streptococcaceae > Streptococcus. The sequence goes on from CAJNDD010000003.1 coordinate 65,902, forward strand.
AAGAAAATCAGCTAGCTTTATCTAGTGAAGCGGCACGACTTCTCTATGCAGGAATTGTCGGGGACACAGGCCGTTTTCTCTACCCGTCGACTAGTGCTCGTACCTTTAGAATAGCTGCCCAGCTCCGAGAAGTTGATTTTGACTTTGCTGGATTGTCTCGTCAAATGGATACCATGAGCTTCAAGATCGCAAAACTGCAAGGCTTTGTCTATGATAATTTAGAAGTTGATGAAAACGGGGCTGCACGCGTTCTGCTTACTCAAGACATCTTGAAAAAATACAAGGTTACGGATGCTGAAACAGCAGCGATTGTCGGAGCACCTGGTCGAATCGATACAGTTAAGGCTTGGGCCATCTTTGTTGAACAAGCTGATGGCCACTTCCGTGTGCGTATGCGCAGTAAAATCACTCCTATCAATGAAATTGCCAAACAACACGACGGAGGAGGGCACCCATTAGCTAGCGGCGCCAATTCCTATAGCTTAGAGGAAAATGAACAAATATACGGAAAAATTCAAGAGGCACTACAAACTAATCCAAGCTAAGATTTTTCTTGACCGTTTACATTCTCTTGAATACAAGGTTTCTTTGTACCTCACTTTATGGTATAATAAATAAAACCAAATAAAAGGAGACTTATTATGGAAAAAAATCGTTTATTTATCCTCATTTCTGCTGGGGTGGCCATTCTTGGTGCCCTCTTGCCATGGGCTAGTTTGAATATTGGTGCTTTTGGTTCATATAGTGTACATGGTTTCAATGGAGATGGCTGGTTCGTTATCATCGCAGCTATCGTCTCTATCGTTCTTGCTTGCCTGAACAATATGAATAAACCAATGCCTAAAGGTTTTGCCATTGGTGTTATTGTTGCAGGTGCAATTTCAACTCTCGTCACTCTTGTTAATCTATTCAGCGTAAATAAGTATGTATCTAACTTTGGTGGATACGGTGTTTCAATCGGGTTTGGTTTGATTCTTTCCCTTCTTGCTAGCATTGCACTTGTGGTAACTGGTCTCTTGGCAATGTCAGGTGGTAAAATTACAAAAGAATCATTCACTGAATTAGCTGAGTCAGGAAAAGATTTGGCTCAAACAGTCGGACGTGTAACAAGCTCTACCGTTAAAACTGCTGTTGAAGAAATCAAAAAAGAATCTCAAGAACATAAGAAAGAAGCTGAAACTAAAACAGACGAGGCAAACAAAGAGACTGAATCAGTAAAATCAAAAGAAGAAACAACTGAGACTGAAAATGAATCAGTAACAGAAGTTAAAACTGAAATAAAAAAAGAACAGAAGGAAGAACAAAACGATCCTGATCAAGGGAACTAATTATTCTTCTAGTCTCGCCTCAGCAATATGTACCTCACCCTATAAGTTAGATTTTTTGTCTAACTGATGGGGTATTTTGCTATGAAACTAACTTATGAGGATCAATCGGTGCTATTCTCCACAGCCAAAATGGCAATATCAACGCTCTTCATACCATCTTTTTGGAGAAGAAAGAGAATTCAGCTATCAATATTACGAAAGGGCAACAGCCCTGACAAGGGGATGATGGAGTCCTTCTTTGGCATTTTGAAATCGGAGATATTTTATATATGTGAGAAGATCTTGAACAAGCTATTGGAGACTACATTGGTATACTACGACAAACGAATTCATGTAAAACTAAAAGGACATAGTCATTTATCTAATCTTTCTGAGCCACGCAAAACATCCTCGTCATCCCTCGTTGTTCAAGTATTTTCTTTGATTTTTTTTAGATTTTACGATAAACTAAATAAGTATGAGAAAAAAAATTCATCCAGCTATTATTTTGAGTTTATTTGGAATTTTCTTAGCGATTTTACTCCTCAATAGACCAAGTTTTGAGGACCATCCTATCAAAACTAAGCCAAATGCTCTTCAAGTTGAAACTCAAGCCTTGCATAATCTTGACAAGCCCATTATCGACGTCTCTGGTTGGCAAAGACCTGAGGAAATCAACTACGACATCTTGGCTCAAAATATTTCTGGTGTTATCGTTCGCGTGCACAATGGGGCTCAGCATACTGAAGCAAATGATGCTGCCTTTATCAATGGTATCGATAAAGCTTATAAAAATCACATATCAGAATTTCAAAAACGGAATGTCCCTGTGGGGGTTTATGCCTACGTAGCTGGAAAAAGTAAAGAAGATATGGAGAAGGCTGCTGAAGTCTTCTACAACGCTGCTTCTCCATACAATCCTAGCTACTACTGGTTAGATGTTGAAGAAAAAACAATGTCTGATATGAATGAAGGTGTTGAGGCCTTTCGCGCCAAACTAGCAGCTCTCGGTGCTAAAAATATCGGAATCTACGTTGGAGTTTATTTCATGCAAGAGCACAGTATCAGTACGGATAAGTTCTCTGCTATTTGGATTCCTTCCTATGGAACAGACTCTGGTTATTTTGAAACGAAGCCAAATACTGATCTGGACTATGATCTCCACCAGTACACTTCTAAGGGGAGAATTGCAGGATTTGAACATCATTTGGACATCAATTTGATTTCTACTGACAAAGACAAGGAAGAAACCTTCAGAAAACTATTTTTAAGACCATAAGACAAGTGAAAATAACAAACTTTTTCACTTGTTTTTTCATTTTCTCCCTGTCTGTGTTATAATTGATAGCATAGAGAAAGAATTTTATGAAATTGAGGATTTTATTATGTTTTCATGGATTGCACGAGTTATTAAAGGAATCGTCATCGCATTAGGATTTATCCTACCGGGAATTTCTGGCGGTGTTTTAGCAGCTATTTTGGGTATTTACGAGCGAATGATTGGCTTTCTGGCTCACCCCTTTAAAGATTTTAAAGAGAATGTCCTATACTTTATTCCAGTAGCTATCGGGATGTTGCTAGGCATTGGTTTGTTTTCTTATCCAATCGAGTATCTGCTAGAAAATTACCAAGTCTATGTTTTATGGAGCTTTGCTGGAGCTATCATCGGTACGGTTCCTAGCCTCCTTAAAGAATCTACTCGAGAATCTGAACGTGATAAGATTGACCTAGTTTGGTTCTGGTCTACCTTTATCCTTTCAGGATTGGGTCTTTACGCGCTAAATTTTGTTGTAGGTTCACTCAGTGCTAGTTTTGCAAACTTCATCTTAGCAGGTGTTCTTTTAGCTCTTGGTGTCTTGGTGCCTGGTTTAAGTCCGTCAAATCTACTCTTGATTTTGGGACTGTACACTCCCATGCTCACTGGTTTTAAGACCTTTGATTTGTTTGGTACCTTCCTTCCTATCGGGATTGGTGCAGGAGCAACCCTCATTATCTTTTCAAAATTAATGGATCACGCCTTGAACAACTACCACTCCCGTGTTTATCACTTTATCATCGGAATTGTACTTTCAAGCACCCTCTTAATTTTGATCCCAAATGCCGGAAATGCTGAAAGTATCCAATACACTGGACTTTCTATTGTGAGTTATGTTCTCATCGCCTTCTTCTTTGCGCTTGGTATTTGGCTTGGTATCTGGATGAGTCAATTGGAGGATAAGTATAAATAATGGCAAAGAAAGTGAAGATTAAAAAAACCTTGGTCGAACAAATCTTGACCAAGGCGGGGATTGAGCACACAGGGATTCAAATCAATGCACTTGAGGGTGAACTTCCTTCGGAATATGATCGAACACATATCTTTAAAACCTTGGCTCTGCTGGGTGATAAGACGGGGCCAATCATCGGAATCGTTCCCATAACAGAACACCTCGCTGAGAAAAAACTTGCAAAGGTTTCTGGTAATAAAAAAGTCAGCATGATTCCTCAAAAAGATTTGGAAAAAACGACAGGCTATATTCATGGGGCTAATAACCCCGTCGGCATTCGCCAAAAACACAACTATCCAATTTTTATTGATAAAAGAGCCTTGGATTTGGACCAAATGATTGTCTCTGCTGGAGAAGTCGGGCACAGTATCATCATCCGACCTCAAGACTTAGCCAGCTTTGTAAAAGCGGACTTCGCTGATCTCTTGGAGGAAAACAACTGATGAAACTCTATTTTGTCCGCCATGGTCGCACCCTCTGGAATCTTGAAAGACGTTTTCAAGGTGCTAGTGGGGACTCTCCCCTTCTTTCAGAGTCCATTGACATCCTAAAACAACTGGGTCAACATCTCAAGGAAATTCCTTTTGATATGATTTATTCTAGTGATTTACCCAGAGCAGTTAAATCTGCTGAAATTATCCAAAGTCAACTCCAGGCCCCTTGTCCTTTAAAGAGCATTCCTAACCTACGTGAATGGCAACTTGGAAAACTAGAGGGATTAAAAATCGCTACGCTCCATGCCATCTACCCACAACAAATCAAGGCCTTTCGCTCTAATCTGGCTCAGTTTGATACGAAGATGTTTGAAGCTGAGTCCCTCTACTCTACGACTCAGCGAACCATTCAATTTATCAAATCTCTGAAAGGAAGTCCGGCTGAAAGAGTTCTGATTGTCGGGCATGGGGCAAATCTCACTGCTAGCCTACGCACTCTCTTAGGCTATAAAGAGGCTCACCTCCGCAAAGAAGGAGGCTTGGCCAATGCTAGTCTGACAGTTTTAGAAACCGAGGATTTTGAGACCTTCACTCTGGAAAGATGGAATGACACTTCCTATCAAGAAAAATAATCGGACTTGATCCCAATGGTCAAGTTCTTTTTAGTTTTCAAAGAATATCCGTGAATTTCTCTGCTATTTATGATAAAATGGGAGTATCGCAAAAAATGACTCATCGTATCAAATTTTGAGTAAAACTAGGAGGAACCCATGTCTACAGAACATATGGAAGAACTAAATGACCAGCAGATCGTTCGCCGTGAAAAAATGGCTGCGCTCCGTGAACAAGGAATCGATCCCTTCGGAAAACGTTTTGAACGTACTGCTAACTCACAAGAACTAAAAGACAAATTTGCAGAACTTGATAAAGAACAATTACATGAATTAAATGAAACTGCTACTATCGCTGGACGCTTAGTAACTAAACGTGGAAAAGGAAAAGTTGGCTTTGCCCATCTTCAAGACCGAGAAGGTCAAATCCAAATCTACGTTCGTAAAGACGAAGTCGGTGAAGAAAACTACGAAATCTTCAAAAAGGCTGACCTCGGTGACTTCCTCGGTGTCGAAGGTGAAGTCATGCGTACTGATATGGGAGAACTCTCTATCAAGGTGACTCACATTACACACTTGTCTAAAGCACTTCGCCCACTTCCAGAGAAATTCCATGGTTTAACTGACGTTGAAACCATTTACCGTAAACGTTACCTTGACTTGATTTCTAACCGTGAAAGTTTTGAGCGCTTTGTCACTCGTTCAAAAATCATCTCTGAAATCCGTCGTTATCTTGATCAAAAAGGTTTCCTTGAAGTGGAAACACCTGTTCTTCATAATGAAGCCGGTGGTGCTGCTGCCCGTCCATTTATCACTCACCACAATGCCCAAAACATTGACATGGTCCTTCGTATCGCAACTGAGCTTCACTTGAAACGCCTTATCGTTGGTGGTATGGAACGCGTCTATGAAATTGGCCGTATCTTCCGTAACGAAGGAATGGACGCCACTCATAACCCTGAGTTTACTTCTATCGAAGTTTACCAAGCTTATGCTGACTTCCAAGACATCATGGACTTGACGGAAGGTATTATCCAACACGCTGCTAAATCAGTCAAAGGTGATGGCCCAATAAACTATCAAGGAACTGAAATTAAGATCAATGAACCGTTTAAACGTGTTCACATGGTGGATGCCATCAAAGAAATTACTGGTGTAGACTTCTGGCAAGACATGACTTTCGAGGAAGCTAAAGCTATCGCTGCTGAAAAGAAAGTTCCAGTTGAGAAACATTACACTGAAGTTGGTCATATCATCAATGCCTTCTTTGAAGAATTTGTCGAAGAAACCTTGATCCAACCAACCTTTGTCTATGGACATCCAGTAGCTGTATCACCACTCGCTAAGAAAAATCCTGAAGACGAACGCTTTACCGACCGTTTCGAGCTCTTTATCATGACCAAAGAATACGGTAATGCCTTTACTGAGTTGAACGATCCAATCGACCAACTTAGCCGTTTTGAAGCCCAAGCTAAAGCCAAAGAACTTGGGGATGATGAAGCAACAGGTATCGACTACGACTACATTGAAGCCCTTGAATACGGTATGCCTCCAACAGGTGGTTTGGGAATCGGTATTGACCGTCTCTGCATGCTCCTCACTGATACAACTACTATCCGTGACGTATTGCTCTTCCCAACAATGAAATAAACTCTTATCTCTGGTACTTGCCAGAGGTTTTTTGATGCAAAAAGAGACTGAGGAAAAACTCAATCTCTTTTCTTATTCTTGATTTTTAACTTGACTGGTGACTACATCTTCCCCAAACCATTTCTGGCTGATTTCCTGGAATTTTCCTTCTTGGTATAATGATACAAAGGCTTGATTCAGAGCATCTAGCAAAGTTTTATCAGCAGGTCTAACACCCACTGCAAAAGCTTCACTTTCAAATCCAGCTGAAAAGACATTGTAGTCATTTAATATTCCTTCAGACTGGAGGTAATAATTGGCATATACCCGGTCAATCAACAAGGCATCAATCCGATCATTTTTCAAATCAATCAAGGCTTCATTGAAACTTTGGTATTGATTGGCCTTCTGATCTTTTACCTTATTTTTTAGCAAATCTGGCTGCGCTTCAAAGTCTAAGTAACCAGAAGATCCAGCCTGGGCTCCTAAAACTTTGTCAGTCATATCCTGAACTGAGTGGATATTTTGAGACTTTTTAGAGACCAAAACTTGTTGATTTTCCATGTAAGGAATGGTAAAGGCAACCTTCTCTTTCCGTTCATCTGTAGCTGTATAGCCATTCCAGATGGCATCAATGGTACCATTTTGTAGTTCGGTTTCTTTCATATCCCAGTCGATGGGTTGAAATTTAATCTGAATTCCAAGCTTTTCAGAAACAGCTTGGGCTAGGTCAATATCAAAACCTGCATACTGGCCATTCTTTTCCTCAAATCCCATGGGAACAAAGGTATTGTCAAAGCCAATGGTAATGCTACCCTGCTTTTGATATTTGGACCAATTATCCTGATTTGGATCACTTGCCTTCTGAGTACAAGCCGTCAGGAAAAAGCTAAAGAACAGAGCAAGTACAAGGGCAATTTTCTTTCTCTTCATAGGCACCTCCTACTCCTACTTTGAATCAACCTTAAGGATCTGATCAGCAATGTTTTCCGCAAACTGAAAATCGTGGGTAACAACAATCTGGGTCATCCCACGCTCTTTATTTTGAAGGATAAGTTTTTCTACTTCTAATCGCAACTCTGGATCTAAGGCTGATGTAGGTTCATCATATCCGATAATTTCTGGTTTTATCATCATAGCGCGCGCTAAAGCTACCCGTTGTTTTTGCCCACCTGAAAGTGAGAATGGAAAGGCATCTGCATGTCCTGCTAACCCAAGTTGTTCTAACAAACCACGCGCCTTCTTCTCAGCAACTTCCTTCTCCATTCTCATCGTTTTTATGGGCAACAGAGTTAAGTTATCTAGAACTGACAAATGCGGAAAGAGTTGAAAATCTTGAAAAACAAATCCCAGAAGATTGCGCTTTTCTAGTTCGTCTATAGCTAGCGATTCGCCGTTATAGTAAATTTCCCCTGAATCGATGGTTTCCAATCCAGCTAGCATACGTAACAAAGTGGTCTTTCCGCCTCCTGATGGACCTACGATTGCAAGGATTTGCTTTTCAGGAATTGATAGGCTGAAATTGGTTAAGATTTGTTTGCCACCAAAGGCCTTGTTGATATTTCGTAATTCTAACATAGCAATCCTCCTATCTGTAATAACTGTACTTCTTCTCAAGTTTTTTCGCTACAATGGTTACAAGACCAATCATAATCAAATAAATCGCTCCAGCTAAAAACATAGGAACAAGACTAGCATCTCGATTGGCTGCTGTCCGACTTGCCAAAATCAAATCTGAAATCCCCAAAGCATAGACCAAAGAAGTATCCTTGACCAAACTCATAATCTCATTAAAAACACTCGGTAAGACAATCTTTGTAACCTGAGGCAAAATAATATAGCGCACTGTGTCAAAAGGACTAAACTTCAAGACCTTAGCAGCCTCATATTGACCTTTAGGTATGGTTTCAATCCCACCACGAAAGATTTCAGCAAAGTAGGCTGCATAGTTCAGTACAAAAGCGATCACAGCAGCAGGCAGACGATCTAAACGTATCCCGATGCTAGGGAGAACATAGTAAATAAAGATTAATTGCAAGAGCAAGGGAGTCCCTCGCATCACCCAAATATAAAGGTCAATGAGATAATGGAGGGGTTTCCAACGGACTTGCAAAGCAAAGGCAACGACAATACCTAAAGGAATTGAAAAAATTAAAACCAGAGCAAAGACTTGAAGTGTCATACTTGCACCGTTCAATAAACTTGGTAATATCTCAAACATATAAGACATACTGCACCTCCTAAAAATTATTGTTCCTATTATAGCATAAATAAACAATTTAGCAATGGTTTTTGTAAAAAAATTCTCTTTCTTTTAAAAAATAAAACAGTATGAAACTTTCATAATAAAACTAGTTTTCCTGCCCTTAAAATTGGAGGCTCTAACTACTTTTGAACCAGTACTTGATTTTATTCAATAGAGTCTTAAAATTATTAGGTTAACCAATAAAGGCTAATCGCATACTTAATTTGTCTAATTAAACAGGTTCAAGTACTCCCTTTTTAACTGCATAACAAACATCTCTGTACTATATTTATTGTTCACTGCCAACAAATATAGTACAGAGATGCACCACAATTATACAATAAAAAGATAAACTTTTGATACTAACTCCCCCAGAGAATCTTCATCTGACTAAGGGTTATAAAAAATAAATCCTACGGAGAGGTTACGTCCACACTTGAAGATGAGATTGAACTAAAAACAAACTATCCACCAATACTAAAAGAGACAGTCTAAAAATCCTCATGCTCTCAAAAAACAAATATAAAATCATTTAAAACTATAGTTCATTTCACTATCGGAACTTCTATTTCTTACTACTTCGAAGAAGTTAATCGCTAGTCACTGAGAGTTGGATACTATAGAAAAAGTCATCAGTTTTCTATATAAGCATGGGTATCAAGTTATTAAAATTGTTATAGGATCTGTAAATATTTCACCAATACATATCTGATTGATGAATTCAATCTAAAAACAGTAAGATTTCTCATCCATCAAATTTACATACGGATGAATATTTTGAATATGATACAGAGTTCTTAGACTTACGCGACTATGCTATCTGTTCATCTGATTTAGATTCTTCATTTTTCTAAAAAATCTCTTTTATTTTAATCTCTAGTTCAACTTCTAAAAAGAAAATAATGCCTTTTAAACAGTAGCTAATATTATGAAAAGTTTGAAAAGTTCAAACATAAAAGAAGAGGGTAACGATTTACTATTTAAAGTCATCTGTATAAAGATATTTTCAAACCAATAGAATTTAACTTTCCATCCTCTTAAAAAATATCAAAAAGGAGCTTGATATTGAGAATGGTTAAGATAATGGAAACTGCGTAACCTAGGATAGTGTTCCACTTGGCATTGGTAAATTCTCCCATCAGTGACTTTTTAGAAGTCAGATAGATTAAGGGGAAGATTGAAAACGGAAGAGCGATTGACAGAAAGACCTGTGAATAGACCAATAACTGATCCAAGGTTTTTTCTTGATGTCCAAACAAAACGGCGACTATAATCACAGGTAGCAAGGCAAAAATACGTGTACCGATACGGATAATCCACTGAGGTAATTTCAGATGCAGGAAACCTTCCATGACAATCTGTCCTGTCAAGGTACCTGTAATGGTCGAATTTTGTCCACTTGCTAAGAGAGCTAGTGCAAATAAAGTTGATAGAGTTGAACTAGCTATCGCTCCTGCTATCTTCGAATCCTGTAAAGCATTGTACATTTGAGAAAAAGCTGAAATTTCAGATGCATGACCAAAAAAGAGAGATGCCCCTAAAATAAGAAGCAAGGAATTGACAATAAAGGCTAGGGACAGCTGAAGATTTGAATCCCAGGTCATAAAACGCACGGCTTTTCGAACATCCTTCTTATCTTTGTGATTGATTTTCCTTGTTTGGGATAGGGATGAATGAAGATAGAGATTATGGGGCATGACTGTCGCACCCACAATTCCTAGAGCCAAGGTCAATTGGCTTTCATGACCTGGCAATGGTGTCTCAAATAATGTAGGAGTCGGTAAATAACCACCAAAAATACCCTGAATACTTGGACTGGATAAGGCCACCAGATAGGTAAAGATGGCTAATATGGTTAAAATAAGGGTCGTAACAATGGCTTCAATTTTTTTGAAGCCAAATTTCATCAATAAAAGTAACAAAAATACATCTAAAACGGTTAAGAGGATAGCGACCATAATCGGTATCTTAAATAAAAGATTTAAAGCAATCGCTGAACCTAGAACCTCGGCTAAGTCTGTTGCCATTAAAGCTAATTCTAAAATCACCCACAAACTATAGCGAAGCCACTTGGGAGCATGATGAGCTGTTGCCTGTGCTAGGTCCATCTTAGTTACGATACCGAGCTTTCCAGCCATCTGTTGTAGTTGCATGGCAATGATGGATGAAATCAAAATAACAAATAAGAGACTATACTTGTAGGAGGCACCACCAACCACACTGGTAATCCAGTTTCCAGGATCCATGTAGCCAACTGCTACAAGAGCTCCAGGTCCTAAAAATGCTTTTAGATTTTGCCAAAAATGATTGTTATTCGGAGTTTCAATGGATTGATTGATCTCAGAAAGAGAGACTTTTTTGTAAGAAGACATCGGAACTTTACACTTTCTAATCTGTCTTTAGCTATTTTCTTAATGGAATTTTTGAAAATATAATGAAAATAGTTTCCTATTTCCAATTCTTCCTTATTATATCACATTTTAGAATGATTCTTAAGGAAAGAATGATAGTTCAAATAAGCAATATCTGTATTGCAAAAGCCAGCGTTTTCTGACGCTGGCTTTAAAACTGTGAAAATTCTTTCTCAACTAGATCGCTTCTGTGACAAAACTACGACTTTCTAGCACCTTGAGCATGGCATTAGCTGTATCTAGGGCTGTGAAGAGGGGCACACCGTGTTCAATAGCCGAACGGCGGATTTGCTCACCATCTTCATCAGCAGTTCGTTTAGTTCCGACAGTATTGATGATCGCTTGGATTTTTCCTTTGCGAACAAAGCTTGGGATATCCTTATCGTCATCACCTATCTTACCAACAGGTTGAGCTTGCAGTCCATGACTAGCAAAGAAAGCTGCTGTCCCTTCTGTCGCGAGGATACCGTAACCGATATTTTGGAAACGACGAGCTAAGTCCAAGGCTTCATCTTTTGCATCATCAGCGATGGTAAAGACTACATTTCCAAAGGTTGGCAAGTGTAGGTAAGAAGCTTCAAAGGCTTTATAAAGAGCTTTTTCCAAAGTAGTATCAGAACCCATAACTTCACCTGTTGACTTCATTTCAGGACCAAGCAAGCTGTCTACTTTCGCTAACTTGGTGAAGGAGAAGACTGGCGCCTTGATATGAACGCGTGTACTTTCAGGGTAAAGTCCATCTTGGTAGCCAAGTTCTTCAAGACTTTGACCAAGAATGAGCTTAGTTGCTACCTGAGCCATAGGAATATTGGTTACCTTAGAAAGGAATGGCACCGTACGGCTGGCACGTGGATTGACCTCAATAACATAGACTTTCTCATCTTTGATGACAAACTGAATGTTCATCATACCAAGACAGTTGAGACCGATTGCTAGGCGTTTGGTGTAATCTGCGATAGTTTCCTGAACCTTTTGCGACAAGGTTTGTGGTGGGTAAACGGCCATTGAGTCACCTGAGTGGACACCGGCACGTTCGATATGCTCCATGATACCAGGGATGAGGACATTCTCTCCATCTGAGATAGCATCAACTTCACACTCTTGCCCAACGATGTAAGAGTCAACAAGGACTGGGTGGTCTGGACTAGCCTTAACAGCTGTACGCATGTAAGAACGGAGGTCTTCTTCGTTTTCTACAATTTCCATGGCACGTCCACCCAAGACATAAGATGGGCGAACGAGGACTGGGAAGCCAATCTTGCGAGCTGCGAGTACTGCTTCTTCTTCATTTGTAGCTGTTTGTCCTGGTGGTTGTGGAATATCTAAGTCTTTAAGGGCTTGTTCAAAGAGGTCACGGTCTTCGGCACAGTCTAGGTCAGCGACTTGCGTACCAAGAATGGTCACACCTGCTTTTGCCAAAGGCTCCGCAAGGTTGATGGCTGTTTGACCACCGAACTGAACGATAACCCCTTTTGGTTGCTCCAAGTCGATAACATTCATAACATCTTCGAAAGTCAACGGTTCAAAGTAGAGCTTGTCAGATACCGAGAAGTCTGTTGAAACAGTCTCTGGATTTGAGTTCATAATGATGGCTTCGTAACCAGCCGCCTGTATAGCCTTAACAGAGTGAACAGTTGCGTAGTCAAACTCAACCCCTTGACCGATACGGATTGGACCTGAACCTAGGACTAGAACAGATTCCTTGTCAGATTTGATAGATTCATTTTCCCAGCCATAGGTAGAATAGAAATATGGCGTTTCAGAGTCGAACTCTGCCGCACAGGTATCGACCATCTTGTATACTGGAACAATCTTGTTTTTCAAACGCAGTTGGCGAACTTGGTCAGCGGTCATTTTCCAGAGTTCAGCAATCTTGCGGTCTGAAAATCCATTGAGTTTAGCTGTTTTCAAGACTTCTAGATCTTGTGGATGGGCACCTAATTCTTGCTCAATTTCAAAGATGTGCAAGAGTTTATCCAGATAGAAGATATCAATCTTAGTCAATTCAGCAATTTCTTCTGGTGTGTAACCACGGCGAATAGCTTCTGATACGTAGAAGAGACGGTCATCTTGGGCCTTGACAACCTTTTCAATCAAGGCATCATCAGAAACGGTTGCCAGTTCAGGCATTTCATTGTGGTGAACGCCAATTTCAAGTGAACGACAGGCTTTTAGAAGAGATTCCTCGATGTTACGACCAATGGCCATGACTTCCCCAGTCGCCTTCATCTGAGTACCAAGACGACGTTCACCCTTTTCAAACTTATCAAATGGGAAACGTGGAATCTTGGCAACGACGTAGTCGAGGGCTGGTTCAAACATGGCATAGGTTGAACCCGTGACTGGGTTGATAACCTCATCCAAGGTCAAACCGACGGCAATCTTGGCAGCCAATTTGGCAATCGGGTAACCCGTCGCCTTAGAAGCAAGGGCTGACGAACGTGATACACGAGGATTTACTTCGATGACATAATACTTAAAGCTGTGTGGATCAAGGGCTAGCTGAACGTTACATCCACCTTCAATCTTGAGAGCTCGGATAATGCTCAAGCTCGCGTCACGTAGCATTTGGTTTTCATAGTCTGACATGGTTTGCGCTGGAGCAAATACGATAGAATCCCCTGTATGAATCCCAACTGGGTCAAAGTTTTCCATGTTACAAACAACGAGGGCATTGTCAGCTGAGTCACGCATGACCTCGTACTCGATTTCTTTAAAACCGGCAATGGAACGCTCAATCAAACATTGGGTAACAGGTGATAGTTTCAAACCATTTTCAGCGATTTCACGCAATTCTTCCTCATTGGCACACATACCACCACCCGTACCACCTAGGGTAAAGGCTGGACGGACGATGACTGGGTAGCCAATTGTCGCTGCAAAGGCCACTGCTTCTTCCACCGTGTTGACAATTTCAGATTCAGGGATCGGCTGCTCAAGCTCTTCCATCAATTGTTTAAAGAGGTCACGGTCCTCCGCTTGGTCGATGGCAGACAATTTAGTACCTAGAAGTTCGACACCCAATTCATCTAAGATACCGTTTTTAGACAATTCCATGGCCATATTGAGCCCTGTCTGACCACCAAGTGTGGGGAGCAAGGCATCTGGACGTTCCTTACGGAGAATACGTGTCACAAACTCGAGTGTAATCGGTTCGATGTAGACCTTGTCTGCAATCTCCTTATCCGTCATGATAGTAGCAGGATTTGAGTTCACCAAGACAACCTCGTAACCTTCTTCTTTCAAAGACAAGCAAGCCTGGGTCCCAGCATAGTCAAACTCAGCAGCCTGACCAATAATAATCGGACCAGAACCAATCACCATAATTTTTTGAATATCAGTACGTTTAGGCATAGTTTATGATACAAAGCCCGTAAAGAACATAGTGAAAATAGGAAACTCGGTGCAGACGCCTTTAGCGTCAAGACGATGTTTATCTTTTTCACACAGTTCTTAAGGCGTGTTCACTTCCGCGAACAATGTATCTTCTCCTTTCTATTCGTCGCCTCACAGAGCGACATTAAATAAGATACAAAGGACGAATAGAAAGCGATTGAATTTTAGGAAACCAAGGAAGGATTGACAATCCAAGTTGGTTTCTCTAAATTCCGAGCTTTCCGTCCGTGTTCAGTTACATAAATTCTCCGACGAGCTTTTACTCGTTTTTAGTTTGCTTGTTTAAAAGCTTCCATCATCTCGATAAACTCGTCAAATAGGTAGCTTGCGTCGTGTGGACCAGGAGCTGCATCCGGGTGGAATTGTACAGAAAAACCTGGTTGGTATCTGTGGCGAACTCCTTCAACTGATTTGTCATTGATTTCTTCGTGGGTAATGATCAAGTGCTCTGGCAAGTCCTCACGACTGACTGCATAACCGTGGTTTTGGCTGGTGAAGTCTACACGTCCTGTTGCAATCTCACGTACCGCGTGGTTAAATCCACGGTGACCAAATTTCATCTTGTAGGTCTTAGCCCCGTTTGCCATGGCAAAGAGTTGGTGTCCCATACAAATACCGAAAATTGGAATTTTCCCTTGCACACCACGAATCATGTCCAGTGCTTCTGGAACGTCTTCTGGGTTACCTGGACCATTTGACAACATAACTCCATCAGGGTTTAGGTGGAGAATTTCTTCTGCCGTTGTTGAATACGGAACGACGGTCACGTTACAGTTACGCTTAGAAAGTTCACGTAAGATTGAGTGTTTGAGACCAAAGTCTACTAAGACCACGCTCAAACCAACTCCTGGAGCTGGATAGGAAGTTTTAGTAGAAACCTGCTTGATATTGTCTGTCGGCAAGACTGTTGCTTGGAGCTGGTCCGTCACATGGTCCATACTGTCCCCAACATGGGTCAAGGTTGCACGCATCGTACCATGCTTACGGATAATCTTGGTAAGTGCACGCGTATCAATCCCTGAAATACCAGGAATTTTCTTGGCTTTCAAAAATTCATCCAGCGTCATTTGATTCCGCCAGTTGCTAGCTCGACGCGCCTCTTCGAAAACAACAACTCCTTTACAAGTTGGAATGATGGATTCGTAATCATCACGGTTAATTCCATAATTTCCCACCAAAGGATAGGTAAAGGTCAAAATTTGTCCATTATAAGACTGGTCTGTAATGGATTCTTGATAGCCGGTCATCCCTGTATTAAAGACGATTTCGCCTGTTACATCAATATCTGCTCCGAAGGCCTTGCCTTCAAAAACTGTGCCATCTTCTAATACTAGAAGTCTTTTTGTCATATTTTCACCTCTCGTGGACGCTCACTGGCGTCTTTTAACGTCTTGTGTTTTAGTTGGCGTTTCTACTCGCCAGTACGGATTCTAAGATTGCCATTCGAACAAAGACACCATTGGTCATTTGTTGGACAATGCGTGATTTTGATTCTTCAACCAAGTGGTCAGCAATTTCCACATCTCGATTAACTGGAGCTGGATGCATAATAATGGCTTCTTCTTTTAAGCGATTATAGCGTTCTTGGTTCAAGCCGTGTTGAGCATGGTAGTCTTCTTTTGAAAAGACCGCTCCACTTTCGTGGCGTTCATGTTGAACTCGGAGCAACATCAAAACATCTACCTGATCAACAATCTCATCAATAGTTACAAACTGTCCATAGTCCGCAAACTCTTGACTTCTCCATTCCTCAGGTCCAGCAAAGTAAAGTTCAGCTCCCAAGCGTTTCAAAATCTGCATATTGGATTTGGCAACGCGTGAGTGGTCCAAGTCGCCTGCAATAGCAACCTTAAGACCCTCAAAGTGACCAAATTCCTCATAAATGGTCATCAAATCAAGCAAGCTCTGGCTAGGATGTTGACCCGAACCGTCTCCACCATTGATAATAGAAGTCGTAATCGTCGGACTTGCAATCAACTGTCTATAATAGTCAACCTCTGGATGGCGAATCACACAGACATCCACTCCTAAAGCAGACAAAGTTAAAATGGTATCATAAAGTGTCTCACCCTTATTGACCGAACTAGTCTTCACATCAAAGTCAAGTCGTTCCAGCCCCAGTTTAATCTCTGCCACTTCGAAGGATTTATGCGTTCGTGTAGAATCCTCAAAGAAAAGATTGGAAACAATTGGGTGGTCTTCATAAGGAAGCTGGGCTCCGTTTTTAAACTCAATTCCTCGCTTGATCAATTTCATGACTTGATCGACAGTGAGGTCTTCCATGGACACCACATGGTTCAATGCTTGTTGATTTTCTGACATGGCTACTCCTTTAGCTTTCTAAGCTTCTTCAGTAATCAGAACTCTATCTTGGCCATCAAGTTCTGCCATCTCTACGATGATTTCTTCAGAACGACTGGTAGGGATATTTTTCCCAACGTAATCTGGACGGATTGGCAATTCCCTATGTCCACGATCGACTAGAACTGCTAAACTCACGCGCGCAGGACGGCCATGACCGACAATATTATCAATAGCAGCGCGGATGGTACGGCCTGTATAAAGTACATCATCCACCAAGATAACTTCACGATCTGTCACATCAACAGAAATCAAAGAAGTATCTTCCCCGCTTTTAACATCATCACGGAAAGGCTTGGTGTCCAATTCCACAACAGGAACAGTGATATTTTCCAACTGCTCCAAGCGTTCTTTGATACGATGAGCGATGAAAACACCACGCGTTTTTATCCCAGCTAGGATAATTTTATTCAAATCTTTATTGCGCTCAATAATCTCATAAGTAATTCGCGTAATCGCTCGTTTGACAGTCAATTCGTCTACAACTTCTTTTGTCTTCATGACAAACCTCCAAAAAGAAAAGTCTCCTGCTACAAGGAGACTTGAAATGTATAGCCAAGCGAGCCCTACTGTAAACAGTATAGACTTCACCCTTCTACTTTATCGCGCTCCTTGCCTGCCTCACGGGACAGGTTTAAAGGACTATTTAGTTATCATTTACTATAGCACAAAGCACCCTTAAAATCAAGCAAAAACTTTTTCAGAGTCCTCTTAAACATTACTAAAATCATACAGTTGGGGATAGTGATCGCATTCTGGATTTTTGGGATGACAGATAGCTCGTCCAAAGTAAATCATGGCCTGGTGGGCTGCTAACCATTCTTCTGGTGGCAAGACATCCATAACACGTTTTTCTACTTCAAGTGGCGTAGCTGATTTTTTAACGATATCGTGATGCTTACAGATACGCTCCACATGAGTATCCACTGCAAAAGCAGGAATTCCAAACCCCACACTCATGACGACATTAGCTGTTTTACGACCAACACCCGCTAGACTTTCTAATTCCTCTCGAGTCTGAGGAACTTGACCATCAAAATCATCTAGTAACTGTTGGGCACATTTTTTAAGAAATTTAGCCTTATTTCGATACAGTCCCAGGCGAGAAATGTGTGAAGCAATTTCACTTTCAGTCGCGATAGACATGGCTTGTGGCGTTGGAAAAGCAGCAAAGAGACCTGGTGTGGCCTTATTTACCGCTGCATCTGTCGTCTGGGCTGACAACATCACTGCAACCAGTAGTTCAAAATGATTTCGAAAATCAAGACTAGGCTTAGCATCTGGAAAGAGGGCAATTATTTCCTCTATGACATGACGGGCACGTTTCTTAGATAAAACCATCTACTCGTCTCCATCAAACAGTCCTTGCAAGCCAGCAAATGGACTGTTTTCTTCTTTCTTGACTGCTTGTTGGGCTTGATATTCGTCTTCAGTCATGATTTGCCAGTCATTTCCAGACACAAAACCTTGGCCCGCCTCTTCTTCTACCGTCAAGACCTTGATTGGGATATTGAGCAAGATATTATCTGCTACGCTCTCAGCAAGGTCGATTTCCCCATTTTCGATAGGCAAGACCAAGTCATCGTCTAGAACTTCCTGGTCTAGTTGATTGGTTGCTCCTTCCATGAAGACCTCTGTCACTGGATAAGACTCCTCCAACTCAACTGGCTCCATACTGCGGCTGGAAGCAAGGACAATAGTATAAGATAACTGATAATCTAAGAAATACAGACGGTCTTCGTACTGGACCTTTCCCACTGCTAGGATATCTCTCACATCTAAAATTTCTTGATTACGTTTACGCAAGTCTGCGACAAGGTCTAAAGTTTGTTCAAAGTGTAGGCCTTCAGGCTGCTTACGAATTTCTTGAATATTTAACTTCATATTTCCTCCATAAAGATGTACTCACTTGATTATACCATGAAAAGGCTATAAGTCAGCTTTCCAAACTTTGATATTAAAAACTCGTTTTTAACATATTTACTATGACATATTATCCGATTAGTGCTATACTATAGGCAAGAATACATCAGAGCAAGGAGGATGCTCATATGGAAGACAAAGAACTCATCACTGAAGCTTACCAACTCCTTTCCGAGTTAAATAAAAGCTACCAAAGCTGTAAACAAGGAACTGCCGATGATTTTCGTATACAAGAACTGCTAAACACCACTCTCAAGGAACTTAAAAAATCGGAAAAGCTGGACAATAGTATCTTAATTGACCTTGAGAAATTTTACCAACGTACCAGTCTTCTGATTGGACTAGGAAGCCTAAAACTAAATGATCAAGCTCGTGCTGCTTGGCGCAACTATGACAAGTTCCATTACGAGCATGTCAAACATGTATTAACTCTCTATGGACCTGTTTTTGGTTTTTAGAGCTTATAATTTTGGATTTACTATTGACAAAATTTCCTAAAAGGTATAGGATAGAGGTACTAATACTCGGAGGTAAGGGAGACATGAACAACTAAGTCTATCAAATAAAGAAACTTTATTTAGTAGATCTTGTTTTTGTCTCTTTTTGTGTGCTCTTTTTATACTAGGTTTTCTAGTATCTTGTCCTCATTGAAAATCAAAAAACTAGAAAGCTATGCTCCTCTTGGGTTGGGTTAGGCAGCTCCAAGCTAGTTTGACGAGTTTTTCAACGAGGATAATAGAGTTTTGGACAGTGACTTTGGGCTCTACTAGATAAAGTAGAGCTTTTTGTTATGCACTATCGACATTCTAGAAAGGGCAACAATATGATAAAAATCAATCATCTAACCATCACTCAAAACAAAGATCTACGTAATCTTGTATCTGACCTAGGCATGACTATCCAAGACGGAGAAAAGGTTGCTATCATTGGTGAAGAAGGAAATGGTAAATCGACTTTACTACGAGCTTTAATGGGGGAAGCATTACCTGATTTTACTATCAAGGGCGACATCCAGTCTGATCTTCAATCACTGGCCTACATTCCACAAAAGATAGCTGAGAATCTGAAAAAGAAAACTCTACATGACTACTTCTTTTTGGATTCTGCTGATTTAGACTACAGTATTCTTTATCGTTTGGCTGAGGAGTTGCACTTTGATAGCGACCGTTTTGCTAGCGACCAAGAAATTGGCAGTCTATCAGGGGGCGAAGCTTTGAAAATTCAGCTCATTCACGAGTTAGCAAAACCTTTTGAGATTCTATTTTTAGATGAACCTTCAAATGACCTAGACCTTGAGACGGTTGATTGGCTAAAAAGTCAGATTCAAAAGATCAGGCAAACTGTTATCTTTATTTCCCATGATGAAGACTTTCTTTCTCATACGACAGATACTATTGTCCACTTGCGACTGGTCAAGCACCGGAAAGAAGCAGAAACGCTAGTCGAGCATTTAGACTATGATCGCTACAGTGAGCAGAGAAAAGCTAATTTTGCAAGACAAAGCCAGCAAGCTGCTAACGACCAGAGAGCCTATGACAAAACCATGGAAAAGCATCGCCGCGTCAAGCAAAATGTAGAAACTGCCTTACGTAACACTAAAAATGATGTTGCCGGTCGCCTATTGGCTAAAAAGATGAAAAATGTTCTCTCTCAAGAAAAACGCTTTGAAAAGGAGGCCCAGTCAATGACCCAGAAACCACTTGAAGAAGAACAAATCCAACTTTTCTTCTCAGATATCCAACCATTACCGACTTCTAAAGTCTTAATCCAACTGGAAAAAGAAAGTTTGTCCATTGGCGAGCGCGTTTTGGTTCAAGGACTTCAACTAACTGTCCGTGGCCAAGATAAAATCGGTATCATCGGGCCTAATGGTATTGGAAAATCGACTCTGTTAACCAAGTTACAGCAACAACTAAGCGCCAAAAGAGAGATTTCGCTTAGTTTTATGCCACAAGATTACCATAAAAAACTGCAATTGGATTTATCTCCAGTAGCCTATCTCAGAAAAACTGGGGAAAAAGAGGAACTACAGAAAATCCAATCTCACCTAGCCAGTCTCAATTTCAGCTATCCAGAGATGCATCACCAAATCCGCTCCCTATCTGGCGGGCAACAAGGTAAACTCCTACTTTTGGAATTAGTGTTGCGCAAACCAAACTTTCTCCTTCTAGATGAGCCCACACGAAACTTTTCTCCCACTTCTCAACCTGAAATCAGAAAACTCTTTGCCTCTTATCCTGGTGGTCTCGTCACTGTTTCGCATGACCGACGTTTCTTAAAAGAGGTCTGTACGAGTCTCTATCGTTTGACAGAACATGGTTTAGAAGTTGTCGATTTACAAGATTTATAAATGTTGAACATGAAAAATCCAGAGACATGATATACTTATTGAAAAAATTTAATAGGAATTATTCAATATTGAATGACTCACTCTATAAATCAGATTAATAAATACAGTGATAATACACTAATAGAGAGCTTATTGGGACATTTTAAAACCGAGTGCTATGATTTACTTTTGAGGAGTTTATTATGAATATTGGCGCTTAAAACTATCTCTATACTAACAACTATTTTCAAAAATACAACAACGGCCTTGCTCATCTTTTAATGAGGAACGAGGCCGTTGTTTAATCTTTTTATATTACATTGTCTACTTAACAGGTTTCAATCCATTCAGTTAGCGATTGCTTCATTATTTTATTGCAATACAAGTGATGCTGCTCCGATAACTCCAGCATCATTTCCTAGAGTTGCAAGAGCCAATTTCGTTGATGTGCGTACTTGTGGGAAAGTATTTTCGTCGTAAACTTTTTGAACACCTTGTAGAAGAAATTCTCCTGCAGCTGACACACCACCACCGATAACGATAGTTGATGGGTTTAGGATGGAGCCGATATTAGCACACGCAATACCCAAGTAACGTGAGAAGTTACGGTAAACGATCAAGGCAAGGTCGTCCCCTTCTTTTGCAAGGTCAAAGACAGTTTTAGCAGTTACTTCTTCGCCGTCATCAATCAAACGTTTCAAGGCTGCATCACCTTCGTATTCATCTGCATAACGACGAGTCAAGTTGACAATCCCTGTTGCTGAAGCGACTGTCTCAAGACAGCCTTTTTTACCACAGGTACATGCGATTGGTTGGTCAAAGTCAACAGTGATGTGACCAAGCTCACCTGCTGCACCAGCAACACCGTGAAGCAATTTGCCTTCTGCCACGATACCGCCACCAACACCCGTACCAAGTGTCATAAAGACAACGTCTGGTTGGTTTTCACCAGCCCCCATCCAGCGCTCACCAAGAGCAGCTACGTTGGCATCATTATCGATGAAGAATGGAATACCCAAGGCTTTTTCAATCTTTTCTTTAATTGGTTGAAGGGTTTTCCAGTTTAGGTTGTAGGCACCGATAACAGTCCCTTTTTCACGGTCAACTACACCAGGTGATCCCATTCCAATCCCTCGGAAATCCGTAGCTGACAATCCAAGCAAGTCCAAACGATGCTGAATAGACTCAATCATATCATCTACGATATGGCTTCCTTCGTCCAAAATATTGGTCTTAATAGACCATTTTTCTTGGATTTCTCCCTCTTGAGTTAAAATTGCAAACTTGATAGATGTTCCACCAAGGTCAATCCCAATAATCTTTTGACTCATCGTCTTCTCCTTTTTAATTGAAAATGCTTACAGATATAGTATAACAAAATCGTCTGTTTTGTGCAAAGGTTTGCGTGGTTTTATTGTTAATTTATACCATTTCATTTGCCTAAGCTACAATTTCTTAAGGTTCGAATTCCAACTCATACAAACCTCTGACCGCGTTACAGCCATAGACAGCTTCTGCTTGAGACAGATCTTTCAAGGTCAAGACTTTCTCTTCTACCTGTCCTGATTCCAGCAAATGCTGACGGTAGATTCCTGGCAAGATGTCAAGATTGATAGGCGGTGTGTAGAGCTTCCCAGCGATTTTCAGAACCAGATTTCCAATAGAGGTTTCCAGCAATTCTCCTGTTGCATTATGGTAAATGATTTCTTGTTTACCTAGACTTAAGTGTGGTCTGTAAGTTGTTTTAAAGTAGGTAAATGCTTGATTCAAATCAGCTTCTTGCAGACAAAGTTTAGCCTGGCAGAACTTTGGACTGAGGGGTATTAAGATTTGGCGACTGATTTCTATCTCTCCAGATTTGCTGAGACTAATTCGCAAACGGTAGTCTTGGTGGGAATCACAAGCTTGACACTCTTCCTCTATCTTTTGTCTCAGGTTTTCCAGATTAAAAGGATAGGCAAAATATCGACTCGCCTTTGTCAGTCTTTCCAGATGTTGTTCTCCAAACAGCAATTGTTTTTGGCTGATTTTCCCAGTTGTAATCAATTGGAAAGGTGCTTGTTTACGATAGAGAACAGCCGCCTTTTGATGAACCTCTCGGTATTCAGATTCCCAAGTACTATCCCATGTAATCCCTCCGCCAACTCCATAGATGGCTTTTTCTTGGTACAGTTGAATGGTTCGAATGGCGACATTGAAAATTCGTCGCCCATTTGGAAGCAAGAGACCAATCGTTCCGCAGTAAATTCCTCTGGGTTGTGGCTCCAATTTCTTGATGATTTCCATGGTCGCAATTTTGGGTGCACCCGTTATGGAACCACAAGGAAAGAGAGAGCGAAAAATGGCAACCAAGTCCACATCCGCTCGCAACTGACTCTTGATGGTCGAAGTCATCTGCCAAACAGTCGAATACTGTTCCACTTGACAGAGACGCTCCACATGCTCACTTCCAACTTCAGAAATACGGTTCATATCATTGCGCAAGAGGTCCACAATCATCATATTTTCAGACCGATTTTTAGGATCCTGTTCTAGCCAGCTAGCTTGGGCAAGGTCTTCTTGGTCAGTCACTCCCCGCTGGGTTGTCCCCTTCATCGGGCGAGTAGTTAATTCCCGGTCATTTTGCTCAAAAAAGAGCTCTGGACTCATGGAAATCACTGCCATCTCATCGTGTTCAACATAGGCATTGTAGCCCGCCTCCTGCTCTACCACCATACGATTGTAAATAGCAAAAGGATTGGCACTTAAATCTTGCTTGAGTTGGACGGTGTAGTTGACCTGATAGGTGTCTCCCTGACGCAAATGATGGTGAATCTGGGCAATAGCCTTTTCATAGTTTGCTTCAGACGTTGCTTCCTGCCACTTTGAAGGCAGATCTACTTCCTCATAAGTCAGAGGAATAGGGGATGTTTCCACCCTATCGTGAACGGTAAAGTAAAGCAAATACTCGCCCAGTAGAGGAAGCTTGTGAACTGCTAGTTTTTCCTCAAAAGCAGGTGCAGCCTCATAGCTGACATAGCCCACCACATAATATCCCTGTTCTTGGTAGCTCTCCACCTGTGCCAGCAAGTCTGCCACTTCTGATAAATCTCTCGTTTTTAACTCTTTGATAGGCTGGGTAAAGGTGTATCTCTCGCCCAAAGCTCTAAAATCAATCACTGTTTTTCTATGCATATCTTAAGTATAGCACAAAATAGCCGACCTAGAACACCTAAATCCAGCTTTGTTTACTGATTTCCATAACGAAAATTCTTCTCTAAATTAGTTTTTTCTACTTTTGGCAATTTTCCATCAGATAGCATCCCTTCTTCTAAAAGATGGTCTTGTTTGGAGTACTTTGCACAAGAATTCAACAAAAAAACAGGGAGAATCCTGGTTTCTATACCCTTACTCTCTCTGTCTTTTACTGTTCAGAAATTAAAAATTGATTTGAAGTTTTAATGATATTTACCGTTTCCTTGACATCTAAATCATCCGTGAATAGAAAATGATGTTTATCACTATTTTTAGCTAGAAACTCTTTTCTTGCTTGGATTGATAAATCGCCTGTTCTCTCAATTTCTTTTCGAGAAGAATCCCTCTCTTTCAAGGTTTCTTCTTTGGCCATTAGGACACAATATTTTAGCTTAATTCGTTTTTCTTTTAAGAAGGCTGCAATTTTCTTCAGTTGCTCTTCAAATATGACATACTCTATCACAACAGTAATGCCACGATCCAAGAGATTATTGGTCAGACTGATGATATTATCCCAGAACAAATCCATGTAAAATCCATCATCTTTCCAAGGAGCTACGAGACCACTTTTTATCATTAAGTAAATCATATCCCCCTCTATAACTGCACTTTTGTCAAAAGAATAGGCCAACTCTTTGCTGACGGTGCTCTTTCCAACGCCTGGGGGCCCTGAAACGATATAAACACAATTTTCCAACCTTATACCTCTACATACTTGAAATATCTCTAACTTACGATAACTTTCAGCCCACTTATGACTTTCTTATGAAGTCTTCTGGATACTGCGCACGCGCACCCCCGATGAGTTTGGGACGACTAGCTAGAGCCGTTACATGGGCATGGCCAATCTCTCGCAAAACTGGTCGAATCGGAACCTGCACATGCTTAACATGCATGCCAATTGCAGTATCTCCGATATCCAATCCAGCATGGGCCTTGATAAATTCAACCTCAACTGGATCCTGCATAAACTTGAAGGCTGCCAACTGACCTGAACCTCCTGCATGAAGTGTAGGAAGGACACTGACGATTTCAAGACCAAACTGCTCTGCTACCTGACGTTCAACGACGAGGGCTCGATTGACATGTTCACAACCTTGAACAGCTAGATGAATTCCTTTTTCCTCTAGGATAGCTAGAATGGTCTTCACTATGATTTCCCCAATTTCTTGACTGGATTCCTTGCCAATCTGACCACCTATCACCTCACTAGAAGAAAGGCCCAAAACAAAGATGGCTCCTTGCTTCAAATTAGCCTTGTCTAATACATCTTCAACAATCTGACTTGTTGCTCTTTGAATGTCTTTTTCCTTCATACTTGATACCTCTTTTGTCACTATCTATCATATCTTTTTTTACTGATTTTATCAAGGCCAACTAATTATTCTGAATTTTAAAAGTAAAACTCCCAGAGTGAACTGGGAGTTAACTAGTTTCAATTTTATTGATGTATATTTCAACCGTCGTCCCTTTTGAGGGTACAGAATTGATCTTCATCTGGTAATTGTCTCCAAAATGAAGTTTGAGTCGTTGGTTGACATTTTGAAGGCCAACTCCCCCACGTTTGAGCTGACTTTGACTGCTATCGCCAGGATTTTGGAAGCCAACACCATTATCCTCAATGCGGATAACAAGCCCTGTATCCTTTTTCTGAACGGAAACTTTAATATGCCCCTGACCTTCCTTCTCCTTGATGCCATGGTAAAGAGCATTTTCTACAAGAGGTTGCAACACCAACTTGGGTAAGACTAGGTTATCAAAAGCAGGTTCTTCATCAATCTCATACTCCAGCTTATCTCCGTAGCGTTGTTTCTGGATAAAGAGGTACTGGCGGACATGATTGATTTCATCCGAAAGAGAAATCAAATCCTTTCCTTGATTGAGCGCCAAGCGGAAATAGGTTGCCAAGGACTTGGTCACCTGAACCACTCGCTGACTATCCTGAAATTCAGCCATCCATATGATAGTATCCAAAGTATTGTAGAGGAAATGAGGATTAATCTGACTCGACAATGCTTGAAGTTCATACTGCCGGGTCGCTTCTTCCTGCCTGCGCACATCTGCCATCAGCTGATCAATCTGATCCAGCATGGCATTAAACTGGCGAGTCACTTCTCTCAGTTCATAGGCGCCAGCTTCCTTAGCACGAAGATTTTGTGTACCAGAAGCAATTTCCAGCATGGTTTCTCTCAGATCCTTCAAAGGGGCAATCCAGCGTTTGAGACTGAACCACACCAAGCAGAGACAGGCAAGAAGAGATAAGGCACTAGCAGCAAGCAAGGTCCACATGAGTTGACTCCGAACCTGGTCTAACTTCTCCAGTGAAGACACACCTATAACCGTCCAATCAGTACCTGTAATCTGTTCCTGACTAACGTAGGATTGATGGTCCAGCGTATAGCCCTGCCCCGTCTCGATGTAGGGTTTCATGGCCTCCATTTCACTCGCTGAGCTATAGACAGTACGTTTAGGATGGTAGACAAATTCATGGTTTTCATTGATGATAAAGGCAAAGCCCTGCTGGCCCAACTGGAGTTGGTTGAGATAGGCTTCCAGAGTTTCGTAGGAAATATCCAAACGAAGTACGCCAAGATTGGCTCCCTTTGCATCAACAAGTTCCTGAGTAACAGAAATGACCCACTGACTATCTGATTTACGAGCTGGTGTCAAAACTGGCTTAGCTCCCTGATGAATGGCCTTTTTGTACCAATCCTCAGCCATCATATCTGAGGAAGTTTTCATCTGCACACTGTCATCTGTAGAAATGACCTGACCGGATTTGGTGACCAGTACCACCGTTTTCAAGTCCTGGTCTGCCTTTAAGATAGTCAAAAACAGATCTCTGATTCCCTTGACCTGGTCTTGGTTAGGATTCTCAGCATAGGCTAGGACATCCTTCTGCTGGGTCAAACTGGTAGAGGTAGTTTCTAATTTTTTGATATAAGACTGAATAAAGTGGCTAGTCTGGCTGATGGTCGTTTGGCTATTACCTTCAATAGTGGCCTCAATGGCTGATGAACTAGATTGATAATAGAAAGTCCCAACCAGAGCTAGGAGAATGAGAAAGACCAGAAAGATGGAAATAACCATTCTGACTAAAAGAGAAGAACGCTTCATCGACCTTCTCCCTTCTTAAACTGACGAGGTGTCACACCTGCAATCTGTTTAAAACGTTGGGTAAAGTAGTTCATATCTTCAAAACCAACCTTTTCGGCTATCTCATAAATCTTTAAATCTGTGGTCAGAAGCAAGAGCTTTGCTTGTTTGACACGCTCTCTCACCAGATAATCCTGAAAAGGCAACCCCAACTCTTTCTTAATCAAGGAGCTCAGATAAGTCGGGCTAAAGCCCAAATCACTGGCCAAGCTCTTTAAACTAAACTGGCTGTCAGCCAGATGAGACTGGATCTTCTGAGCCAGGTTTCCTTCAAACTTATCAGTCAGTAAATCTTGCAACTGCTCCTCTTTTTCTTCCTTGTCTAGTTTTTGCTTGATTTTCCCCAACATTTCCTCAATATCCTGACGAGAAAAGGGCTTGAGCAGGTAATCATCTACACCAAGTTTGACAGCAGACAAGGCATAATCAAAATCATCGTAGCCCGTCAAAAATACCAAATGAACCTGAGGATAGGTTTCTCGGACCAGACTGGCCAACTGGATGCCATTTAGCTGAGGCATATTGATATCGGTTAAAATGATATCTGGCACCTGCTTTTGAATCAAGTCCCAAGCCTGTCTTCCATTTTCAGCCTGACCGATGATTTCCATATCGTAGGCTGCTACATTGACCAGCTTAGTCAAGCCTTGTCTTACCAGATATTCATCTTCTACGATTAAGATTGTGTAGGTCATGCTCTGCTCCTTTGTCACTTACTAGTATCAGTATAGCAAAATTCTCCTCTAACTGCTTAGGAAAGAATTCTTAATCGACATAATCTAGTAAATAAGCATAACCTTTTTCTTCCATTTGGTCTTTAGGAATAAAACGAATAGAGAGACTATTGATACAGTAGCGCAAGCCGCCCTTGTCCTCTGGACCATCCGTAAAGACATGGCCAAGGTGAGAATCTCCAACTCGGCTTCTCACTTCCATGCGCGTCATATTGTAGGACTTATCTTCCTTGTAGGTAGCAACATCTGGACTGATTGGTTGGGTGAAACTAG
Source organism: bacterium (assembly GCA_905221435.1). Classification (GTDB taxonomy): domain Bacteria; phylum Bacillota; class Bacilli; order Lactobacillales; family Streptococcaceae; genus Streptococcus. The sequence continues at coordinate 94,212 of CAJNDD010000003.1, forward strand.
GCCAGCCACAACCAGACTCAAACTTGTCCTTTGATGAAAAGAGGGGTTCGCCAGTTGCCACATCCACATAGATACCGGATTCAAATTTATCCCAATAGCGGTTTGAAAAAGCCCGTTCTGTTTGATTTTTCTGGGTGACTGCATACTCCTCAGGTGACAAGGTCTTTTTCAATTCTTCATCGCTTGGTTTAGGATATTTGCTGGCATCAATGACGGGATAGGCAGCTTGATTGACATTGATATGACAGTAGCCATTTGGATTTTTCTTGAGGTAGTCTTGGTGATAATCCTCAGCCACCACAAAATTCTTCAAGTTTTCCTTTTCAACTGCCAGAGGTTGGTCATATTTTTTAGCAACTTCATCAAATACTTGGTTTATTACTTCCAAATCCTTGTCATCTGTGTAATAAACGCCGGTACGATACTGGGTACCCACATCATTTCCTTGTTTATTTTTGCTGGTTGGATTAATAATGCGGAAATAATGAAGCAGGATTTCCTTGAGGGAAATTTGATTAGCATCATAGGTGACATGGACAGTTTCCGCATGACCTGTTTGATTAATCAATTCGTACTTGGTTGTTTCCCCTCTACCATTTGCATAGCCTGAAACGGCATCTGTCACTCCAGGCACGCGTGAGAAGTATTCCTCCACTCCCCAGAAACATCCCCCAGCTAAATAAATTTCGTGCAAGTCTGCGTCTTTACTCACTTCTGTTTTTTTCACTGTTTTTCCTCCTTGGCTAACTGACGCTTTCTCAATTTGCGAGCTATCTGTCTGCCCTGCATTTCGCGTCAATAGAAAATAAAAACCGCTTATGGCTAGGAGAATGACCCCTGCCAAGACAAACAATTTTACTTTATCATTCATAGCCTTTCTCTACCCCATTTCTTTCAATTCTTTTAAAATCATATCCTTATCCATAAAACCTGGTTGCGTTTTGACCAGCTTACCTTCCTTATCTATAAAGGCTTGAGTCGGGTAAGAACGAACACCATAACTTTCCAAGAGTTTACCTGACGAGTCAATTAAAACCGGAAAATTTTTATAATCCAAACCCTTGTACCAGTTCTTAAAGTCCGCTTCCGCTTGTTCTCCCTTGTGCCCAGGAGATACCACTGTCAAGACCACATAGTCGTCTCCAGCATCTTTAGCAATTTCGTCCGTATCTGGAAGGCTGGCTAGACAGATGGAACACCAAGAAGCCCAGAATTTAAGATAGACTTTCTTGCCTTTGTAGTCAGATAAACGATAGGTCTTGCCATCTACACCTGTCAGTTCAAAATCAGCAACTGCCTGACCCTTGGTGGCAGTTTGCGAGCTGACTTGTTCTGTTTTGGTTTGCTCCTTCATAGTTGATTCGTCTGCCATGTTTTTAGCCGAACAGGCTGCCAAACAACAGATGGAGCCTACTCCAAGGAGACATGTTTGCCATTTTTTCATTTCTTTTTCCTCTCTATTCAAATAATGTAGTCAAAATGGAAGCATTTCCCAAAAGCACCAAGATTCCCATCAGGATAATGAGGAAACCACCCACTCTTTTGAGGGTTCCGAGGTAAGGATGGAGTTTTCGGAAATGTTTCAAAACATAGCTGGAGGCGAGAGCTAGAACCAAAAATGGTAGCGCCAAACCCAGCGTATAAACCAACATGAGATCAGCTCCCTGCCAGGCTCCTGAACCACCTGAAGCCGCCAAGGCTAAAACAGACCCCAGAACTGGCCCCACACATGGCGTCCAAGCAAAACTAAAGGTTAACCCCAGTAAAAATGCCTGACTATAGCCGTTACCCTTTTGCCCCTGTCTCTTTAATTGTAGCCTTCTTTCCTTGTAGAGCCCTTGCAAATGTAAAACTTCCATCTGGTGCAAGCCCAAGAGAATGATAACTGCACCTGTCACATACTGAAACCAAGAAGCATACAGCAAATTACCTAAAAAACCAGCTCCATAGCCCAGTAAGATAAAGATAAAAGAAATCCCCGCTATAAAGGCCAGAGTTCTCACTAAACTAACAAGTGAGATTGAAATTTTTCCGCTAGAAGCCTGAGCACCATCTTTGTCATCCAACAAGACCCCTGCATAGACCGGTAACAAGGGTAAGATACAAGGAGAAAAGAAGGAAAGAATTCCAGCAAGAAAAACACTGATAAAAAAGAATACATTATCCATTGCCTTCCTCCATTCTTTGATTTGATAGGACTATTATAGCTCCAAAACTCCAGAAAAAACAGGGACAATGATAGGGAAAAATAGGAATTTAATCAGTTTATTCAAAAATCTGGCACAAAAAAAGCCAGACAAGGTCTGACTTTGGTAGATACAGAAAAGAGAATCACCTGTCTTCCCTGCTTATCTGGTAATAAATAAGGTCCGCAACATAGTCTTTTCTCTCCACACCATTGGCAATAGTTTTTAGATAAGACATTCCCGCTTTTTCCATGACACGGCCTGAAGCTGGGTTGAGACTAGCATATCGTGCTCTGACCTTTTGAAAACCTGCTTGAGTAAAACAAAAGTCTAACACAGCATTCAAGGCCTCCGTCATCATACCACGACCCCAATAACCTTGTCCTAAAACATAGCCAATTTCACAACTTAAATCTTCCTCGTGTATTTCAATGATACTGATATCTCCTATCACTTGCTCAGGGTTTTCTTTGAGACAAATGGCCCATTTGTAATAGTTGGGATTGATATAGGATGCAATCCAATTTCGAATCGAGTTCCGAGTCACCTCAACATCAGGATGAGGAGCCCAAGTGACATAGGTCAGACTCTCAGCAGACGAAGCCCAATTTTGAAACATAGCCTCCGCATCACTCTCCACAAATCTTCTCAAGATTAAACGTTCCGTCTCTAACATTTGCGTACCGATTGCTTTCATAATGTTACCTCCCTTTCTAAGCTTAAGGCTCAAGCTAAAAAGGTTCAACAGAACCTTCCTCGCCTATTTATTTCTAGACTCAGGGTAAAAAGACTATACTCAGTAACAGCTAGAAAACAAGTTTTTCATCTAGTTACTTGACGCAGTCGCTGTCTGGTTTGAAATGCGCTTTACCAAGCTTTTTCAAACCTAGTCATCGTTGCGGGGGTGAGACAAGGAAAATCGAACTCTTAGAGTTACCGAATCTGCCTCGTTTTCCCGTTTCTAGACTCGGGCTAAAAAGGTCCCCCCAGACCTTCTTCGCTTTCGAATTTCTAGGCTCAGGGTAAAAAGACTATACTCAATAACAGCTAGGAAACAAGTGTTTTATCTAGTCCCTTGACGCAGTCGCTGTCTGGTTTGAAATGCGCTTTACCAAGCTTTTTCAAACCTAGTCATCGTTGCGGGGGTGAGACAAGGAAAATCGAACTCTTAGAGTTACCGAATCTGCCTCGCTTTCCTGTTTCTAGACTCGGGCTAAAAAGGTCCCCCGGACCTTCCTCGCTTTCTCATTTCCAGGCTCAGGGTAAAAACCTCCACTGGAGGTTATTCTTGCTCTCGAGTTTCAAGGCAAGAAGCTAAAAAGGTCCCCCGGACCTTTTTACTCCCAAAAGTCGTCAAATACGGTGATTGGTAGGTGGCGTTTGTGTTGGCCTTTGTGCCACCAGTTTTCGATAGTTGCTTGGGCTTCTGGACTAACTTGCTTTCCTTCGAGGTAATCATCAATTTCATTGTAAGTGACTCCAAGTGCGACTTCGTCTGCGATACCTGGTTTTTCTTCTTCCAAATCTGCTGTTGGGATTTTTTCATAAAGGGCTGGGTCTGCACCAAGCTCCTTCAAGAGTTGCTTTCCTTGGCGTTTATTGAGGCGGTAAAGAGGGAGAATGTCTGCACCACCGTCACCAAACTTGGTAAAAAAGCCTGTGATATTTTCCGCGGCATGGTCTGTTCCAATGACGGCTCCACTATGGGCACCCGCAAGGGCATATTGGGCAATCATACGACTACGAGCCTTGATATTTCCCTTGTTAAAGTCTGAAACAGGACTTCCTGTCGCTTCGACTGCAGCTGTCATAGCATCAGCTGATTCCTTGATATTTACAACTAGACTGACATCTGGCTGGATGAAAGCAAGAGCTTTTTGAGCATCTGCTTCATCAGCTTGCACTCCGTATGGCAGGCGGACAGCGATAAATTGGTAGCTGTCATCTCCTGTCTCAGCTCGCATTTCTTCCATAGCTAATTGCGTCAAACGCCCTGCTAAGGTTGAGTCTTGTCCTCCAGAAATACCTAGTACAAAGGTTTTAAGGAAGGGGTGTTTTTTCAAGTATCTCTTTAAGAAATCAATTGAACGACGGATTTCTTCCTGGGCGTCAATCACTGGCTTGACACCTAGTTGCTGGATAATGGTCTCTTGCAAACTCATTCTTCTTCTCCTTCACCAAGGGCTTCTTTGCGCATCTTGTCAATCAAGTCCATTTTGTCCTGCCAAATATCACGCGCCAAGTCTACTGGGTAATGTTGCGGATTGAGTACCCGTTTATACTCATCCCAAAGCTTGTCAAATTCCTTACGGGCATAATCCTGAATCTCAGTCAAACTAGGCAAGCTGTAAACTAATGTTCCTTCTTTGAAGATGTCCACCAAGAGAGGAACAGCATCAAAATTACGAACGGTCTTCTTGATGTAAGTATATGTCGGATGGAACATTTTGATTTCTGTCATGCTGGCAACATCCACACCGTCATAGGTGATGTAGTCACCTTCTGACTTACCTTTTTCACGACTGGTAATGCGCCATACCTGTTTCTTACCTGGCGTAGACACTTTTTCCGCATTATTAGACAGTTTGATGGTATTACGCATCTGACCATTCTCATCTTCGATAGCCACAATCTTATATACTGCCCCAAGAGCTGGCTGATCATAGGCTGTAATCAGCTTGGTTCCCACACCCCAGACATCAATCTTGGCCTTTTGCATCTTGAGGTTGAGAATAGTATTTTCATCAAGGTCATTAGAAGCATAGATCTTAGCCTTTGTAAATCCAGCCTCATCTAACTGTTGGCGAACTTTCTTGGAAATGTAGGCAATATCCCCTGAGTCGATACGAACACCTTTAAAGTTAATCTTATCTCCCAACTCACGCGCCACCTGAATGGCAGCTGGCACACCGATACGAAGCGTATCATAAGTATCTACTAGAAAGACACAGTCACGATGGGTTGCCGCATAGGCCTTGAAGGCTTCATAGTCGTTTCCATAAACCTGTACCAAGGCATGGGCATGAGTCCCCAATACTGGAATACCAAAGAGCTTCCCTGCTCGCACGTTGCTAGTTCCGTTGGCTCCACCAATCACGGCTGCGCGTGTTCCCCAGATAGCTGCATCCATTTCTTGCGCACGACGTGTCCCGAACTCCATCAAGGGTTCATCCTCAATGACCGAACGAATACGTGCTGCCTTGGTCGCTATCAAGGTTTGAAAGTTAACGATGTTTAAGAGAGCCGTTTCAACCAATTGACATTGGGCTAGAGGACCTTCCACCTGTACAATCGGTTCATTGGCAAAAACCAAGTCCCCTTCCTGGGCAGAACGAACCGTCAACTCCAACTTGAGATTGCGGAGGTAGTCTAAGAACGCCCCATGATAGCCTAGCGACTCTAAGTAGTCGATATCACTATCTGAAAAGCGCAAGTCTTTAAGATAATGTACAATTCTTTCCAAACCAGCGAAAACTGCATAACCATTGTTAAACGGTTGCTGGCGGAAATAAACTTCAAAGACCGCCTTTTTATTGTGAATCCCTTGGTCAAAGTAAACTTGCATCATATTGATCTGGTACAAGTCCGTGTGCAATGTCAAACTATCATCTGGATACATCTGTTTTCCTTCTTCCTACTTTACAAAGGTATGAACGTATTCTACCACTTTCACACCATCCGATAAATTAGTACTATTATAACACATTTTACTGAGATTGATAAAAAGCTAACAAGCTATTCTCCATTCTCAAGTTCATCCATATCTTGCTCAAACTTTTTTTGGGCCCATTCGCCATAACTTTTAAGCCCGAGATTACCGATAAAAACCCAAGGAAGGTAAATAACATAAGTAATGACCCAAGCAGACAAGTATTTAAAGTTCAAAGGATTGTGCTGATAAATTTCGATATTGAATTGATAATTCTGCAACATCAAGAGAGTTGTAATAGCGAGAGTCACCAGCAAACACCCTACAATCGTAAAATGAAAACGACTATAGTAGGTCACTCCAAGTTGTCGTGCACGATTGAAAAAGAAGAAAATTCCTAAAAGAAGGGTAACCAGAAGAATATTAGGATTAAAAAGAGCAGGTGCTAATACAGCCACCAAGTAACTTGGTAGAATGAGCCCGATAAACACATGAAAAGACTCTGTCCCAGCCTTGTTGATCAGTTGCTCTTCTCTTTCGTCTAATAATTGATAATAAAAAAATCTATTTTTCATCTTCTTCCTCCCAAACTTGCTGATTTCTGCGATTCAAGTATAGGATAACTCTATCCATAGAATAACTCCCAACGAGATAGATGATAACTGCTAGAACCACTTTTAGGGAGTACTTCCAAGTCAATAGATTGACTAGTTCCTCGCGATTGCCTACGATATCAACCAATAAAATCACTATAGAAAATCCCAAAGCAGATAAAACTCTTTCTTTTCCAGTATTCTCAACAATATCCCGAATATCAATTCCTACATACATGCGGCGAATAATGGCATACAAACCAACTCCGAACAATAAAAGTAATTCTGGCAAATAGGACAGAAGTGTTAAATTGAAAATATAAACTTTGGCAAAAATTTCCAGTGCCAAAAATAGGTACATTCCCAAAAGAATTTCTCCTGAAATCTTTCCATCCAATTTTTCCGTACGTTCATCTTTGATCACAAGTTTTTTTCTATTTTTCATCTTCTTCCTCCCAAAATAATTGATCTAAAGTTTTGCCTAAGCATCTGCAAATGGACTGGCAAAGGGAGAGACTAGGATTGTACTTCCCAGCTTCAATCAGACCAATAGTCTGCCTAGTAACACCCACAGCCTCTGCCAAATCCCCTTGTGTTAATTCACGCTCCACCCGAGCTAATTTTAATTTTAAATTTTTAGCCACTAGCGTCCTCCTTCAAAATTTTAAAAAGTTGCGCTTCTTTTAAAAATATTATACCATATATCTAACTTAATGCAATATATAAATGTCATTTTGCAAGATTTTATTAACAAAAAACTCTCTATCACAAAAAATAGAGAGTGTTACTTTTAAATATAGGATTTCAAAATATCGACGACATCACTTCTTTTCTTGACCTGATAGGCCCTAATGCCCAATTTCTCAGCTGCGTTTGTATTGTCCTCAATATCGTCTAGAAAGACACAATTTACGGGATCTAGCTGATATTTATCGAGAATCCCCTTAAACATTGCCAAATCAGGCTTTATAGCTTTTATATCACAGGATAGGACAAAGCCATCTAAAAGTTCTTTTAAGGGAGACAGTTGCTCTTCTAGCAAGTCATAAAATACCTTTGAGGTATTGGACAAGACAAAGATGTGATGCCCCTTTTTCTTTAGTTCTGACAAGACAGGAAAGACTTCCCTATAAATATCAATGTAGCTAGGCCAATTCCAGATAACTTCTTCAACCTTCTTTTGATAGCCCCTTCCAATCATCGACACAACTTTGAGCACCAACTCTTCTCTCGTCATGGTCCCAAGATCTAATCTTAACCAGAGCCCCGACTGAAAAATAGCTTTATCTAAAACCAAATATTCTTCCTTCGTATCCGAAACGCCTTGCAAAATCTTATCCTTGTTCCATTCTAATAAGACGTTGCCCATATCCAATATTATATCCATTTGTCTACCTCCTTGCTTATGTGAAGAATTCCTCTTTGATTTATGCCTTCATATTCACCTTACAAATCCTTTTGGTAATAGTATCTCTGCCCTGTGTAAGGATAGTCTTGCAAAGCAAAGACTTCCTTGTAGTCATGCCTTTTATAAAAATCTGGCGCTTGAAACTGGTAAGTATTGACAAATGCAAAACGACAGTTTCGATTCTTAGCTTCATTTTCTGCCTGTTGCAATAGTTTCGAACCGATTCCTTGTCCCCGTAATTCCTCTTTCACAAACAAATATTCAATTTCCAGCCAATTTCCGAAAGTCTCAGCTACTAATCCTGCCATGAGATTGCCCTTTTCGTCTTCGACATAGAGGTTCAGTGGCTCACTTTCAGCCTCTTCTCTTTTGGAACGATTATAAGCACGAATCAGATTTCCTATTTCGTGCGCTTTATGCGATTCCTTATTTTCCAATCTAACGTGCATCCAAACCTCCTAAAAACGATTACAGCTTGATTATAATCCTATTTCAATAGACTGTCAAACTAAAAAAACTCATCAAGCAGAGTTGATGAGTTCATGATTTATTTTCTAAATTTCCACTGGCTATAAATTCCAAAAACAAGGATCCAGATAGCAGAACCAACTGCCCCCATGAAAGTGGACTCTTGCAAAAAGAGAGTCACAAAAACAAAGATAAAAAAGAGAATGGTTAGGGGATTAAGCAAGCGATACTGAGGCATGAGGTAGCCATCAGCCATGAAATCTTGTGACTTGCGATATTTGAGATGAGCCACCATAATCAAGATATAAATTGCGATGTAAACACCTGATGAAGATGCCGTAATCAAAGCAAAGGCATCTGAAACACCTGGCAAAACGTTGATAAAGGCCGCTAGAGCAATTAAAATTGCTGAAGCAATGATGGCATTTTGTGGAACATTATGGCGAGAAAGAGTATCTGCCTTGATTGCTTTTAAGAATCGATTGGGCGAATCATGGGCAATCTGGTAGAGGTGTCGCCCTGTTGAATAGAGGGTTGAATTAAGAGCAGATGCTGCCGATGTTAAGACAACGAAATTAATCAAAGCCGCTGCCCACTTGATCCCTGCCAGTTCAAAGACCGTTACAAATGGTGAATCTGAAGAAGCAAGTTCTCTCCAGGGAATGATAGACATAATGGCTAATAGGGCTCCACCATAGAAGAAGACAATTCGGAGGGGAATTTCCTTAACTGCTTTTGGCAAAACCTGACGAGGATTCTTTGTTTCAGAAGTTGTCACTCCGATAAACTCAATCATCAGATAGGCAAAAAATACCATTTGAAAGGCCATGACAAAGTTCATAACACCGTTTGGAAAAAGAGAGAACTGATTGCTGATATTTGCCAGACTTGCAGCACCATGCGGTGTCTCAAATCCAGTTAAAACCATAAAGGCTCCCGTTGCAATCATAGCTAAAATAGCCACAATTTTAACCATAGCAAACCAAAACTCGACTTCTCCAAAGAGCTTAACCGCAATCAGATTGACTAAAGCCAAAATCGTTAAAAAGACAATCTGAATCAACCAACTAGGCCAAGAAGGAAACCAAAACTGAACATAATGCGAGATCGCAGTGATTTCTGCCATACCGATAAAGACGACAGACAACCAATAAGACCAAACTGAGAAATAGCCCCAACCTTTACCCAAATGACGGGTGATAAAATTGATAAAGGTATGTTGTTCTGGATCCTGATACAGCATCTCTCCAACAGCCCTCATCATCAAAAACATAAAGGCTCCTGTAATCATATAAATCAGGATGATAGAAGGGCCTGTCAGGCTGATAGAGCGACCGGCACCTAGGAAAAGACCTGTTCCGATTGTTCCCGCAATAGCCATCACCTGAACATGGCGATTGGTTAATCCACGCTCCATCTTATTTTTTTTCTTATTTTCACTCATATAGTCTCCTATTTTATTCAAAAAACCAAAAAGGAGTTGAGCAAGTCAAAGCCTCTACTACTCCTTTTTCATTCTATTTAGGCTGTTTTTTCAACCTTTAAGATTTTGACATCATAGCTACCAACTGGTGTCTCGATGGTCGCTGTATCACCAGTCTTCTTGCCGATCAAGGCTTGTCCAATTGGGCTCTCATTCGAAACCTTACCAGCAAAAGCATCTGCACCTGCAGAACCGACGATGATATAGACTTCTTCGTCATCTTCCCCGATTTCTCGGATTGTTACAGTCTTACCGATAGCTACCTCATCTTGGGCAACTGCATCGCTATTAACGATTTCAGCATAGCGAATTTTTGTTTCTAAACTTGAAATTTGTCCTTCAACAAAAGCTTGCTCATCCTTAGCTGCTTCATACTCACTGTTTTCTGAAAGATCGCCATATGAACGAGCGATTTTGATACGTTCTACCACTTCAGGACGACGAACGAGTTTCAACTCCTCTAATTCTTTTTCTAGTTTTTCCTTCTCTTCAAGGGTCATTGGGTAAGTTTTTTCTGCCATTTTTCTCAACTTTCTTTTCTTAATTTGTTTTTAAAACAAAATTATGTGGAAAACCACATAATTTTAGTTTGAACTACTTGATTGGGTTAGTTTGCTATTGATATGTTCTGCAACGTTTTGATCGTGTTCTTCTTTGGTAGTTGCGAAGTACACTTTACCGTCTTCGACATTGGCTACAAAGTATAAGTAGTCACTCTTTGTCTGATTTACACTTGCTTCGATGGCATCCAGACTTGGACTGTCTACTGGTCCAGGCATGAGCCCGAGGTGTGTGTAAACGTTGTATGGTGAATCAATCGTTGTATCAATTCCAGCGTCATCTGCTAAACTAATCTTTTGACCAAGTTTTCCTTGAGCATATAGGATAGCGATATTACTTTGAAGTGGCATACCGAGATTCAAGCGGTTATAGAAAACACCTGCAATTTTCTTTCGGTCTTCTGTATTAGCACCTTCTTTTTCAACAAGAGAAGCGATGCTGAGTAATTCATTGACTGTCAGATTCTTTTCTTTAATTGAGGCGTAATATGATGACATGGTCTTATCCATCGCAGCCACCATCTCATCAATCAAACTTTCAACAGTTGTGCTGTCTTTGATCGTATAGGTCGCTGGGAAAAGGTAGCCTTCAAGACGATAACGAACGCCACTGTCTTTTGTTGGAAGACTTCCAAGTAGGTTTGGATACTTGGCTACTAATTGTGAGATAAAGGTCTCATCTTGAGCTTTTGCCAAGAAAGCATCCGCAGTAAGAGGTTCTTTAAATTCACCTTGAAGTTGTCCTACTGTTTGAGCGATTTGCTCTATTGTATAGCCTTCTGGAATTGTCAAGTTTGCAAGAACAGGTGCCTGAGCTTCAGGAGTCCCACCTTTTTGCAATTCTTGAATCAACTCATCCGTACTCATACTCTTCTTCAAGTTGTAATAACCTGATTTTAAGTCTGCGCCCTTATATTTAGCATAAAAGCTAAAGATAAGTCCATGTTTAACCAGACCAGATTTTTCCAAAGTGCTCCCAATTTCTTGAACGTTTGCACCGTCTGGGATTTGAAGCGTTACGTAGTCCTTAGAGCTCGCATCAACAGGTTTCAAAGATTCTTGAACATAACCATAACCAAAGAAGCCACCAATGCCTCCAAGCACTAGAAGAACTAGGAAAGTAAGCAAGCAACCTTTAGCTTTTGATTTCTTCTTTTTCTTAGCTGGTTTTGCCCCTTCGCGACGACTGCGACGAGAACGATCTGTTTGGTCACCAGTACCTTCGGATGAGCTAGTTTCCTCATTCTCCACAAGCGGAGATACCGCTACTTCTACCTTATCTGCAGTCTTATACGAAACTGCTATCTTTGTTGTTACTTCATTAAAAGATTTTTCATCTTCTTTAGGTTCTACTGATTCAATTCCAACTGGAGCAACTTTTTCTAGATTTGGATTTTCCTGTTCTAGTGATACCGGCTCACTTAGTTCAGAATCTCTGCGTGGTAACACAGTAGGAGCCTTTTTTAGAACGTCCCCTACAGAAGCTAAAGAATCACCATCCGCATCTTCAGTAGAGTCCTCTATTTCCAAATCAGAAAAAGTAGAAGGAGTATCATTCTGGATAGGAGGAACGAAAGTCGCTGCATCTTCCTCTCCAGTCCTCCGTTCTCTTTCTCGTGCTCTTTCTAAATCACGTAAAATCTGCTCTTTGAAGCTTAATTTTTCTTCTTCTCTTGATTTTTCGGTCAAAAGTATTACCTCCTTGTTGACAATCCATAATATTATATCTCAAAAATCGCAGAAAAGCAACCAACTAGGGCATTCCCTAGCTAGTTTTCTTTATTTTCAGGCTGCCAGACCATATCATACCACGTTTCCCCAGCAAAGCTTGACTGGGATATTCCTTCATTAACAAATCCATGTTTTTCGTAATAGGCGATAAGATAATCATGACAGGTCAGGTTAATGCCTTCTCTTTCGTGTTCCAAAGCGACTTCTTTTAGAGCCTTTAATAGTCTTTTCCCCACTCCCAAAGCTTGCGCTTCCTTAGCTATGGAGAGACAGGTCACAGAAATATAACCTCCAGGTTGATGGCTATAGTCTTTTATTTCTTCTGTAAAGGACTCATCTTGCAAATGGCTGTGTGGGACGACTGGACCTTCGATATAACCAAGAATACGCCCCTCCTTTTCAGCCACGAGAAAACTAGTCTGAATTTCCCGCAAATGCGCCTCAAAGACCGAACGAGGAATGGCTTCCTCAAGAGAGAAATTCTCCAGCTCTATCTCTAAAATCCGCTCCAAATCTGAAAATCTTGCTTGTCTGATTTTCATATTCCCTCCTGATAAAAGGGATTTTCCCAAATCAGATACCATTCAGAACCACTGCCATAATGACTCTCGGTCACTTCTTCTTCAACAAAGCCATTCATTTCAAAATATGATAGTAGTTCATCAGGACTCTGCAAAAGAATACCTTGATAATCTAGTTCGACTGTCACCTGTTTCAAGGCTGCAAGAAGAAGAGTTCCCAACCCCTGTCCCCAATGGTCAGGATGAATGGTCAAGGATTTTACTTCTATCCATTTGGAATGAATAGACTGAGCTTCTCCTAAAATATAGCCCACGAGCTGATTTTCATCCCCAGCTACAAGAAAGGTACCCGCAGTCTTGCGGATACTCTCTTCTAAGGATTGGCGGCTAAATGCCTCTTCTAACGAAGGATTGGCTTCTTCAATCGCCAACATTTCTTCTAAATCTGATAGGGTAGCTTGCCTTATTGTGATTGGAATTTCCATCTGTTTTCCTTATTGGACGTTGCTTGTCAAGTTAGACAAGAGACGTTCAAATGAATATTCATAGGTTTGGATGTCCCCAGCACCCATAAAGACGTAAACAGCATTGTCATGGTCTAAGAGTGGAGAAACATTTTCAACAGTGATAACCTGGTGTTTCTTGTTAATTTTATTGGCTAAGTCTTCTACTTTGACATCACCATGGTCCACTTCACGAGCTGATCCATAGATTTGCGCTAGATAGACGGCGTCTGCTTGATTCAATGCATGGGCAAATTCGTCCAACAAGGCAATGGTTCTTGTAAAGGTATGCGGTTGGAAGATTGCCACGATTTCCTTGCTTGGGTATTTTTGACGAGCCGCATCCAAGGTTGCAATGATTTCTGTTGGATGGTGGGCAAAGTCATCAATGATCACTGTATCATTGACAATTTTTTCAGTGAAACGACGCTTAACACCTGCAAAAGTTTTTAAGTGTTCACGGACCAAGTTCAAATCAAATCCAGCTGTGTAAAGAAGACCAATAACAGCTGTCGCATTCATGATATTGTGACGACCAAAGGTTGGAATGTGGAATTGACCCAATTCTTGTCCACGGAAGTGAACGGTGAATGTCGAACCAGTCGTAGAACGAAGGAGATCGCTAGCTACAAAGTCATTGCCCTCAGCTTCAAAACCATAGTAATAGATTGGAGCATTGGCTGTGATCTTACGCAACTCAGGATCTTCACCGTATACAAACAAACCTTTACTAATTTGTTTGGCATAGTCGTTAAAGGCATTGAAAACATCCTCTAGACTTGTAAAGTAGTCTGGATGGTCAAAGTCAATGTTGGTGATGATAGAGTATTCTGGGTGGTAAGGCATGAAATGACGCTCATATTCGTCTGATTCAAAGACAAAATATTTGGCATTAGCTGAACCACGACCTGTCCCGTCACCAATCAAGAAGCTGGTGTCTGTGATGTGAGACAAGACGTGTGACAGCATACCTGTTGTTGAAGTTTTTCCATGAGCTCCTGCCACTCCCATGCTGACAAAGCCACGCATAAAGCTACCTAGGAATTCGTGGTAACGTTTGTAGCTTATACCATTTTGATCTGCATAGGCGATTTCAACGTTGTTATCTGGACGGAAGGCATTTCCAGCGATAATCTCCACATCACCTTGCAGGTTCTTTTCATCAAAAGGAAGAATCGCAATCCCTGCCTGTTCTAGTCCACGTTGAGTAAAGTAGTATTTTTCAACGTCTGAACCTTGAACCTTGTGTCCCATTTGGTGCAACATCAAGGCTAGGGCACTCATACCTGATCCCTTGATTCCAATAAAATGATATGTTTTTGACATGCTTTTCTCCCCTACTCAGTAATTCTTGTCAGATTCAACTCTTGGGCAACCTGACGTTCCTGTTCTGTTTGCTTATTCTTTTTATTATAGATTTGACTCTTCTTTAGAAAATCATAGTTGTTCTTTTTATTTTTTCCCGTTTGAGTTTTCGGAGTTGGATTCGCCACTTGGCCAACCTCCTCAGCTAAAATATAGTGAGACTGGCTCAAGTTTTTGCTAAATTTGGCAAACTCACCTGGATTTTCCTTTTGAAATGGTGCTGTTGGTTGGTTTCCTTGACGAACAAGTGTTGAACCATTGTGTCGTCTGGTATGGCTAACATCCTGAGTCAAATATTTAGCTGAACGTTTCTTCTTCAAGTCCGCACGCGCCTCTTCTCGAGCCAATTCAGCATACGTTTTTTCAACTTTTTTAGGTTCTGGGCTCGGCTTTGACTCCTTTTTAACCACTGGAGAAACTACTGTTTCTTCCTCATTGATAGGAGACCATTCCAAATAGTTCTTATCGCGGTAATCACCTTTGATATTGCTAATAAAGTCTGACTCATCGTACAAGTCCATGACTGGCATTTTGGTCAGCATGATCTCATCATCTGACACCAATGGAAATCGATCTTGTTTCATTTTGTATTTCCTTTCAACACTTCATTATAGCGTATTGTATTGATTTTTCAAGTGCTGGCTTCAGAAATTCCCAAAATTTCACGAATTTCTGCCAGACTGAGACTCGCACGCGACTCTGTACCATCTAAAACTTGGGAAACCAAATGTTTCTTTTGTTCTTGAAGTTCTTGGATCTTTTCTTCAATGGTCCCCTTGGTAATCAAACGATAGACCTCGACCATCTGCTCCTGCCCCATGCGGTGGGCTCGTCCGATAGCCTGGGCTTCGACAGCGGGATTCCACCAGAGGTCAACCAAAATAACCGTATCAGCTCCCGTTAGATTAAGACCGACACCTCCTGCCTTCAGAGAGATGAGAAAGGCGTCTCTTTCTCCCTGATTAAAGGCCTTGGTCATCTCTTGTCTGTCTTGAGCAGGAGTTGAGCCTGTGATTTTGAAAGAAGTCAAGCCCAAGTCTGGGAGTTCTTTCTCGATTTTTTCCAACATTCCTTTGAACTGGGAGAAAATCAAGACCCGATGCCCACCATCAGCCACTTGTAGCAATAAATCTCGGAGACTATCGAGTTTACCACTGGCTCCTTGGTAATCGTCCATGAAGAGTGCTGGCGTATCGCAGATTTGGCGCAATCGCATGAGGCCAGATAAGATTTCTACCCGACTTCTCTGGAATTCTTGATCTGTCACTTGCGCTAGGCGTTCTCGCATCTGTTGCAACTGGGCGAGATAGATAGCCTTCTGTTGGTCTTCCAGTTCATTTTTATAGACGACTTCGATCAGGTCAGGTAGTTCTGTTAGGACTTCTTCTTTCTTACGCCTCATGACGAAAGGCTTGATAAACTGCGCGACTCGGTCAGCCGGTAATTTCATAAACTCCTTTTTACTTGGCAAGAGCCCTGGAAGCACAATTTGGAAGATAGACCACAACTCTCCTAAATGATTTTCGATGGGCGTACCTGACAAAGCAAAGACTGCCGGTACCACAAACTGGCGCAAACTCTGAGCAATCTTGGTTTGGGCATTTTTCATGACCTGGGCTTCATCTAAGAAGAGAAAATCAAAAGCCATCTCTTGATAAAGCTCGCTGTCTTGACGAAAGGTGGCATAGCTAGTCACATAGATTTGGTGATTTTCAGAAAGAATTGCTTCTCGATTCGCTTTTAAACCATGAACGACAGCCAAATCCAACTGTGGGGCAAATTTTCTAAATTCATCTGCCCAGTTGTAGATTAAACCTGACGGCGCTAAAATCAAGACCCGACTATCTTCTGTCACCTGACTCGTCAAAAAAGCAATAGTTTGCAGTGTTTTCCCCAATCCCATATCATCTGCCAGAATGCCACCAAAACCATAGTGATGAAGCATCTGGAGCCAACGGACTCCCTTTTCCTGATAGTCTCTCAAGCTCGCCTGCACCCGTATATCTCCCAAAGGAAAGTCCTCTGGATGGGTCAAATCATGAGCTAAATGCTGAAATTCCTCTGAGAAGGAGATCCTGTCTCGACCTTCAAAAAGCTGAGAAAGGCTATAAGCCAGAGATTTTCGCGCTTGAAAAGAACCATCTTTTAGCTCAACTCCCAGTTCCTGCAAATTTTGACGAATCTGCTTGGTTTCCTCATCAAAAAAGTACACTTGGTCAGAAAAACTGATATAGAAATCCTGATTGCTGGTCAGGGCTTTAAGAGCTTGATCAATCTCTTCTTGGGCAACCCCTTGGAAATCAAACTGAATCTCCAACAGTCCTCCCTTGGACTCAATCTGAACCTGAGGAGCTTGGACACTGTAGAGCTGATTCATCTCATCAGACAAGAAAACCTGACCCAATTTCTCAAAAGCTGGAATCGTATGGTAAAAGAAAGAATAAACTGCCTCTGGCTTCAAAGCCTGTCTCCAAGACTGAAAATCAGCCTCAAAACCAGCTCCTAAACAGACTTGAAATAGCTGGTTTTCCAAGACGGCATCACTTGAAAAAGGTAATTGTTCCAGCTGTTGACGACTAGTCACCTTAACATCTCCATAGTCAAACTGGATATCCAAGCGGATGCGGCCGTCATCCTCCCTATCAAAGTAAAAGATTGGTGAAAAGGATCTGATTTGCAAGCGCTCAGGAGCAGAAACTGTGCCCAGCTGTCCAAACAAAGGCAAACAGGCGGCCAGACGGTCACGATCACTGTTATCAAACTGGAGGCATTTTTTCCCTCTTTCCTCACGAGGGAGCTCCTTGAGTTCCTTTAGTAGGCTGATTTGTTTAGGGTTTAAGAGATAAAGATTCCCCTTATGAAAGAGAACCGCTCCCCCATAAAATACGTTGACTCGCTCACTTTCAGAAATCTCCATCTCAAAATAATCAGGATACTCCTGCACAGAAAAAGAGAACAGTTTCGCATCGGGATCTAAATCATGAAAGAGAAGATTCTCATAACTAGTAATCTGGTGGTCAAAATGAAAATCTTCCAAGTTCATCAATAACCCCACCCCCTGCTCAAAAAAGGTCAGAGGAAAAAAGAGGTGACGACCTTGATTCGGGAAAAAGAGTTCCTGACTGAGCCCCTCCTCAATCAAGCCCCGTAAAAAAGTAAGAACTTCTTGACTCGATTCGTCAAAAACCTCCCAAGACAAGTCATTTTCATAGTGTTTCCCGATCATGTAAGATTTGCTTTGGGCCAAGACCTTCAAAAAGAGTGGAATATCACGGATGACGTAATATTTTTGACTCTCAAGCAAACCGATTCGAAGAGTCCAAAGGAGGCGATTGGTTCCAGCTTCTACCTGGCCTTGAGACGACAAAGTGTAGATTTTCTCTCTCTTCTGAGGTTGGATCCGCTCCAAAAAACTACCGCCAAAACTAACCTTGGTTTCGACCTCTTCTTGCTCTTCATGTCCTTTTTCTAAGGCTCGTAAAATCACCTGGCCTTCTTCATCATTCTTCAGATAATGCTCGAGCGCTGCTAGGTGAACACAGTAACCTCTTTTTTGGAAAAAATCGCAAGCACAAAAAACCAGATCATCCTCTAAACTGTAGCGCAAGTCTTCTCCCGCCACACGAGTATAGAGGCGATTCCCTTTTTCTTTGATAATCTCAATGTTGCCTGTTTCATAGAGTGTAATCCCCTCCATGCGCAACTTTCCCGGAATCAATTTAGCCATAGTTACCCCTTTATCTTATCTTTTCATTATACCACATTTTCCCCTACAAAAATAGCCTTCTAGGAAGACTTTTCTCCTAGAAGGCTCGATTCTTAAAGTGTAGAAAAAGTGGTCACGATGCGTTGGCTAACTTCTTCCAGTACTGACTTCGGCATAGCTACATTGAGGCGGGCATGAAGAGTTCCCTCCTTTCCAAAGTCCAAACCTCGATTCAAGATAACCTTGGCTTCATTCTTCAAAAGCTCTTGCAAGTGGTCATCCGTTAGGTCATAGGCTGAAAAATCAAGCCAAATCAAGTAGGTACCTTGCGGTTTCATGACCTTAATCTTGGTTTCGTTGCCCAAAACATCCACTACATAGTTAATGTGGTCCTCGATGACTTCCTTTAACTCTCCTAACCAGTCCTTGCCATAACGGTAGGCAGCTTCTGTCGCCAAATACCCCAAGCCTGAGATCTCATGCTGGTTATTGGCCAACTGGCGTTTTTGGAAAGCAACACGAAGCTTTGGATTTTCAATAACTGCATAGGAATTCTTGGTCCCAGCAATATTAAAGGTTTTAGTGGCACTGCTCAAGATAAGGGCAAAGTTTTTAAAGTCTGAATCAATGGTATTAAAAGACTGGTGTTTGTGACCAAAGAGGGCCAAATCTTGGTGAATCTCATCTGAAACCAACAAAACACCATGTTTTTGGCAGAGATGCCCAATCTTTTCTAACACTTCCTTTTCCCAAACACGTCCACCAGGATTGTGGGGATTGCAGAGAATATAAAGCCTCACATCCTCTTCCACCAATTCCTTCTCTAACTGGTCAAAGTCAATCTCAAACAGCCCATCCTTTTCCACCAAAGAATTGGTAATCAATCTGCGATTGTTCAGTTTGACACTGCGGGCAAAAGGTGGATAGACCGGTGTGTTAATCAGAACAGCCTCTCCTTCTTTTGTAAAGGCTTGAATAGCTGTTGAAATAGCTGGTACCACTCCCTCTATAAAGACGAGGGCATCCTTGTCAAAGTGATAGCCGTGTTGTGTAGCTTCCCAGTCCTGAACCGACTCAATCAAATCATCACTAGCATAAGTATAGCCATAGACCAACTGATCTGCGTAGGCTTGTACAGCTTGTCGAACCTCAGGAAAAACCACAAAGTCCATATCTGCTATCCAGGCTGGTAGAACTTCTCGGTCAGCTTCTGCTTCTTTCCATTTATAGGTATGGTGCCCAAAACGATTGGGCAGGCTTGTAAAATCATATTTTCCCATATCTATCTTATCCTTCCAAAGCTTGGCGCAAGTCCGCAATCAAATCTCTAGCATCTTCAATCCCAATTGACAAGCGCAAGAGGTCATCTGTTAAGCCATAGGAATGGCGCACTTCTGCTGGAATATCCGCATGGGTTTGAGTTGTCGGATAGGTGATCAGACTCTCTACCCCACCCAAACTTTCCGCAAATGAAAAGACCTTGAGGCTATTTAAAATATGAGGAATACGTTTTTCATCCACTACTTTAAAGGAAATCATACCCCCACGTCCAGTATAGAGCACTTCCTTGACAGCAGGTGAATCCTTCAAAAAAGCAACCACTTCTTGGGCATTGGCTGTAGAACGCTCCATACGAAGAGGCAGAGTTTTAAGACCACGAATCAACTGATAACTATCAAACGGCGACAAGACAGCACCTGTCGTATTAAGATTGTAGAACAGTTGTTCATATAGTTCTAAACTATTAGTCACAACTACCCCAGCCAAGACATCATTGTGCCCTGCTAGATACTTGGTAGCCGAATGAAGGACAATATCTGCACCATCTTCGATCGGTCGTTGGTAAATTGGGCTGTAGAAGGTATTGTCCACCACTACCTTGGCACCCTTGGCATGAGCTAGTTTTGCAAGTTTTGCAATATCAAATTCCAACATCAACGGATTGGTTGGCGTTTCAATATAGAGAACATCCACATCTCTCTCTAACTCAGCAACCAGCTCTTCTTCTGTATTGGCATAGGTAAAATGGAACCGGCCTTCTTGCTCGACTTGGTTGAACCAACGGAAAGAACCACCATAAAGATCTCGCACTGCCAAGACTTTGCTTCCTACTGGAAAGACACTAAAGGCCAGTACAATCGCAGCCATACCTGAGCTCGTTGCTAGGGCATAGTCTGCCGATTCGATCGCAGCCAAGACCTCCTCCGCCTTACTGCGAGTTGGGTTTTTAGTACGGGTATAGTCAAATCCAGTAGACTGGCCAAACTCTGGATGCTGATAAGTTGTTGAAAAATGAAGCGGAGTTACTAAGGCACCTGTTGCCTTATCTGACTTGATTCCCGCCTGGGCCAAAATTGTGTTGATGTGTAGTTCTTTACTCATACAATACCTCCAAATCTATAGTAACTATTGTACCACTTATTTTCACTAACTCATTTTCTTGTTTTCAAGAGCTAGCTATAGTTTCAAACTATACAAAAAACGATAGTTCCTTTAGAAACTATCGTTTTTCCTGTTGAATAGACTGGTTATTTAACGTGTTTTGCCAGTTCTTCTTGGGCTTTTTTATTGGATTCTTCTTTTTCTTTCAGCCATTTTTCTTTAGCTTTTTCATACTCATCAGTCGTTACAATCTTATCTTGCAACTTGAGGTACTTGTATGATTCGACACCCTTATTTCCGGCTTGTGAGAATGGCGCTGAGAATGGAACTATCTTTCTCAAGCTAGGTGTTCCACCCTTAGAAACGTTTGGAATTGCAAGGGCGCTATCAACGAGCCAAGCTTGAACTTCAGCATATTTTTCATAACGTTTTGCTGGATCTTGCTCCTTGTTCGCTTCTTCCAACATTTGAGTGTAGGTATCAAGTCCAACTGCCTTGGCCTTGTCATTGACTTCACCTGGTTCTAGACCAAGGTTTTGCAACATACCACCGTTATTGACATTTAAGATATCAAGATAGCTTGATGGATCCAAGTAGTCCGCACTCCAACCACCATTGTAAAGGTCAAAATCCTTCTGGGCTGCTGTCTGAGCTAAATAACCAGAGCTATCATAATCCTCTGTTGACAGTTGTTGGATATCGATAACCACGTTCTCAGTTCCAAGAACAGATTCGATGGATTGCTTCATTGAGCTAATTTCTTGAATTTCTGTCTTATTGGTCATTTCTACAGTCTTATCCAAGTGAATCGGGAACTGAACACCTTTGGCTTCTAGTTCTTTCTTAGCTTCCGCAAACTTAGCTTTAGCCTTGTCAGGATTGTAGTATGGGTCTTGCGCATCCGCAAAGTTGATTCCTTGCCATTCTTGGCCATAGTTAACCATCTTTTCTGAAACAACATCACCAAAGTCTTTTCCGTTGATGCTTACAAATGTAGGAGGTACAACCAGGTTACGAATAATCTTCGTTGCTCCGTCTTCCCCTTGAGATTGTGCCCCATAGGCCGTACGGTTATAGGCAAAATTGATAGCTTGGCGGAAGTTTTTATTCAGAACTGCTTCTTGGGTAGATTTCTTTTCGATGTCAGTCGTTTTAGAAGTGAAATTATAAGATTTTCTATCCAGGTTAAAGTTCAAGTAGAAAGAAGTGGCATCTTGCATGCTGTAGATGATATTGTCTTTATTCTTCTCTTTAATCCCTTCAAAGCTTGAGCTATTTGGATAGAGACGTGCGTAGCTGTATACTCCTTCTGTAAAGTTACGTGCTAAGGCATCTTGGTCACTTCCATCATAGTAGGTCAATTTCACATCGTCCACAAAGACATTTTTAGCATCCCAGTAATTCGGATTTTTCTTGTATTCGATAACAGATTTTGAAACAAAGGATTTCATCAAGAAAGGTCCACTGTACAAAATACTAGAAGGATCCACCTTACCAAAGTCATCTCCTTTTGATTTCAAGAAATCAGCATTAACAGGGAAGAGAATAGTGGACGTAGTTTTAGAATTCCAATAAGGTTCTGGTCGAGTCAAAGTATACTGAACTGTTTGGTCGTCAATCGCCTTGACACCGACAGTTGAAAAGTCTGTTGTTTTACCGTTGATATAGTCATCCAAACCTGCTACAGAGTCTTGAACCAGGTACAAGGCTTCGGATTTTTTGTCAGCAGCATATTTCAAACCTGTCACAAAGTCTTGGGCCGTTACAGGGGCGTATTCTTCACCCTCATAAGTATACCATTTTGCATCCTTACGCAATTTGTAAGTATAGGTCAAACCGTCCTGAGAAACAGTCCAATCCTCTGCCAATGATGGAACATAGTTACCGTATTGGTCATTTTCCATCAAACCATCAACCAAATTGGTAATAATATCGTTGGTTGTTGCACGGTTTTCTGCAAGATAGTTCAAACTAGATGGATCGCTCGAATAAACATAGTTATATGTTTTAGAAGAACTACTTGAGTTTCCACATGCGCTCAGTAAGATACCTGCGCTTAACACGACACTTGCCAGTGTCAGATACTTGGCCTTAGACTTTTTCATTTTCAGAACCTCCTGTTTTTAATATTTGACTTATTATACAACTTAAGTTTTATTTAGTCAATAGTTTTTTAAATAAAAATTTAAAAAACATATTTTCACTCTATTAATTTTAGAAAAAATACTCCTTTTTTGATAAAAACAGAATCATAACCACCCGTCTAACGGGTGGTTTGCACCAGGGCTATAAGCCCAAATCACCAGCCAGCGCCTAAAGACGCTGGCTTTCACTTTGTTCAAGCCTCATTGCTCTTGACTCGTCACAAACCTCTCAAA
>CAJNDD010000004.1 GCA_905221435.1 bacterium
TTACAATTGGCTTGAACACCTTTATTGTATCGCGTTTGGAGTTTTTTTGGTATAACCTTCGATGCGCACCCGCATAGCGGGTGGTTTATTTGTCTCGCACCTTACGGAGCGAGACGGACTAATAGTCACATAAAAAAAGAAAGGACGACATTCGTCCTTTCTAGATCTTAGCTGACTTCAACCCACTACAATTGACAAAGAGCCATTAAACTGACGTTTTTTTGTATACTTATTTTGACTTGATATAGTTGATACCGTCTGCCTTAGGCGCAACTGCTTTTCCAAAGAAGGCTGCTAAGACAAGAATGGTCAAGACATAAGGGGCGATTTGAAGGTAAACCGCTGGCACTCCTTGTAGGAAAGGCAATTGAGAACCGATAACTGCCAAACTTTGTGAAAGTCCAAAAAAGAGACTAGAAAGCATAGCACCGATTGGGTTCCATTTACCAAAGATCATTGCCGCAAGAGCGATAAATCCAGGACCGACAATAGTTGTCACTGAGAAGTTAACTGAAATGGATTGAGCATAAATCGCTCCCCCAATTCCACCTAGGAATCCTGAAATAATAACTCCAAGATATCGCATCTTGTAGACATTGATCCCCAAGGTATCCGCTGCCTGAGGGTGTTCACCAACAGAGCGAAGGCGAAGACCAAAACGTGTCTTAAAGAGAATAAACCATGCAAGGAAAGAGAAGGCAATCGCGATATAACCTAGCAAACTTGTTGACTTGAAGAAGATATCTCCAATCACAGGGATATCAGCCAAAACTGGGAAATCAAAACGTCCAAAAGTCTGGCTTAAGTTATCCGTTTGTCCTTTGTTATAAAGAACTTTAACCAAGAAAACCGCTAGGGCAGGAGCCATCAAGTTCAATACTGTACCACTGACAACATGGTCCGCACGGAAATGAACTGTAGCGACGGCATGGATGAGGGAGAAAATAGCTCCCACGATACCAGCAACTAACAAGGAAATCCAAGGAGTCGCTGCTCCAAGTTGTTCTGCAAACTCAAGGTTAAAGACAACCCCAGAAAAGGCTCCCATAACCATAATTCCTTCAAGACCGACGTTAACGACACCACCACGTTCAGAGAAAACTCCTCCGATACTCGTAAAAATAAGTGGTGCTGAGTAAATCAGCATAGAAGAGACCAAGAGGGTGAGTAATGTTGTAATAGACATCTTTACTTACCTCCTTTAACTTGTTTTTTCGGTTTGACAAAGCGTTCGATAATATAGTGAACACTGACAAAGAAGATAATAGACGCTGTTACAATGCTGACAAGTTCAGACGGAACTTGCGCTGCGTTCATACCTGGCGCACCAACTTGCAGAACACCAAATAAGAAGGCAGCAAAGAGAATTCCAATTGGTGAATTCCCAGCAAGCAAACTAACCGCCATCCCGTTAAATCCGATAGCTAATGATGACCCCTGAACGTAAACGTTTTGGAAGGTTCCAAGCCCTTCAACAGCTCCACCGAGACCAGCCAAAGCACCAGAGATAATCATTGATAGAATAATTGTACGTTTTGCTGAAATACCAGCGTACTCTGAAGCATGGGGATTAAGACCAACTGCACGGATTTCAAAACCGAGAGTCGTTTTCTTAAGCAAGAACCAAATCACACCAACAGCAATGATAGCAAAGAAGATACCGATATTCATCCGAGAATTGCCAGTCAACTCAGATAACCATGGTGTCTGATAAGTGGCATTGGCACTCACACGAATCGTTGAGTCCGTGCTTTGCATAAAGTCTTTCGGGAAAGAATGAATAAAGGCGTTCCCTACATACAATACAATGTAGTTCATCATAATGGTTACGATAACCTCTGACGTACCGAGATAAGCTCTGAGAATACCTGGAATTGCACCAACAATTCCACCTGCGATCAGAGCAATCATCACAGTCGCTAAAATCAACATTGGACGTGGCATGTCTGGATGCGACAAGGCAAACCAACCGCTGAGAATCCATCCCGCTAGCGCTTGACCTGGCAAACCAACGTTAAAGAAACCTGCCCGACTAGCAACAGCAAAACCAAGACCAATCAAGACTAGAGGTCCCATGGCACGGAAAATTTCCCCAATCCCACGAAGGCTACCAAAAGCTGTATAAAACAGCTCCTCATACCCCCAGATAGCATCGTAGCCGAAGATCCACATGACAATGGCCCCGAGCAAGATTCCTAAGAATACGGAAATCAAGGGAACCGAAATTTGTTGTAATTTTTTAGACATCACTCTTCTCCTTTCCCAAGTTTCCACCTGCCATCAAGACACCAAGTTCTTGTTTGTTAGTCGTTTCTGGCGACACAATACCTTGAATCTTACCATCATGAATAACAGCAATTCGGTCTGAAACATTTAAAATCTCATCCAATTCAAAACTGACAACGAGAACAGCCTTGCCATTATCACGTTCCTCAATCAAGCGTTTGTGAATGTACTCAATGGCACCAACGTCCAAACCACGAGTTGGTTGGCTGACGATAAGGAGTTCAGGATCACGATCAATCTCACGAGCAATAATCGCTTTTTGTTGATTTCCTCCTGAAAGAGCTGCTGCTGGAACAAATTCGCTTGCCGCACGGACGTCAAATTCTTCCATTAATTTCTTTGCATGTGAAGTGATATTCGCATAGTTCAAAATACCATTCTTACTGAGTGGTTCTTTATAGTAGGTTTGAAGAGCGATATTTTCTGAAATCATCATCTCCAAAATCAAGCCATCACGGTGACGGTCTTCAGGAACATGCCCTACACTGAGTTCCGTAATTTGTCGTGGGTGCATTCCCACGATTGATTTCCCTTTTAATTCAACGCTACCAGACTCAACCTTACGAAGACCTGTAATGGCTTGAATGAGTTCAGACTGACCATTGCCATCAATACCCGCAATACCGACAATTTCACCAGCACGAACATCCAAGGAGAGATTTTTTACTGCTGGTACACCGCGGTTTTCATTGACAACCAAGTCTTTGATAGACAAGACCACTTCTTTTGGTTGCGGTGCTTGTTTTTCCGTTTTAAAGGAGACTGAGCGTCCAACCATCATTTCTGCCAAGTCTGCATTGGTTGCCCCTGCAATCTCAACTGTCTGGATTGATTTCCCACGACGGATAACCGTCACTCGATTCGATACCGCACGAATCTCATCCAGTTTATGGGTAATCAAAATGATGGACTTCCCTTCTTTGACAAGGTTTTTCATGATTGCCATCAACTCATCAATCTCTGAAGGAGTCAATACGGCTGTAGGTTCGTCAAAGATAAGGATATCAGCACCACGATAGAGTGTTTTCAAGATCTCTACACGTTGTTGGGCACCAACGGAAATATCCGCCACCTTAGCAGCAGGATCTACTGCCAAACCATAACGTTCAGAAAGAGCCTTGATTTCTTTAGTAGCACCAGCTATATCTAGAACACCATTTTTAGTGATTTCACTCCCTAAAATGATATTCTCAGCTACTGTAAAAGCCTCAACCAACATAAAATGTTGGTGAACCATCCCAATTCCAAGACCAGCGGCTTTAGATGGTGAGTCTAGTTTTACAACTTGACCATTCACCACAATTTCACCACTTGTTGGTTCAAGAAGTCCTGCTAGCATATTCATCAGAGTGGATTTACCCGCTCCATTTTCTCCTAAAAGTGCATGGATTTCACCTTTTCGCAGTTGCAAGTTGATTTTGTCGTTTGCTACAAATTCACCAAACACCTTGGTAATATCCCGCATCTCAATGACATTTTCGTGTGCCATATGCTCTTCCTTTCAGAGGTTTATTTTATTTCAATAAAACCTGCTAATCACATTAACAAGCTCTATTGAGACAAAAATTGCCTCAATTCTTAAAGAAGCGACCGATGGCCGCTTCCTAAGAAATGACTTTTATCCATTATTTTTCAGGAACTTTTACGCTTCCGTCAAGGATCTTAGCTTTTGCATCTTCAACAGCTTTTTTACCTTCTTCTGAAAGGTTTGTTACTGCTAGCTCAACCCCTTTATCTTTCAATGAGTAAACAATCACTTGTCCACCAGGGAATTCACCTTTTTCTGTTTTGTTGGCAATATCTTTTACAGTTGTACCAACTTGTTTCAATGTAGATACAAGAACGAAGTTAGATTCTTTACCATCTTTAGAAGTGTATTTACCTTCTGCTGCTTGGTCACGGTCTACACCGATAACCCAAACTTTTTCGTTTTCATTTTTGTTTTCATTCAATGATTTTGCTTCAGCAAAGACACCAGCACCTGTACCACCAGCTGCTTGGTAGACAACGTCTGCACCGGCAGCGTATTGAGCTGCTGCAATTGTTTTACCTTTGGCAGCATCACCAAATGAACCAGCGTAGTCAACTTGGACTTTGATAGATGGGTCTACTGACTCAACACCAGCTTTGAATCCAGCTGCAAAACGTGAAATAACTTCAGATTCGATACCACCTACAAAACCAACTTGTTTTGTTTTCGTAGTTTTCGCTGCTGCAACACCAGCAAGGTAAGCTGCTTCGTTATCCGCAAATCTTACGCTCGCAACATTCTTTTGACCTTCAATCACATCATCAATCAAGACATAGTTTAGGTCAGAGTGGTCTTTTGCTGCTTCCTCAACTGCATTGTGAAGGGCAAAACCAACACCGAAGATCAGGTTGTAACTTCCAGCCGCTTGTTGCAAGTTGTTAGCATAGTCTGCTTCGCTTGTTGATTGGAAGTAAGTGTAACCTTTATCTTTAGAAAGATTGTGTTCTTTACCCCAGTCTTGCAAACCTTCCCAAGCTGATTGGTTAAATGATTTATCATCAACACCACCAGTATCTGTTACGATTGCTGCTTTGGTCTTCATTTCTGATGAAGATGAAGCTGCGTTACGAGAAGAGCGGTTACCACATGCAGCAAGTCCAACTGCTGCTACTGCAACTAGACCAAGGCCTAGCCATTGTTTCTTGTTCATTACTGAACCTCCTAAATAAGATGTGCAACGATGTTGCAAGTATGGATTGTTTGGTCACACAGACCACAGCCACTACAAGAGTGGCCCAGACTAATTTAAGTCTGTAAATGAGTATGGAAGTAACTCCCCGACCGTCATCTCGACCGTCGATTTATCTTTAGCGACTAAGGTCACTTTTAGATCTTGTTCAAAAAATTCAACCATGACCTGGCGGCAAGCACCACATGGCGAGATGGGTTTTTCAGTTTGTCCGTAGACAATCAATTCTGAAAACTCTCGTTGCCCCTCCGAAACTGCTTTAAAAATAGCAGTACGTTCTCCACAATTAGTCAAGGGATAACTAGCATTCTCGATATTGACACCCGTATAAATGCTACCATCCTTGGCAACTAAAACAGCTCCGATGGGAAAGTGAGAATAGGGTACATAGGCTTTCTTGCTGGTTTCAATTGCTAGTTCAATCAACTCAGTAGTCGCCATCTGCCAATTCTCCTTTTAAAATCGCAACGCCAGAAGATGTTCCGATACGGGTAGCACCTGCTTCCACAAAAGCTACAGCATCAGCATACGAACGCGCTCCACCAGCTGCCTTAACTCCCATATCTGGCCCGACTGTTTTACGCATCAACTGAACATCCTCAATAGTGGCACCACCAGTTGAGAATCCAGTAGATGTTTTGACGAAGTCTGCTTCTGCTTTCTGGGATAATTGGCAAGCAGTAACCTTTTCTTGGTCTGTCAACAGACAGGCTTCAATAATAACTTTTACTAACTTGTCACCACTTGCTTCTACGACAGCACGGATGTCCGATTCAACTAAATCCAGATTGCCTGATTTGAGGGCACCGACATTGATAACCATATCAATCTCATCTGCACCATTTTGAACAGCTTCTTTTGTTTCAAAAGCTTTCACAGCTGAAGTTGTTGCTCCCAAAGGAAAACCTACTACTGTACAAACCTTTACATCTGAGCCTTCAAGCCCTGTTTTCGCATGTTTCACCCATGTGGGATTGACACAAACACTGGCAAAGTCATACTCACGCGCTTCAGATAGCAAACAATCAATTTGTTCTTGACTCGCATCTTGCTTCAAAAGCGTATGATCGATATATTTATTTAACTTCATATTCGGATTCTCCCTGATTTTATGAGATAATTTCTATAATTTCTCGTAAACTTTGCACTCCATCATTTATTTTAACATATTTTTGAAATTCTGTAACTAGTTCAGAAGAAATTTTTCCATTTGTATAAACTTTTGCAACAATTTCCCCTTTTTGAACGGAGTCTCCAACTTTCTTTTCGAAAACAATCCCTGTTTCATAGTCCAGGTCATCAGACTTGACTGCACGGCCAGCTCCTAGTCTCATGGCATAGAGCCCAAATTCCATAGCTGGAAGGGCTGAAATAACACCTGTATCTTGAGCTGGAATTTCCACCACATGGGCAACCTTGACTGGACGATAAAGATCTTCTAAATCACCGCCTTGTGCTGCTACCATTTCTTCAAACTTAGCCAGTGCTTGGCCATTTTCAAGATGTCGGCGGATTTCCTCGATCGTTTTCTCAACATCAGCCAAGCCAAGCATAATCTGAGCTAGCTCGCAGATAAAGTGACTAATATCTTCTCGGCCTTTTCCTTGAAGAATCTCGATTGCCTCAAGAATTTCGAGACGATTGCCAATGGCTCTTCCCAAGGGTTGGCTCATATCGGTAATGACTGCTACCGTCTTCCTTCCAACAGCCTTACCAAGATCCACCATGGTTTGAGCCAATTCGCGCGCCTCATCAACAGTCTTCATAAAGGCACCCTCACCGACCGTTACGTCTAGCAAAATGGCATCCGCTCCTGCAGCGATTTTCTTGCTCATAACAGAACTAGCAATCAAAGGAATCGTGTCGACAGTTGCTGTCACATCACGGAGGGCATAGAGAAGTTTATCTGCTTTAACCAGCTGATCGGACTGCCCAATGACAGATACACCAATGTCCTGCACCTGACGAATGAAATCTTCTTGACTTCGCTCAACTTGATAGCCCTTAATGGACTCCAATTTATCAATTGTCCCACCAGTATGGCCGAGACCACGACCACTCATTTTAGCCACAGGCACACCAAAGCTAGCAACAAGGGGGACCAAAATCAAGGTCACTTTATCGCCAACCCCACCAGTAGAATGTTTATCCACTTTAACCCCATCAATAGCTGACAAATCAAACTCCTGACCTGTCTTGACCATATTCATCGTCAGGTCAGAAATCTCACGTGTGGTCATTCCTTTGAAATAAACAGCCATAGCAAAAGCAGACATCTGATAGTCTGGAACAGTACCAGTCACATAGCCTTCTACCAGCCATTTGATTTCAGCTGCAGTCAGTTCTTGACCATCTCGTTTCTTTTGGATTAAATCAACTGCTCTCATTCTTTCACACTTCTAAGGATATAATAACTCTTGTCTTTCTTTACGATTTCACAATTTCCAAAAACGTCTCCCATCTTAGCTTTAGCACTAGGAGCCCCCTGTTTTTTCTGAATGACAATCGTTAAGTCACCACCGTCTTCCAAAAAATCCTTGCTCTTTTCGATAATCTCATGAACAACCTGTTTGCCCGCTCGAATCGGCGGATTGGAAATAACATGGTCAAATTTCCCTTCAACTTGCTCATAAATGTTGGATTGGAAAATAGTCGCTGAAACTTGGTTTCTCTCAGCATTTTGTCGCGCTAAGTCTAGAGCACGATTATTGATATCGACCATGGTTGCCTGAACTCCATAAGCCTTGACCAATGACAAACCCAATGGCCCATAACCACAACCCACATCAAGGACCTTCTCTCCTTTGTTAACCTCTAGGCACTTGAGCAAGAGCTGACTCCCAAAATCAACCATTTTCTTGCTAAAAACACCCGCATCCGTCAAAAAGGTCATGTTTTCTCCCAACAACTCCACTCTCAACTCATGAATGTCGTGAGCAGCATCAGGATTTTCTGCATAATACATTTTACTCATAAAACTATTTTACCATAATTTAGTGAAATGTTAAATCGTTTACAAAGCTAAATTTCAAGACACAGACTACATCTATTATGATAACAACCAAGCTTTTCAATGGTTTTCATTTCTTTTAAAAACTATATATCATAAATAGACTTAATTCGTTTCTGTTTTTATAAGTTAAATGTGATATACTAAAGTATCAAACGAGGAAAGATTATGACCAACGAATTTTTACATTTTGAAAAAATCAGTCGCCAGACTTGGCAATCATTGCATCGCAAAACAACCCCTCCCTTGACAGAGGAAGAGTTGGAATCCATCAAGAGTTTCAATGACCAGATTAGTCTACAGGACGTAACAGATGTCTATCTTCCCCTAGTTCATCTTATCCACATTTACAAGCGCACCAAGGATGATTTGGCATTTTCAAAAGGAATTTTCCTCCAACGTGAAAGCAAATCCCAACCTTTTATCATTGGGGTTTCTGGTAGTGTTGCTGTGGGGAAATCGACCACTAGTCGCTTGATTCAGATTCTTCTATCACGCACTCTCCCAGATGCTACTGTGGAATTGGTGACAACTGATGGTTTTCTCTATCCCAATCAAACCTTGATGGACCAAGATATCTTAAATCGCAAAGGTTTTCCTGAAAGTTATGATATGGAAGCCTTGCTGAATTTTCTTGATCGTCTAAAGAATGGGCAAGATGTCGATATTCCTGTCTATTCTCATGAAGTGTATGACATCGTTTCTGGAGAGAAACAACGTGTCAAAGCTGCTGATTTTGTCATTGTCGAGGGGATTAATGTCTTTCAAAACCCTCAAAATGAGCGCCTTTACATCACTGATTTCTTTGATTTCTCCATCTATGTGGATGCTGCTGTCGAAGACATTGAAAGCTGGTATCTGGATCGTTTCTTAAAGCTGCTCAGCTTTGCCCAGAATGATCCTGGCAGCTACTACCACCGCTTTACGCAAATGCCGATTGGAGAGGTCGAAGCCTTCGCTCATCAGATCTGGGCCAGCATTAATCTAATAAATCTACAAAACTATATCGAACCGACAAGGAATCGTGCCGAGGTTATTCTCCACAAGACTAAAAACCACGAAATCGATGAAATTTACCTAAAAAAATAATTTTCCCTTGTCAAAACCTAAGTTTTCATATATAATGGTATAGTTAGTAAATATGGAGGTAAGAACATTGGCAAACATTAAATCAGCTATCAAACGCGCTGAATTGAACGTTAAACAAAACGAAAAAAACTCAGCTCAAAAATCAGCTATGCGTACTGCTATCAAAGCTTTCGAAGCAAACCCTTCTGAAGAACTTTTCCGTGCTGCTAGCTCAGCTATCGACAAAGCAGAAACTAAAGGTTTGATTCACAAAAACAAAGCAAGCCGCGATAAAGCTCGTCTTTCAGCTAAACTTGCTAAATAAGAAACAGTCCATAGAGGCTGTTTTTTTGTCTCCAAATATGAAAAGGTAGAAAATGAAAATCGCAATTATCGGATATTCTGGAGCTGGCAAGTCAACTCTAGCTGAAAAGTTGTCTCACTACTACTCTATCCCAAAACTGCATATGGATACACTCCAGTTTCAACCTGGTTGGCAAGACAGTGACCGCGAATGGATGCTGGGCGAGATGAAAAACTTTCTCACTAAGCACGAAGCTTGGGTCATCGACGGCAACTACTCTTGGTGTTACTATGAAGAAAGAATGCAGGAAGCTGACCAAATCATCTTTCTCAACTTTTCCCCATGGCCTTGTCTCTTTCGAGCCTTTAAACGGTATCTCACATACCGAGGCAAGATCAGAGAAAGTATGGCAGCAGGCTGCCCTGAACGCTTTGACTGGGAGTTTATCCGATGGATTCTCTGGGATGGACGGAGCAAATCCGCCAAGGAACGTTATCAGCAGATTCAAGAAAGCTATCCAGAGAAAGTAATTGTTCTCAGGTCGCAAAAGGAGATGGACTACTTCTTAGAAAATCTCGCGCATAACAAGAAAAACCAACGTGCCTAACGTTGGTTTTTTTGCTTTTACCCAATCACACTTCCGTTTGGTACAGCTGGATCAACTGTGAGAAGGGTTAATTTGCCATCATGTTCAGCTGAGAGGATCATTCCTTGGCTGACATATTTTTTCATCATCTTGCGTGGCTTAAGATTGGCAACGATTTGGACTTTCTTGCCGACCAATTCTTGCTCGTTTGGATAGTATTTGGCAATTCCTGAGAGTATTTGACGGTCTTCACCATCACCAGCATCTAGGCGGAATTGGAGCAACTTATCAGAGCCTTCCACTTTCGACACTTCTTTGACTTCTGCGACACGGATTTCCACCTTATCAAAGTCGTCAAACTTAATTTCATCCTTGTTCAGTTTGAGCTCGACTTCATCTGGATTCCATTCTTTTTCGACTGCTGGTTTGTTGCCTTCCATTTGTTCTTTGATATAGGCGATTTCTTCTTCCATATCAAGTCGTGGGAAGATTGGAGTTCCTTTGGCAACTACTGTTACACCTGCAGGGAAATCAGCCAATCTCAAGTTTTCAAGGCTAGAAACTTCTGCTAAACCAAGTTGAGTCAAAACTGCACGACTAGTTTCCATCATAAATGGCTCAATCAAGTGCGCTACGACACGAAGGCTAGCTGCTAAGTGACTCATAACACTTGCCAATTGATCACGGTGCGCTTCATCCTTAGCTAAAACCCAAGGTGCCGTCTCATCGATGTATTTGTTAGTACGTGAGATAAGAGTCCAGATTTCATCAATAGCCTTGGGATAATTTACTCCATTCATATAAGCGTGATACATTCTAATAGACTCTCTAGCACATTGTTCTAAATCACCATCAAACTCTGTCACTCCTTCTGTATAAGCAGGGATTTGACCATCAAAGTATTTGTTGATCATGGAGACCGTACGGTTGAGGAGGTTTCCGAGGTCATTGGCCAATTCATAGTTGATACGTGCTACATAGTCTTCTGGAGTAAAGGTTCCGTCCGAACCAACTGGAAGGCTACGCATGAGATAGTAACGAAGTGGATCAAGTCCATAACGCTCTACTAACATTTCAGGGTAAACGACGTTCCCTTTTGACTTAGACATCTTACCGTCTTTCATGACAAACCAACCATGGGCAATCAAGCGATTTGGCAATTTGAGATCCAACATCATAAGAAGGATTGGCCAGTAGATTGAGTGGAAACGAAGAATGTCTTTTCCAACCATGTGGAAGACCGTTCCATTCCAGAATTTATCATAGTTAGCATGATCGTCTTGACCGTAACCAAGAGCAGTCGCATAGTTAAGAAGTGCATCAATCCAAACATAGACAACGTGTTTTGGATTGGATGGGACTGGCACACCCCAGGTAAAGGTTGTCCGAGAAACTGCCAAGTCTTCCAAACCAGGTTCAATGAAGTTACGAAGCATTTCATTGAGTCGACCAGATGGAGTGATAAACTCAGGATGAGATTTGAAAAATTCTACCAAACGGTCTTGGTATTTGCTGAGGCGAAGGAAATAAGATTCTTCAGAAACCCATTCAACCTCGTGGCCTGATGGAGCGATACCGCCAGTTACATTCCCAACTTCGTCACGGAAAACTTCTGCAAGCTGGCTTTCTGTAAAGAATTCCTCATCTGAAACTGAATACCAACCAGAGTATTCGCCCAAGTAAATATCATCTTGAGCAAGTAAGCGTTCAAAGACTTGAGCCACTACTTTTTCATGGTAATCATCAGTTGTACGGATGAATTTATCATATGAGATATCGAGCAATTTCCAGAGTTCTTTGACTCCAACCGCCATCCCATCAACATAAGCTTGAGGTGTAATGCCAGCTTCTTCCGCTTTTTGCTGGATTTTCTGACCATGCTCGTCAAGACCTGTCAGATAAAAGACATCGTATCCCATGAGGCGTTTGTAGCGAGCTAGGACATCACAAGCGATGGTTGTGTAGGCAGAACCGATATGAAGTTTACCAGATGGATAGTAAATCGGTGTTGTAATATAAAAATTCTTTTCAGACATAATTTTTCCTTTCCAGGCAAATGAAACCTGTTTTTCTAACACTTCATTATATCATATTTTTAGTGATTTTCGATAGGGAAATCCATACAAAAACAAGATAGACAAATGTCCATCTTGTTTATCTTATTCATAGCGAAGGGATTCAATCGGATCAAGCTTAGAGGCTTTATTGGCCGGCAAGACTCCGAAAATCATACCAACGCTTGCTGACACAGCCAAGCTAAAGAGAGCAATTGGGATGGAAACTCCAACTTCGATACCTGCAATCATGTTTTGAAGTAGCACTCCGGCTAACATAGTCATTCCTGCAGCAATCCCAAGACCGATGACTCCACCTAACAAAGTCAAAATCATGGACTCAATCAAAAACTGAACTAAGATATTGGCCCTTGTAGCTCCGAGAGCTTTCCGCAGACCAATCTCTCGCGTACGTTCTGTCACCGAAACCAGCATGATATTCATAACACCAGTTCCTCCAACAAAGAGTGAAATCCCTGCGATGGCACTGATAATCGTGGTTATAAAGCCAAAGAGTTTTTGAACTTCTTCAAAAGTTGCTGTTTCATCCGCAACTTGGTATTCTCCTTGATGCACTCCTGATATTTCTGTCATTCTACGTGCGAGTTCTGGTCCTAAAGTCGGTGCCAGACTCGTATCATTCACACGAAAGACAATATTAGATATTTCATCCATATTGAAATTAACAGCAACAGATGTATTAGTTGTAATTGGCAAACCTCCGATACCAAACATCTTTGCAGTTTTAGCCTCAGAACTTGTGTATACTCCGATAACTCGATAATGAAAGTTATTAACTGAGATTATCTGATTAAGAGCTGCCTGTGGTGAGTCAAAAAGACTTTTAGCCAGTTCTTCATCGAGTAAGATCACACTTGCAAAATCTCTGTAATCTTGTTCTCTTAGACTCCTACCAGCTATTATTTCATTTTCAGCGGCAGTCATATAAGTCATATTACCACCTGTTAAACTAGCCTGCTCAACTTTTTTATCTTTATAAGTCAGAGTAACATTTATACTATTCGTCACAAAGTAACCATCTACACCTTTTAGTTTAGCGGCTTCCTTAACCCATGCTTCCTGTGTTTTGGGTGGGACAACATAAGCTGTATCCTCTCTACCTGAAAGCGTTAGAGATGATTGTTTTTGGGTAAAAGAGCCATCCTTACTTTTAATAGGCGAGAAGAAGACCTGAATATTTTTCTGAGATTTGGTCATATTTTTATTGACCTGACGAGACATAGAATCTCCCAGAGCCATGATAACAACGACTGAAGATACTCCTATAATAATCCCAATCATGGTCAAAAATGATCGCATCTTGTGTGCCATAATCGATGAAAAGGCAAATTTTAGATTTTCCATCTTAATGCCCCTCCCCTTCTAAATGCCCACTATCAGATGCAATAACTCCATCACGAATTACAATCTGACGTTTTGCATAAGCCGCAATCTCAGGCTCATGCGTGACCATAATAATGGTTCTTCCTTCTTCATTTAACTCCACCAAGAGCTCCATGATTTGGCTTCCTGTCCTTGTATCCAAAGCTCCAGTTGGTTCATCTGCCAGAATAATCGAAGGATTGTTGACAAGGGCACGGGCAATGGCTACCCGTTGTTTTTGCCCACCAGATAATTCCGAAGGCAAGTGGTGACTTCTATCTGCCAAGTCTACCTTTTTCAAATAGGTCTCTGCCAATTTACGGCGTTTGGAAGCTGAAACTCCAGCATATATTAAAGGCAATTCAACATTCTGAAGGGCATCTAGTTTAGACAAAAGAAAGAATTGTTGAAAGACAAAGCCAATCTCTTGGTTACGGACTTTGGCCAACTGTTTTTCATCTAATTGAGCCACTTCCTGCCCCTCTAAGTAATACTCACCACTCGTTGGCGTATCCAACATTCCGATGGTATTCATTAGAGTAGATTTTCCAGAACCAGACGGTCCCATAATAGCAACAAACTCTCCTTCATTCACTTCTAAGTTGATATTTTTCAAAACCTGAAGTTCCTGATCTCCATTTCGATAGCTCCGACAGATATTTTTTAGACTAATTAGTTTCTTCATCAGCCTTCACCTCTTTTCCTTCTTCCAAGGAAGTTGTTGGATTACTGATGACTTTAGCCCCATTTGTCAAACCAGAAGTAATTTCCTGGTTTTCTGCGTCAGCATTTCCTAGGCTAACTTCGATTTTCTTAGCCTTATTCTCTTCGTCAACAACCCAGACGTAGTTTTTACCTTCTTCTTCTACAATGCTGGTTAATGGTACGAGAAGAGATGTACTGTCGCTTTTAACTTCTACACTAACAGAAAATCCTTGTTTCAACTCACCAATATCACTCGTAATTTCAATAGTGTATGGATATTTAGGGCCAACATTCGATGCACCTGCACCATTGCTTCCATCAACACCACTCTTTGAATAAGTTGCGATATAGTTGATCTTCCCCGTCCAAGTCTTATCTGGGTAGACTTTAGAAGTGAAGGTCACTTCTTGTCCGACTGAAAGCTTGGCAAGATTGTACTCAGATAATTCGCCTTTAACTTGCAAATTTTCATTGCTCACTACATGAACTATTACTTTGCCATTACCTGCAGAAGATTTGGAAAGATCACGATTCACCTCTACAACTGTTCCTTCTATTGTACTTAAAATAGTTGTCGCATCTAATTGAGCCTTTGCTTTTTTAACTTGAGCTTCTGCATCTGCACGATTATCACGTGCATCCTTAATTTGAGAATCAAGGGAAGATACTGTGCTAGCATCTGAACCACCATATTCTTCAGAGTAAGTAAGGGCTTTGCTTCGAGATTCCTTTAATTCACTAATGTGACGATCAATCTTTGCTACTGCACGATTGGCAGCATCATATGCTGCCTGAGCGTCGGAACTATTGTATTTTACTAATGCTTGTCCTTTTTCGACCTTATCTCCAACAGAGACTAAAATTTCTTCAATCTCACCCATACTTGCATCAAAATATACATACTGTTCATTTTTTATAGTAACAGTACCAGATAAAAGAATAGATGAAGCAACCGTTCCTTCTTTGGCAGTCACCAAATGAGAAGTCGTATCTTTAACAGCAACCTTAGAAGGTTGTCTAAAAAGTAAAATCCCCATAGCCCCGACAATAACAACACTTGCAATTCCAACGACTGTGTAAAATTTCCTTTTTTTCCTTTTCGTATTCTTCTTCATCCTAAAATGCCTTTCATATTTTCCATTAAAGTCCATTATATCAAATTTATCCACTATGAACAATGATTGTATAGCGAGAAAAGAGAAACAGTCTTGAATTCACGCTTTCGCTCTAGATTCTACGATATTTGCAATAGCTAACTATGATTCCAGAAAGAATCCAAAATACGTGTACGAGGTACAAAACTCTGATTCATTTTAAAAACTCAACTTTTCACATGTACTTGACCAATAAAGAAATTCTAGATAAACTCTTGCTTCTTCACTTTCAAGAGAAACAGTCTGTCTATTCTTGTGTAAATCCTATTTTCCAAACTATTTTCAAGACCTTTTTGAAAGATAAGAACAAAATCCTGAACGCACTGAAACTGCCCTACTCAAACGCAAAACTAGAAACTACCAATAACCTCATCAAAGTCATCGAGAGAAATGCTTTCGACTTTCGGAACTTTAACAATTTTGAAATCAGAATCCTCATCGCTTCGAATATCAAAAAGGAGAGGGCCTTTGGGTCCTCTCCAAATTGTAACTTTTCATTAACCCACTACAGTTGATAAAGAGACATCTTTATATAATAGGTTTTAAGGTTAGATTAACGTACTGTACGGATACGCATTGTGTTTGTACGAACCGCTTCGCCAAGTGGTACACCTGCAACGATAACGATATCGTCACCAGATTCTACAAGACCTGCTTCAACTGCTTTACGTTCAGCAATTTCAAACATATCATCAGTTGATGATGGAGCTTCAGTCAACATTGGGATAACACCCCAGTTCAACATCAATCCACGCTCTGTCAATTCGTCGAATGTCAATGCCAAGATATCAGCATTTGGACGGTATTTAGAAATCAAA
Organism: bacterium; assembly: GCA_905221435.1. Taxonomy (GTDB): domain Bacteria; phylum Bacillota; class Bacilli; order Lactobacillales; family Streptococcaceae; genus Streptococcus. Next base: position 16,089 of record CAJNDD010000004.1, read on the forward strand.
CGAGCTGTGTGACCAGTCTTAGTAAGAGTAACAACCAATTTGATATTCATTGAGTTCGTAGCATCTTTAACAGCTGAAGCCATAACTTCTGTCTTAGAGTTACGTTCGAATGTATCTGAGTTCAAACGTCCGTATTCGTTAAGAAGAGTTTGTGCGTTCTTGTCAATTGTAGCCATTGTTGTTACTGACTCAAGTGGGTATTTACCGTTTGCAGACTCACCTGAAAGCATTGTAGCGTCAGTTCCGTCGATAACAGCGTTAAATACGTCTGATACTTCTGAACGAGTTGCACGTGGTTTTTCAGTCATTGTTTCAAGCATGTTTGTTGCTGTGATAACAACTTTACCTGCTGCGTTCACTTTAGTGATGATCATTTTTTGGTAAACTGGAACCATTTCGAATGGTACTTCGATACCCATGTCACCACGAGCAATCATAATACCGTCAGCAGCTTCAATGATTTCATCCAAGTTGTCGATACCTTGCTGGTTTTCGATTTTCGCAAACAATTGAACATGTCCGTTACCAGTTTCTTCACAGATTGCACGAACTTCGTCGACGTCTTTTGCAGTACGTACGAATGAAATCGCGATGAAGTTGATACCTTGTTCCAAACCGAAACGGATATCATCGTTATCACGTTCAGCAAGAGCAGGGAAAGGAATTTTAGTGTTAGGGATGTTTACACCTTTCTGCTTAGCAATGATACCGTCATTTTCAACGACTACTTCAAATTCACGAGTTGCATCGTCTTTTGCGAAAACACGAAGACCCAATTTACCATCGTCAACCAAAACTTGGTGACCAACTTCAACATCATCGTAGATATCAAGGGCACCAGCAACGTTCAAAGCAATCACATCACGAGTTGATTTGATTCCTTGTTTAGTTGCAACACGGATTTTTTCACCAGTTTTGTAAGAGTACTCTTTTGCGTCACCTTCAAACAATTCTGTACGGATTTCAGGTCCTTTAGTATCAAGAAGGAAACCAACTTTTTTACCTGCAAGTTTTTCAGCAAGTTTAACAGTTGCCATACGCTCACCTTGTTCTTGGTGGTCACCGTGTGAGAAGTTGAAACGGAAAGTGTTTGCTCCTGCTTCAATCAATTTAGCAATGTTTTTAGCTGAAGCTTCAACGTCAAGTTTTTCACCCCAGTATCCGTCTTCACCGAATTTTTTACCACCACGGATTTCAACCGCAGGACCTAAAGTTGCAACGATTTTTACACGTTTGTTCATGATTTTTGTGACTCCTTTATATAATTCGACCTTTTATGGTCATGTTACCAAATTAATGAAAGTTGATTAGGACAAGCTCTTGTTCAAATCAGAAAGTTCAAGATCAGCTTTATGAGGGTTGTTAACAACGATCTTACCATCAGCTGTTAAGCTAAACAAAGCTCCTTCTTCTGCTGTACCAAGGATTGGATTCTCAACCATTTTTTCGTTACGGATACCAACAGCGACACCACCGATTCCTTGTTTAAGGAGTTTAACAGCGTGTGCCCCCATGCGTGATGCCAATACACGGTCACGCGCAGTTGGTGATCCACCACGTTGGATGTGACCAAGTTCTGTTACACGAAGGTCACTAGTGTCTCCTGCTTCTTTTAGTTTTTGACCAAATTCAGCTGCTGACATAACACCTTCTGCCAAAACGATAATGTTGTGTTTTTTACCGTGCTCATAACCAGCTTTGATACTAGCTACGATATCTTCCATCTTGAAGCCTTCTTCAGGGATGATAATTTCATCAGCACCAGTTGCGATACCAGCCCAAAGAGCGATATCACCAGCGTTACGTCCCATTACTTCAACAACGAAAGTACGACGGTGACTTGATGATGTATCACGAATCTTATCAATGGCATCCATAGCAGTCGTAACTGCAGTATCAAATCCGATTGTAAAGTCAGTACCTACGATATCGTTATCGATTGTACCTGGAAGTCCAATAGCAGGGAATCCATGCTCAGTCAAGCGCATAGCTCCATGATAAGATCCGTCACCACCGATAACTACGACACCTTCGATACCGTGTTTTTTCAATTGCTCAATCCCTTTAAGTTGACCTTCGAGTTTTGCAAACTCAGGGTAACGAGCAGAGTGAAGGAAAGTACCACCACGTGAAATGATGTCTCCTACTGAAGCAGCATCAAGTGGATAAATTTCACCGGCAACCATACCTGCGTATCCATCATAGATACCAAAAACTTCCATTCCTTCTGAGATTGCTTGGCGAACTACTGCACGGATGGCAGCATTCATACCAGGGGCGTCCCCACCACTGGTCAAAACAGCAATACGTTTCATTTGGTTTATGCTCCTTTTTCTTTTAACATTCTTACTGATTATACCACATTTAAATCGAAAATTCTTCTATTTTCCGTATTTTTAGCGATAAATCGTTTTCATAGCAATTCCCTCTAATTTTTCCTCTAGAGCAGAATCTTTTCTTACAAAATGTTGAGTAGAAACAACCGTTTTTCCTTCCTCTTCATACCTGATAATGACAGGGATTGGGCCTTTGTATTGTTCTAGGATATTTGAAATCTCTTTATCGTATTCATGATTTTTAACTTGAATCCAGAATCGTTCCGCCACTGCTTCTTTCAAATCTTGTGCAATCATTTGCAGACGACCATCTCGAGATTGAACTTTGCCATTAATGTAGTAAAATTTCCCTTCGGATAAATTGGAAGCAAATTTTCTATATTGGTCTGAAAATACGGTTACATCCATCCGAGACTTACTATCATGAACCTGTAGAAAAGCCATACTCTCGCCTTTCTTGGTTCGAATCACTTTAATCTTTTGCACTTCAACTAGGAGAGTAGCTTGAGCTCCCTCGGTTAGATTAGCGATTGGCGTCGTCGGATATAGGGCTTGTTTGGCAAGAGTTTGGAGAGGATGGGCACTGATACCTACCCCGACTAGTTCCTGCTCCTTGTAAAATTTCTCTGCTTCCGTAAAATCATCAGCTTCAGTCCAGCTATAGCTTGCATCTGCAAAGAGACCACCCAACTCCTCAACAAAAACAAATAAGTTTGGTAGGTTTACTAAGATTTTCTGGCGATTCTTGTCAAATTCATCAAAAAGCCCTAGTTCAACCAAAGGCGTCAAAAGCGACAGTTTCTTGTAATTCTTGGGAAGACGTGTGACAAAATCTTCAATGCTTGAGAAAGGACGATTTTCAATAATCCAGTAAGACAAATCTCTTGGCATTCCCTTAATGGCTTTTAGACCAAGATAGATTTTCTTCTGAGAAATTTTATCATGATAGGGAATGCTATTGATTGCTAACGGGGCTACTTCAAAGCCCATCTGCAATGCATCCACAATGTAATCGCTACTGGAATAATTCAACATGACTTGGAAGAAAATAGCTGGATAATGCGTCTTGAAATAAGCTAGCTGGAAAGCCAGCGCTGAGTAGGCATAAGCGTGGGAACGGTTAAATCCATAGCCCGCAAATTTTTCCATCACTGCAAAGACTTGGTTGGCTTTTTCTTCTGTATGCCCCAATTTCATAGCTCCAGAGATAAAATCTTCCCTCATCAAATGCATCTCTTTAGCATTTTTCTTACCCATGGCTCGTCTGAGAATATCAGCTTTACCAAGGCTGAAGCCTCCAAATCGCTGAGCCACCTGCATAACTTGCTCTTGATAGAGCATGATACCGTAGGTTGATGAAAGGATATCTTCTAAGGCAGGATCTAACACTGTCACCTTTTCTTTGCCATGCTTACGAGCGACAAAGTTATCAATATAATCGCTTGCCCCTGGTCTGTTGAGCGAGGTCGTTGCAACTACCTCTTCAAAGACTTGCGGCTGAACTCGTTTCAAGAGTCGAATGGCTCCAGGTTGTTCAAATTGGAAAATCCCCTTGGTATTTCCAGCAGAAAAGAGGGCCAGAGTCGCCTTGTCTTCCAAATCAATCTCTTCGATTTTCAGATGAACACCTTCAGATTCTGCTAGTAATTCCTGCATTTTTTGGACAAAAGTTAAGTTACGCAGACCTAGGAAATCCATTTTTAAAAGGCCATTAGCTTCAACTGCATGTGCATCATATTGAGTGATCAGCATATCTTCACCGTATTTGAGCGGAATATAGTCCGTCAGGTCTTGGTCACTCATAACGACTCCAGCTGCATGGATAGAGGTCTGACGAGGATATCCTTCAATCTTCCGAGCAATCTCAAAAGCTTTTTGATATTCAATCTTACTATTGATGACCTGCCTAAACTGTAAATTCTTTTCATAGGCCGTGGTTAGCGTATCTCGAAAACTGATTTTTTTCGTAATATTGGTTAATTCGTACTCTGGAACACCATAGCGTTTGAAAACATCACGAATTGCTTGTTTTGCCCCAAAGGTCGAATAAGTGACAATCTGCGCCACGTGTTGACTGCCGTACCGATCACGAACATAACGAATGAATTCTGGCCTATAAAGGTCTGGGATGTCGATATCGATATCAGGCATAGTGTAGCGCTCACGATTTAAAAAGCGCTCGAAAATCAGGTTCTTTTCAACCGGATCAATTCCTGTGATGTCAAGTGAGTAGGCCACCAAGCTACCCACAGCAGAACCACGCCCCATCCCCATATAATAGCCTTGGGAACGTCCAAAACGGAGCAAATCCCAAACCACAAGAAAATAGTCGTCAAATCCCATATCATGAATCACAGCCAACTCTTCATTCAGTCGCTCATGATAGATAGCTGAGGTTAGCCCCTTGTCACTCAAGCCTTTCTCAGCTCTCTCTCTAAGTTCTTCTACTGCTGGTCTTTCAGGATTAAAGCGAGGGAGTTTTAAACTTGGGTCGAGTTGGTAACTAACATTCTCTATCAAATCTTGGAGATTGGCAAGCGCCTGAGGGAAGCGATTATTAAATCGAGCTTCCAAGTCTGAGGCTGGTAAAAAAATCCCCTGTTGTGAATGCACATCCACTTCTCTCAGGCTGACATTATCCTTGACTGCTGACAAGATTTGCAAAACTTGTAGGTCTTCTTTTTCAAAAGAATTGACTTGATAAAGTGGAAGAATGGGCCTAGTAAAGACTTCTTGAGGAGTATCTGGACTGACACCGATATAATAATCATGCCCCAAATCCAATTGTTCGATTCCAGCAAAATAAGGAACAATAATGGCAACATCTTCGAGGTGGGAGGTGAAGTCAGACCAATTCTTTCGACCAGTCATTTTTAAAGTGGATAACTTCATCAACTCTTGATAGCCTTTAGTGGATAGGGCTAGAAAACGAAGAGAAATATTGTCCTCATCTTTGACCAAGGTCATTTCTAGACCAATTAAAGGTTGAATGCCCTGCTTACGAGTTACTTCTAGAAAATGATAGGCTCCATAGAGATTATCCACATCCATGATAGCAAGGTGAGAATAGCCGTATTCTTTAGCCATTTGTACGTATTTTTCAATTGAAACCACACTTTCCATAAAACTATAAACAGTCTTGGTGTCGAGCTGTGCAATCATTTCTTCTCCTCCTTGCTTTAGATATAGTACTATTATACCATTTTAAAAACTAGAATGAAAAGGTAGAGACCATTCCTTTTAAAGTGACTTCATCGCAGGTCAACAATATCTTTTTTACCTTATTTTTGATATACTAAATTTAGAATATTTTCAAAGGAGAGCGCCATGCGTTTTAATCAATTCAGCTACCTTCCTGTTTCTCATTCGCAAGTTTTGCGCGAGTTATCCCAGCTTGGTTTGAAGCTGGTACCAGAACAAACATCAAAAAAACAACTTGAACAATTTGTCCGCTGGAGTTTTTTGACTTATAAAAATACCGACTATCCTTTGTCTGTCTTAGCAGCTGACAAGGAGACTGATCTCCTTACCTTCTTTCAGTCAGATTGTGACCTGACTCCTGAGATTTTTTATACTGTGGCTTTTCAACTTTTAGGATTTAGCTATCTTGTTGACTTTGAGGACGCCGAACAATTCCGTAAAGAAACTGGATTTCCTATTGTTTATGGGGATCTCATCGAAAATCTTTATCAATTGCTCAATACGCGAACTAAAAAAGGAAATACGCTCATCGACCAGCTTGTTAGTGATGGACTCATTTCAGAAGATAATCACTACCACTACTTTAACGGCAAGAGCTTGGCAACCTTCTCTACTCATGATGTCATTCGTGAAGTCGTGTATGTCGAGAGCCGTGTGGATACTGATAAAGACGGACTCCCTGATTTAGTCAAGGTCAGCATTATTCGCCCACGTTATGATGGACAAGTTCCTGCTCTTATGACTGCTAGTCCTTATCACCAAGGAACCAATGATAAAGCCAGCGACAAGGCTCTCTACAAAATGGAAGGAGAGCTTGAGGTCAAGCCACCCCACACCATTGAGCTCGAGGAGCCTGAGATTGATTTTGTCGAGCCTCATGGTCAAGCCGAACTCGTTCCTGAGTCTGAAGAAAAGCTAACTCACATCAATAGTTCTTACACTCTCAACGATTACTTCCTCCCAAGAGGATTTGCCAATCTCTATGTATCGGGTGTTGGGACCAAGGATTCCCAAGGTCTCATGACCAATGGGGACTACCAGCAGATTGAAGCATATAAAAATGTGATTGACTGGCTTAATGGCCGTTGCCGTGCTTTCACGGATCACACACGCAAACGTCAAATCAAGGCTGACTGGTCAAACGGCAAAGTCGCAACAACGGGAATTTCCTATCTAGGTACCATGTCTAATGGTCTTGCGACAACTGGTGTTGATGGCTTAGAAGTGATCATCGCGGAAGCAGGAATTTCCTCTTGGTACAACTACTACCGCGAAAATGGTCTTGTGACCAGCCCTGGTGGTTATCCAGGTGAGGATTTTGACTCACTTGCTGAATTGACCTACTCCCGCAATCTCCTAGCTGGTGACTATATCCGTGGTAATGAAGCTCATCAGGCAGACTTAGAAAAGGTAAAAGGGCTTCTTGATCGCAAGACTGGTGACTACAATCAATTTTGGCATGACCGCAACTATCTACTCAATGCTCTCAAGGTTAAAGCTGAGGTCGTCTTTACGCATGGTTCTCAAGATTGGAATGTCAAACCTCTTCATGTTTACCGGATGTTCCATGCCCTTCCAACTCATATCAATAAGCACCTCTTTTTCCATCATGGCGCCCACGTTTATATGAACAACTGGCAGTCAATTGACTTCCGCGAGTCCATGAATGCCTTGTTAAGCAAGAAATTGTTAGGACTTGACTCAGGCTATCAACTTCCTACTGTCATCTGGCAAGACAATACTGTACCTCAAAGATGGCAGGGTCTTGATGACTTTGGCAAACAGGATAAATTGCATACTTTCTCACTTGGAACTGAAGAAAAAGTGATTCAAAACCAGTATGATCAAAAAGATTTTGACCGTTATGGCAAGACTTACCAGACCTTCAACACAGAACTTTACCAAGGAAAAGCCAATCAAATCACTATTGACCTTCCAGTGACCAATGACATCCACTTAAATGGTCGAGTAGAGTTGAAACTTCGTGTCAAATCAAGTACGAACAAGGGCTTATTATCAGTCCAACTGTTAGAACTTGGACAAAAGAAATATCTACAACCTTATCCAGCGGTTCAATCTGTCCGAACAATTGATAATGGTCGCTACCATATGCTTGAAAATCTCTGCGAACTGCCATTTACTCCAAGTGCCCAACGTGTCATCTCCAAAGGCTACCTCAATTTTCAAAATCGAAACGATCTCTTAAGGATTGAAAATATCCAACCAAATGAATGGATGGACTTCAAGCTAGAGCTGCAACCAACTATCTACAAGCTGAAAAAAGGTGACACACTTCGCCTTGTTCTCTACACAACAGACTTTGAGATTACAATTCGAGATAATACAGACTACCACTTAACTATTGATTTAGCACAGTCCTCTATCACTATCCCCTCATAAAAGGAGGCAGCATCATATGAATAAATCTGAACATAGACACCAACTCATCCGTTCACTTGTAGCCAAAAATAAGATTCATACACAAGCAGAGTTGCAAACTTTACTAGCTGAAAATGATATCCAAGTCACACAGGCCACTCTCTCACGCGATATCAAAACCATGAATCTATCAAAGGTTCGCGAAGCAGATCATTCTTACTATATCTTAAATACTGGTTCCATCTCCAAGTGGGAAAAACGCTTGGAAAACTATATGGAAGATGGCTTGGTCATGCTACGTCCTGTCCAGCATCAGGTTGTCCTCAAAACCTTGCCAGGCCTTGCCCAATCGTTTGGAGCTGTTCTCGATGCTCTCAATTTTAAACAAATCATTGCCACCGTATGTGGTGATGACGTCTGCCTTCTTATCTGTGAAAATGCTGAAGAAGCACAGACTTGCTTTGAAATTCTAAAAAAATATGCTCCACCATTTTTCTTCAATGACTAAAAAATCCCCCGTGATAAATACAATCACGGGGTTCTGTTTTATAACGATATAATTTCTACAATATGCAAAATCAGTGTAAGGATTATAAACTCTCTTTTACTATAGAAAAAATCCCATATAATCTATAATAAACTTGATTTCATGTTGGAAATTACTTCAACCTTAAGAAATTAACTTTCATCACCTTAACGATGAAAAGAGTGATTAAAATGTATTCTCTCAATATTATACTTTCAGGTTCTATGCAAGTTATTCTACTTCTTATCCCTTTTCTTCAACCTTAACTGGAGCTGGTTCATAAGCTCGGATAATCTGAGCGACAACTGGATGACGAACCACATCCTTAGCTGAAAAATGAACAAAGTCAATTTGGTGAATGTTCTTGAGTTTTTCTTGGGCATCAATCAAACCGGACTTGACATTTCGCGGCAGGTCAATCTGACTGATATCTCCATTGACAATCATCTTGGAATTAAAGCCTAAACGAGTCAGAAACATCTTCATCTGCATGATGGTTGTATTTTGTGCTTCATCCAAGATGACAAAGGCATCATCTAAGGTCCGACCACGCATGTAGGCAAGGGGCGCTATTTCAATGATTTCACGCTCCATGAGACGAGTCGTCTGATCTTTCCCGAGAATCTTATACAAAGCATCGTAAACAGGTCGAAGATAAGGATCGACCTTCTCCTTGAGATCACCTGGAAGAAATCCTAGACTCTCACCTGCTTCCACTGCTGGACGAGTAAGGATAATCCGCTTGACTTGCCCACGTTTAAGAGCTGTCACTGCCAAGGTCACTGCAAGAAAGGTCTTCCCTGTCCCTGCTGGTCCGATTCCAAAGGTCACATCATGCTGTTTGACACTGTCCACATAAAGTTTTTGACCCAAAGTTTTGACACGGATAGGTTTCCCAGTATTATCCTTGATAATTTCTTCTTCGTAAAGGGCGACAAACTTGTCGATTTCATCGTTTTTACCCATGCTAATCGCAGTCACCACATCTGGCGTGCCAACGGTCATCCCACGATTCACCAAAACCATCAAAGCCTGGATAACCTGACGGGCTTCCTCACAGGCAGCCTCTTCTCCCAAAACCTGGACAATCTCTGTACGAGCATGAATCACCACATCGAGTTCTTCTTCCATCAAACGAAGATGGCGCTCGTTGGATCCAAAAAGATGAAACAAGTCATCTGGATGACTTAGTTGAATGTCTATTGAATGTTCCTTCAAATAAAGAACCTCTCTAATCCGTTTATTTCTTTTTATTATAGCAAAGAGAACAATAAAATACTAGCCTCATCTCATTGTCTCTAGTGTTCTAAGTATTCTTGCCAGATGGCGTCAAAATCTCCTAGGTTAAAAGAGAAGCTGGCATGCTCCTCCAAAAAGCGACTCACCTCATCAAAATCATCCGTATGTTTTGGAAAGGCTGACTCCTCAAAAGCGAGATCTGCCAAAATTGCTTTTGGGCTATTACTTTTAGGATTGCGCTCGGTCATGAGCCAAGTGTAAAATGATTTTCTCAATTCTTTCTCCTATCAAGAGTTTTTTGATGACACTTTTCTGATTCTTGAAAATTACTGGACTTAGCCTCTGAAACGTAGTGGTTTATAAAATCCGTTTTCGCATCTGTATAGGCGTCTCGGTTGTGTTCAAATTTTTTCCACAAACTTAGTTTTAATTCCTGATACGCTTGGGCGATATCTGGATGCTGGCAGAGATAATCTCTAAAATAAATCTCGTCATGATCTCCCATCAATCGCAAATGTAGATGAAAAACCTTCTCGGCAAAGCCCTGCTCTGTATAGCCTTTATTTAGCGAAATCCTGTTAGGACTTTCCGACATCACTAGCCAACCATTCTTCACCAATAAATCCCTAACTCTTGCTAAATCCTCTATTCTACCTACTTCTAATAGAATATCAACGATATTCTTGGCCCAAATATTAGGGATAGCAGTGCTACCGATATGTTCTATTCTTTGAATAACACTTGCACCCAATATTTTTTTCAGATTTGCTTTTTCCGATTCATACCAGTCTTTCCACTCTGACTTATGCTCTACTAGAAAAATAGGAAAAAGTTGCCAGAGTTCCTCTAAACTCATTTCTTCAAGTTTCTTTATCATGTCTATAAGGCTTAAATCAACTCTGTACCAAACTGGTCTTGCTTTATTTTGCCTGCCTTCATCAAGCCACCGAGTGCTTTCTTGAACTGACCTTTAGAAATACCAAAGGTTGCCTTGATGTCCTCAGGAGATGACTTATCATTTAAGGTCATGAAACCGCCATTGCTTTCCAAGTAGGTCAAAATCATCTTTGCATCATTTTCCAACATTTCAAAGGAACGTGGTTTGAGAGAAAGGTTCAAGGTGCGGTCCACTTCACGGAAACCAATGACACGCGCATCTAGCACTTGTCCCAAACGTGGCTCTGCGTAGCGCTCACTTGGGTGGATAAAACCAAGCATGTTATTCTCTGGCAGATAGACAAAGGTCCCTGACAGCTTGAGACGGTATACAATGGCTGGCCAGTTTTGGTTCTGCATGTTGTTGTAAGCAGGACGAGCCAGACGTTGGAAGTCTTCCTGATAAGCCAAGAGGCCCCAGATGCGGTCTTTTTTGTCTACTTCAAGACGGATGTAAAGTTTATCACCCTTCTTAGGCCAGAGTTCCTTGAGCTCAGGGAGGATATCGAGTGACACAACGATTTCCTTATCAGGTAGACCGGTATCGACAAAAACACCCAAGTCCTTACGAACTTCTGTTACGGTTCCCCAGCCGAATTGATCCTTAGTGGCAGTCACTTCTAAAGTGGTCAATCGGAGCTTCTGCTTCATATCCGTATAGGCAAAACCTTTGACCGTATCACCTACTGTGTGTTGACCTTCTTCCTTAGCAAGGGCGTAAGTCTGACCATCCTTTTGCACAAAGTAAAAACGGTCATTTTCATCGATGATGAGTCCAACGATAAAACTTGCAAGATTTGTATTCATATTTCCTTCTTTCGAATAAAACTCAGCCAGCAATGCCAACTGAGTTTTTCTGTTTATTTTTAGACTTCCAAGATTTCTTTTTCTTTGTTGGCAGTCATGTCGTCGATGTGTTTCACAGCGTCGTCTGTTACTTTTTGAATATCTTTTTCAAGAGTCTTCAATTCGTCTTCAGTAATTTCTTTTGCTTTTTCTTGCTTCTTAGCTTCGTCCATAGCATCACGACGGATATTGCGGACAGCCACTTTAGCATTCTCACCGACCTTCTTCACTTCTTTGGCAAGGTCACGACGAGTTTCTTCTGTAAGAGCTGGGATAACCAAGCGGATCACAGAACCGTCATTAGCTGGTGTAATACCAAGATCAGAAGCATTCAAGGCACGTTCGATATCTTTCAATGAAGACTTGTCAAATGGTGTTACCAACAAGACACGCGCTTCTGGAATGGTAATTGAAGCGATTTGGTTAAGAGGAGTTTCGACTCCATAGTATTCTACGTGGATACGGTCTAGCAAGCTTGCGTTGGCACGACCAGCACGGATCCCACCAAATTCACGAGCAAGTGATTGGTGAGACTGGGTCATTCTCTCTTTAGCTTTTTCTACAATTGCATTAGCCATAATTTTCTTATTCCTTTTCTTCGATATTGTTTGAAACTGTTGTTCCGATATTTTCACCAAATACGACACGTTTGATGTTGCCTGGTTGGTTCATGTTGAAGACAACCAAGTCAATGTCGTTGTCCATAGAGAGGGTTGAAGCTGTTGAGTCCATGATACGAAGACCTTTGTTGATAACATCACGGTGAGTCAATTCTTCAAACTTGACGGCTGTCTTGTCTTTCTTAGGATCGGCATTGTAAACACCGTCTACGCCATTTTTAGCCATAAGAATGGCATCCGCTTCGATTTCAGCTGCACGAAGGGCCGCTGTTGTATCTGTTGAGAAGTAAGGTGAACCAATCCCAGCACCAAAGATAACGATACGGCCTTTTTCAAGGTGGCGAAGAGCACGTCCACGTACATAAGGTTCTGCCACTTGTTGCATAGAAATAGCTGTTTGTACACGCGTATCGACACCAACTTGTTGCAATGAATCTGCCATCACAAGAGCATTCATAACAGTCCCAAGCATTCCAGTGTAATCTGCCTGAACGCGGTCCATTCCTGCTTCTGCAGCAGGTTCTCCACGCCAGAGATTTCCTCCACCAATAACAAGGGCAATTTCGATACCTAAGCTATGAACTTCTTGAATCTCTTTTGCGATTTTTTGAACTGTTTGGATATCAATTCCTACGCCACGTTCACCTGCAAGAGCCTCACCTGATAACTTGATTAAAATACGTTTATACTTGGGGTTAGCCATTTTTACTCTCCTTTTTTTATCCTACCTATTTTATCACAATTTCTAAGATTTTTATAGTATCATGAGCAATTCTTTCAAAAAAATTAGACCGTTAAAAACTCCTCTAAGTCCTTAAGGGCACGCTCTGCAATTTTTTCATAACGAGCCTTCTTATCACGGATACGCTCACCTTCCAATTCCTTGATAATTCCGAAATTGACATTCATTGGTTGGAAATGTTTGCTATCAGCGTGAGTGATGTAATGAGCCAGACTTCCAATTGCTGTGGTCTCTGGGAAGATAGCTTCACTTTCACCCTTAAAGAGACGAGCTGCGTTAATCCCAGCTACTAGACCTGATGCCGCTGACTCAACATAGCCTTCCACACCCGTCATCTGACCAGCAAAGAAGAGGTTGGGTTGTTTCTTAGAACGGTAAGTCTGTTCAAGGAGATTAGGTGAATCCATGTAAGAATTGCGGTGCATGACCCCATAACGGACAAACTCAGCATTTTCAAGACCTGGAATCATTTGGAAGACACGCTTTTGTTCTCCCCATTTGAGGTGGGTTTGGAAACCAACGATATTGTAGAGGCTACCAGCCGCATTGTCCTGACGAAGTTGGACAACTGCATACGGTGTTTTGAACTCCCCGTCACGAGGGCCTGTATAATCGTCTGGATACTCCAGACCAACTGGTTTCATAGGACCATAAAGCATGGTTTTAATGCCACGCTTAGCCATGACTTCGATAGGCATACAACCTTCAAAGTACTTTTCTTTTTCAAACGAATTGAGCGGTGCTTCTTCCGCATTGACCAAGGCTTCATGGAAATCCATAAACTCTTGTTTGGTCATTGGAGCGTTGAGGTAGGCTGCTTCTCCCTTATCATAACGAGATTTGAGATAGACCTTGCTCATATCGATAGTGTTGACATCGATAATAGGTGCTGCCGCGTCATAGAAATAGAATCCATCCCCATCATTAAGGGCATGAATCTTTTCAGCTAGAGCATCACTGGTCAAAGGACCAGTAGCGACAACTGTAATAACGTCAGTTGGCAATTCTGTAATTTCATCACGAACCACTTCAATCAAGGGGTGGTTGGCCACTTTTTCGGTCACCATTTGGGAGAAACCATCACGGTCCACCGCAAGGGCACCGCCTGCAGGAACACGTGTAGCTTCAGCAGATTCCAATATGACAGAACCCAAGCGACGCATTTCTTCCTTGAGGAGTCCAACGGCATTTGTCAAAGCATCCCCACGTAAGGAATTGGAACAAACTAACTCAGCAAAATTGTCTGTTTTGTGCTGGGGTGTAGGCTTTACACCACGCATTTCATAGAGTTTAACTGGAATACCACGTTCTGCAATTTGATAAGCAGCTTCAGACCCTGCTAAACCTGCTCCGATAACATTGATATAAGATTGAGACACGACACTAATACCTCTTTGGGTGGAAACTAAGTCCAAATAAAAACAAGCTACTAGACTGTTTGACACCCACAAATCTTTCTAAATTACTACTTAGTTCATTATACCAAAAAGCTAAGTAAAAAGACAAACAGGAGAATTCCTGAATGTCTTTCGAAAATTATTCTTTATTGAAACTGAATGTCTCCCAATTCAGTTTGCTTCCATATTTTATAGTAAAACGTACTTCTGTATTCTTAGGTAGTTTATCGCTTTGAAGTATTTGGGCAAGTAAGTATTCGAAATCAGAATCCGTCCAATTGTCAATATCTTCATTAGTTACTTGTAGGTTTTGTCTTCGTACCTGTTCTAAATCAATGCGTATTCGAATACTAAAGGTCGAACGATTGTCAGCAACTCTTTTTAAAAGTAGATCTCGATTACGAACAAGCGTCTCTTCATCAAGATTGTTGACTCTACTTGAGTCTAGGTCCTCAATTAAGGGAGTGAGTTCTTCTACATCCGTCTTCAAAATTACTTCTCTTTTGTCTCTCTCTTCAAGACGGGTTTTGGGGTTGCCACTATATTCTTCTTTCGGAACCAAAGAATAATAGGAGTCAAACAAGTCCAATTCAACAGAGTTTTTAATATAAAGTTTCCTAATCGCATCATCGCTTAAATATGTTGAAGTCAAGCTACCACTTTGAAGTAATTTATTATAAGCTTCCTCAAGTCGGTCATAGTTGTCATCATTAGAAACATACTCCATTTCTAAACGGTAGACTGTTTTCTTGGAAAAACCAAAGAAAATTTTCTTTTCAACTTCTTTAAGCTTCGGATTGTATTTAAGAACTGGAGTTTTCTCTACATAATCTTTTTCAAAATCCACATAAACATCAACAAATTGTTCTGTTCCTTTAATGTAAATTGGAGAACCCTGATAACCAAAGGTATCAGCTGTCGAGTATCCTTCTGCTTCTAACCCTGCAGCTTCTACTACGGAACGAATATTGGATATTGCTGTATTAGCTAAATCACGATCGACTCTATTGTTACATGCTGACAATATAAATAATGTGAGAATAGGCAACAGTAGGCCAATTACTTTCTTCAACACTTTGCTTTTCATTACCCCTCCAATTAAGCATTCGTAGTAAAATACTTATGATTGTTATTTCTATTTCGGGCAGAAGGAAAACTTCCCTGTTTAGTTGTTAGATTGATTCTCTTCCCACTCATGGTAGGCAGCGTAGAGCTGGCTTTTGTTCCACTGATAAATTTTAGCGACTTCCTTAATGGCTTGATTTTTCTTGATTCCTTGTTGGATACGTTCTTGGATTTCTGAAAATAAGTCCTCCTCGTCCTTTTCCTCCACATCCTGACTGGCACCACCTTCAACTATGAGAAGGCATTCGCCCTTGAGTGGCGTTTCAGCGATGCTTTCCAGCAATTCAGAAATCTTTCCTCGTTGGTATTCTTCATAGATTTTGGTCAATTCCCTGACCAAGACTACCGAGCGGTCACCGTAGACTTCTAGCATATTTTCCAATGTATCTGCCACACGGTGGGGCGATTCATAGAAAATCTGAGTTTCTGGGTACTCTTTTTTGGCTTCGAAAAATTGCTTTTGCTGGCCAGACTTTCTCGGTAAGAAACCGTAAAAGATATGTGGCTGGGGCGCCAAACCACTGGCAATCAAGGCAGAAATTCCTGCAGAAGCACCTGGAACGGTGACAACTGCGATTTCTTCCTCAATAGCTGCCTTAACCAAATCATGCCCAGGGTCCGAGATACTAGGCAGACCGGCGTCAGAAACCTGAGCAATACTTTGTCCTGCTTTCAAGAAACCAATCAAATCAGGAATCTTTTCCTTGGCATTATGCTCATGAAAACTAATCTGCTTGGTGGAAATGTCAAAATGCTTGAGCAAAAGCCCTGTATTACGCGTGTCCTCAGCCGCAATCCAGTCCGCCTCTTTCAAAGTCTGGATGGCACGAAAGGTCATATCGTCTAGATTTCCAATCGGCGTTGCTACTAGGTAAAGCTTGCCATAGGGAGATTGTCCCTTAAAACTTTTTTGAATCTGCATGCCTACTCCCTGTACAACAACTCGTCACAGAACATACATTCTTCGTCCTGCTCTCGGCGTTGTCCATAAAAATCATTACATACGTGAAACCCATCTTTATAGATTCGGCGGACGCTTTCACGAACATGCTTGGCCTTGACAGGAGTATCTGCTTCCACATCGCCCAAGCGTTCGCGCAACTTACTATTTTCCAAGCGAAGAGCTGTATTTTCCTCTACCAGGCTCTTGAGATTTTTCTTTATGGCTTCCACATCGGCCAAGGTCACCAGTAATTGTTGGGAAAAATCGTCTAGCGCGTCAAATAATTCTTTTTTGTCCATAAACCAGCCCTTTCCTTTCTTTATTCTTCATTGAGTTTATATTTCTTTCAAGACCAGATATTCCATGGCGTTTTGAAAGCTGACATTAGCTTGCCACATTTTTCTAGCTTCCAGCAAATCTTGTAGAATCTGTCGAATCCTTGCTTGCAAGAGATCCTGCCCACAGAGGACTTCGAGGATTCGCAAGACCTGATCTTGTTTTTCCTTGTCATCTGCCAAGCTGGCTAATTTAGCAATCTGGAGATAACTTTCTTTTTTCTTAGCTAATAACCAGGTCAGTAGGCGTTCACTTTCATCGACCAAGATCCAAAAACTTGCCTGATTGGCCAACTTTTCTGCTTCAACTCGTGATTGACAAAACTGGGCTAAGAAAGTCGCTTTTTTCTTGACTAGACCTGCTTTCTCTAATTGATGGATGAGTTTTTCTTCTTGCTTTTTGAAGTGGAAAATCTGGGTCCGACTTCGGATAGTCGGCAACATCTTTTCCTCATCGCTAGTCAAGAAGAAAATGTAAACTTCACTCTGGGGCTCTTCGATGACCTTGAGCAGAGAATTGGCTGCGTTGGGATGCATTTTCTCCGCCTGCTCGATAATAAAAACCTGTTGCTGACTTTCAATCCCTGCTTGGGAAAACTGCCCCACCAATTCTCGAATGCGTTCTGTCTTGATGACCTGATTGACTGGCTTTATTAAAGTAACATCGGGAAATTCTTCCTGTTCAATTAGCTTGCAGTTTCGACATTTTTCACATGGTAAAACGCCTACCTTATTCGTACAAAAGAGGCTCTTAGCTAAAAACTGCGCCATTTCCAAGCTTCCAAAGAAACCTGAAAAGAGATAGGCATGATTGAGCTGATCTTGTTCTAAGATGCGGACAAAGCGGTCAAACTGGTCTGGTTGCCAAGCTTTTAGTTGATCTTGTTTCATTTAGCCAAGCCCATTCTATCAAACAAGACAGCCTTGGTAGTTTCCACAACCTGCTCCAGAGGAAGACTCGCATCAATCTTGACAATGCGATTTCCTTCTTTGTCCAGAAGAGAAAGGTAACCTTGACGGACTTTTTTGTGCAAGTCCAAACCTTCCAAGTCCAAACGATTGACCTCGCGGTCACTATTGGCTGCAATGCGAGCTAGCCCTTCTTCCACCTCAATGTCAAAATAGAGGGTCAAATCGGGTTTAAGGCCATCTGTCGCAAAGTGATTGAGCCAATCAATAGCATCAATATCCAAGCCACGGCCAAATCCCTGATAAGCAACAGAACTATCGATGAAGCGGTCCATAATGATCAATTTGCCAGCTTCAAGTGCTGGAAGAACTTTTTCCACTAAGTGCTGTCTACGACTGGCAATATAGAGAAGGAGTTCCGTTTTAGGATCCATCTGAGTGTGACTTGGGTCCAAAATCACTTCCCGAATCTTCTCACCAATCAAGACTCCGCCAGGTTCACGGGTCGTCAGCACCTCTACTCCTTTTTCCTCTAAAATTGGGAGTAGAGCCTCTAAAACACTGGTCTTTCCTGCTCCCTCTGGTCCCTCAAGAGAGACTAAAAATCCTTTTGACATGTCTAACTCATTTCTTTTTTTCTACCTTCTATTCTATCAAAAAAATAGGTTTTTGTGACATTCTTTTTGTGTCTTCTCCATTCAATCAACCATAAAAGAGGCTGGGAGTCGTCCAACCTCTTATTTACCTAGTTCTTGTGTTCGTTTATAGGCTTGCTGAACTGCGTCCATGACTGTGCCTCTAAAGGCATGTTCTTCCAGACTTGCTACACCAGCGATAGTCGAACCGCCTGGACTACAAACTTGGTCTTTCAAGACTCCAGGATGTTGCTGGCTTTCGAGTACCATTTGTCCAGCGCCGACTACTGTTTGGGCTGCCATTTTCAAGGCCGTTTCTCGGGGCAATCCTGTCTGAACACCTGCATCTGCCAAAGCCTCGATAAAGAGGTAGACAAAGGCAGGCCCACAACCAGCAAGCCCTGTCGCAGCATCGATTAATCCATCCCCAAGTTCAACCAAGAGACCAGCCTTGGCTAAAAGCTGACAAAAGAGTTCCCTGTCCTCAGCACAACAGTTTGCTGACATTGCATAACTAATCACTCCTTGGCCGATAGCCACTGGAGTATTGGGCATGATGCGAATGATTCGGTGGTGACTAGGAAGAAGACTAGCCAATTTTTCCAAAGTCAATCCAGCCGCCATGGAAATCAAAAGAAGACTCTCTCGTTTTTCAAGGATAGTCTGGTATTGAGAAAGCAAATCAGAAAATTGGGCTGGCTTAACTCCTAGAAAAATCACATCTGCTTCTGCAAAAATTTCTTCATTGCTGGAAGCCTGACCGCCAAAGTCGGCAATGAAAGCATCCACCTTGGCTTGACTACGATTGGCAAGGAGAATCTGAGCACCCGTCTTGGCCTGCAAAACAGCCTTGCCCAAGCTAGCACCCATATTCCCCAAACCGATAAATCCAATCTTCATCTCTTACTCCCTTATCTGTCCGTCACCAGTAACCACATACTTATAGCTAGTCAACTCTTTCAAGCCCATTGGACCACGCGCGTGCAGTTTCTGAGTAGAAATTCCCATCTCACATCCAAGACCAAATTGCCCACCATCAGTGAAACGCGTTGAGGCATTGACATAAACCGCTGCAGAGTCTACTTGATCTGTAAAGTAAGTTGCAGCTTCAGCATTTTCTGTCACAATCGCATCCGAATGATGGGTACTGTGGGCTTCAATATGCGCAACCGCTTCTTCTAAACTACTCACAACCTTAACCGCTAGGACATAGTCTAAAAACTCGGTGTCAAAGTCTTGAGCTTCAGCTGCTCGACCTGAAAGAAACTGACTTGCTTTCTCATCCAAGCGGAATTGAATTGGTTCCAGTCCAGCTTCCTTACGCTCTGCAACCAGAACTTGTTCTAAGCGAGGAAGGAAGCTTGCTGCCTTGTCTTCATGAACGAGGAGAACTTCCATGGCATTACAAACAGAAGGACGGCTGGTTTTAGCATTGTTGATGATAGACAGCGCCTTGTCTTCATCTGCATCCTTATCGACATAAACATGAACAATTCCAGTTCCCGTCTCAATAACAGGCACGATAGCATTTTCAACCACGGCATTGATCAAGCCAGCTCCTCCACGAGGAATGAGAAGATCTAGATAGCCCTTGGCCTTCATCATGGCATAGCTACTTTCACGGCTAGTATCTTCCACTAGTTGAATCACGTCTGGATGAATGGTAGTCATCTCCAAGCCCTTCTTCAAGGCTGTGACAATAGCATGAGCTGTTTGGTAGGCGTCCTTACCACTACGAAGAACGACCGCATTGCCACTCTTGAGAGCTAAAGCAGCCGCATCAGACGTCACATTTGGACGACTTTCATAGATAATACCGATGACCCCCATAGCCACACGCTTCTTAGTAATAACCAAGCCATTTTCAAGCTGACTTGTTTCTAGGACTTCACCAATAGGATCTGGTAAAGCAACCACTTCACGAATACCAGTTGCCATCGCTTCTATACGTCCAGCATCCAAATAAAGACGGTCTAGCATAACATCTGAGATTTTTCCCTTGGCCGCTGCCATATCGAGGGCATTGGCCGCTAAAATCTCCTCAGTAGCTGCCAATAAATGATCAGCCATAGCTAGCAAGGCTTGGTTTTTCACTGCTTCGCTGGCAGTATTGATTGATTTCTTAACAGCCTGTACCTGTTCAAATTGTTCTTGTGTACTTACCATCGTTCACCTCTAAAATTCTGTAAAGAGCAGCTGGATTTCTGGAGTGATGGAAATCCAGTCATCACGGTGAATCAAGACTCCCTTGGCTTTTTGAGAACGGAGCATATCTTCTAGGGCTGAGACGCCAAATTGGACACGTCCCTTTCCAAGAGATTGACCTGTTTCCCTATCAGCCACTGTGACAATATCGTGGTAAGAGAAGTTTCCTTCCACTTCTACCACACCTGATAAAAGGAGACTTTTTCCGTTTTTTGAAAGTGCCTCTGCAGCTCCACCATCTACCCAAATCGTTCCCTGACTTTGAGCATAGAAAGCCAGCCATTGTTTCTGGGTACGAAGTCCCTTCTCTTGCGCAACAAAGTAAGAACCATCCTTGGTCTCTTCCGCTGCCTCAATCAGGGCATCTGATTTCAAGGAGGAGCAAATATAGACTGGTACACCTGACTCCGTCGCAATAGTTGCAGCTTTGATTTTGGTCAACATTCCACCTGTACCATTTGACGAACCTGCTCCACCAGCCATATCAATAATCTCACGATTGATGGTCTCAATTTTCTCAAGACGTTTGGCTGTTGGATCTGAGTTGGGATTGCCAGTATAGAGGCCGTCCACATCCGTCAAGAGAACCAAAAGATCCGCTTGAACCATAGCTGCTACCTGGGCACTCAGAGTGTCATTATCACCCACCTTTAGTTCGTCAATGACGACACTATCATTTTCATTGATGATGGGAATTGCACCACGATGAAGTAATACAGACAAGGCCTGATGGGCATTTTTATAACGGCGCTTATCCACAAAGTCGTCCTGTGTCAGCAAGATTTGTGCAGAAACGATCTGGCGCATGAGGAGGTTGGTTGTGTATTCCTCCAACAAAAGTCCCTGACCAACTGCAGCCGAAGCTTGTTTATCCGCAATCTTGGTCGGACGTTTTTTAAAACCCAAAGCTCCAAATCCAGCGGCAACTGCCCCAGATGACACCAAAATCAACTCATGTCCAGCCTCATGCAGCATAGCCAATTGCTGGGTAATTGCCTTTACTTTACTTCTTGATAAACTCCCGTCTTCATTTGTCAAGGAGGAGGTCCCCACCTTAAAGACGATTCGTTTGTACTTCATATTCTCACTCCGATTCTTCATATTTATCCATTATAACATGAATACTTTAAAATAGAAAAGACTTGAAATAAAAAGGTTGAGACAGTCATCTCAACTCTTTTATCTATTCTCAGCTTTACGCAATCTTTCCAGCGTTTCTTTAAAAATCTCTGGAATATCTGCTGTGAACTCCAAGGTTTCACCTGTTCTCGGATGAGTAAAACCTAGAGTTTTGGCATGGAGAAACTGTCCATGGCCTTTCAGGGTTTTACGAGGGCCATAGACTTCATCACCAGCGACTGGATGGCCAATATAAGCCATATGAACACGGATTTGGTGAGTACGCCCTGTTTCCAGTTGCAACTCTAACAAACTATAATCTCCAAAGCGTTCCAAGACTTGAAAACGCGTCACTGCCGGCTTCCCTTTAGCAGTCACAGCCTGTTTCTTACGGTCTTTCTCGCTCCGACCAATCGGCGCTTCAATCACACCACGATCATTTGGCAGATTACCGTGAACAATTGCCCAGTATTTACGGAGAGACTTCTTATATTTTAGCTCTTGGGCAAGTGCTAAGTGGGCCTCATCATTCTTAGCAATCATGAGGAGACCAGACGTGTCTTTGTCAATGCGGTGAACGATACCCGGTCGCAGAACACCATTGATACCTGACAGGTCCTTGATATGGTACATGAGGGCATTGACCAAGGTTCCGCTGGTATGACCTGCGCTGGGATGGACCACCATGCTTTGAGGTTTGTTGACAACGGCTACGTCCTCATCTTGGTAGATAATTTCCAGAGGAAGGTCCTCGGCCACATACTCTAAAACCTCTGGTTCTGGCACATGGTAGGTGACGATATCCCCCTCTTGGACAGTGTATTTGGCTTTCTTTACTTGCCCATTCACCAAGACTTGTCCAGCCTTGATTTGTTCATTCGCGAGACTGCGTGACAATTCTGTCAGATCTGACAGAGCCTTGTCTAGACGTTGCCCACCAGTTTCAATTTTTATTTCCATTTACTTCCTCTTTAAGCATTGCAATCAATAAAACAATCACACCAACTGTCAAATAGCTGTCAGCAACATTGAAAATCGCAAAGTTGATAAAGTCTAGGTGAAACATATCCACCACAAAACCTTGACTCATTCTGTCGATAAAGTTGCCCAGACCTCCCGCGATTATCAAAGTCAGTCCAAAAACTAACCAGAGAGAATCCTCCATGTGTTTATGTAGATACCAAATGGCTCCTACCATGACGACCAGTGTAATAACAGCAAAAAACCACTGCTGGTCTTGTAACATGGAGAAGGCTGCCCCTCTATTTTGCAGATAGGTCAAGCTAACGAGATTGGGGATCCACGAGCGCACTTCACCCAGTGGAATCTGCTGGACAACATAATTTTTGACCAACTGATCCAGCCCAATCAAAAGCAGTACAATGACTGCTACTATTCCTCTTTTTTTCATGATTTCCTCTTTTGATCAAAATATTCTTGCATGACTTCTACGAAGAGAGTCCCAGCTTGGCTAAGCTCCACTTCTTCCCGTTTGACATAGACCATGCGATTATCTAGATTATCCTTGAGACGAATGACTGTAATCCCATTAACACTGTCACTATCTAAAAATCCAGATCCAGTCGCATAGGCATCTGTCCGCTCCAAAATACCATTCAAAGTAGCACGGTCGGTCACATTGAACATCTGGGAGCTCGCGCTGGTATCGACAAAGTTCTCTGAATAGTAAAGGTACTCATCCTTTTCCTGAGTGAAACGAACCGTTGGCAGATCCGCCAGATCCTCCATGACCAATTCCTCCTTCTGTGCTAAAGGATGTCCTTCACGAAGATAAATGTGAGTCTGGAAAGGAATTAGTTCAATAACTTCTAAACCAAGCTTTTCAACCCGTTGCATGATGCCCTTTTTATTTTGGTTGTTGAGGTAGATAATCCCAATCTCACTGTGTCCTTGGGCTACTTCATCTAAGATTTGAACTGTGGTAGACTCAAAAATACGAAAGTTCTTATAATCAGGATAACGTTCTGAAAAGGCCGTAATGGTTGGTGGCAAGAAGTCATAGTGCTGGCTGGCAATGGAAAATTCATCCTTTTCTTCCTCAGGATTGGCATACTGATTTTGAAAAACATCAAAGCCTTTGACCAATTCTTGCGCTTTCTCATAAAATTCCATACCACGACGGGTCAAAAACGTTCCCGAACTCGTCCGACGGAAAATTTTAAAGCCTAACTCTTTTTCCAAATCGCGCACAGAAATAGACAGACTCGGCTGACTAACATACATCTTTTCAGCAGCTTCACGGAAAGTACCACTATTGGCAATGGCCACAACATAGCGTAATTGTTGAATGTTCATCTTTTACCCCCAACTTCTCTATCTGTTCATTATACCATATTTCAGAATTTTTCCAAAAAGGAAAAGGAACCTAATGCAATTACAGCGTGATCTAAGGTTTATTATTTAAGAATACAGAACCAGAGGTTCAGCACGAGAGTATATTCTTTGAGGACTTGTTTATTATGATAATAGCTTTCAAAGTTATAGACAGTCTCCTAAACGATTTCATTCCAACACCTTAACTGTGCTATGAACCGTATTTTCTATCAAATCAAGAAACAATTGAACTGGAACCTCAAGAGGACAGGACAAGCTAAGGAAGATTCATCCTCTATTCAAAACGTTTTAAAAGATAAAAGTTGGACTGTGAATAAACTGAATTCTCTCTACTCAAACGCAAACCTAACCACTACTGACAGTCTTATCAAATGTGGCACCTTTATAGTTCAAAACGGTGGCAACTTTAAAACTAGAATACTTACCACTTTAAATAACAAAAGAAGAGAATCAACTTGATCCTCCCCAAATGTTAACTGATATTGATCAACTATAGTTGGCAAAAAACTAATCTTTCATATCTAACTTTTAGTATAGGAATCACTGGCAGTTTGTATTTAAAACATGAGAAACATCAATAGAATGTGAAAGCCAAAGCGCAGGAGATGATACGAAAGAGGGGTAGGTTGCTGGCTTTTCTGGCTATCCAAATATAGGGTTAGTGATAGAAAAATCAAACCAAATGCAATCACCAATCTGACGAAATAGGAAATTTTTAGTATTGCTGCCATCAAAAGAAAACCTAATAAAGGAAGGTTAAAAAGCGAAACAGCCAGGCTACTTGCTAATAGAGAGAGTAGCGAAAGGACTAATAAACTATAAACTAGAAAACGAGTCCAACCTGAGACTACTTTCCCTTCACTTTTCTGTTTTGACATCATCACGATTACCACGATTAGGTAAACAAAAAGTATCATCATAATTTCTCCTCAGTTCCTATTATTCTTTACCACATTTTAACCAAATTTTCCTGAAAAATCAATAATGTTTCTTGACTTGATTGGAGATTTATTGTACTATACTTGTGTATATACAGATAAATGGAGGTTCTTATGGATATACGGAAAAAAACGCAGTTTATGACCATGACTGCCCTACTCACTGCAATAGCGATTTTGATTCCAATCATTATGCCTTTTAAAATCGTTATCCCACCTGCTTCTTACACCTTGGGAAGTCATATCCCCATCTTTATCGCCATGTTTCTTTCGCCTTTGATGGCTGCTTTTGTGATTATTGCTTCTAGCCTCGGTTTCCTTATGGCAGGCTATCCGCCTGTTATTGTACTCCGCGCCTTCTCTCACATCGTTTTTGGTACTTTGGGGGCTTTGTACTTAAAAAAATTCCCTGAAACCTTGGATAAACCAAAGGCATCTTGGATTTTTAATTTTGTTTTGGGTGTTGTTCATGCTATCGCTGAAGTGGTAGCTTGTATCATCTTCTATGCTACTTCAGGGACAAATGTTGAAAATATGTTTTATGTTCTCTTTGTCCTAGTTGGTTTTGGCACAATTGTCCATAGTATGGTAGACTATACATTAGCACTAGCTGTCTATAAAGTGCTTCGAAAACGTCGCTAAAAGGAAAAACTATGACAAAGGATCGCAAACAAGCTCTTCTCAAACTATTAAAAGAGGCGCCAAAAGCTCTCAATGGTCAAACCTTGGCTGAACACTTTCATGTCACTCGTCAGATCATTGTACAGGACATCGCTATTCTCCGAGCAGATGGAGCTCCTATCCTATCCACTAATCGTGGCTATATCTACAAAGAAAATGATGCCAGCCCCTACGTCCACAAACTCTTTAAAGTGAAACATGAACTGGAAGAAATCGGTCAGGAACTACTAGCCATTGTAGATAATGGCGGACGCGTTCAAAATATCTTAATTGATCATCCCGTTTATGGTGAAATTGAAACCCTGCTCAAACTCACCTGCCGCCGAGACGTCCAGCACTTTCTGGAACAAGTCGAGAATTCAGACTTTAGACCCCTTTCTGAATTGACAGATGGCATCCATTACCACCTTGTTGAAGCTGAATCACAACAAGACCTCCACTATATCGAGGAGGCCTTGGATCAGTTGGGTTATTTAGTAAAAGACTAAAAAATTTCTTTCTCCCAGCCGTCCTCTGTACGGTAGCGATAGAAGAACTCAGACTTGTCAGGTGCTTCCATCATTTCCATCAAAGGCAACATATCATAGGCCAGATCCAAGTTTGGAATCTGGTCTTTTTGTACCCAAGATACTTCTCCTTCATCTGAAGATTGGAGATTCCCAGTAAACTCTGTCGCCTTATAACAAAAAACGATGTAGCGCCCACCTGTATCTAAGGGCCAGTTTTTAATGCCGACTAGTTGAGGATTCTGAATGGTCAGACCTGTTTCTTCATAGATTTCTCGAATAACTGACTCTGCAAAGGCCTCTCCATTTTCAACATGACCACCTGGAAAGGCATATCCTGACCAGCGGTTGGTTTCCGGCGAACGATACTGCATAACCACGCGTTGCTTTTCAAGGTCTTCAATCAGACAAATATTTGTTAAAATGGTTAATTGTGCTCGAGACATAATACTTACTTTCTAATATTTAATCTTTTTCTACATACTTAACTTCAGACTTCATAATCAAAGGATTTACTAAGTCGTGATATTCATGAATTTCATGGAGCAAAAATCCTCTGATAATTCTGATTTCATTTTTTTCCTTATTCACATTGTAGTCTAGATTGATCGGCATAGATGAATCTGGAACCATAGAAAAAAAGAAAAATGTCAGAGACCAGATAATGAGAGCAAAGAAGCCGCTGAGAGCTTGAAAAATCAGATGATACCATTGAAAGATTCTCGTTTTATAGAAGATAGCCCATGGCTGAATAAATAAGGTTAGACAGAGACCAAAGAACCAGATATTCCACAAACCTGGTGTAAAGGCTAAACCAAACAATCCTAAGATAAAATGAATCAGGGCGAATACCAGGAACAGAAGGTAAATAACCCTAAATATAGTTAAATGTTTTATCATGATTGACTCCTTTTCTTTTTAACATATTTGGAAATTAAAATAATCAATGCAGCCACTAGGAAGAAGATCACATAAGTTAGAATAGGAAACCAGATGTAGCGGTGATCTAGAGTTAGCAGGGGAGGAATACTCTTTCTGTTTCGACTCGATAATCCAAAAAACAAGTGAAACAACAGACCTACTCCATTTAGATACAAGAATGGTTCTGCAAAATCTTGTACTGTATGCATTCCATCAAAAGTATCTCTAAAAACACCTTGATAAAGCATGTTCACTAAGAATATAAGATTCAGAAAGAGCGGGAAAAGATAATTGAAGTTTTGATAGGGTTTTGGAACAAGACTTGTTCCAAACAACAAATAGAATACCCCAAAAGCTGATAAAAAAAATATACTACTATCTAATAGAAAAGCTATTTTTGAATGTTGTAACAACCACAATTTTACTTTATCTAGCCAGCTCATTTTTCGATTTGGCTTATAGTGTTTTTTTGATTTTTTCTGTGTACTGTCATTCTTTCTCATTCGTTTCTTAATCTTTCGTTCCATTTACGTCTCCTTCTTCTCTTTTCTGTCCGTATAACCAAAAGCAGAATGCCCAGCCCCAAGAAAAAGAAAAAGAGATAACTTACAATAGGGACCCAGACATATGCTGGATCCATAGAAATTATGGGAGGGAAATTCGTTGACTTACGACGTCCTAGCCAATTCAGTCCTACCAAGAGATGAAAAGGAAAAAGAGAACCATTGAAACCAATAAATATCCATGAAAAGTAACGCCATTTCTGAAGTGTATCACTTCCAGAATGAAAGACAAGGCAATAGGTTGAGAAGATCAGAAAGAAAAGATTGAAGCTTAAGGGAGAAAGATAGTTTAAGCTTGGGAGTTGATAACCAATGAAAGAGGCGGCAAGAAATGATACATACAAAGATCCAAATAACACACTCGTATCCAGGAGTTGACCAATCCTTCGGTGCCTTTCCATCCAAAGAGAAAACCTCTTAGTCCAAGAAGACTTTTCTTTTGTCTTGTACTTCATTTGTCTACTCATCTTCATTTTCATCTACTCCTTTTTTTGAACCTTTAGAGAGAAAGAAGATTGCCAAAGTTAAAATCAAGACTAGAAGGTAGATGGCAATAGGGAACCAGATATAAGCTGAGTCAAGTGAAAACAAAGGCGACAGGACGACTCTTCCTCTCTTTCTCACTCCAAACAATTGAAAAATGGAGCTAAGAATATTGATGTAAATAAAGGGTTCACAGAATTTTTTAAGGGTCTTTTCTTTGTCTGTTTTCACTGATAAAAAGAGAGCATAAAGCCTATAACCCAAGATAAAAAGATTCAATTGCAAGGGAAATAAAAGCTCTCGGTACCGAAAATCAGCTGGAATGCTTTTATTCTGTGAAGTTGTAAATTCTATAACTAGGAACAAGATGATATAAAAGAACATATCAAGCATAAATTTGATAAATCGATGCCCTTGTAACCAAAAACGGACAGAATCTAGCCCTGATGACTTCTTATAATTCTTCTCTTTCAATTTCATCATAACTTCTTTCCATTAAAAATATTTTCTAAAACGTAATCATTTGTTGATGGTGCAATCTGAAAACAAATCGCAATTCTACCAGTATTTAACTCTCAGATTTTGATGATTTCTTACGTACCATTCTAATTTCAGTGATAGGTTTTCCAAGGTCAAGTATTTTTTCTTGCCCATCAAAAGTAAAATCCATTTTTTGATAGAAAGCAATAGCTCGCTTATTCTCTTTTAATACCCATAAAAATATTTCAGAGAACTGTTCAAGAGCCGTCAGAGCTTCCTTCATTAACTTCTGAGCAATACCTTTTCCGTAATAGTCTTTTAAAACATATAAGGCAATAATTTCGCCAGCTTGAATAGTCTCATCACGAAAGTTTCCATAACTAATAAAACCAACTACCTTCATGCCATCTATCGCAATCAATGTATTTTCTGGATATTTTTGACTAAAGAATCGACATCTTTCTAATGTCATTGTCTCCTGAAATTCTGCAGGCAAAAGGTCGTCATAAGCCTCTCTCCACGTTTGCCAGTGAACGAGGGATTTACCTTCTATCTCTTCAGGAGTTTCCATTTGTTTGATAGTTAGGTTCAATTATTTTTCTCCTTCACTAATCCAATGCCTTCACTTCCAACATCATATCACGTATCTGTGCTGCTAGTTCAAAGTCAAGTACTTCGACGGCTTCTTGCATTTGTTTTTCGAGTTTTTTGACGAGTTCCTTACGCTCTTGTTTGTTGAGGCTATTAATATCGACTTCCTTATCCTCTTCCTTGGCAACTGCCTTGGTTACGGCGATTAGGTCACGGATTTCTTTCTTGATTGTCTGTGGTACGATACCATGCTCTTCATTATAAGCCATCTGGATTTTCCGACGGCGAGCCGTTTCATCGATAGCACGTTGCATAGACTGAGTTATCGTATCCGCATACATGATGACATGACCTTCGCTGTTGCGAGCTGCCCGGCCAATGGTCTGGATCAGGCCACGCTCGTTGCGGAGGAAGCCTTCCTTGTCTGCATCAAGAATTGCCACCAGACTAACCTCGGGCACGTCGATTCCCTCGCGCAGCAGGTTAATCCCAACCAGAACGTCAAAGACACCCAAGCGCAGGTCTCGGATAATCTCAGTCCGCTCCAAGGTCTTAATGTCCGAGTGCATGTACTTGACCTTGACACCCATTTCCTTGAAGTAGTCCGTCAAGTCTTCCGCCATCTTCTTGGTCAGGGTTGTGATAAAGGTTCGCTCATTCTTTTCGACACGGGCATTAATTTCACCCAAGAGGTCATCAATCTGCCCCATAGTTGGACGGACTTCCACTTCTGGATCCAGAAGTCCTGTCGGCCGGATAATTTGCTCGATAACAGTATCCGTCTGTTCAGTTTCATAGTCGCCCGGCGTAGCCGATACATAGACAATCTGGTGAACATGGCTCTCAAACTCCTCCCGGCGCAGCGGACGGTTGTCCAAGGCAGACGGCAGGCGGAAACCATAATTAACCAGCATCTCCTTACGAGAGCGATCGCCATTGTACATGCCCCGAATCTGTCCCATGGTCATGTGACTCTCATCAATCATAATCAAGAAATCATCAGGGAAAAAGTCCAGAAGGGTATAAGGAGGCTCTCCTTCGCTCCGACCATCCATATGGCGAGAATAGTTCTCAACTCCATTCGTATAGCCCATCTCGCGCAGCATTTCGATATCATACTCCGTACGCTGCTTCAAGCGCTGGGCTTCCAGAAGTTTGCCTTCCTTCTCAAAGATAGCTAGCTGCTCCTCCAACTCGGCCTGAATCTTAGCAATCGCCACTTCCATGTGGTCTTCATTGGTCACGAAGTGGGTGGCTGGGAAGATGGCCAAATGGTCCACCTCACCCAAGACTCGACCTGTCAAGGCTTCAACCTCACGAATCCGGTCAATCTCGTCTCCAAAAAACTCCACTCGAAAGGCATGCTCATCACGAGAAGCTGGGAATATCTCTACCACATCACCACGAACCCGAAATTTCCCCCGCTGAAAGTCAATGTCATTGCGCTCAAACTGGATATCCACCAGGTCATTAAGCAGCTTATCACGAGAAATCTCTAGGCCAGGACGCAGGCTAACCACACTGTCAGAGTATTCCTTAGGCGAACCCAGACCATAGATACAAGAGACCGAAGCCACGACAATCACATCATTACGCTCCAAGAGGGCTGATGTCGCTGAGTGACGAAGCTTATCAATCTCGTCATTGACCGAGCTATCCTTTTCGATATAAGTATCGCTGGAAGGCACATAGGCCTCGGGCTGGTAGTAATCATAGTAGGAAACGAAGTATTCCACCGCGTTATTGGGGAAAAACTCCTTGAACTCACCATAAAGCTGGCCGGCCAGCGTTTTATTATGGGCGATAACCAGAGTCGGCTTGTTGACCTGAGCAATAACCTGACTCATGGTATAGGTCTTCCCAGTACCAGTCGCCCCCATGAGTATTTGAGCTTTCTCTCCACCCTCGATATTATCGACCAACTGCTCGATTGCTTGGGGTTGGTCTCCCGATGGTTGGTATTTGGAGACGAGTTTAAATTTGTTATTTACTTTTCTATCTATCATGACCGTTCCTTTCGTTTATATAGTCATTCATTTCTTGGTCTGAGAAAACCTCTCCTCTATCCACGCGAATTCGTATGATTTGGTTCTTTGCAACATATTTTCTTTTCTTTGGCAACTGAAAACCAAGTTTTTTATCGAATTTGATGGCCGTCTCACTATCTTTGAATAGTATCATCAGAACCCGGTATCTTTTTTTATCATCCAATTCGGATCGGTAGTCAAAAAAGTATTCAATCCGCTTCAAAAAATAAAGAAAGGATGATGAACGCTTGATATCGGCTATGGGACTTGACCAATCTTTCATGACAAGGTCGATATCAGATAAGGGAATTTCAAAGGTTTTTCGGCCAAAAAGTTTCCCATAATAGGTGAAGGTCTGCTCATCTACTTCTATCAATTTCTTTGTTTTTCTAAAATTCATGATTCCATCTACCGCTGAAATACCGGTATATAGTGGAAGCAGAAGAAGGAAAAGGAAAAAGATTTTACCAAAATAATTCTCATACCAAAAATCATTTAAAAGGTAAGGAATAATCAAGCACAATGAACTGAGAGAATAAAACAGACCCCATCCAATTTGAACCTTAAGCAGGCCTCTGTCAAACTTAACAATCATCTTTTTCTCCTTTCTAAGTACTCCTTCTATTTTACCATAAAAAGGATAGACTTTCTGTTTCTCAATTTTCGATTCTTGTTAAGTAGATGTTATATCTTCTTACATAAAAATCATTAAAATTTGCCTTCTGGCTTTTTTTCTGTTATAATTAAAAAATATTCAGAAAGGAGACTAAAAATGAAGAAAAAAATCCTAGCATGTTTGCTCATTTTATTTCCCATTTTCTCACTAGGAATAGCAAAAGCTGACACTGTTAAATCAAAGTATATTATTGCAAGTGATTCATCTTTTGCACCATTCGTATTTCAAAATTCAAACAACGAGTACACTGGTATTGACATGGACTTGATTAAAGCTATTGCCAAAGATCAAGGTTTCGAAATTGAGATTACTAACCCAGGGTTTGATGCAGCGATCAGTGCTGTTCAGGCCGGACAAGCAGATGGTATCATTGCTGGTATGTCTGTAACGGATGCTCGTAAAGCTACATTTGATTTCTCTGATTCCTACTACACTGCTAATACGATTCTCGGTGTAAAAGAATCAAGCACCATCGCCTCTTATGAAGACCTCAAGGATAAAACTGTAGGTGTTAAAAATGGGACAGCTTCTCAAACGTTTCTGACAGAAAACCAAAGCAAATACGGCTACAAGATTAAAACTTTTTCAGATGGCTCATCTATGTATGACAGTCTCAACACTGGAGCTATTGATGCCGTGATGGATGATGAGCCTGTTCTCAAATATTCTATCAGTCAAGGGCAAAAGTTGAAAACGCCAATCACTGGAACTCCAATCGGTGAAACAGCCTTTGCAGTTAAGAAAGGCAGCAATCCAGAATTGATCCAGATGTTCAATAAGGGGCTTGCCAACCTCAAAGCTAACGGAGAATTCCAAAAGATTCTCGACAAGTATCTAGCTAGCGGAGCAACAACTACTTCTACAAGTACAGTTGACGAAACAACTATCTGGGGCTTGCTCCAAAATAACTACAAACAACTCCTTAGCGGACTTGGAATCACACTTGCTTTAGCCCTTATTTCATTTGCGATTGCCATTGTAATTGGAATTATCTTTGGTATGTTTAGCGTTAGTCCATACAAATCTCTTCGTCTGATCTCTGAGATTTTCGTTGACGTTATCCGTGGTATTCCCTTGATGATTCTTGCAGCCTTCATCTTCTGGGGGATTCCAAACTTTATCGAGTCTATCACAGGTCAACAAAGTCCGATTAACGACTTTGTAGCTGGTACTATTGCCCTCTCACTTAATGCGGCAGCTTATATCGCTGAAATTGTTCGTGGTGGGATTCAAGCTGTTCCAGTTGGACAAATGGAGGCCAGCCGCAGTCTTGGTATCTCTTATGGAAAAACCATGCGAAAGATTATCTTGCCACAAGCAACTAAACTGATGTTGCCAAACTTCGTTAACCAATTCGTTATTGCTCTTAAAGATACAACCATCGTATCTGCTATCGGTTTGGTTGAACTCTTCCAAACTGGTAAGATCATCATCGCCCGTAACTACCAAAGTTTTAAGATGTATGCAATCCTTGCTATCTTCTATCTTGTAATTATCACGCTTTTGACTAGACTAGCGAAACGCTTAGAAAAGAGGATTCGTTAATGGCAAAACTAAAAATTGATGTAAATGATTTGCATAAGTATTATGGAAAAAATGAGGTTTTAAAAGGCATTACTACTAAGTTCTATGAAGGAGATGTTGTCTGTATTATCGGTCCTTCTGGTTCTGGGAAATCCACTTTCCTCCGTAGCCTTAACCTTCTCGAGGAGGTAACGAGTGGCCACATCACAGTGAATGGCTATGATTTGACTGAAAAATCAACCAATGTCGACCATGTTCGCGAAAACGTTGGAATGGTCTTCCAACACTTCAACCTCTTCCCACACATGTCCGTCCTAGAGAATATCACTTTTGCACCTATTGAACACAAACGGATGACCAAAGAAGAAGCTGAAAAATTGGGGATGGAGTTGCTGGAGAAAGTCGGTCTTGCAGACAAGGCTAAGGCAAATCCAGATAGCCTTTCAGGTGGTCAAAAACAGCGTGTAGCTATCGCTCGTGGACTTGCCATGAATCCTGATATCATGCTCTTTGATGAGCCAACTTCCGCTCTTGACCCTGAAATGGTTGGAGATGTACTGAATGTTATGAAGGAATTGGCGGAACAAGGCATGACCATGATTATCGTAACCCATGAGATGGGATTTGCTCGTCAGGTGGCCAACCGTGTTATCTTTACGGCTGATGGTGAATTCCTAGAAGATGGAACTCCAGATCAAATCTTCGACAATCCGCAACACCCTCGTCTAAAAGAGTTCTTGGACAAGGTCTTAAACGTATAAAACGAAACTGTAAGGAAATCCTTGCAGTTTTTTAATTGCGTATTGGATTTTTTGATTTTTTTGAAAATTATGATAAAATAAAAGCTATGACAATGAGAAAATCTCATCCCTAGTCCAACTAGGAAAAAATATAGAAATTAGGTAGCTAGATGTCATCAAAGGTTATTGTTACAATTTTCGGTGCGAGTGGAGATTTAGCTAAACGCAAACTCTACCCTTCCCTTTTCAGACTCTATAAATCAGGCAATCTCTCTGAACATTTTGCAGTCATCGGAACAGCTCGTAGACCTTGGAGTAAGGAATATTTTGAATCTGTAGTTGTCGAGTCCATCCTTGATTTGGCAGATAGTACCGAGCAAGCCCAAGAATTTGCTAGCCACTTCTACTATCAAAGCCATGATGTGAATGATACGGAACATTACATTGCTTTACGTCAATTACAAGCTGAGCTTGATGAGAAATACCAAGCGGACCACAACAAGCTCTTCTTCTTGTCTATGGCACCTCAGTTCTTTGGCACCATTGCCAAACACCTCAAATCTGAAAACATTGTCGATGGTAAAGGTTTTGAGCGCTTGATCGTTGAGAAACCATTTGGTACAGACTACGAAACAGCAAGCAAACTCAATGAAGATCTCCTTGCAGCCTTTGATGAGGAGCAAATCTACCGTATCGACCATTACCTAGGCAAAGAGATGATTCAGAGTATCTTTGCTGTTCGTTTTGCCAATATGATCTTTGAGAATGTTTGGAATCGCGAACACATCGATAATGTTCAAATTACCTTTGCAGAACGTTTGGGTGTAGAAGAACGTGGTGGCTACTATGATCAATCTGGTGCTCTTCGTGATATGGTGCAAAACCATACTCTCCAACTTCTCTCTCTTCTAGCCATGGACAAACCAGCTAGCTTTACAAAGGATGAGATTCGTGCTGAAAAGATAAAGGTCTTTAAAAACCTCTATCATCCAACTGAGGAAGAACTGAAAGAACAGTTTATCCGTGGTCAGTACCGCTCTGGTAAAATCGATGGCATGAAATACATTTCCTATCGAAGCGAACCAAATGTCGATCCTGAATCTACAACAGAAACCTTTGCATCTGGTGCCTTCTTTGTAGACAGTGATCGCTTCCGTGGTGTTCCCTTTTTCTTCCGTACAGGTAAACGTCTAACTGAAAAAGGAACTCATGTCAATATCGTCTTTAAGCAAATGGACTCTATCTTTGGAAAACCATTAGCGCCAAATATCTTGACCCTCTATATCCAACCAACTGAAGGATTCTCCCTCAGCCTCAATGGTAAACAAGTCGGTGAAGAATTTAACCTGGCGCCAAGCTCTCTGGATTACCGTACAGATGCTACTGCTACTGGAGCCTCACCAGATCCATACGAGAAATTAATCTACGACGTCTTGAACAACAACTCAACCAACTTTAGTCACTGGGATGAGGTAAGTGCTTCTTGGAAATTGATTGACCGTATCGAAGAGCTCTGGGCTGAAAACGGTGCTCCACTCTACGATTATAAAGCTGGAAGCATGGGGCCACAAGCTAGCTTTGACTTACTTGAGAAGTATGGAGCCAAATGGACCTGGCAACCAGATATCGCCTATCGTGAAGATGGCCGTTTAGAATAGCAAAAATATCCTGCAAGTCAATTTTGCAGGATATTTATTTTGTATTAAATCAAGCCTTCTAAGAGACCCTTCATAAAGTTTTCTGAGTTAAATTCCCCGATATCATCGATTTTTTCACCGAAACCAATCAATTTTACAGGGATATTGAGTTCTTCGCGGATAGCTAGTACAACACCACCTCGGGCAGTTCCGTCAATCTTAGTCAATACAATACCGGTAACAGGGGTGATTTTAGAAAATTCCTTAGCTTGTACCAAGGCATTCTGTCCAGTTGAAGCATCGAGTGCCAGGAAAGTTTCATGTGGCGCCTCTGGAACGACACGCTTGATAATACGGCCAATCTTTTCCAACTCGGCCATAAGGTTGTCCTTGTTTTGCAGACGACCTGCTGTATCAATCATGAGAATATCAATCCCTTCAGCTACAGCGCGTTCCATACCATCAAAAACCACACTTGCTGGATCAGCCTTTTCAGGCCCCGTCACAACAGGAACATCCACACGTCGACCCCATTCAGCTAGCTGGGCCACAGCTCCAGCACGGAAGGTATCTGCCGCAACCAGCATGACTTTCTTGCCAGCTTGTTTGTAGCGATGAGCCAATTTCCCGATAGAAGTTGTTTTCCCAACACCATTGACACCAACAAAGAGCATGACTGTCAAACCATCTTGGAAATGGATTTGTTCATCGTAGTTGCCATCCTTCTCATAGAGTTCAACCAATTTCTCGATAATGACACGGCGGAGTGCGTCCGGTTTCTTAGCGTTTTCAAGTTTAGCTTCATAACGTAGCTCTTCTGTTAAGTTTGAAGCGACCTGTACACCGACATCACTCATGATGAGCAGTTCTTCCAATTCCTCGAAGAATTCTTCATCGACAGAACGGAAGTTGGCAAAGAAGGCATTCAAACGAGCACCGAATCCCGTACGCGTTTTCTTGAGACTGCGGTCATATTTTTCCTGTACGGTTTCTTCAACCTGAGGAAGTTCTTCTTCTACTACTTCAGAAGCTAGCCCTTCTTCGAACTCTACAGTTTCTTGGCTCTCTTCTTCTAAAACTTCTTCAGGCTCTTGGAATTGTTCCAATTCATCAGCTTCTAGCTCAAGCTCTTCCTGAGCAGTTTCTTCGACTGCTTCTGGTTCAATAACTTCTTCTGTCGAGATCTGAGGAATTTCTTCTTGAGCAGGTGTTTCTTCCACTTTGTCCGTCGCTGTTTCTTCGACTGCCGCTTGGCTTTCTTCAACCTCTTCTGACAAATCAAGATTTTCCAGTGCTTCTTTTACAACATCTTCGATTTTCGGCTCTTCTTTTTTCCCGAATAGACGGTCAAATAATCCCATATTCTAATTCTCCTTTAGCACGTATTCTTCGATAGCCCATGCAACGGCTTCCTCGTCGTTGGTCATAGGGGTAATCACATTGGCAACTTCCTTAACAGCAGGAACTGCATTTTGCATGGCAACTCCTAGACCTGCCCACTCAATCATGGAAAGGTCATTGGCCTCGTCCCCACAAGCCATGACTTGACTTTGGTCGATGCCTAGATGTTTAATTAATTTTGCTAAACCTGTTGCCTTGTGGACGTTTTTAGGGGACCATTCCAATAGCATTTCACGCGATTTGAAGATTTCATATTGATCAAACAATTCTGGAGAAATCTGTTGAATCGCTGCATCCAAAGGTTCTTGGGCAAAAGCGGTCACACATTTATTATACGTCATCTGACTAGATAGATCTTCAAAAGCGACAGGTACGAAAGTCAGGGCTGGGTTGAACTTAGCATAGAGACTTTCTTGGTCAGACTGGATTTGATAGACTGTGCCTTCTGAAATGGCATCTAACGGAAGTCCGAGTTTTTCAGTTTCCTCGTACAAGCGTGCCACATCGTCGATTGAAAAGACTGTTTTATCGAGAATCTCTCCTGTATTTTTCTGTACCAGACCACCATTAAAGGTAATGGTGTACTCATCCTCCTGACCGTCAGTCCC
Organism: bacterium; assembly: GCA_905221435.1. Lineage (GTDB taxonomy): Bacteria > Bacillota > Bacilli > Lactobacillales > Streptococcaceae > Streptococcus. Next base: position 53,713 of record CAJNDD010000004.1, read on the forward strand.
CAGCTCATGGAGAAAGAAATCCATAGCCTTCAAAGGACGACCCGTTGTCAGTACGACCTTGATGCCACGGTCACGCGCAGCTTTGAGGACTTCCTTGGTACGATCTGTTAGCTTTTTATCCGTTGTCAGCAAAGTACCGTCCAAATCAAGTGCAATTAATTTAATATCCGCCATTACAAGCCCTCCATACAAGCCATCACTGATTGGTCCTTATGGTGACCAATCACTGCTTCTGCTAATTCTAAAATCTCTGGTCGCGCATTTTCAGGAGCGATTGGGTGCCCCACTACCTGCATCATATGAAGGTCATTGAGATTATCGCCAAACGCCATAACCTGATCCATGGTTAGACCAAGTTTTTCTGCCAACTCAACAATGGCCACACCCTTATCAACATAGTCCAAGACAATATCGATGGATTCAAAACCTGTGGTCATGGCTTTCACACCAGGAACATTTTCGTTGACCCAGGCCTCTCCAGCTTCTATCGTATCTTCTGTAAAGTTAGTGGTGAATTTAAAAATCTCATCCGTGATATCTTCTAAACTTGCTACTTTTTGAATATTTTCATTGTAGTGACGGCTAAACATCAGATAAGTCTCATCCACAGTGTTCAATACATAACAAGCTTTTTTCCCAGTCAGCAGCATTTTTCTTTCATCAAAATAGGGTGATTTCTTTAAAGCTTCAAAAGTGCTCAAGTAAAAATCCCGAGACATAGTAGCCTCATACATATCCTCACCATGAAACTCAACATAGCTCCCATTTTCAGCTATAAAAATCACTTCATCACGTACATCCGCAAATAGCTTTTTCAGGGACAGAATACCACGACCTGAAGCCACTGCAAAATAAATCCCCTTTTCCTTGTAGGAAACAAGTAAGTTTTTAAGGCGTTCCATATCAAACCGACCCTCTCCATCTAGAAAGGTTCCATCCATATCGGTTGCTACAAGTTTAATCATAAAATCATTCGTACTCCAATTGATAAATCTATCCTCTATTATACCATAGATAAACTGAAAAAGGACTAGTACAGTAGGATTTGCTATTGGATAGTAGGTCTTTTTCGGTAAATGAAATCGAATGTAATGTTTTTAATTTAACCCAATAGACCAATAAATATTCGTAACACTATCATGAAGTAACAAAAAACTGACCAGTTATCTAACTTAGGCTCTATACTATCATGGTTGAAACACGAAAAAACTCTCCTACTAAGAGAATTTTTCTTGATAATTCTTACAAAACAAAAAAGATAAACGGACAATATTTTATAGGTAATCTAGAACTTGAAAAGTCTCTATAATATTTGCAGTAGGCAAATTTCCTATGGAACCTATTTTGTTGTAGAAAAGGAAATTATTGCTAAAGCGGACTACGACGCCCCGTCTTGTCCTGATTGCGAAAATCAAATGAAGAAATATGACTTCCAAAAACCTTCCAAAATTCCCTACTTTGAAACAACTGGTATGCCTACCAGAATTCTTCTGGAAAAGCGTCGTTTCAAGTGCTATCATTGTTCGAAAATGATGGTCGTTGAAACTTCTCTCGTCAAGAAAAATCACCAAATTCCTCGTATTATCAATCAAAAGATTGCTCAGAAGTTGATTGAAAAAACTTCTATGACCGATATTGCTCATCAGCTGGCCATTCAACTTCAACTGTTATCCGAAAGCTCAATGACTTTCACTTTAAACATGATTTTTCTCGCCTTCCAGAGATTATATATTCGGACTCATTGAGGACAATCTAAAGCAGGTTCATCCTCTTTTTCAGACTGTCTTTAAAACCCTTCTTAAGGATAAAGACAAGATTATCAATGCCCTTCAATTACCCTATTCCAACGCAAAATTGGAAGCTACTAACAATCTCATCCAACTTATCAAACGAAATGCCTTTGGTTTTCGGAATTTTGAAAATTTCAAAAACCGTATTTTCATTGCTCTAAATATCAAAAAAGAAAGAACGAAATTTGTCCTTTCTCGATCTTAGCTGACTTCAACCCACTACAGTTGACAAAGAGCTGATTTTTTCTGTCTAACTTTTTGGAGGCGGTACAAGCTCCCTTCATTTTAATACGTTCCTTCTTCACCTTGACTGGTCAGGATAACAGGGCCGTCTTTGGTAATTACGAACTGGTGTTCATATTGGCACGATAGACCACCATCAATGGTCTTATGAGCCCAGCCAGTCTTCATATCTGTATCAATTTCCCAGTCACCAGTATTGATCATGGGTTCAATAGTCAAGACCATTCCTTCACGGAGACGGAGTCCACGACCTGCAATACCGTAGTTAGGAACCATTGGCTCTTCGTGCATAGTTGGTCCAACACCATGACCAACCAAATCACGTACGACACCGTAACCGCGACTTTCAGCATATTCCTGAATTGCTGCACCGATATCGCCGATACGATTTCCAACAACTGCTTGCTCAATCCCTTTATACATAGCTTCCTTGGTTACGTCCATCAGGTTTTTCACTTCTTCAGATGGTGTACCAACCGCATAAGCCCAACATGAGTCAGCTAGACCACCAGAATAGCTCTGAGTGTATTTTTTCATTTGCTCAACATTGTTAAAGTTGAGTTTAGATACATTGAGATCGGATTTGGCAATAGGGCCTCCCAAAACCATATCAACCTTGAGCAAATCTCCATCTTTCAAGATGTAATGACGTGGAAAAGCATGAGCAACTTCGTCATTGAGAGAGCAACAAGTGGCATAGGGATAATCCATGACTGCGCCATCCACGCCAATCTGTAGAGGAAGGAAATTTTCCTCTTTACAACGTCGACGAACGTACTCTTCAACTTCCCACATATCCACGCCTGGCTTAATCAAATCACGTAAGCCGATATGGATACTAGCTAGGAAATCACCAGCCTTGTCCATGGCTTCGATTTCACGTGCTGATTTTAAAGTTATCATTTTTTCTCCTAGATTCTAATTAATTTTAACTGTAACATTTGCTTTTGATACAATCTGATGACCATGATAAATATCATAATCAATAATAGCCGAACGTCTCGTATGGTGAATAATACGTGCCTGAATCCGCAAAGTATCATCTATCTGAACAGCTTGTAAGAAGTAAATCAGCATCTGCTCAATGATTAAATTGCGTCTGCTATTTGCCACCAAATCCTGTGTCATGTGAGTTAAAATTTCAGCAAGAACACCATTTGCCAAAACTCCGTTCTTCTCAAGCATAAAGGGCTCAACTGTAATCACAACTTCGTCGTGATGATAAGACAACTTTTGACCGATTTGCTCTGAAAAAGTCGGCAAAGCCGAAACCTGAGAGCGACTCATCTTATCCATGACATCTCGTCTCGTTACAACTCCGAGCAAAGTTTGATTGCTTCTCACTACCGGAACCATCTCAAAGTCTTCTGCAATCATTCGTTGACTGACATTGGCAATATTGGTCGCTAATCCTGTCACGAAAATGCTGCGCGTCATCACCTTGTCAATCGTCGTGCTAGGGGATTTGTCCCCTGCGTCACGCATGGTAACAACCCCAACAACCACTTGGTGCTGATTAATGACTGGGAAACGACTACTTCTGTTCTTACGGACCAAGTCTAGATAGTCTTTTACTGTATCCGTTTCTCTCAAAAAACCATACTCATGACTAGGACGATAGAGCTTTTCAACTGTTAAAATATCTGTCTTAATCTGCACATTTGACAAGGCTCTGTTGATCATGGTCGCAACTGTAAAAGTATCATGCTTGCTTCGTAAAACAGGAATTCCTTTCTGATTAGCAAGTTTCAGTACATCCTCGTGCACATGAAAACCACCGGTTACGAGGACAGCATTTTCATTTTCCAGAGCTAAAAGTTGAATACGAGTACGGTCTCCGACGATTAACAAACCACCATCATTCAGATAGGACAAGATATTCTGCTCTGTCATAGCCCCAATGGAGAATTTGCTAAACTCTCTCTCAAGCCCTTCCTGACCAGCTAAAACTTCAGAGGAGGTGACTTCTGCAATTTCAGCATAGGTTAGTCTCTCAATAGCCACTTTCTGAGACTTGACTCGTATGGTTCCACTACGAGGACGGGTTTCTACAATTCCACGATTTTCAGCTTCTTTAATAGCACGATAAGCCGTTCCATCACTAACACCCAAGTGATTGGAAATACTGCGAACACTAACTCTCTTCCCAATTGGCAACTCTTCCAGATAGGACAAAATTTCCTGGTGTTTACTCATTGAATTCTCCTTTTATGTATCGAAATTCAAGATAGTCCTTCATTTTTCGTGTATAGCGATCGCTCCCCTTAAACTGTCGTACGAGGCTAAAGCCCGATTTTAAGGCTACTTTTTGACTAGCTTGATTCTCCAAATGAGTGATGATGGATAATTGCTTTAAACCAAATTCTTCAAATGAAAGCTGACAAAGTTTGGTAACTACTTCTGTCATAAAACCTTGTGACCAAGAATCTTTTTTTAAGAAATATCCAATCTCAGCTTCTTTTTTGATTTCGTCTATTTTTTCAAACTTAATGGAACCAATCATTTCCTGATTGTCTTGCTTACAGATTGCCCAAACCCCTAGAGGATTCTTCATAAAATAGTTAGCAAGTGCGTACTGACTTTCTTCCAAACTTGCTTGACTGGGAAAAATAAACTGCAAATTCTCAGGGTTTGAAGCAATCTCGAAAAACGCTTGACTGTCACTAAAAAAGAAAGGACGCAAATACAAGCGCTCCGTTTCAAAAAAAGAAAACATTGCTAATTTGGTCCAAATATTCATAATCACCTCAACGGCTTAGTCTTCAACGAGTGTAATATCCGCTCCAAGACTACGCAATTTTTCAATAATATCTGAGTAGCCACGAAGGATAAACTCAATATTCGTAATTTCAGTCTGGCCTTGAGCCATCAAACCAGCGATGACAAGTGCAGCACCAGCACGAAGATCTGTAGCTTTCACCTTGGCACCATGTAGAGTTCGCCCACCAGTGTAGAAAATATGGTCATTTGTAGTCGTAATATCCGCATCCATTTTTGCTAACTCAAAAACATGGTTGACACGTTTTTCGTAAATGGTATCAATAATGGTACCACGACCTTGGGCAGTTAGTAAAAGTGGTGTGATTGGTTGTTGCAAATCGGTTGCAAACCCTGGATAGGGAGCTGTTTTGATATTAATAGCCTTCAAATCAGACTGTTCTTCAACGAAGATACTGTCTTCTGAGACAGTCATACGAACGCCCATTTCCTCTAGTTTGGCGATAAAACCTTCTAAATGCTCATAGAGAACATTGTTAATACGGATTCCTTTACCAACCGCTGCAGCAAGTGAAATATAGGTTCCAGCTTCGATACGATCTGGGATTACTTGGTGACGCGTTCCATGAAGTTTCTCAACACCATCAATAATGATAAGATCTGTACCAGCACCACGAATGTGGGCTCCCATGTTGTTCAAAAGGGTAGCTACATCGATGATTTCCGGCTCACGAGCCGCATTTTCAATGACAGTACGTCCCTTAGCCTTAACAGCCGCAATCATGGTATTAATCGTTGCACCAACGCTGACGGTATCCATGTAGATACTTGCGCCGTGAAGTCCCTTGCCCTGAGCAGATAAATTCATATTGTCTCCCTCGTAGCTCACCTTGGCTCCCATAGCTTCGAAGGCTTTTAAGTGAAGGTCAATCGGACGAGGTCCCAGATCACATCCGCCAGGAAGTCCAACCGTGGCTTCACCAAAACGACCTAAAAGACTTCCGTAGAAATAATAAGATGCACGAAGGCTATTAATCTTACCATAAGGCATGGGAATATTTTGAACACCTCTAGGATCAATCTCCAAAACATCATCGTAGCGTTTTACTTTCGCTCCCATGATTTCCATAATTTCGACAAGACTAGCAACGTCTGAAATATCTGGGACACAATCCAAAGTGACAACATCGTCTGCCAGTATAATAGCAGGGATTAATGCTACAACACTATTCTTAGCACCGCTAATGGTGATCTCACCTTGCAATGGATGTCCACCATTGATGACAATTTTTCTCATGTTATACTCTTTCAAAATTTACTAAAAAGGTCTTTACATTCCATTATACCATAGTTCTCTTATTTTTCCCATTTCTGTTCATTAAAATTAGTCTTCATTTTATCTTCTATAGTCCATTCTGCAATAACCACTTCTCAAACGAATAGTGATATTACATGTCAAACACCTTTCTTTTATTGTATCATTACATCACATTTCTGTTATTAATTCACTTCCATTTGACAAAAAATCTTCTCGCTCTATTTAAAATGAAAGTCTATCCTTAAGTCAGTTGGAAGATTCAATTTTAAAGGCTGAGTATCTAACCTCATCATAAAACTTTCACAGATTCTTAAAACTTAATTTTTTTAAATCTAATAAGTTAATCTATTCTAAAGCTCGAATCTCTTAAGCTCTGAACACTGGCATTGATAATCGCTCCGATAATCAAAATCTTTGCAATAAGAATAAACCAGAACATCATGACTACCACGATGATGGAACTGAAAAAACGGACATCGACTAGGTGATTGACATAGTTGTTAAAATAAACAGAAAAGATATTCAATAAAAAGATAAGAGTCAGCAAGACAAAGACACTTCCTGGTAAAACATAGCGAATTCGTGGTGTTTTTACTTTTGGAAGGAAGTAATAAATCATAACCAGAATGGCAAAGATCAAGGCATAGACCAGAGGACCTGTAAAATCTTGCAGGTAGGAAAATAGCGGACTGTCTGATTGCCAGTAAGTTTTGAGGAGGTTGAGCAACATACGACCAAACATACTCAAAAATAAGGCTAGGGCAAAAAGAATCTGCAAGCCAAGGCTAACAAGTAAACTCATCAACTGATGGGAGATAATTCCTCGACTCTTGGTCACTCCATAGGCTTTGTTAAAAGCTTTTTGGAGGAAATCCATTGATTTCGAAAAGGTCCAGAGGGCAGATAAAACAGCAAAACTCAGCAAACCAGTCGATGGTTGAGTCAGAACTTCTCGGACAATCTTGGCGACCACATCATACACTGTATCAGGCAAAAATTCCTTGATTGTCAGTAAGAAATTTGAGACCGGAATCTGAAAATAAGGCAAAATATTGACCATTATCATTAGCAAAGGAAAGATTGAAATCAACCAATAGTAGGCAACCGCAACACTGGTCAATTCACTATCAGATGCTTGATAATAATGCAAAAAAGCTTTCAATAAGGGCCTGTCCATCAGCTCTTTCCACCACTTTTTCATGTTCCATCCTCCGTCATTTTCTTCATCATCTAAGTTCTTCTGATTAAATCTAGCATATCATAAGGCAAGGTATTTGCAGCCTCTTTCAGAGAATAATTTTCTAAATTATTCACATTTTGGCGTAGTTTTTTGGCATACTTGGCTGTTATCAGTTTAGCTTCTTCGTATTCAAAGATTGCCTTACGTTCGAGATAGTAGCCTCGTAGCATTTCATCGATATTGTTTGGCTTAATGCGATTGATAACCCTCTCAACAAAGGCACCACTTCCGATAATGGCCGTCTCGCGTAGACGAGACTCTTGCATAAAGCTAATCAGAGAACTCTTGTAAACCCCTTTGAGGTTTTCCAAACTCTCGACAATCAGCTCTGTATTTTCCAAATACAACTCTGAAATCTGATCATAGTCAACTGCTAGTAGTTTACGAGATTCTTCATTCATCCAACTACGGAAAGTTTTGCCAAAGGTAAACATTTCATGGAGTAGAAAGCGCAGTATCCGTAAAGAAACTAGGAAGTAATAAGTCACTCTAGAAGCGAAATTCCGATTGATACTCTGCTCCATGTTTTTTAGGTAACGTTGGTAAACTCGATAGCCACGCTCGCTGATTCTATTTTCCTCGTAGGCTTGCTCCAAACCGTCACTCTCAATACTCAAGATAAGAAGCTTGAGGGACTCCCAGTCCTCTTGGACTCTCTTGTTTTCCAGACTAAGGATGAGGTTTTCAATCCGACCATGATAATTATCAATAGCTGCATAAAGAGGAAGTTTGTTCTTGTGATGGTCCAGCTCTTTTTCTAATTCTGCAGCTACATCATTCAAAATCGCTATATGCATCAAGTGATCCTTGCTTTCCTCTTGTTCCTCAGATAAGTGAGGGAGAACCAGCAAACCCGTTAAAAAGCTCAATAGTGTAACGCCTGCTACAAGGAAGAGCAACAGAGGATATTCCTGCTCCAAATGACTTGGTATGAGGAGAATGGTCGCGATAGATACTGTCCCTTTAACACCAGAGAAGGTTAAAAGAAGCATATCTTTCATGTACTTATGAATTTTTTTCTTAAGTCGACGCGTTCTCACAAAGTAAAAACCAGCAATCATGACAAAGCGGATCGCAAAAAGCAAGAAGGTCAGAACGACAACTGAAAGTAGTAAAAGAAAGGGATTGTAGAGAGAATTAGACAGAATCGGCTCTGCAATCAACTCTAATTCCATTCCCAAGAGAACAAAGACTGATCCGTTTAGCATAAAGGTCACGGTGTGCCAGACGGTCTCCGTCACGGTGTCTACTTGAGCCTCAAGGAGCGTAATTTTCTTAAAGCGGCTGGCCTTCAAAATACCTGCAACCACTACAGCGATAATTCCTGAAACATGAAACTCTTCTGCGATAAAAAAGGTCATGAGTGGCAAACTTAACTCTAGCAATAGTTCACTGGCTATATCTATCGCTCGCACACTCAGTAAAAAACTATGCAAGAAACGATTGACCATAGCCGTCACAAAACCGACTACAAAACCACCAAGGATAGAAAGTGCTAGGGAAGTCCCAGCTTGGCTGAAAGAAAAGGTTCCTGTTGTCCAAGCAGCAAGGGCCATCTGAAAGGCAACCAACCCAGAAGCGTCATTTAAAAGACCTTCTCCTTTTAGAATATTAGAAACCCGTTTGGGAAAACGAAAACGTTCAGAAAGAGATGAAAAGGCAACCAAATCTGTTGGCCCAAGTGCCGCTCCAACTGCTAAACAGGCAGCTAAAGGAAGAGTCATCCAAAGGAAGTGAGCCATGCCCCCCAAGCTTAAAGTCGAGATAAAAATCACAGGGAAAATCAGAAAGACGACAATCCGCCAATGCTTCAAAATGGACGTAATATCCGCTTCTTCTGCCTCTCGGAAAAGTAAGGGGCCAATAACCATGGCCAGAAACAGCTCTGTATTGAGATGAAAATCCGCATCGGGAACAAATAAACCAATCCCAATCCCCAAAAGGATTTGTACAAGAGGAAGGGGCAAAAAAGGGAGAAGTTTATTGGTCGTAGTTGAAATGATTAAGACAAATAAAAATAGAATCAAGTAAATGAGTAATTCCATACAATTCCTCCTTAATCTTTTTTACAACAAGATTCAAAAATCTCCTTTTGCTCTTGGATTTTCTGATCAATCTTAGAACAGTCTTTGTGCTCAATTTTTTTCTGGCACCGTTCCATTTCAAGAGCCACTAATTTTTTCTTAATTTTAAGCATTTTCTTGCTCATATGTGCTTCGTCGAGCACCCCGACTGCTCGCTCGTGATGCGTTGACTCGACAAAATTTTGGCGCATTGCCTCAAGCTTCTCACGAAGGTATTGTTTATCCATGTCTATACCTTTCTAATTTTTCAATCATAACTAAAAACGGTGGATTATTAACTTGGTTTAGAGTCCGATAAATGGTAGCTGTATACTCTTGTTGGTTCAACTGACTAACAAAGTCCAATACAGCATCCCTCTCGGTATCTCCTCCCTCATGACCATAGTAGATCATAATGGCAATCCGTCCCCCTTTGACAAGCAAATGACAAAGCTTCTCTAAAGCCTCAATGGTAGTCTGAGGTTGGGTGATGACAGATTTGTCAGCAGAAGGCAGATAACCCAGATTAAAAATCCCTGCCTTAGCTTCTGTCACAAACTGGTCTAGTGTCTCATGTCCTTGCAAGATTAACTGGGCATTTATCATTCCAGCCTGGTCCAAACGCTCTTGGGTTTTCTCCAAAGCCTGCTCCTGGATATCAAAGGCATAGACTTGCTTGGCTAGCTTGGCTAAAAATAGCGTATCATGACCATTGCCCATGGTCGCATCCACTACGATATCCTCTTTTGTTACAACTTCCGCCAAAAAATCATGTGCCATCTCAAGTGGTCTTTTCATTTTTAAACTCCTGTTTTACAGCCTTGCATCCTTGCACACTTCCACGACGTCGCATCTCAGTTTCAATAGCATTTAGCACTTCCCATTTATTGAGGCTCCACATAGGGCCAATCAGCATATCTCTAGGCGCATCTCCCGTGATTCGATGGATGACGATATGCTTGGGAATGATTTCCAACTGGTCACAGATAACCTTGACATACTCATCCTGACTCATCAGTTGCAAGCGTCCCTCATGGTAATCTCGCTGCATCCGTGTATTGGTCATGAGGTGAAGCAAGTGCAGTTTAATTCCTTGAATATCATTATCCCTAACACAGCGACGGACATTTTCAACCATCATTTCATGAGTTTCACCGGGCAAACCATTAATCAAATGGGAAACAATCTCAATCTTGGGATATTTCCTCAAGCGCTTGACCGTCTCAACATACAATTCATAAGAATGGGCACGGTTAATCAAGTCAGATGTTACTTCAAAGGTGGTCTGCAAGCCCAATTCTACCGTCACATGCATGCGCTCCGATAACTCAGCCAAATATTCGATGGTTTCATCGGGTAAACAGTCTGGCCGTGTTCCGATATTGATCCCTACTACACCTGGCTCCTTGATAGCCTGCTCGTAACGTTCCCGAATCACTTCCACCTTTTCATGGGTGTTGGTAAAGTTTTGGAAATAAACTAGATACTTTTTAACGTCTGGCCATTTGCGATGCATAAAGTCAATTTCCTTATAAAATTGCTCACGGATAGGGGCATCCGGTGCCACAATGGCATCTCCAGAACCAGAAACCGTACAAAAAGTACAGCCTCCATGAGCCACAGTTCCATCGCGATTTGGACAGTCAAACCCCGCATCGATAGGAACTTTAAAAATCTTTTCTCCAAAAAGTTTTCGATAATAATCATTCAAGGTATTGTAAGATTTCATAACTTTCATTATAACAAAAAACACCCACAATCTCAAAAGCTTGACTTTCCTATAAATTCCCTTGTTTCCCATTTCCTTTAGCGTTTTTTTATGATACAATATGGGTATGATTTTAATGAAAATAGCAGCTATTTTATTATTGATATTAACCTTGGTGGTTTGCTTTATTGTCACCAAGCTTTTCGGACTTAGGAAAATAGGATTTAATTTCGCGGATCTAGCTTTTCCACTTTTGGTATTTGAGTATTACCTTATCACTGCCAAAGCCTTTACCCACAACTTTCTACCGCGACTTGGTGTTGCACTTTCTCTCCTAGCCATCCTCCTTGTAGTCTTTTTCCTCGTCAAAAAACGAAGCTTTTACTACCCTAAATTTATCAAATTCTTCTGGAGAGCCGGTTTTCTCCTTACCTTAATCCTCTATATCGCTATGATTATAGAGTTAATCTTACTAACATAATTTCTCAAATCTCATCATCCTACCCCTCGTATAGCTGCTAGGAAATTATTTCCCTAGTAGCCGTGCGGGGAATTTTGTCTGTCCCCAAAAGAATAACAGCTGCTTCCTCGTCCATTTATGAAGACTTTCAAATAAAATAATCCTAAAAACTCTTCTCGTTTCTTCACACAAAAAAGAGAGGACCATCATCCTCTCTAAAATCCATTTTTCAGCCAATATAAGATATCTTACAATTAAAAGATAGCTCTATATTGCTCCAAACTAGCTTGGTTGGCAGCCTGTTTCTGTCTAGCAAGTGCTGCTTCCATCTCTGATGAGTAGGCAAGGACTCTTTGAATCTTATCCACCATGCCTGAAACATTTTCTGGCGAATAAATGTAATCATCCGCAATAAATCGACGACTATGACAAGTATTTGTGAAACTGAGAATCAGCATATTGTTCTCAAAAGCTGTGCGACAAGCATTGAGGATTTCATCGCTGATATTGATATCTAGATACAAGTCACATCTCTCAAAAAGCTCTGCAACCTTGCCCGGACGAATATTTGGATAGAGCGAAACATTTACGAAATGATTTAGTTCCATTAGATGGCTGGACATTTCTGTAATCGCTCCAATATGAAAATGAACATTTGGTAACTTGGTCACAAGCTCTTCAATCTTCTCAAGCTGATCACTATTGGTCAAAATCAGAGCTTCCGGATTCATGTTATTAAGGCGTTGGTAATCATAAATATAACCAAGATTGTGGAAATAACTTTTTTCTTCAGGAGCCACCAAGTTTTGAATTTTTTCATATACCTGCTTGTCTTGGACAACAATACGAATATTGCGATCATTCAGCTTCATAGCCGCTACCATATTACCTGGTAACTCTTCTCCGATAGGCTCTTGCCAGAAAAGAACATCCTCTGCACGACCATTTTTAGGAGAAAGAGAATAGGCCACCAAGAAGGGGGTTGCTAGCGAATTATAAATAATCCGATCCGTATCATACCCACGATATTGCAAATAAAAGATGACAAATTCTTGTTTGGATTTAAAGATATGACGCTTTCCCTCCAGTGTCAGGATAATATCTCCAGTCAGATGATTCTCCATAATGACCACGACATTGCTCTGGTCAAAATAACGAGTATGAGTCGGACGTTGTGTCTGGTCGTAGGTTATTTGTGCAAAAAGTCGTCCTTTACGATTGTAGATATCTGCTGCTCGAACCTGCCCCTCTGTATCCAACCATTCGACAGCCCGCACACGTCTTTCATGCGTCGGTTGGCGATAGAAAATATTGGCACGCTTCTTGCCCATATCCAAGATTTCTCCATTTACATTGCTGGAGCGAATCTCCCATAGGTGCGGTTTGGGGACAAGATTAAAATAAATCGGCCGGCCTTCTGGTGTATCCAAATCTCCCGTGAAATAACTGTAAGGAGACTCGACATCTGGTGAAAGATAGCCATCATCTTGTACAACAACAACAGGACAATCAAGTCCTGTTGCTTTTAATGAACGTAACAAATCAAAACTTGCTTGATCATAGCGGTCAAACAAACAAATCATAGTGGTTATGCCTTTCTTTCTGAATCCTACTTAGTTGGTCTGAGCCGATCGGACAAGATCAGACCAGCGCTGGGCAATATGCTCATCAAGGTAAGGCTCAGCTATCTCATAGGATACACGGGACAAATCTTCCTGAGAATGTTGAGTTAATAGCTGAACAATCTTTTCTGCGTACTCTGTCGTCATGGCCTCTAGATCATCTGGACGAGCCTTAGGAATCAGGTAGCCATTTTCTCCATCGCGGATAAAGGTCGGATTGCCATAACGAACATCAAAGCCAATGATGGGCAGGCCAGAACCAACTGCTTCTAACAAAGTCAGACCAAACCCTTCACTTGTAGATGCCGTTAGATAAGCGGAATAATTTTTGTAAATATCCGCCATATGATGATGCCCCATCAGTCGAATATACTCTTCTGCTTGCAGATCCGCAATCAGCTTCCGCAGCATAGCTTCCTCACCACCGGTGCCATAAATATCAAAGGTGATTTCCGGTAGCTTCTCATGCGCCTTCACCACAGAATGAATCAGCCAATCAATATGCTTTTCACTGGCCAAACGAGAAGCTGTCATCAAACCAAAAGGTTTACGCTGACCTTCTGGTTGACGCAGCTGATCCAAGCTGCCCACAGGAATAGTTAAAATATTCTTCGGTTTGATGTCGGTATATTGAGCAAACTGCTCTTTCAGCAGCTCTGTTTGAGCATCCGTCGAGTTGATGATGTAGTCCACTTCTTCTGCGTATTCAAATTGATACTCGTAGTAATTATTCCATAAGATATACTCTTTTTCTGCGGGATTTTCACTGAAGTGGTCTGCATGAACGATGACAGCTAGTTTGGCAGCCCCCTTATTGGCGAAGATTGGCTGGCCAATATCTGTCTCTCGGTCTAGAATCAGTAAATCCTTGTCTGTTAACTTCAAACTTCTCATGAAATGAGCAACAAACTCCTGCTTGGAGTAGAAGACCTGATCTGGAAAACGATAAACTTGCGTTTCTTGCTTACCGTCTACTTCATCGATAATCTCTTCGTAAGCCACACTACCATCTTCATTGAGCCAAGTCCGTTGGTAGAGACGAGCCCGACCATCTACAGGACTATAGTATTCAATAAAGTTTTTGGTATAAGTATAATATTCTTTCTGAATGAGACAGCCACGCGAAACAATCTCTGCCCGCTCAATCAGTTCATTATCCATATCGCAAGAATAGCACGTTACGAAATCATTATCTCCAAACATGACTCGAAAGGTCTTATTCTCAGGATTACGGACGATTTCTAGAGGTTCTCTATCAAAACTAGCTAAAACATGTGCTAGAGTATAGGTTGTTGGAGCAATTTTAACGTCTGTAAAATACTGATAGAGCCAAATAACCTCCGAATCCTCAAAGCCGATGTTCTTCGTCAAATGTTCAATATTATCGGCTGAAATAAAATCCATAAAGATGAATTTTGCATCTAAGCCCACGCTGCGAAGCAATTTTGCACGATAAATTTGTGCGTACTCAACCCCGCTACTTGCCCAACCTATTCCTAAGTTGATGTTATATATCGTCATAAACCATATCCCTCTTATAAAAAGATATCCTCTTCAACTCTTGAAAGATGCTTGGTATTCTCCACTGCTTGTTCTTCTTTGCTATTGTCTTCCTTGATATTATCTTCTTTAACTATATCTTTGTCAGAAGATATAAAATAATTAACAGGAGTTGAGTTATCTGTGCCTGTCTTGGCAACAATATTCTCAATTTTTACAACTTCGATTTGAGATACGGAAGTGTTTGGTGTCTCTTCTTTTTTCTCAAACAAGCTCTGGTTTTCTTGTTCATTAGGTGTAGCTTCATTATCAACTTCAAAAGAGTCATCAATCGGAGTGATCACTTCACTCTCTTCATTTAAGTTTTCATCCTCAAGAAAATCATCAACCTGATTTAGAAGATTTTTTATTTTTTCCCTTTGTAATTGATAAAGTCTTTCAGCTTCTATGCGTTTTTTTGTCAAGATATCAATCTCTTCCAGAATAGATTCGCGTATATCCAGATAGTCCTTTTGCGCTTTTTCTAAAACTTCTTTTGCTTCTTGCTCAGCGCTTTTGTGCGCTGAGATAATAAGTGATTTTGCATAAACAACAGCCTCACCTATCTCTTTTTCCTTTTCTCTCATAGAGTCTAGTTTTTTACGCAATGATTCGATTTTATCATTTTTTTTCTGAATCTCATTGTAGAAACCTTCCTCTAAAGATTCGATAGTATCGTCAACTTCTTTAGCACGATAATAACCGAACAATGTTTTTTTTAGCTTCATTTTGCTCCCTCTATTCTTCGTTTATCTATATATACCTTGATACTCATTGTAGCATAAAATAGCACGTATTGCCATTATTTTCTAGCCTCTATTCCTAAATAACATTACTCAATGAGATACTTCATAATCCATTTTTTGTCAATAAATAATATCAACTAAATCAAACAAAATTTATAGAATAATATATACTAAAAATACGATACTACTTTATATATTTCAACTCAAACAAACGAATTAAAAGTAAACTAAAAAATTTAGCCCTGTGCAATTTAGAACTAAATTTTTTACTTAAATTAGCTGTCTAACATTTTGGGAACGGTACACCAGGCGATTTCTTCTTGAGTACCTAGTATCGAAAAAATCTCCACAAAAATAATAGAGTCTCTAAGTCTTTTAATACTAACTAGAGTATTCTTAGAGTGCCAAATCAACGATAATTAAAAATTTCTATCCTTTAGCCAAACTCCTCATTTCAATTTAGAAAGTGAAGGAGATTACTAATCAGCATATTGATCTTATATAATTGTGTCTTTACATAGTTATGTGAAATTAGAAATGGTGTTTTGACTTTTGGCATTATTATGATAATCTTGAACACTTTTATAAAAATAAACATTCACCATAATTTAATATTCCTCAATGAAATTCACAAATACCCCCACAAATTTTTGTGGGGGTATTTGCAGGGGTCTTTCAATTAAAATGAAACCCTTTTTATCACCTTTTGCAAATACGAAAAGGCTTTAATACTAGACTTTCAGTCCTAAGCAACCGATAAACGATTACTTAAGAGTAACTGAAGCTCCAGCTTCTTCCAATTTAGCTTTGATTTCTTCAGCTTCTGCAGTTGGAACGCCTTCTTTGATGACACCTGGTGCACCATCAACAAGTTCTTTAGCTTCTTTAAGTCCAAGACCAGTGATTTCACGTACAACTTTGATAACACCAACTTTTTTGTCACCAGCAGCTGTCAACTCAACGTCAAATGAGTCTTTAGCAGCACCAGCGTCAGCAGCACCAGCTGCAGCAACAGCTACAGGAGCAGCTGCAGTTACACCAAATTCTTCTTCGATAGCTTTTACAAGGTCGTTCAATTCAAGGATTGAAGCTTCTTTAATTTCAGCAATAATGTTTTCAATGTTCAATGCCATTGTTATTTCCTCCAAATAAGTTTTTAATTTTATAATAGTTTTTCCGTAGCTAGGCTACGCTGCGTAGCTTAAGATTAAGCTGCGTCTTCTTTGTTGTCTGCAACCGCTTTGACTGCAAGAGCAACGTTGCGCACTGGCGCTTGAAGTACAGAAAGGAGCATAGAAAGAAGTCCTTCGCGGTTTGGAAGAGTTGCAAGAGCAACAATTTCTTCTTTAGATGCGACAGCGCCTTCGATTGCACCACCTTTGATTTCAAGTGCTTCAGCGTTTTTAGCAAAATCGTTCAAGATTTTCGCTGGTGCGATAACATCTTCGTTAGAAAATGCTACTGCAGATGGTCCAACAAATACTGATGCAAGATCTTCAAGACCAGCTTTTTCAGCTGCACGACGCAAGATTGAGTTTTTAATGACTTTATACTCAACTTCGCTTCCACGAAGCTCACGACGAAGAACTGTATCTTGCTCAACTGTCAAACCACGAGCGTCTACAACAACGATAGATGCAGCAGCTTTCATTTTTTCAGCTACTACGTCAACTAGTTCCGCTTTTTTAGCAATAATTGCTTCACTCATTAGTGTGTTCACCTCCGTAATTATTTTGCTTGGGGAATTTTTCCAAAAGAAAAACGCGCCCAAACCTAGACACGAAAGTACAATACGCTTCTTTTTACATGATACGTTTTGTCCTCGGTAGGATATTTACGAGTCAAGCTCCCCTACTGTCTTAGGCAGTTTTTTCAAACCGTATATAAGTATAGCATAGACAAAAAAAGAATGCAAGATTTTTGCAAACTTTTTTTAAATTTTTTTAAATCTCTACTGTCAAAACTTTGCCTTGCTTAACCACCTGTTCTCCAGCGATATAAACATCATCAACATCACTGGATTTGACAGCATAAACCAGGTGAGAGAGCATATTTTTCTGAGGTTGAAGATGGATTTTTCCTTTTGGTTGAATGACCAGAAAATCCGCTTGCTTGCCAACTTCTAGGCTTCCTATCTGCTTTTCCATTCCTAGAACCTTAGCTCCTTCGATCGTCAGTGCCTTAAGGGCTGTCTCGATAGGGAATTGGCTGGCATCTCCACTCTTCATTTTCTGAAGAAGGGCTGCGGTCCGTCCTTCCTCAAACATATCTAGATTATTATTGGAAGCAACTGAGTCAGTCGCAATTCCGACTGCTACTCCTGCTTTTTGCAGTTGGATGATTGGAGCGATTCCTGAGGCCAGTTTGAGGTTACTAATAGGATTATGGGCGATAGCCACATGAGAAGTTGCCAAGCGTTCAATTTCTCTCTCGTTTAATTCGACCCCGTGAGCAAAGATAGACGGATGATCTAAGTAACCTAGTTCTTCTAGAAATGCGAGGGGGCGTTTGCCGTATCGCTTCAGGATAATTCCTGATTCCTCCTTAGTCTCCGCCACATGAATATGGATAGGAATATTCAGCTCTTTTGCCATATCTAAGCTTGCTTCCAGCAAGTCTCTACTACAGCTATAGGGAGAATGTGGTGCTACCATAACCTTGAAATTTGGATTTTCATATCCTAAGATTTCCTCGATGATGGCTCGAGTTCTCCTTATGGTCTCAGCAGTTGTTTCTGCTTCTGAAGAAAAGAGGGTCGGTGAGAAATAACAACGCATCTTGGAAGCCTTGACTGCCTGATAAATTCTCTCAATATCCACACCATTGGGATTATACATATCGTTGAAGGTTGTTGTCCCTGACTGGAGCATCTCCGTCAGAGCTTCTTTAACCACCTTGGTAGTCATATCGGGAGTAAACTCAGTTTCTGCTGGCCAGATATAGTCATTGAGCCATTCATGGAGATTGCTGTCATCTCGGATTCCTCGCAAGCCTGTCATAGCAGAATGGGTGTGGCAATTGACCAAACCAGGCATGATCCAGGCTCCCTGATAGTCTATAATCTGCTCAGCTTGCTCTAAAATATCTCGCTCCTCTTGACCGACATAGACAATTTGAGAGTCCTTAACAGCTAAGATACCATCCAAATAAACATGGAAATCTTGATCACAAGTCACGATATTTACATGCTGATAGACTTTCATTGTTTTCTCCTTCTAAGCCCCTGATTTTTTCTAGCTATTGTAACAAAAAAGTCACCCGAAGGCAACTTTTTTTCCATAATATTGCAAAATAGAAAGGATTATTCAGAGCTAAAAGCTGAAGCTTTTTGCATTTGGTAATACTTGCCCTTTCTAGCCATGAGGTCCTGATGGTTACCATACTCAACAATGTCACCATCTACCAAGACAAGAATCAAATCCGCATCCTGAATGGTTGACAAACGGTGAGCAATGATAAAGCTTGTGCGCCCCTTCATCAGTTTGGCAAAGGCATCCTGAACTAGCACTTCTGTCCGTGTATCGATGGAGGAAGTTGCCTCATCTAAGATAAGAATCTTAGGGATAGCTAGAAAGACTCGGGCGATGGTCAAGAGCTGGGCTTGCCCGACAGAGAGGGATTCTCCTGCATTTTCCAACTTGGTATCGTATCCCTGTGGCAACTGTTGGATGAAAAAGTCTGCGTTGGCTGCCTTTGCAGCAGCAATCACCTGCTCCCGGCTAGCATCAGGATTTCCAAAGGCAATATTGTCATGAATGGTTCCTTGCTTGAGCCAGGTTTCTTGGAGCACCATCCCAAACTGCTGTCTCAATGACGCTCGGGTATAGTCGTAAATGGAACGACCGTCCAGCAAGATATCTCCTGAGTTAATAGGATAAAAACGCATGAGGAGATTGATGAGGGTTGATTTTCCAGAACCTGTCGGACCAACGATAGCCACCTTGCTACCAGCTAGGATATCGATAGACAAATCCTTAATCAAGATCCTTTCAGGATTGTATCCAAAAGAAACATGTTTAAAGGAAATAGCTCCCTTGACTTGGTCACTGGTCAAGACTTCCTTACCTGTTTCAGCCACCTCTGGACTTTCTAAGACAGCATAGACGCGCTCTGCGCAAGCGAGAGCACTTTGTAACTCGGCTAAAACAGAAGAAATATCATTAAAGGGCTTGGTGTACTGTTGGACGTAATTCAAAAAAGTCACTAAACGTCCGATGGTCAAGGTGGACCCCATCATGATACGATAGGCTCCCACTCCAGCTAAAAGTGCATAAATGAGTGCATTAACAAAGCGAGTCGAAGGATTGACCGTTGAAGAATAAAAGATGGCTGACTGAGAATAGCCTGAGTAGTTGGCATTCGCCTCATGCAGTCTTTGAATAAACTCTGTCTGAGCATTGAAAGACTGGATAATAGTCTGCTGGCTAAGAGACTCTTCAATCAACTGAGTCTGAATCCCCCTCGTCTCTGTTTGCTTCTGAAAGAGATGATAGGACCGTTTGGCAATAAAGCGTGAAATCACCATGGACAGTGGCGTCAACAGCAAGACCAAGAGGGTCATGAGGAGATGAATTTGAAGCATTGCTAGAATACTAACCAAAATCATCAAAACACCAATGAAAAATTGGTTAAAAATCATGGTCAAGCCAGCTGCCAACTGTTCTATGTCCATGGTTACACGACTAACCATCTCCCCACTGCCTTGCCGATCCACAAAAGCAATTGGTAAACGATGGAGCTTATGAATGATTCGCTCTCGCAAGTCTTTGGTATAAGAGAAGATGAGACGATTATAAAGGAGAGGATTGGCCCATTGTACTAGTGTATTTCCTATGACTACCAAGATCATCTGGAGGAAAATCTGCCAAAAAACTGGTGAAGAACCAGCCACTAGGACTTGGTCGATGACCTGTCCAATCAGAATAGGTAAGTAAATTGATAAGCCAACTTGGGCAATAGTTCCTAGAAACGCTAGGAAAAGGAGGAAGGGATGGCTTGCTAAATCTACGGCTAAACGTTTTAGCGTCTGGTTTGCAGTTTGTCGTCTCATGCTAGTCCTCCTTTCCATGTTGGGATGCATTGATTTCACGATAGACTTGGCTAGTTTTCATCAAGTCATCGTGCTTGCCAATAGCTAGTAGCTCACCTTTTTCCAAGAGGAGAATCTGATCTGCCATCTGAAGTGTCGAAGTCCGTTGAGAAATCAAGATTAAGCTTGTATTTGGCAAATTTTCTCTAATAGCTTTCAAGAGCTTGAACTCGGTAATGGTGTCGAGGGCCGAGGTCGCATCATCTAGGATGAGGAACGGAGCTTGGCGCAAGACTGCACGTGCAATAGACAGACGTTGTTTTTGTCCGCCTGAGAAATTTCGACCTCCTGCCTCAACTAGGGCATCCAAAAGTCCTTCCTTTTCACTGACAAAATCCTTAGCTTGCGCAATCTCCAAGGCCTGCCAGAGTTCTTGGTCAGATACTTCTTGATTGAAACCTAGAGTCAAGTTAGAACGAATAGTTCCTTTAAAAAGTTCGACTTTTTGAGGCACATAGGCAATCCAAGACCGCCACTGTTCAAGATTAAGAGGACTACGTCCATTTCGATAAAGGTCAATGCTCCCCTGGTCTGCTGAATAAAGTCCAAGTAAGACTTGCACCAAGCTTGATTTACCAGAACCAGTTCCTCCGATAATACCAAGAATTTGCCCTTGCTTCATATCAAAGGAAATGTCTCTCAGAGAAGGCTGGGCTGCATCAGGATAGGTAAAGGTCAATTCTTGGACATGTAAAACCTGATTACTGGCAGCTTGCTTTTGTTCTAATTCTGAATGAATATCTTCTGGAGCTTCGGTAAAAACTTCCTCGATTCGCTTGGCTGAGATATAGGACTGGTTGAGGGAATTTATCAGCATGGAGAGCTTAACCAATTCCACCAAGATTTGCAAGAGGTAGTTGATAAGGGCAATAAGAGCACCTTGGCTGAGTAAACCTCCTTGTATAGAAATATAGCCCTGCCAGATGATGACGAGAAGGGTTCCATTGACAATCAGATAAGTCAGAGGTGTTAACAAACTAGACCCGAAACCCGTCTTTTCTTGCAATCTGGCATAAACTTGGTTAAGGGTTTGAAAAATCTGTAACTCTCGTTTTTCCTGACCAAAAGCACGAATAACTCGCATGCCTTGCAATTGCTGGCGCGTTTCCTGAACCAGCTGATCCGTTTTCTTTCTCAGACTACTGTAGAGAGGATTGACCAGTCGAGAGAGACCGACAATGACAATCGTCAAAATGACAACCATAACTAAGAACCAGAAAGTCAGCTCAGCCGAGATGCGATAGGCCATAAAAATGGCTCCAAAAACGATAATAGGCGCTCTCAAAAAGAGGCGCAGGAATTGATTGATACCAGTCTGAATCTGGTAGGTATCCGAAGTCAAGCGGGTCACCAAGCTAGAAGTTGTCAAACGGTTTCTGCTGTCCTTAGGTAAAGAAAGAATATGACGATAAAGGTCGTCTGTCAGTTCTTTGGCAAACCCAACCGCTGCCTTGGCTGAATAGAATTGAGCAATCAAGGCCACTAAAACGCCAATCACTGCAAAGACAAGGAGCAGGCCAATCTGCATCCAGAGGTGTCCTTGATTTCTCTGGGGCAAGGATTGATCAACAATCTCAGCAATCACCATGGGAACCAAGAGCTCAAACACAGCTTCTAGCAGCTTAAACAGGGGTGCTAAAATGGATTCTTTGATATATGGTTTAAAGTAAGATAGTAAGTGTTTCATAAGTCCCTTCTATTCATATTCTAGAAATGAAGAAAGTGGGAAGCCCCACCCTCTCAGTTTTATTTGTTTAAGTAAGGTAATAGATAGCCATATCCTGCTTTTTCCATCTCATCCTTGGCTACAAAGCGCAAGGATGCAGAATTAATACAGTAACGCAGGCCACCTAATTCCTGCGGTCCATCTGTAAAAACATGCCCCAAGTGAGCATTTCCTGACCGAGAACGAACCTCGATTCGCTCCATTCCATGACTCAAGTCCTTGTAATAGTGAATCAATTCCTTAGAAATCGGACGACTAAAACTTGGCCAACCACAACCTGAAGCAAACTTGTCCTTGGCGAAAAAGAGTGGTTCCCCCGTCGTGATGTCTACATAAATCCCTTCTTCAAAGGTTTGGTCATAAGCATTACTAAATGGAGCCTCTGTAGCAGCTTCTTGCGTAACACGATAAGACTCTTCAGTTAAGCTTTCCTTTAACACCTCTTGACTAGGCTTTTCATAGTTAGATGCGTCAATCAATGGCTTCTCAGCATCGGTCACATCGATATGACAATAACCGGAAGGATTTTTCTTAAGATAGTCTTGATGGTAGTCTTCTGCTAAAATGTAGTGCTGAAGTTTCTCCACTTCTACTGCAATCTTTCGACCCAGCATACGCTCCTGCTCCTGCACCACTGTGTAGATAGCTGGCAAGTCTGCTTCATCCTGATAATAGATCCCAGTTCGATATTGACGACCACGATCATTTCCCTGCTGGTTAATAGACAAGGGATCGATGACTCGGAAATAATAAAGTAAAATCTCTCGAAGTGATACTACTTTCTCATCGTAAATCACTTGAACTGTTTCTGCATGGTCTGTTTCCTTAAGCAGCTGATAATTGGTCGTTTCGACTTGCCCATTAGCGTAACCAACACTAGTTGCTAGCACTCCAGAAATTCGTGAAAAATATTCCTCTAAGCCCCAAAAACAACCACCTGCTAGATAAATTTCTGCCATCTTCGTTTCTCCTTTATCAAGTTCTTTGACTAGACTTCTTTTCAAAAAAAGGATAGGAAGCCCTTTAATCAAGACTTTCCCCATCCCATCTTCTATTCTTTAGTTTGCTTCGACACGGACACCTTGAGTATCAACTTTCAGGTCATGCAATTTCCCTTTGAAAGGTTGCTTTTGCAATTCTGCCTTAATCGCCGGCATCTTGTCATGAGAAGCCAAGACCATAACTGTTGGCCCGGCACCAGAGAGATAGGTTGCATAGGCACCATTCTCTTTGGCTACTTGCTTAATCTTCGCAAATTCTCTCACCAGATCCTGACGGTAGCGCTCGTGGAAGAGGTCTCCCTCAATTGCTTGTCCAGCTGTCACCATGTCTCCTGCCAATAAGGCTGCAACAGCCACATTGGCGATAGAACTAGCCGCAACTGCTTCCTTGTAGGACAATTTTTTAGGCAAGACACCACGACTGTCTCGAGTGCGCAATTCATAGTTAGGAATGTAGGCTAGGAAATCACACTCTGGGAAGTCTGCCACAATAGCAGAGACTTTCCCTTCAACGGAGCTCGCAACAACAAGGTTTCCATAAATGGCTGGAGCTACATTGTCAGGATGTCCTTCAATCTTGGTCGCCAGCTGCAATTTGTCGTGGTTAGATAAGTTGAGCTTGCCCAGTTGGTTAGCCAGTTCAATCCCAGCAACGATAACCGAGCTTGAAGAACCCAAACCACGCGCCAAGGGAACATCACTGGTCATTTTTAAACGCCTTGGTTGCAAGTCAGGCGCAATTTGCAAGGCAATCTTGAGCAAGAGATTACGCTCGTCATGAGGAATCCATTTGCCAATCTGGTGTTCAATCAGCCACTCATCTCGTTCTTCACAGACCTCAATTTGAAGATACTTGGTTACAGCTACACCGACCGAGTCAAAACCTGGCCCAATATTGGCACTGGTTGCAGGTACAATAATCTTCATCCTATTCTCCTAACACCTTGAAGGTATTCAAGAGGTCAAATTCTGAAGCTGTGGCCAACTCAGCTGAAACATTCTCAAGTTGTGCTTTATTAATCTTATGAGTGATAATCACTACACGCGCCTTGTCACCCTCTTTGCCATCTTGGAGGATTTGCTTGAAGGAAATATCTTGAGCATTAAAGATTTCAGCCAATTTCAAGACCTGACCTTTTGAGTCTGGTGCCAAGATTGAGAAATAGTAGTTTGCTTTAACATCTTCAGGATTTGCCAAAACCAAGTCACGGCTATATTCGTTGAAGTCTTTACCAATAGTACCATCATTCAAGCGACGAACGATACGGACAATGTCCGCTACAACACTAGTTGCAGTTGGTTTTTGACCCGCACCTGGTCCGTAGTACATAGATTCACCGATGCCAATAGATTCTACAAAGACAGCATTCATCACGCCATTCACACTAGCAAGTGGATGTGCTTTAGGAAGGAAGGTTGGAGTCACTTCTGCAGCAATACCTGAAGGAGTTTCCTCGATAGAACCAACCAATTTCACTACATAGCCAAGGTTTTGGGCAACAGCGACATCTTCTGGTGTGATGTTGCGGATTCCCTTGTGGGCTACATCGTCAAAAGCAACCTTCATCCCAAAAGCAAACTGGCTCAAAATCACCATCTTGTAGGCTGCGTCAATCCCATCCACGTCATTTGTAGGGTCGCTTTCTGCAAATCCAAGTCTTTGTGCTTCTGCAAGAGCATCATCGTAAGACCAGCCTTCTTCGACCATTTTGGTCATCATGAAGTTAGAAGTTCCGTTAACAACACCAAGAACGCGTGTGATTTTATCAGAAGCCAATGAATTTGCCAAAGTGCGAAGAATTGGAATCCCACCAGCAACTGCTGCTTCGTAGTAAAGTGCTACATTATGCTCTTTAGCGATTTCTAACAATTCTGCACCATGGACAGCCAAAAGGTCCTTGTTTGCAGTAACAACGTGTTTTCCAGCTTCCAAGGCACGAGTGATAAAGGTTTTAGCTGGTTCGATACGCCCCATCAATTCCACTACAATGGTAATATCTTTGTCTGATAAAATATCGTCTACATTGGTTACAAAGTTAAAGTCATTCCCTGCTGCGAGCAAGCGATTCTTTTCTTCTTCATCCTTGACCAATACCTTGGCTACTTCAATCTCAGAATGAGCTGATTGGATGATTTTTTCTCCATTTTCCTTTAGGAGGAATGGCACACCACTTGCAACGGTACCAAATCCAAGTAAAGCAATTTTAACTGTCATGTTTATCTCCTAGAAATTTTCTGATATAGCCATTATAACAGAATTTTTCGAAAATTCCTATCCAAGAAAACCACTATTTATAGATAGAAAAGAAAAACGAATCCCATGATTCACGCAAAGCATCAATAAACCACACATAAATTCTATCACATTTAGGGGAATCTATTCTTCATTTTCTTATATCAATATCAATTGACAACAATTCAAAAACATGCTATAATTCATTGTATATCAGAAGAGGAGGATCTAATTACTTCTGGAAGTGTGAATAACACTTAGCAAATTGATACACCTCATAGACTGCTTACTTTTAAAATCATTTGAAATCAAAGTAAGATTAAAAAATGGGATAGTCACTGTATATCAGAGAATTTATGAGAATAGTAGAATCACTGGACTTTAACTTATATCACTTCACTTACATGAACGATATAAGCCTATCTCACAAAAAAGGAAATCAATTTGCCTCCAAGATTTAAGAGTCTCTCCTTTATTGAAAATGCACAGAAGATACCACTCTATACGATACATTTTAGAAGGTGGTTACTTTGCTCAAGAAAAACTATATCAGAGGATGAAATTCCCTGACGCAGAAAGGAATCTAAAAACTATTATGATGAACATGCAAAACATGATGAAGCAAGCCCAAAAACTAAAAAAAGACATGGACATTGCTCAAGCTGAATTAGCTGCAACTGAATTCACTGGAAAATCTAGCCAAGATTTAGTCGTTGCAACTCTAACTGGTGATAAAAAGGTTGTTAAGATTGAATTTAAGCCTGAAATTGTAGATCCAGAGGACTTAGAGACTCTATCTGATTTAACTAGTCAAGCTATCAATCATGCTATTGACCAAATTAATGAGGCTGCTAAACAAAAACTAAGTGCTTTCTCAGGCGGACTATCTTTCTAGTTCTATTGAGTTTTAACACTTATAACTGTTGGTTAACTGTATCAAAATTACATTCTATAATAAAAGGAGAGGTTCTTTCTAGTTCCTCTCCTTTTTATTGTTTAATCCAAAAATTTCAGTTCACATATTGTAAACTGAAATTCAAACACTTTCCTACTTACTATTTTTATACTAGGTCTTAACGACTATAAATGTAAAGTCTAGGCTAGAAATCAAAGAATTCCGTTGCTTTTTTTAACAGCAACTCCGTATACTCAGGATCATCTTGCGCTGTCGTTACTTGTAACTGAACCATTTCAAGATCATCTGTAATCATTCCATCTGCTCCAAGCCGAACTGCTTTATCAAAAGCCTCAGAACCATTAACAGTCCAAACATAAAGCTTTTGTTCCGTATACCAAAGTTTAGTGACAAAGTATTCATCCAATGTTGAATACTCCATGGTATATCCTGTTGCCTTGGTTTTTGGGAAAATACTGTTATATGGTAGGATGAAATAAACTGGAATAGTCGAATCATATTTCAGAACTTGGTCAATCACATGATAGTCTAGTGATTGCATCTGATGACCATACTGCTTGATAATCGGTCCATACTTCTCTAGGAAACGTTCCATCATTTGTGGACTGTCTTTTTTACTGGTTTTGATTTCAATCAACAATCTTTGATGAAGTTCATTCGCGCGATTGAGATAGTCATCAAAACTAGATATCTTGGTTCGATAGCCATTTTCAGAAATATCTAGCTCCGTCAACTCCTCTAGGGTCAAGTCTTGAGGATTAGCGTTAATACCGGCCAAGTTCTTAAGATTGGCATCATGCATCATCACAAACTGACCATCCTTGGTCTCCTGCACATCCATTTCAATTAAGTCTGGCTTCAGTTGAGCTGTTTTTTCCAAAGACTGAACAGTGTTTTGTACACCATTTTTATTGCTTACTCCCCTATGAGAAATCACTAAAGGCGTGTTGGTATCAGGAGATTCCAGATAGATATAGCCTTCTAGCGCAAAAAAGATACTAGCACAACCCATAACCCCCCACCTCATCAGGTGATCTTTTTTTCTTCTTGGCATAATCTCCAGCTCCTCTCCTGTCAAAAAGGAGACAAACTTAACAAGGAAATAACTCAACGCCATATAGTGAACATTTTTCATCAAGACAAAGTTGATGAGACCAAGAATTAAAGATTCTTTCTGAGTGAAATTATCCATTACAAGCTGAGTAAATAGCAAAGGAAGCAATAACACAAAGAAGAAGAGATAAGTTTTTATAATAATGAGAAGCAAGTTCCAAGCGTAAAAGAGAACTTGTTTTTTTGTCTTTTGCAGACTATATTTCACCCCTTCTCTCACAGTTTTTCTTTCAAAGAGGATTTTGGGAAGGGCAAACATGAAACGAACGGAAATATAAAGAAAAATCCAAGCAGACACAAAAATCATCAAACCCACCAGCCAGTGCTTGTCTTCCAGGTAAGTCACGATAAAGTCTGGAATGACGATTTTATTCAAGTAATAAATTTTTAAAATTTTCCTTATAAAAGGAAAGAGCATGGCCACATAGAAGAAAACAAAGGCCATCTTGCAGAAACTCAAGCGTTTCACAAATAGAAAACTCTGGTGAAATACTTTGCGACTGTATTCAATTAAGGTTCTCTTTTCATGATAAAGAAGGTGGCGTGCCCCAATAAAGAGGAGGCAAATTTGAAAATAAGCTACCAAAAGATTGATTGCTATCAAAAAGAGAAAGGCCAGACTGATCAATGGTGAACTCGTGATAATGGCAAAAATATTATTGTAAGAAATAAACAAATAGCCTGTTTGGCTGAGTAAAAGACCAGCAAGCCAAGAATTGAGAGGTAGCCACAGATATTCCACCATCATGAAAATTAAGAAAAAGAGGAAAAGAACTTTATCTAGGTTGAGGTAAATTTTCCTAAAACCTAGTTTTTTAGGTTTTTCAGGTTTCATTAGGCACTCCTAGTCTAAAAATTGAGATAAGTCTAAGCTATTAAAGGGATTCATAGAAAAACTACTCTGGTCTTCTAATAATAGCTTTCCTTCATCCGATTCCAAAAAAGCTTCGTAAACACGCGCCGTCATGCGGGCATCCTCTAAACTATTATGTGACTTCCCGTGAAAGCCTAAAAAATTCGCAACAGTTTGTAATTTAAGATTTGCTATTCCGTGTAGGTCAGAACTACGGCGTTCAAAAGCCTCATCATATACATCAACCTTATACTGGTCACGATAATCAATACCATGCTCCAAGAGAATAGGCAAATCACTCTTAGCTGCATTGTAACCTACGATAGGTAAGTTGCCAACAAATGCCTGAAAGTCTTTTAAAACTTTTTCTACTTTTGGCGCATCTTTCAAAGTTTCAGCTGTGATTCCAGTCAAACCATTGATAAAACTCTTTAAAGGTACTTTGGTATGAACATAAGAATCAAAAGCAGCGCTTTCTTGTCCATCTTGAAAGCGAATTGCTGATACTTGAATTAAATGGGTAACCCCTTCATGTTGATTGAATTCCAAATCAAAGGCGATATAGTCTCTTAATTTTTCCATGTTTTACCTCAATTACTATTCAAATTAAACTATAAATAATAAAAGAAGCCATTAGGTTAGTTAATAACCCAAACAGCTTCTTTATTTTCCTCCAAAAAGGCGAGCAAAAAAGCCTTTTTTGGTTGCTTGGACTTCTTCTTTTGCTTGGTCCAACTCGAGTTTCAAGCTTTCTTGATCCTTCATAGCTTGAAGAGTTAACTGTTGCTGTTGGTCCAACTGTTTGTCCTTTTCAGCAATCTGGCGATCTTTGATGCGCATCTGCTCATCTTTTTCTGCTAACTGCTGGTCTTTGGCCTTGAGTTGCTCATACAATCGAAGAATTTCAGCATTTTTCTCATCAACCAAGATTTCCATCAGTTCGCGTTGTTTGACATCTTCACTGACTGGTTCATCTTCAAAAATTGTTTTTTTATAGATTTCTTCTAGCTTGATTAAACCACTTCGAGTAACTACAGTTACACCTTTGTCATTTTTTTTTGTGTCCTCTTCTGGAAGTTCTTTGACACGATTGTTGATTGCCTGACGAGATAGTCCTAAGACCTCTGCAATCTCGCTGACGGTCATTTCAATACTCATAATATCCTCTGAAACGTTTTCTAGCTTTTCTTTATTTAAATCTTATCATAAGCTAGATAAACTGTCAAATTTCCGCTTAATCCAAGGCCTTTAAAAAGGCTAGTAATACTTGGGCAGAACGACGTCCAGCTTCGATAATAAACTCATCAAAAGAGATCGAGGCTTCATGATTGGCATTGTCACTCATAGCACGAATGACGAGGAAAGGTAGGCCAAGAGCCTGAGCTGCTTGTGCAATAGCAGCCCCTTCCATTTCAACTGCTAAAACTTCAGGGAAGTGAGATTTGATACTAGCAATCTTATCATCTCCAGCTATAAAACTGTCTCCTGTAGCAATCAAGCCTAGGTGCCATGTCTGTTCTAATTGAGATAAGTTTTCTTTAATTCTAGTGATGAACTTCTGATCTGATTCAAAGTAAAGAGGTTGACCAGCCATCTGACCATAAGCATAGCCAAATGCAGTCACATCCACATCATGGTAGGCCAGTTTATCCGCGATTACTACATCACCGACAGCGATCCCTTCTGCAAGTGCACCTGCAGAACCTGTATTGATGATGGCTTCTACTTGGAAATGGTCAGCTAGAACAGCTACACTCATAGCCGACATGACCTTCCCAATCCCACTCTGAACTAGGACAACTTGAGTATTACCAACAGTGCCAGTATAGTAGGTATTTCCGAGAACTTGGACTTCTTGCGCTCTATCTAAATTTTGAGTCAAGTGTACGAGCTCTTCTGGCATTGCTGCAATGATTCCAATTTTCATTTGATGTCCTTTCCAATTACAAGAGTTTCATCGCTAAAATTAACAAAATCAAGAGTAGTATGACTGCAAACAAGATACGATTGAGTTTTGAATTAAAACCATTTCTCTTGGTGTTCTCAATTCGGCGACTCTTGTGAATCGTTGGCTCTACTTCGATTGTTAAGGTATCTCGACTAAAGCCGTGGTCTCTAGAACGTGAATTACCAAAATGTTGTGAAGACGTTGGTAGGATCTTTGTTTCCTCATCATCTTGAAGAAGTGGTCCTGAGATTTTCTCACCTCGGTTGGCACGTTCAATTATTTCATCTGTTAATAAAGGTTTTCCCATGGGTTGCTCCTCTATTTCTTTTGTAGTTCCCAGTACTGAATCGCCATAATGGTCTTGGCATCACAGATATGACCTGACTGGATCAGGTTTTTGGCTTCCTCTAGACTTACTTCTAGGACTTCCAAGGTTTCATCATCATCTTGTGGGCGAGGATTTTGCACCTTGACCAAATCACTAGCAAGGTAGAGTTTTAATTTTTCGTTGCAAAAACCAATCGCAGAATAGAAATCGTACAACAGTTCTAATTTACCAGTGTAGGCAACTTCTTCTTCCAATTCACGAAGTGCCGCTGCCATTGGATCTGCATTTTCACCAATTTCCAGTTTACCTGCAGGAATCTCATAAGAGACCGCCTCAATAGCCTTTCGGTATTGCTTAACGAGGACAATTTTGTCCTTAGCTGTCACAGCTAGTACACAAACAGCCCCATTGTGAAAAATCAAGTCACGTTGAGCAGTCCCCTTTCCTTCTGGTAGTTCCACCTGATCTTGTACTAGTTTGAAAATAGGACCTTGATAGATTTCCTTCCGACTAATCGTTTTTTCTTCAAATTCCATGACAAACTCCTACTGGTTCTTGGGATGATGAGGTAAGCGTGTTGCGTACTCGTCTTTGTTAACTTGTCGTCCACGACCAATCGCAATGGCATCAGCTGGAACATTCTTGGTAATGGTTGAACCAGCTCCAACGAGAGAATTGTCACCTAATTCAACTGGAGCAATAATGGTTGAGTTTGAGCCAACAAAGACATTGTTACCGATAACAGTCTTGTATTTGTTTTTCCCGTCATAGTTTACTGTAATGGTACCAGCACCAAAGTTAACATGGCTACCCACTTCGCAGTTTCCAATATAAGTCAAATGACCCGCCTTGGTATTTTCACCGATTGAAGAACCTTTAACTTCTACGAAGTTTCCAATGTGAACTTGGGAAGCTAGGCTTGAACCTGGACGGATATGGGCATAAGGACCAACTGTCACACCGTCCGCAACACTACTTTCCTCAATCATAGAGTTCGTAATCACGACTCCAGAGCCAATGGTACTATCTACGATATAAGTTCCATTTGTTAAAATAGTCTCTGCCCCAATCTTCGTCTGACCTTTCAAGGTAACATTGGCTTCGATTTGGACTTCAGGAGCAATCTCGACATCAATGTCGATGTAAGTTGCTTCTGGATTAACAAAGCTGACACCATTGACCATGTGAGCGTGATTGATACGGCGACGCATCACTGCTTCTGCAGTCGCAAGAGCTACACGGTCATTTACCCCAAGACTTTCATCAAAGTCTTTCAGAGTATAGGCACCAACCTTTTCACCAGCTTCACGGAAAATCCCAATCACATCGGTAATATAGTATTCACCTTGAGCATTGTTGGTGTTGATATTTTTAAGAGCTTCAAAAAGACGTTGGTTATCAAAAACATAAGTTCCAGTATTGATTTCCTTGATTTGTTTTTCAAAGTCTGTGGCATCTTTCTGCTCAACAATACGAAGAACTTCAGCGTTATCGTTACGGACGATTCGACCATATCCAAAAGGATCAGCTGCTTCAGCTGTTAAAATCGTCGCCACATTTTTGTGATTGATATGGAAATCCAAGAGATTTTTCAAGCTTTCACCTGTAATCAGAGGAGTATCTCCAGCGATAACCAAGGTGTGACCAGTGCGATTTTGGAGAATGGGCTCTGCCATCATGACGGCATGCCCTGTTCCTAGTTGCTCTGATTGGGTAACAAAGTCTGTCTGTCCAGCCAAGACTTCCTCAACTAACTCAGCCTTGTGACCAACTACGGTAACTGTCTTTTCGGGTTGAATAGCACCAACACTACGAAAAACATGTTCCAACATCGAAATTCCTGCTACTTTATGAAGTACCTTAGGAAGATCTGATTTCATGCGAGTACCTTTACCCGCTGCTAAAATAATGGCATAATTTGACATACTATTCTCTTTTCTGTAAAAATTCCCTTATATTATACCATAATTTAAGTTATGAGGAAGAATCAATCAAGAAAAAACGTTAAAGATGGACCGCACTTATAAGGATAAAGTCCAAATCTATGACTAAGGAAACAAGGAATCAGCTTAAAGCAACTTTCAAATATATTTGGAGTACGTATTTCTACATTGACATACACGTTTAGTTTGATTGACCGTTACGGGATAGAGTTCGTCAAAAAAGGAAAAAATCATTACTATTCTCCTGAATTAAAACAAGAAATCATTGATAAAGTTTTACTTGAAGGTCGTTTGCAACTAAGCGTTGCTCTGGATTATGCTCTCCCAAGTAGTGTGATACTTTCAAATTGGCTGGCACAATACAAGAAAAACGGGTATACCATTGTTGAGAAAACAAGAGGAAGGCCAGATAGGATGGGACGTAAACGAAAGAAAACTTGGGAAGAAATGACAGAACTAGAGCGACTTCAGGAGGAGAATGAACGCCTACGTACTGAGGTGGCCTACCTAAAAAAGTTAAAAGAGTTAGAGGAAAGGGACGAGGCCCTAGAGCGAGAAAGGCAGAGACAGTTAGAGAAATGGTTTCAGGAGGATTTCGACTAGATTTACTTCTTGAAACAGCACGTTTAGCTCGCTCAACTTACTATTATCAGTTGAAGCAGATGGATGGGCTTGACAAAGATAAAGATCTTAAAACCGAAATTCAAGCTATTTTTACTGAGCACAAAGGAAATTATGGCTATCGCTGAATAACTCTTGAATTGAGGAATCGTGGTCATATAGTAAACCATAAGAAGGTCCAACGTCTGATGAGAATCCTTGATTTAACGGCTCGAATTCGTCGGAAACGGAAGTATTCTTCTTACCAAGGAGAGATTGGCAAGAAAGCAGAGAATCTTATTCAACGCCAATTTGAAGCACCCAAGCCAATGGAAAAGTGCTATACGGATGTGACAGAGTTTGCCATTCCAGCAAGCAGTCAAAAACTCTACTTATCGCCAGTTTTAGATGGCTTTAACAGCAAAATTATTGTTTATAATCTTTCTTGTTCGCCTAATTTAGAACAAGTGAAAACCATGTTGGAACAGGCCTTCACAGAGGAGCAGTACGAAAATACTATTCTCCATAGTGACCAAGGCTGGCAATACCAACACGATTCTTATCATCGGTTTCTACAGAGTAAGGGAATTCAGCCATCCATGTCACGCAAGGGCAACAGCCCAGACAACGGCATGATAGAGTCCTTCTTTGGTATTCTTAAGCCTGAAATGTTCTACGGTTATGAGAAGACGTTTCAGTCACTTGAGCAATTGAAACAAGCTATTGTGAACTGCATTGATTACTACAATAACAAACGAATTAAAGTCAAACTAAAAGGACTTAGCCCTGTGCAATACAGAACTAAATCCTTTCAATAATTAATTGTCTAACTTTTCGAGGTCAGTACAATTGACTAATCTCTTTTTTTGAATTACTAAGGGTGCATCGAGACGAAAGAAGTTGGATATGCTATCAGTGGTATTCAGCATGACATTTGGCGAAAAACAGGGATTTATTCAGCTGTTGGCATGTCAAACAAGTTGATATTGAATTGATTTTAAGAGAAATGGCAGAGCAGGTAGCCATTCGATTGAGAAGAGCAAATCGCTCTTCTTTTTTGTTGCTTATAATCCGTTGCTAAATAAGCATAATCAATTAAAATAGAATTCAAAGAATTTATCGAAACGGGATTGAAATTAAATGATACAAGTTGAATTTGCCAAAAGAATAAAATCGTTGCGAAATGAAACTGGATTAAGTCAAGAAAAGTTTGCACTTAAAATCGGTATGGATAGAACATACTACGCTTCAGTTGAGTCTGGAAAGCGAAATATATCTTTGCAAAATATTGAAAAAATTGCAAACGGATTTGGAATTTCAATCTCAGAGCTGTTTTCGAAGATTGATAACCAATAATCAAGGTTTGTTATACAGAAGGTACACTATTACAATTAAGTCAAGGAAAATGATAAGAAGAGGATAAATATGGCTAGTAATTCGCATGGTTTCGACAATGAAGCAATTATTTCAGAATATCTAAATGGGAAAAAATTTAAAGAGCTAAATTTAACGATGAAAGAATTTATCAAATATATTGGTACTACTTTGAATTTGCCTATTGATAATGATACCGAAATAAAATCTGAAATCGAGACAAATAATAAATTAAAACAAGATATTTATATATTTATTAATGGTTATAAAGTAGGTGTTAGTGTAAAACTAGGTTCAGGGAATTCTGTACATCAAGAAAAAATAGAAGACTTCATAATTTTTATAAAAGAAAATTGTAATGCGTCAGAAGAGATTTGTGATTTATGGAGATTCTTTATTTGGGCAGATGGTACACTAGATGGGACAGGGGCTACTGAAAAAGATGAATCTGGAAATATTATAAGTAGATTTAAAGCATCACAGTTTAAAATGCAATATCCTAGAAAACGTGAGAAGCTATTAACATTTATTGAAGAAAATAAGACAAAACTTATTGAGAGAGTTGTTTTTGTTGGAAAAAATAATAGTTCTGTAGATTTTGTATACCATGGAACTGAAAAACAAGGTAGCTGGATTTCTAAGCAAGAGGCTCTAGATTATATGTCTAGGATAAAGCCAAAATCCAATAGAGCCTGTTTCCCTATTGGACATTTGACTATTCAAGCTTGGAATGTTTCTCAAACAGGTAACACTGAACATAAACGTGGAGAAATTCAATTTAAATATGGCAGCTTACAAAGCGATTTAGAAACACTACTGAAAAAGAATGCTGAGACAGTGGGTACTTTTTTGGGTGACATAGAAGAATTTGGACTTACTCATGTATTGAATAAAAATAAAGATAGTAAAATGTGGGAAATTCTACTCCCAAATGAGAAAGATTTTTCTAATTATTATGCTGTTAAAGTATCTACAAATCAATTATCCACTTTAAGCAATAAAAAGGTAAAAACAAAAAGTGATGCCTATGTAATTAAGGCAGATATTGATCGTAAAATATTACTCAAAAAACAATTTGTTCTGGAAGAATCGGATATAAAGGAAATTAAATATGAAGTGGTACCTGGTACAGGGGTCTCAATAAAATTGAAAGATTCTAAGCATTTTACTTATCAAAAATTCACATCTAATTCCTTTAAACTTGCATTTTCTGATATTGAGGAAATTGAATTCTGGTTAGTTTCGTTGTTAATATACAGTAGTGATACAGAAAGACATAAAAATAATAAAATTATTTCAGACTTTGATTACGACTTAAATCAGTATTTACAAAAAGTTCATGAAAAGATGGGTATTGAAATTATTGATGTGGATAATAAACAATTTTGGGATTTAATTAGGCAATCAGCACAAAAGGTTATTAAAGAGAAAATCCAGTCCGATCAAATTCTAAAAGAAAATATTTTTATGGGGAAGCACTGGTTTAAAGAGCCATATCATGCCATGTATATTTTTGAGAAAGGAAAGTTGAGAAAGAACACTATTTCGGATTTCTCAATTACAACTGGTTCTGGTCGAAGCAATGGTAAGTATACAATCGAAATTAAATAGAGCTGTTTTGAACAGCTCTATTTATTTATTAAAGATAATTCATTTAAAAAATTTTTGAATATAAGTCGAATCACTGGGACTGCAACACTGTTGCCAAGTTGTTTATAACTTTGGCTGTAATTTTCTTTTAGTTTATAATCATCTGGGAATCCCATAATTCTTAAACATTCTACGACTGTATATTTTCTGTATTGACTATAAACTACCGGAACGTTATTCCCACCAGTTCCCATTTTTGCAGTAAGACATGGTGAAATACCATTAGAACTGAAAGAAACTTTTGAAGGCCTGATGTTATTTGCTATAATTGGCTCTAATGTTCTATCTGCTTTTTGTAGGTACTCCTGAATATTGTTATCAATATTCTTAATTGCAATATCTGATACCCTGTAATCACTTGAAACTTTCTTCTCTAAAATTTTGCTTAAGGTGTTAGTTAGAGAGATTTTTTCAGGGAATACATTGTTTAAATCTACAGATTCAGCAAGATCATTTCGAATTCCAATACAATACCATCTATTTCGATTTTGTGGAATATTATAGTCTTTTGCGTTAAGTAGTTTCCATTTTGCTGTGTAACCAATTTCAGAAAGGACATCGAGGATAACTCTTAGAGTTTTCCCTTTATCGTGGTTTACTAGTCCAGATACATTTTCCAGAATAAAACCTTTTGGTTTCTTTTCTTTTAAGATTCTAGCTACCTCAAAGAAAAGAGTTCCACGAGAATCTTCAAAACCAAGTCTTTTCCCTGCTATTGAAAAAGGTTGACAAGGGAAACCAGCGCAAAGAAAATCATGATCAGGAATACTATGTGATTCAATAAGAGTAATATCTCCATCTGGATAATCACCAAAATTATTGTAGTAGGTTTCTGCGGCAAATTTGTCTATTTCACTGGAGAAAACACATTCTCCACCAAGAGATTCTAGTGCTAATCGAAAGCCACCAATGCCTGCAAATAAATCGATAAAAGTAAAATTATTTTTCATTGTTATTTATATACTCGCTTAGATGATTTAGAATTGCAGTAATTACTGGTGGGCTTACTGCATTTCCTGATTGTTTGTAAATTTGAGTATCGCTCATACCCGTTGAAACGAGATTATGAATGAATCCTTTTGAGAATCCTTGTACTTTTAGATTTTCAATAGGTGTTAATTTACGAATTTTGGAATTTACAAAAATCTTAGTGGAATCTGATCTTGCTAAAACAGTGGGTGAAATTCCATGAATAGAATAAACTCGTCGCTGTCTTTCTTGATCGTTATGCACATCTTTAGGAAGATCAAAAAGTTTAATAATTTTGTGCTCTTCAACTTCAATGACTGTATCTCTTATTTCAGTAATATACTTAAGAACAGGTTCTTTTGAGAAAAAGTATTTTTCGTCTACATTAGATTCTAAGATATCTTTTAGGAATTGTGGTTTACAGTCAACATTAAGTGTATTAAAGAAATTAAAGCTATTAAAATCTTGATTATTTAAATAAGATTTTAAAGAGTTAATTTTAAGGCTATTAACATCAGTTACAAACTTTTCGGTTGTATGATTAAGAATTCCAACAATAAATGTACGAGTACGGTTTTGAGGTAATCCTACATCTTTTGAATTTAAAATTGTAAAATCAACTGTGTAACCCAATTTAGATAAAGTTTCTAAAATGACTTTTATTGTTTTCGAAGAGTCATGACTAACTAAGTTTGCAACGTTTTCTAGTAAAAAATACTTTGGTTTTTTTTCTTTCAAAATACGAGCTATATCAAAGAATAGAGTTCCTCTTGTATCTTCAAAACCATTTCGTTTTCCTGCGATAGAAAATGCTTGGCAAGGGAAACCTCCAAGCAATAAGTCATGATCAGGAACTTTTTTTTCGTCAACTTTTGTTATATCACCTGCTTGGTACACATCTGGAAAGTTTGCTTTGTACGATATTGTTGCGAATTTATCTATTTCACTTGAGAAAATAGTGTTTCCTTTTAGCTGAGAATTTTCTAAACCAAGTTCAAAGCCACCAATTCCAGAAAATAAACTAACAACACGTAATTTATTGTTTTTATTTTTCATGAGATAATTTACTCCATAATGATTTTCTAAATAATGTTTTTTAATATCGTAGCAGGGGTATAATTTTGAAACATTTTAGCTACTATTCTATCAGAAAAACCTAAAATTGTCTAAGGCTAATGACTCCTCAGTATAATTGAGTTTATATTCCGACCTACTAATATATTCGTAAAAATAACATCAAACAAAAAAGTGTACAGAAACTTTTGTACACTCTTTATCCATAATATTCAATCTTAGATGGCTCGATAATCTCATTATGGAAGCTCTCTACACTCATCAATACATACCCTTTTGATTGGTCAGGTGTGGCTAAGATGAGTTCTTCATAAGAAGGTAGAGAAGTAATATCATTTAGCAAGATATTCAGTTCTTTAACCTTGCAGAGTTGGAATAGTCCAACGTCTGATAAAAGTCCTTGGTTTAACAGCTCGTATCCGTCGAAAACGGAAGTATTCTTCCTACCAAGGAGAGATTGGCAAGAAAGCAGATAACCTTATTCAACGCCAATTTGAAGCACCCAAGCCAATGGAAAAGTGCTATACGGATGTGACAGAGTTTGCCATTCCAGCAAGCAGTCAAAAACTCTACTTATCGCCAGTTTTAGATGGCTTTAACAGCAAAATTATTGCTTTTAATCTTTCTTGTTCGCCTAATTTAGAACAAGTACAAACGATGTTAGAACAGGCATTCACAGAGAAGCACTATGAGAATACGATTCTCCACAGTGACCAAGGCTGGCAATACCAACACGATTCTTATCATCGGTTTCTAGAGAGTAAGGGAATTCAAGCATCTATGTCCCGCAAGGGCAACAGCCCAGACAATGGGATGATGGAGTCCTTCTTTGGCATTTTGAAATCCGAAATGTTTTACGGCTATGAGAAGACATTTAAATCACTTAATCAATTGGAACAAGCTATTGTGGACTACATTGATTACTACAACAACAAACGAATTAAAGTCAAACTAAAAGGACTTAGTCCTGTGCAGTACAGAACTAAATCCTTTCAATAATTATTTGTCCAACTTTTTGGGGGCAGTATATTAGAATTTTTTTATTTTACAGCTTCTTTCAAAGCGTCTACCTTGTCCAAACGTTCCCATGGAAGGTCAATATCTGTACGTCCCATGTGTCCATAAGCCGCTGTTTGACGGTAAATTGGCCGTTTGAGGTCTAGCATTTGGATAATTCCTGCAGGGCGAAGATCAAAGATTTGACGCGCTGCTTTTTCAAGCTTGCTTTCAGCTACTGTTCCTGTACCAAAAGTATCGATACGGACAGAAACAGGTTGCGCTACCCCGATAGCGTAGGCCAATTGCACTTCTGCCTTCTTAGCCAAACCTGCAGCAACGATATTCTTGGCAATGTAGCGAGCCGCATAAGAGGCTGAACGGTCCACTTTAGTCGCATCCTTACCAGAGAAGGCACCACCACCATGACGAGAGTAGCCACCATAGGTATCCACGATAATCTTACGACCAGTCAAGCCTGAGTCCCCTTGAGGTCCACCGATTACGAAACGACCAGTCGGATTGATGAAGAATTTTGTCTGTTCATCCAAGTAAGAGGCTGGAATAACCTCTTTGATGACCTTGCTAATCACATCTTGATGGATTTGTTCATTACTAACTTCTGGGTCGTGCTGAGTTGAAATAACGACTGTATCCACACGTACTGGACGGTCATTTTCATCATACTCAACTGTAACTTGTGATTTAGCATCTGGACGGAGATAGCTGATTTCACAAGACTTACGAAGTTCTGCCAAACGACGAACCAACTTGTGGCTAAGTGAGATTGGTAAAGGCATGAGTTCTTCTGTCTCATCCACCGCAAATCCAAACATAAGACCTTGGTCACCAGCACCAATCAAGTCCAGTGGATCTTGATCTGCATTTCCACGAACTTCCAAGGCTTCGTTAACACCTTGGGCGATATCTGGTGACTGCTCAACAAGTGACGGATGAACTCCCACCGTCTCCGCAGAAAAACCATACTCTGTATTGGTATAACCAATCTCTGCAATGGTATCACGAACCACTCGGTTAATATCTACATAAGCATGTGTAGAAATTTCACCAAAAACATGGACCGAACCTGTGTATACAGCTGTCTCGGCAGCAACGTGCGCATCTGGATCCTTTGCTAAAATAGCATCCAAAATCGCATCTGAAATTTGGTCTGCAATCTTATCCGGATGCCCCTCAGATACAGATTCAGACGTGAATAATTTACGTTCTGACATAAAAATGTCCCCCCTTAAAAAATATTGTTATAGAGTTACAAAGTACTGATAGAAATTTCTACCATCTTATCGGGACTATATAACCTAATCATTATAACATGAATCTTTGAAAAATTCCCATATTATTACTATTTTTCTCAACAGGAAAATATTTTCTAGTACCAACTAATAAAAATTTCTTAAAGTAGACTGAATCGTACTCCATGAGTTAGGCAGAAAAATCTAACTTATGGAGTGTTTCACTATGAAATTAATTTATGATGATAAGATCTTACCGGAAGATCATTCAACAAGATAGCCTTAAACTCAGCGATAAGCGATGTTATTGACCTACTTTTCGCATACACTTGATAAATAAAGAGATCCTAGACAAGCTTTTGAACTATTCAGAAGACTTGAGACACCACTATAATCTCTATCAACTCTTGCTTTTCCACTTTCAGAATAAGGAAGCTGAAAATTTTTCGGAATCATTGAGTACAATCTAAAGCAGCTTCATCCTCTTTTAAAATCTTTCTTAAGAATAAATCAACTCCCTCCAATTACCCTATTCCAACGCCAAATTGGAAGCGACTAATAATCTCATTAAACTTATCAAACGCAATGCTTTTGGTTTTCGGAATTTTGAAAATTTCAAAAACCGTATTTTCATTGCTCTAAATATCAAAAAAGAAAGGACGAAAATTGTCCTTTCTCGAGCCTAGCTGACTTTAACCCACTACAGTTGACAATGAGCCATTAAAAAAACAGTAAAACCACTTGGTTCTACTGTCTCATTTTTAAAATCATTTCACTTCTTTGAATAATTCATTTTAGGTTAGCTTGTTGAAATCCCAGATTTGGTCCATCCAACCTTCATAGAAGTCTGGTTCATGGCAAACCATAAGGATGCTTCCTTTGTATTCTTTGAGAGCGCGTTTGAGTTCGTCCTTAGCATCCACATCTAGGTGGTTGGTCGGCTCATCAAGCACCAAGACGTTATTTTCACGGTTCATCAAGAGACAGAAACGTACCTTGGCTTGTTCCCCACCTGACAAGACCTGAATTTGGCTTTCGATGTGCTTAGTTGTCAAGCCACAACGGGCAAGGGCTGCACGAACTTCTGCTTGATTGAGTGCAGGAAAGGCATTCCAGACAGCCTCTAGTGGTGTTTGGCGATTGCCCCCTTCTACTTCCTGCTCAAAGTAACCAAGTTCTAAGTAGTCACCTCGTTCAACTTCCCCAGCGATTGGCGGGATAATGCCCAAGAGAGACTTCAAGAGAGTTGTTTTCCCGATACCATTGGCCCCAATAATGGCAACCTTTTGATTGCGTTCAAAAGTAAGGTTTAAAGGCTTTGTCAGAGGACGGTCATAACCAATCTGCAAGTCCTTGGCTTGGAAGATAAAGCGCCCTGGCGTACGAGCTGGTTTGAAATCAAAGGATGGTTTGGGTTTCTCACTTTGCAGTTCGATAATATCCATCTTATCAAGTTTCTTTTGACGGGACATGGCCATGTTTCGAGTTGCGACACGGGCTTTATTGCGGGCTACGAAATCCTTGAGGTCGGCAATTTCTTTTTGTTGACGCTCATAAGCTGCTTCCAGTTGAGATTTCTTCATAGCATAGACTTCTTGGAACTGGTAGTAATCACCAGAATAACGCGTCAACTGTTGATTTTCAACATGGTAGACGATATTGATCACGTCGTTGAGGAAAGGAATATCATGCGAAATAAGGACAAAGGCATTCTCATAATTTTGGAGATAACGCTTGAGCCAGTCAATGTGTTCAGCATCCAAGTAGTTGGTTGGCTCGTCCAGTAACAAGATATCTGGTTTTTCAAGGAGGAGTTTGGCCAAGAGGACCTTGGTTCTTTGTCCACCTGATAAGGCTGTTACATCTGTATCCATGCCATAGTCCATGACACCGAGAGCACGCGCCACTTCATCAATCTTAGCATCCAAAGTATAGAAGTCACGACTCTCCAAACGGTCTTGGAGTTCGCCAACTTCTTCCATGAGTGCATCAATATCCGCTCCGTCTTCTGCCATTTCCATATAGAGGTCATTGATACGAGCTTCTGCTTTGAAAAGCTCATCAAAGGCTGTCCGCAAAACATCACGCACGGTTTGACCTTCCTTTAGCACAGCATGCTGATCCAGGTAGCCAGCAGTCACATACTTAGACCACTCCACTTTCCCTTCATCTGGCAACATCTTACCTGTCACAATGCTCATAAAGGTTGATTTTCCTTCACCATTGGCACCGACTAAGCCGATATGTTCTCCCTTGAGGAGACGGAAAGACACATCTTCAAAAATTGCACGGTCACCAAAACCGTGACTTAAATTTTTAACTTCTAAAATACTCATTCTAATTCCTTATCTTGTTTTTATGCAGTCCTTTATAGAGGACCCAAGCCAGATAGCCTCCCAAGGTATTGGTCCACAAATCATCAATCTCAAAGACGCGATTAAAATCAAAGAAAAAGTCTAAGACCAGTTGTGTACACTCAATTCCCAGGCTCAGTAGAAAACTGAGAAGGAGGATTTTTTTGGTTTGCCGCAAGTTTGGACAGAGATAAATCAGTTGAAAGACCAGAGGGAACAGCAAGAAGACATTTAAAATATTCTGCAAAAAGATCCAAAAGACTTGTCCCACACTAGTCACTTCACCCAGTTTCCAAAAGGAATTTAAGGGAGTTAAAAGAAAAACCAGGCGTCCAAAAGTTTGAATACCTGGAGTTTCCACTCCTGTAGGAAGTTGAGGTTGGGGAGTAAAGCAACAACAAATAATGCAAAAGCTGTAAATAGCCACTCCCAATTTTAAGATTAATTCTCTTTTTTTAGTCATTTTATGGATTTACCGCTGCGACTGCCTTCTGGCGATCACGTTTCATTGTATTGGAGCGCAATTGTCCACAAGCTGCATCAATATCTGTACCATGCTCTTGACGGACAACACAGTTAATCCCTTTTTTCTTTAGGGTATCATAGAAGGCCATCACGCGCTCTTTAGGACTACGGCTATATTGGTCGTGTTCACTAACTGGATTGTAAGGAATTAAGTTTACATAAGACAATTTCTTGATGTTCTTGAGCAATTCAGCCAACTCCAAGGCTTGTTCAACGCCATCGTTGACTTCATTGAGCATGATGTATTCAAAGGTTACACGACGATTAGTTGTTTCGATATAGTACTCAATAGCTGCAAAAAGCTTTTCAATCGGAAAGGCACGGTTAATCTTCATGATGCTTGAGCGCAATTCATTATTGGGGGCATGAAGAGAAACAGCGAGATTGACCTGCACTCCTTCATTAGCAAAGTCACGAATTTTATGGGCCAAACCTGAGGTAGAAACAGTGATGTGGCGGGCACCAATCGCCATCCCCTTGTCATCATTGATGGTACGAACAAAATTCAAAACATTGTTGTAGTTATCAAATGGTTCACCAATTCCCATGACAACAATATGGCTGACACGTTCGTCCTGACCACGTTCATCAAAGTATTTCTGAACCAGCATAATCTGCGCTACGATTTCCCCGTTATTGAGGTCACGTTGCTTTTTGATCAAACCAGATGCACAGAAGGTACAACCAATATTACAGCCGACCTGAGTC
Organism: bacterium; assembly: GCA_905221435.1. Lineage (GTDB taxonomy): Bacteria > Bacillota > Bacilli > Lactobacillales > Streptococcaceae > Streptococcus. Next base: position 97,813 of record CAJNDD010000004.1, read on the forward strand.
GTCACACAGACTGATAAACCGTAGTGTTGACGCATGAGTACTGTCTCAATCAACATGCCATCTGGCAACTCGAAAAGATACTTAACGGTACCGTCAGCTGACTCTTGTACAATCCGTTGTTTCAAAGGATTTACGACAAACTGATCATTGAGCTTGGCAATCAAATCCTTGGAAAGGTTGGTCATTTCTTCAAATGACTGCACACGTTTACGGTAGAGCCATTCCCAGATTTGATCTGCTCGGAATTTCTTTTCTCCCTGTTCTAATACCCATTCTTGCATGGTTTGACGTGTTAAACTATAAATAGACGGTTTCATCTCTTCTCCTTATTCTTTATCTATTTCTGACGAATGACAAAATGGCGCTGTCCCTTGTCCTCTTTCTGGGACTTTTGGTCCTTATGACGACGTCTATTTCGCTTATCCGCATTTGGTTTTCTCTTGTTTTGCGAAGGTTTCTTGCTTCTTCTAGGAAGGTTTTCCTCATCCTTTTTACGCAATTTTTTGTCAAATGAAGCCCGTTTCGGTGCTTGATTTTCTAGAACAAAATAGGCACAACCATAACTACAGTACTCCAAAAGATAGTCCTGTAACCGACTAATCTTTTCATTTTTTTCCTCTGTTCGGTCGTCTTTGTAAAAGCCACGTAGACGGAGCTGTTCATTGCTCCAGTCCCCCACGACATAATCAAACTTGGTCAACACTTCTGAGAAGCGTTGATTAAAGACTGTCACATCGAAAGCATCCTTGATATTTTCAACCAAGGTAAAAGCAATCCCTTCAGTCTCAACCTTATCCCCATTTACATGAAATTCTGGGCCAGGAAACTTGTTATAGTTGTATAATTCAGGTGCAATTTCTTTACGCATAGTCTTCCTTTTCCACGATTACTTAACACTCTATTTTACCATAATTTCTAGCAATTAGCACATTTCTCATAAAAATGAAAAAAGTCTGACGATTTTGTCAGACTTCTGCCATATAAAGCAAAAAAGAGAAGATTGGCTCTTCCCTTCCTATTTTTTATTTAGCTGCTGCGTAAAGCTCATTTACTTTGTTCCAGTTAATGACTGAGAAGAAAGCTTTGATGTAGTCAGGACGAACATTGTGGTATTTCACGTAGTAAGCATGTTCCCAAACGTCCAAGCCCAAGATTGGTTTTTTGCCTTCTGAGATTGGTGTGTCTTGGTTTGCTGTTGAAGTTACTTCAAGCTTTCCTTCTTTGTTGACAACCAACCATGCCCAGCCAGAACCAAAGCGTGTTGTAGCTGCTGCTGTAAAGGCTGCTTGGAACTCTTCAAATGAACCAAATGTTGCGTCGATTGCTTCTGCAAGTTCTGCTGATGGAGCTGTTTCTTCAGGAGTCATCAATTCCCAGAAAAGAGCGTGGTTCAAGTGTCCCCCACCGTTATTGATAAGCGCTTGGCGGATATCAGCTGGGATAGAGTCTACATCAGCAAGCAAAGCTTCAAGGTCTTCACCGATTTCAGGGTGTTTTTCAAGAGCTACATTTGCATTGTTGACATAAGTTTGGTGGTGTTTGTCATGGTGCAAGTGCATTGTTTCTGCATCGATGTATGGTTCCAAAGCGTCATATGCGTATGGAAGATCTGGTAAGATAATAGCCATCTGTAATACCTCTTTTTCTTTCTATATGAAAATGATAACGCAATCATCCTCTTTTTTCAAGTTTTTTGCTCAATTTGCCTCTGCCGCGATCTGCAAAAGTGCCTTTTCAAACAGGTACCCTTTTTCATAGACACCTGTCTTAATCTGGTAGTCTGTTTCAATCAAATAAGAAATCGCTCGCTTGAGAAAACCCAAGGAAATCTCTCTCGAATCTCTTAATGCGAACTTGATTTGATAAGGATTAGGATTGCGCCCCAAGTAAGTTCCCAGACTGCTTGCAATCTGCGATTCTGTCTGACCAGCTTCTGATAAAATCTTCACTTGGATAAAGGTTCGAAACTGTCCTAACATGACAGCTATGAGCTTGATCTCGTCTTCCCCTTGCAAGGTCAAATCTCTAACCAAGTCACGCGCCTGGTCGATCTTTTTGTCCAAGATAAACTGAGTTAAATCAAAAATATTGTCCTGCAGAGTCTTTGGAATAGCTTCGACAATGTCCTTCTCCTCAATCACGCCGTCAGATTTATAAGACTGTAAAAAAAGGAGATTTTTCTGGATTTCACTAAATTGAAAACCAGATTTGAGAAGTAGATTTTCAAAGGATTGCCCCACAAACTGCAGACCTTGTTCCTGGCTCCACTTTTGGAAATACTGGCGCAGTTCTTGTTCCTTGGGTTCATTAGCGTCAAAGACAGTCGCATCACGTTTGAGCAGCTTGACTAGCCGTCTTTTGCTATCCAACTTTCCTTCTGCAAAAATCAAGAGTTTAGTCGTCGACGAAGGGTTGTCAAGGTATTCCTCAAATGACTTGAGCTCATCATCTGTTAAAAAACGTTTCTTGGCTGTTGTAATATCAAGAAAATAGTCTAATATCACGATTTTCTCATCCGCAAAGAAAGGGAGACTGACCAACTCCAACTCTAAGTCTTTATAAGCTACTTCTTTCATATCAAAGTAAGCAAAGTTGAGATCAGCTGGATCATAACCAATCTGCTTCAACACTTGACTCTTCATAACTTCAAACTGGCCCTGATCTGTCCCTGTAAATAGGCTCAGGCTAGATAAATTTGATAGAGATAACTTTTGACTCTCTTCTATGGCTAGCATCTTCTCTCCTTTCTTTTTATTTTTGTTGGATTTAGTCAATATAGCGCAATTTCCCACGGAAATCTTCTAGGCTCTCGTACCCTTTTTCCGCCATAATAGCTTTCAGTTCATTGGTAATGCGTTCAAAAGCACCGACGCCCTCCTTGTGGAGCGTTGTTCCTACTTGCACCATACTAGCACCGCAGAGGATATGTTCAAAGGCATCACGACCCGTTAGAACACCACCCGTTCCGATGATTTGGATTTGCGGATTTAAGCGTTGATAAAAGGCGTGAACATTAGCAAGAGCAGTCGGTTTGATATACTCTCCACCAATCCCACCAAAACCATTTTTAGGACGAATAACGACAGACTCGTCTTCTATATAAAGGCCGTTTCCGATAGAGTTAACACAGTTAACAAACTTGAGTGGATATTTGTTGAAAATAGCAGCCGCTTGATCAAAGTGAACAATATCAAAATATGGTGGCAATTTAATCCCAAGAGGTTTGGTAAAGTAGGTAAATACTTCTACCAAGATACGATCTGTTGTCTCAAAATCATAAGCAATCTGAGGTTTTCCTGGAACATTTGGACAAGAGAGATTAAGCTCTGTCAGTCCTTTGAATTCACTCTCTTGAACTTTTTTCAAGATGGTATGTGTTTCTTCTGGAGACATGCCAACTAAAGATAGGAAGAAAGTACGGTTTGGCTCTTTTTCCTGCAAGTCCAAAAGATAGTCCAGATAATAGTCTAAGCCATTATTTGGTAATCCCATGGAGTTGATAGAACCAAGTGGAACATCCTGATAACGTGGCTCAGGATTGCCCTGACGAAAGTCCAAAGTCGCAGTCTTCGTAACAAAAGTACCCGCCGCTGAGTTTTTGACTCCTTCAAGCTCTTCTATCGTCATACAAGCCACACCCGCTGCATTCATCAAGCAATTGTCAAACTCAAAGCCAGCTATTTGTGTTTTCGTTGATACCATGATTCTGATCCTCCAGATTCCTTTTATTTCTAATATTATACCATACTTTAAGATTTTCTCTTTGAGAAACTAATTTCTATATAAAACGTTCGGTTTTGTAAATTGAAAGAATTTTTAGAAAATTTCTGTTTTTTTCTTTACACTCAAAAAAAATTCTGCTATAATGGCTCATGTAATAAAATATAACAACAAAAGGAGAACGATATGACATCTGCTAAAGACTATATCCAAAGCGTGTTTGCAACTGTGAAAGCTCGTAACGGGCATGAGGCTGAATTTCTCCAGGCGGTTGAAGAATTCTTCAGCACTTTGGAACCTGTATTTGAAAAACATCCCGAGTATATCGAAGAAAACATCTTAGCACGTATCACTGAGCCTGAGCGCGTAATTTCTTTCCGTGTTCCTTGGGTTGACCGTGAAGGCAAAGTCCAAGTCAACCGTGGTTACCGTGTTCAATTCAACTCAGCTGTTGGACCATATAAAGGCGGACTTCGTTTCCACCCAACTGTAAACCAAGGGATCTTGAAATTCCTCGGATTTGAGCAAATCTTTAAAAACGTCTTAACTGGACTTCCAATCGGTGGAGGTAAAGGGGGATCAGACTTCGATCCTAAAGGAAAGACTGATGCTGAAGTGATGCGCTTCTGCCAAAGCTTCATGACAGAATTGCAAAAATACATCGGACCATCTCTTGACGTCCCAGCTGGCGATATCGGTGTTGGTGGACGTGAAATTGGTTACCTTTACGGACAATACAAACGTCTTAACCAATTTGATGCTGGTGTCTTGACTGGTAAACCTCTTGGATTTGGTGGTAGCTTGATTCGTCCAGAAGCAACTGGTTATGGATTGGTTTACTATACTGAAGAAATGCTCAAAGCTAATGGTAACAGTTTTGCTGGTAAGAAAGTGGTAATTTCAGGTTCTGGTAACGTAGCTCAATACGCTCTTCAAAAAGCAACTGAACTTGGTGCAACTGTCATCTCTGTATCTGACTCAAATGGTTATGTCATCGACGAAAATGGTATTGACTTCGATCTTTTGGTTGATGTTAAAGAAAAACGCCGTGCTCGTTTGACTGAGTATGCAGCTGAAAAAGCAACTGCTACTTACCATGAAGGTTCTGTCTGGACTTACGCTGGGAACTACGACATCGCTCTTCCATGTGCGACTCAAAATGAAATCAACGGTGACGCAGCTAAACGTTTGGTTGCTCAAGGAGTTATCTGCGTATCTGAAGGTGCTAACATGCCTAGTGACCTTGATGCGATTAAAGTCTACAAAGAAAACGGAATCCTTTACGGACCTGCCAAAGCTGCCAACGCTGGTGGTGTAGCTGTATCAGCGCTTGAAATGAGCCAAAACAGCCTTCGCCTTTCATGGACCCGTGAAGAAGTTGATGGACGCCTCAAAGACATCATGACAAATATCTTCAATACAGCTAAAACAACTGCTGAAACATACGGTCTTGGTACTGACTACCTTGCAGGAGCAAATATCGCTGCCTTCGAAAACGTAGCAAACGCTATGATTGCACAAGGTATTGTTTAATTAGTCAATACATCTTATCGGAGGACAAATGATGAACTTACGGCCAATGGAAGTAAGAGACAATCCAGCTGTAGCGCAGCTCATTCGAGCTAGTCTTGAAGAATTCGGGCTTGACAAACCAGGAACTGTCTACTTTGATTCTCATCTAGATCATTTGGCCGACTACTATCAACAGCAAGAGAGAGCAGCTTACTTTATTCTGGAATATGAAGGTCAGCTGGTTGGCTGTGGTGGCTTTGCACCTGTGTCTGATAAGATTGCTGAATTACAAAAACTGTATGTCACTAAAAATTGTCGTGGCAAAGGTTATTCCAGCAGATTGATAAAGCGGATATTCCAGGAAGCCCGTCTAGCTGGTTATGAACAGCTTTATCTAGAAACCTCTACTGAACTGGCTACGGCTGTGGCCATCTATCAACACTATGGTTTCACATCACTGCAAGAACCACTTTCTAACGCCGCCGGCCACCCAGCTATGAATATCTGGATGATAAAATCTCTCTTATCAGATGAATAGATGTCAGTATACTAATGTAGCCAAGGCTATGATAGTTAAGGTATTGTTTCAATTGATTTTTCAATCCTCAATCGTTATGATTGGGGATTTTTATGTTGGCTTCAAAAAAGCTCACCATTTAAAATAGTAAGCTTAAAATCAAGATTCACTTTATTTCTACTAAGGCAAAAGACAGGCATTCAACTATTTCGTTTACTGCTTCATCTACGTCTAGGACCTCATTATCATTCAACATCATTGGAAGAGCATAAGAAATACTCAAGGCTAAAATATAACGAACGATTCTTTCATTTGACCAATCTCGAATAACACCATTTTCTTTAAACTGATTCAGAACTGGACTAATTGGCTTAATGATAGAGTGAACAATAACATTCCCTAACTGACTAGAAATAGTTTTATCAATAAAAGAACGGCTCAAGATAATTTTAACTTGCATTTGATTCTCCTGAATGAAAACTAGTCTATCTCGAACAATGCTTCTCAAAAATAACGGAAAAGACTCTTGGTTTGCTGTAAATTTCTTCTCAGAAAAATCAGCAATCACATCTGGAATAACCTGTTCGAGAAAAGTTGATAGAATAGCTTCTAAGATGCCTTCCTTGGTTTTAAAGTAACTAAAAACTGTCCCTTCTGAAACTCCAGCTTCCTTAGCAATAAGACTGGCTGTTGTATTTTCAAAGCCAATTTCTGAAAATAACTTTAGACTTGATAATAATACTTGACGTTGTTTTAAACTCAGGTTGCTATTTTCTAATGTCTGAGCATACTTTTGTTCTAAACTTTCCATTGCTGCACCTCTCTGCTACTCTCTTACTTTTACAACTTTCTTACCTCGAGTGTGCCCCAACTTCAAACTACGATATGCCTCTCTAACTGACTTTAGAGAAAAATCATAAACCTGATCAATATTCAGCCGAACCTTCCCATCTGAGACCATTTCCGCTAGAGTGTTAAAATCATCATATGTGGAATGTCTCGGACCCGTGAAATGGGCACCTTTTATCATAACATATGGTGAAGGTACTAGCGTTCCAATAGCCGTGCCCTTCAACCCCAAACTGAAAGCCAATTTAACATAATCACTTCCATAGCAATCCAAGAATTTTGTAATCGGCTTTGGACTTGCTGATAGAAGAGCATTCTGGATGTTCTCTTCGTAAGCTACTGGTATGGCACCTAAGGACTTCAGATAATCTGAATTTTTCTTACTTGCAATTCCGATAACTGTCGCACCCTTAGCAACTGCATACTGTACTGCGATACTTCCAATACCACCTGCTGCTGCTGAAATAACTACAACATCTTTAGAGTTTAGCTCAATCTTTCTAAAAGCACCTCCCACTGTTAGAGAGGCTACACCCATAGTAGCTGCATGGTTCATATCAATCATCTCTGGTTTCAACACAATTTCTGATTCATTGACACAAACTTCTGTTGCCAAAGCTCCCCTCTTGGTCCCCAATCCAGGGTCACTGATCATTGTTCCAAAAACCTTATCCCCTACTGCAAACCGATTTACTCCTTCACCAACTTCTGTGATAACTCCAGCAAAATCCCGACCAACACCTCTTGGAAAAAGAGATGATTTTGACTCAAACCAACTACTTAGCTTCCTGAGTTTTGTCATAAAAGATAGAAAACGAAGTGGCTTTGCACCCTCAAAAGTCTTAAAATCAATGGGATTTAAACCAACTGCATAAACTTCTATCCTAACTTGATTCACTTTCAAAGAATCAGATTTAATGTTCACTAAATCTAACACTTCTTCATCACCGAAACGACTATATTGTATTGCTTGAACAACCATTGTATGAACTCCTTTACACATCTACAAAATTGAGTGAGCACTCAATTATTTTTCCTTGATTATACACTTATTCTTCATAGATTTCAACTATACTGTTTCCACAGCTTCTAACAAAAGCTGTTCATGATAAAAATAGATCTATTTTCCCTTTTGAAAGATTATCAAACTATGATTCAAAGAAATCCGACTGCCTATAAAAGCAGCCGGATTTTTATATATCTAATTTTTCAAAAAATTTGCCTGTTGACTGCTTTTCTTTTAGCTTCTCCAGCAGCTCATTTTCCAGAAAAGGACTTAGTTCGTCAAAATCTTGGCAAACCTTAAAAACAGTCTCTCTATCTATATGGCCAAAAGTTAGTTCATAATAGTCCTTATGATGATGCCAGTTCTGGTCATAGTTGATATCTGTCCGTTGATAGTAAACAATGTTTTGTTTCGGTGTCAGGTAAATCTTCTGCGTCAGAATGCTTTTCTGATCTTTGGACAATTTACTGCGACTAAAAATCTTAACACCTTGAAAAATCTTGCGCTCATGAATACCTTGATTTGTGACTTTCAGTTCAACTCTTTTATAATACATACTGATACCTCCAGAAATTACCTACATTATATCAAGTTTTGGCAGATTTTCAAGCAAAAGTATCATTTCCAAAAGTTTTTAGTCGCCTCTAAAATCTCTTCCGTTGGTGTCACAGTAGCCTCAAGAATGCTCTTACCAGTCTTTTTCAGATAAGCTTGTATCAGATGATAACCATAAGCATAGCCCGCAGCATAAGGCATTCCAACTGGTATCTGACCCTGTATCTTAGCTATTTCATCACCGTAGAGATATGGTGCCATTTCCGCCATCCCTGTTAGCTGAAGCTGACTTGAGATGATGGGCTTAATCTCTTCTAACTGCTCTGGACTGGTTGAAGTAACCCAAGGCCCAATGAGATCCTTACCATAGAGCTCAGCTGCAAAAGACTCTGCCAATCCTTCACTGACTACCCAGTCCGCTAGTGTCGTCTGCTGATTCCATTTGACAAATTGAAAGCGGACATTGTGATTGCACTCATGGGCTAACGCCGTCTGCACACGGGGTAAAGTATAGTCATTTGGTAGTAAACTAAGCATGAGGTAGCCTGGAATTCCTCCATCTCCGCTGTATCCCTTATTAAGCTGTAGCATAGGTTTTTCTGGATTGCCCAATAAAATAGTAAAATGGTAATCCTCAACCTCTAAGTCATAGCCAGCCTGCTCAAAAAGACCAATACTCCTCTTGATGGTATCCTGGCGGTCTTGCCAGAGTTGATCAGAACTTAGAGCGTCGATAGCTGGTCTATCCTTTTCTGAGAGAGTTGAGGGTAACTGATTCATAAAACCAAGTAGGAAAAGAGCATCAAATCCTCCAGGATACTTCGCTTTTAAAGGAATGTGTTGAGTTTGGTATTTCGTATCAGAAGGTGCCAACATGCCTAGCGACCTTGATGCGATTAAAGTCTACAAAGAAAACGGAATCCTTTACGGACCTGCCAAAGCTGCCAACGCTGGTGGTGTAGCTGTATCAGCGCTTGAAATGAGCCAAAACAGCCTTCGCCTTTCATGGACCCGTGAAGAAGTTGATGGACGCCTCAAAGACATCATGACCAACATCTTCAACACAGCTAAAACAACTGCTGAAACATACGGTCTTGGTACTGACTACCTTGCAGGAGCAAACATTGCTGCCTTTGAAAATATAGCAAACGCTATGATTGCACAAGGTGTGGTTTAAGAGTTAAAAAAGTTATCAAAAGCAACAGCTAAACAGCTGTTGCTTTTCGTATTGTAAAATTTAATTTAAGCAAATAAACTTACTATGTTTCTACAATCAATCTTAATTTATTGTTAAAGAAATGGATAAGATTATTTCATTACGAATGTCATCAAATCAAGAAACTATAAAACTTTTACCACAATTTCCACAAGTCAATTTAGTTCCAATTACTCCATCTGTAGGTTTATGACAAGTAGGACAATAAACACGTTTTGCTGATAGTCGATAAGATAACTCATCTCGCAATTCTTTCCCTTTAATTTCAATAACATCATCACCTTGTTCTTCAAACTTAAGAACTGTTATCAAAGCTTTGTCATATTGTTTCATCCGTGGCTGTTTTAAGAATAAAAAAGATGATATAAGTAAAAATAGGAAAAATAAAACAAACAAAATTGTAACTATTAAAAGCCACATAAAGTAGAAATCGTGAAGTAATCCTTCTTTTTTTCCTAATATCCATCTCATGTAGCTATCGATGTACTGATAAAATTTCAATCCTGAGACAATACATATAAAAGATACTACGGGAAAGACAAATTTTGAAATGATCAAACGATAGCGTCTCATTTATATTTCCTTTCTAGATAACCATGCACCGCAATAATCACATGATTTACCTTGCCCTAGATCAAGCAGATTCTCACCACTACATGATGGACAAATAACGGGATATGTATTTTTGTTAATCTGGTGCTTTTCAAATAAAGTGAATAAAGCTTGTATTTGATTTCGTTTCTTGACTTCTTCTTCTCTCTTTGACTTACGATACGTCATTACCAATATTGAGATCACACTAAACAAATACCACGGAGCTAAAAGAAATAGAAATCGAATAGACCATTCCCTAGATTTTTCAAATTCAAGAAATGATGATAAAATGATTAAAACAAGCATTTGAAGTAAATTCTTCTGTTTTAATTTCTTTAAGGAAAAGGAATCTTTAATTGTTTCTCGAAATAAATATAAAATAATTAAAGCAACTAGTAAAAAGATAACATTCTGAAATGTTAAAAATAAAAAACTGATCACAATAGGAATCCCAACAAACTTTGCTAAAATTATAAAATCAAGATTTTTCAATATAAAGATAGTTGGTCCATCTTCTAGAGAAAAGATAGCAAGTGATAAAACTACAAAACAGAGTATTACTATATTTGAAATTAACCAATGAAAGCCTGTTTTCCAATTATTCTTAATATACTGCTTCACCTTTCTTCTCCTCTAGTTGCTATATATTCTCTATAAAGAGCCTTTCCATTATATATCTCATCCAAAGCTTTGACTTTAATTTTTATATTTTCTAAAACACCAAAGCTATAAAATGCAAAGGAAGACAAAAAGAAACCTGATAAAGAAAAAATAATAGGTGTCACTATTGAGAAAATCGGCTTACCATGTTCAAGAAATAGAGTTACGGCCCATAGTGAAAGAAAAAATGTTGCACTTGTCAATCCCATAAAAAGTATACTTAATAAACGAAATACTTGGTACATCTACTATATCCTCTTGTCATAGAACTTGTCTAAGTAATCCCTTACTCTTTTAAAAAGATTTCCTAATATCTTTCAGGGAATTGGTGTATTTATCTATACATTTCCATACTTAGAATTACATAATTTCAATGATCTAAAAACGAAAACAAAAAATCTTAGTTTTCAGATTTCTAAGAAAAAGGGAAATTCTGGCACCCCCAGACTTCCCAAATAAATTCAAAAATAAATGTGAAAATACAAAAAACCAAAAGTTAAAGATAATATCCAAACTAGAATGGTATAAAAAATTATTTTCTCCTAAGATTCGAACTATCTTTCATGACCACAATTAGAACAGAAGTTTGCTCCTTCCAAAAAAGAAGTCCCGCATTGGCTACAAAACTTAGCGAAGCCTATTTCTCCTTTGAGGTCAGATTTATGTTGATTAACATCTTTGTCCAATGAATTCCTATCTTCAATATGATTCACCAAGTTGCTAAATTTAGCACCCAAGCCAAGCCCCATTGCGATTTCCACACCTGCTCCCATTAGCTTTCCTGTAGAATCATTATTTTTAGCTGCCTCTTCTAAAATATCAAATTGTCTCTCTTCTTGATAAGTGTATTCTTCAATAGCTCTACTCTCCTGCTTGCTTTTTGCTTCCAAAATTTGCTTGTGGAATTTAAAGATTTCTCTATATCCATTGCTATTCTGATTTACCTTTAAGGCCTCAATGTTAAATTCTTCAATACTAATTCCATATTTAGCAAAATGGCTAGATAAAATTTCTGACAAACCAACAGCTATATCAAAACTGTGCATCTCAATGTCAATAATTGGAATCTTATAGTTATATATTACTTGTGAAATAGCTGAACTAATCAGTCCACTGGCAGTTTGTCTAAATCGATTTTGTAAAATAGTAGCTGTTATAAGATCAGGGTGACTTGGCATAAATTCTAGTATAAAAGCTTCCAAATCTACAATTCGAGGAATAAAATTTCCATGTATTTTCAACTCAACAGGAATATCACTTTCTGGATCTCGAACCATTATAGGTGAAGAAGTTCCCCACCCAATCGGTTGTAAATCATACGTGTTTACAAACCACAAAAATGATGAGTCAGATGAAAGACTTCCACTTAGAAAGTTTTTTATTCCTGAAGCTGTCTGAATATCATTTCCTTCAATCTTATGTTTTCCAGCATCATAAGTAGCTACTGCTCTTCCATTTGAAAAGAACACAGCACTCTGACCAGAATTTACAATTACAGTTGCTCCTATCTTAATATTCGTTTTAGGATGTCTCCAAGCAAGTATATTCCTTGTTTCCTCACCTTCATAATGAATAACATCAAACAAATTTAATGCCATTTTTTCTCCTTTTCTTTATAAAAATGTTAAGACCACTCTTCCCTAACTATACTACTATTATATAACCCCTTTATTAAAAAGGCAACTCATACTTATAAATCATCATCTCTGGACAATAATTCATAAAAATATAAAAGGCTCTATAATATTTGTAGTGGGTAAATCTCCTATGGATCTTATGGAGCCTATTTTGTTGTAGAAAAGGAAATCATCGCTAAACTGGACTACGACGCCCCATCTTACCCTGATTGCGGAAGTCAAATGAGGAAATATGACTTCCAGAAACCGTCTAAGATTCCTTACCTTGA
>CAJNDD010000005.1 GCA_905221435.1 bacterium
TGTACGTGTGAAGGCTGCTTCTTGAGTTACTGGAGCTTTCAGAGCTGGTCGACCTTCTGGTTTACCATCTGCGTATTGGTACTTGATCGTACGAGTAACCTTGCTATTCAATTTAGCTGGGTCTGTTACTGGCTCTTTACCTTGACGAAGAGTAACCACGAATTGTTGGTCTTTCTTATCATCATTGTCAAAGTTCTTAGGTCCCTTGAACTCATCGTTCACAACTTCGTAGCCCTTGTCTGTCAATTCTTTCAGACGTGCTGCGTAGTTAGTCGTTCCGATTGGCTCACCTGACTTACCGCTTTCAACAACCTTACCAACTTCCTTGTTGTTATCATCTTGGTCTACGAAGGTAATAATCGCTTTTTGACCATCTTTCACATAACTAATTGGCGTATCTTGAGTTGGATCGCTTGGAATTGGTGGTGGGTTGTAACCCTTGCTTGGATCGCTCGGATCTTTCGGTGTCAATGGTGTTGTACCATCTGGACCTACTGGTGTAGTACCTGGTACATGTGGTACCACTGGAAGATCTGTTCCCGGTTTAGTTGGGTTGTTTGGATCGTTTGGATATGGAAGATTTGGTACTTTTGGAAGTCCTTCTGGTACATTTGGTACGTATGAACCAAGTTTCTTGTACTGAACAACTTCTTCGCTGTTAGCGTCGCCAGCTTTCACTGTCTTCGCTGCTACATTGGCCTTATCTGCCACGAATCCAGTTACGACTGGTGTGCCTTCTTGTGCCAATTCTTTCGTAGCTGGTGTCCATGGAGTGAAAGTCTTTTCTCCAGTAACAGCATTCACCTTACCTGTACGTGTGAAGGCTGCTTCTTGAGTTACTGGAGCTTTCAGAGCTGGTCGACCTTCTGGTTTACCATCTGCGTATTGGTACTTGATCGTACGAGTAACCTTGCTATTCAACTCAGCTGGATTCGTATTGTCATCCAAGCGTGGTGTTACAACAACTGTCCAAGTTTGATCTTGTGTTTTATCTTTGTCAAACGTTTGACCATTTGGTTGAGTGAAGCCATCGCTTACAAGCGTGTAACCAGCTTGTTTCAATTGTTCAATACGAGCTACTGTTGAGTAGGCTACTGGTTCACCTGACTTACCAGTTACAGAGTCTGTGTAAAGAGTTTTAACAGGGACACCGTTTTTGCCATCTGTTACATACTTGATAGAACCACGTTGCTCATCCAAATTGTATTTAACAACTTCTGTTGAATCAGGGGAAGCAGGAGTTACAGTGATAGTTGGAACGCTCGCTCTGTCTGGAGTAAATCCTGTAATAGCAGGAGAAGTTACTTCTGGTAGAGTTCCACTTCGTCTGCTCCAAGCACCCGGAGTTTCAACACCTGTCGCTTTGTTTACAGAGACTTGTCTGTTAAATGTTGCTGGTTGAGTGACAGTAGGAGGAAGTGCTGGACGTCCTGCTGTTACACCATCGCCATATTGGTATTCAATAGTACGAAGAACTCGTTTTGTCTCACTTCTTGTCTCAATAATTGGAGTAACGACAACTTTCCAGACTTGATCTTGTGTCTTGTCAGTATCGAATTTTTGACCATTTGGTTGAGTGAAGCCATCACTTACAAGTTTGTAGCCAGCTTGTTTCAATTGCTCAATACGAGCAGTAGTTGTATAGTCAACATTCTCACCTGACTTACCAGTTACAGAGTCTGTGTAAAGAGTCTTAACCGGAACACCGTTTTGACCATCTGTCACGTACTCGATTCGACCACGTTGCTCATCTTGGCTATAGTTTACCACTTCATCTACGTTTGGAGATGTTGGAGTAACGCTTGTAGCCGGAACGTTTGGTTTATCTGGTGTGAAACCAGTAACAGCTGGAGAGTCAACTTTTGGAAGGTTCTCAGTGTTCTTATTCCAAGCACCTGGAGTTTCAACACCTGTCACCTTGTTGACAGAAATTGGGCGAGTAAATGTTGTTGTTTGAGTAACATTTTGAGGAAGTGTTGGACGACCTGCTGTCACACCATCCTTGTATTGGTAACGAACGTTACGAGTAACAGTTTTCGTTTCTTGTTTTGTCTCAATACGTGGAGTTAAAACAACTTCCCATGTTTGGTCTACATTATTATTGCTGTCAAATCTTTGACCACCAGCTTTAGTAAAGCCATCGCTAACAAGATCATAACCTTGTTGTTTGAATTCATTGATTTTAGCAGTTGTAGTGTAGTTTACAGGTGTATCTGATTGGCCTGATACGTTATCTGTGTGGAGAGTCTTAGCTGGAACACCGTTTCTACCATCTGTACGGTAAACAATAGTTCCTCGTTGAGTAGCCGGTGCATAGCTTACAATTTCACGCCAGCTTGGATCTGTTGGTGAAACAGAGGCTGAATTTACACGTGGTTTACTTGGTGTAAAGCCTGCTACTTCTGGGCTGTCAACTGCACCCACAGTTTGACGACTTGGTGTCCAATTGCCGTATGTCTTTTGACCAGTCACTGGGTCTTCTGACACTTGACGAGTAAATTGAACTGTTTGCTCAACAGGTTGTGGAAGAGCTGGACGATTTCTAGTCACACCGTCTGCATATTCGTAAGCGACTGTACGAGTAACATCCTTAGTTTCAGTTGTTACTTTCGGATCATTCTTACGGTATGAAACGATTTCACGCCAGCTTGGGTCTGTTGGCGAAACAGAGGCTGAATTTACACGAGTTTTATTTGGTGTAAAGCCTTTAATCGCTGGTGTATCAACCGCATCTACAGTTTGACGACTTGGTGTCCAATTGCCGTATGTCTTCTGACCAGTTACTGGATCTTCTGACACTTGACGAGTGAATTGAACATTTTGTTGCACTTCACGTGGAAGGGCTGGACGACCTGAAGTCACACCATCTTCATATTCGTAAGCGATTGTACGAGTAACGTCTTTTGTTTCAGTCGTTACTCTAGGAGCAATCTTGTCATAGTAAACGATTTCAGTTCCTGGATTAGATGTTGCATTGACAGTCGTAGCATCTACACGAGTTTTATCTGGTGTGAAACCAGTAATGCTTGGTGTGTTTACTGCAGCTAGATTTTGGCTAGATGGGCTCCATGGTCCAGGTCTACCACCTGTAACTGTTCGAGTAAACTCAGCTGTTTGAGTAACTGTTTGTGGAAGTGCTGGACGTCCCGCTGTTTGACCATCTCTATAGCGGTATTCGATTTTACGGGTAACAGTTTGTCTTTCTGTCTTAACATCGGAAGCACCTCTACGATAAACGTAGGTTACTGTACCGTTTGTTCCCCAGTCAGCCAGAGTTCCTGAAGGCGGCAAGCTACCTCTCTTCATTCCAATGAAACCATAGCCAGAAATTCTCTTCTGTTCGGTAGTATAAGCCTTACCTTTAAAGGCACCTTGTGGATAAGTTACTGAACCTTCTGCAAGTTCTCGGCCTTGCTCATCTTCATAACGTACATCGACAGAGGCACTTTGGTAGAAATCAAAACGTTTAATCTTGAACTGTTGCAAGTTCTTGTAGTTACCAGTCGTCGCTGTAACCACCATAGACATCAGTTGTTCTGGAGTAGAAACTTTCTTCTTCCATTGCTTGACACCAAGGTTACTTCTGTAAGCAACTGTCAATTCCTTAGTTACACCATCATACTGAATAGCAAAGTCATGGAATCGACCGTCTAGGTCACTTGAGTCCAAACGCTGTGCACTACCAGCGTCTGTCTCAGCCCACCAGCGCTCATATGTGCCACTAGGTCCGAAGAAACCACGAGCACCAGGAACTTGTTTATGAGTGGTATTTACCCAAGCACCAAATTGTCCCAAACGAGGGTCTTCAGCCCAACCATATTGGAATGAGTCCGTGTTGCTAGTATCAAAACGGTTCCCTTTTGGCGGGGTGTGGACGTTCCAGAAAGTATCCAGCTTGAAACCATTCGCGTTACGCAAACCACCAATACCAAGGTTACCACCATCGGCACCTAGGTCTGTTGTATTCCCTGTGTGGAAGGCAAAACCGATACCATCGGCACCATAGCGTTCTTGCGTCTTATCACCAAGGTTCACCCAACCAGTCAGCTTAAAGCTTTGGTTCATATTGATCTTACTCTTCAGACTGAAGTTACCTGTCTTAGAGGTTTCATCTGGAGTAAGGGTTACGATACCATCATATTGGTTGTAGGTAGCTGAACCATTCAATCTAAAGTAATCAAGGAAGTTTTCCTTTGTTACAGTAGTCTTCCCTGTTTGTGGGTCAAACGAACGGAAACCACTTTCTCCTGATTTACGGAAATCAGCATAACCTTTATCTACTTCGCGTTGGGCAGCAGCCAATGTAGAATTTGCTTCGCTTCGTGCTATTGCAGTCGAAGTTTGGCTAGTAGTCGCAAGACTAGCCGCTTTGCTCGTCACGTTCTCAATTGAAGACTTGCCAGATTCTACAGCAGTAGATTGTGCAACAGCCTCAGACGAAGAAGCAGTTGACGTCGCTTCTGATGTAGCTTCAGATTTAGCTGCTGAAGTTGCTGATTGGCTATTTGCAACTGAAGCCTCTGACACTTGAGAAGTTGCTTCTTTTAAAGCAGCCTCACTCTTTGAAGTCGCCTCTGACTTCACAGCTTTATCTGCCACTTGGCTAGATGGGGCTTCAGAGCTTACTGCAGACTCTGCGGTAGACTTAGAAGTATCTGGACCCGATTTCCCTTCCGAATCTGGTACAGTTCCCGTCTTCTCTGTAGAAGTGCTCGGGGAATCCGTTTTAGCTAATGTGTTTGCTGCAACAGCATTCCCACCCAAGAACATGAAAGCTGCGACGGCTACGGAAGCCACACCTACATTAAACTTACGCACTGAGTATCGAAGTCGTTTCTCAGCACTCGCTCTGTGTAATCTGCGTCGCGCATTTTTATCCATGAACGTTTCTCCTTGTTTTAAATATAGTCCAACCACCTACTACGCAATATTTTAAACGTTCGATATTTAAAACATATAATAATATGTGGTTGCTGATTATAATGCCAAACTTTCGACACTAAACCATACTTATCATTATACCTGTTTTTCCCTATTATATCAAGAGTTTTACCATCAAATTTCTCTTTGTAACAAAAGTGTAACATCCTATTGCAAATAATTAAATACAGACTTTATGCAAAAAATGCATATTATTCATTCGCCAAAAAACAATCGGCCTATTCCTTGGCTCAAAAACTGAAAAGATTCATTTAGCTGAAGCAAAATGAAATCTAACTCAACTACTAGTCAAACCTCTCAACTCTAGAGGTTTGACATCTTTGTATACAAAAGAGGAGAAAACCGAAACGATCTTCTCCACAATCACTCTTTTTATCCAAATAACCAGAAATATAAAAAAGACATCTTTAAACATACTCGATAGAAATAGGCAAACACATATCAAAATTGCTCAATATACCATTGATTCTAGTATAAGAAAAAATATACGTCTTTTTCTGAGACTTTTTACTAAATGAATCAATAACTCTTTATCAAGACTGTCTTTTGAAGTTCTAACTTTGATTGATCATTTTATAATCCATTAGACTAATAGCATGATAGCACTTACCCTTATAAACATCTAATCTGCGATTGTCTTCTGTCCAGATTTGGTCTCTCACATCGTCCGCAAGCGAAATTTCTTCAAGACTCATCTCATTAGCCTATTCATAACTCATCAAAAGAACATCCTCATGCTGATTTTTAAATTTCTCCACACTTAACCTGCTCTCTTTATCACCTTCGCTAATCTGACCATCAATGGTAGTCGACAATTTCAATGGTCATAATATAGAAAACTTGCTTATTAACAGTCAAAATCTACAGATGTTTTGTTAAAATACGGAGATAGCCCCTT
The DNA here is from genome assembly GCA_905221435.1 of bacterium. Lineage (GTDB taxonomy): Bacteria > Bacillota > Bacilli > Lactobacillales > Streptococcaceae > Streptococcus. Next base: position 5,840 of record CAJNDD010000005.1, read on the forward strand.
TTTCATTGTAAGCTGTAGCGAATGCATCTTCAAATTCCCCTTTTTAATTATATATTGACCATATCATAACACAAAAATACCATAATTTCACTCTAAAACAGGGAGATTTATCATCTCCTATCTTTCACGCGCTCTATCCTCTAAGAGATTTCAACGCTCTTGCTCCATCAAATACTACCCTTATAAATACCCAAATCACAAGAAAGCACTAGGAAGTATAAATCTACCTTTGTCAATCTAAAAAAAGAGAGAGAACAAACTCGTTCTCCCCTGTTTTTAATCCTTCATCAACATGACTAAGATTGATAAAAAGATAATATTTTATTTCTCTTCTTTCTTGGTCACTACAGTCAATCCTGAGACTGCTGCTAGCAAAACTAAGCCAACTGCAGCCAATCCTGAAGAAGCTTGAGCACCTGTTTTTGGTAATTCAGCCTTTTTAGTCTCAGTATGATAAACCGGTGTAGTATTTCCTACAGGTTTCACTTCTACCGGATCTTGAACTGGTGCTTTTGGTTTAAGTACCACATGCGCCTCTGCCAAGAAATCGTATTTTTCATTTACGACACGGTAAACACGCCCTTCTTGGACAGTCTTAACAACATGATTTGTAAAATCACGATTTAAAAGACTAGAAAATTCTTGACTCATATCAAGGTAAAGGCCTTTTGTGCCTTCAACTAAAGGTTTAAAAGTCGCTTCTTTGTATTTCATTCCTACAACTGATAGGGAAATATTTGCCGCCTTAAGTGCCTTGATTGTTTCGTCTACTGTTGGAATGCCTGGAGTACTGAAATCAATACCTTCATCAGTAATCAAGAAAGCAAAACGACGATTATTAGAAGCTGTAGACCAATCGTAATCTTTTGAAGTTGCAATATGATGAAGAGGAGCTGTAGGTTCTTCTGTTCCACCGCCTGTTCGAATAGACTTAAGAGCCTTAATGTATTCCTCCACATTCTTAGTGAATTTAGAACCATTAAAATCGAAATATTGAACATCCTTAGCAGACTCATACGCTATTAAACCAAGACGAGCATCAACCTTTTTATTAGCCAAATCACGAACAAAAGTTTCGATATTTTGCATAACATTTCGAATAGATGTATCCATCGAAATTGATTTATCAATAGCAAAAACGATATCCGCAGTACCAGATTGTTGTTTCGTGATTGTCACATCTGCTTCTTTCAAAACTTTTTCGATTCGAGTTTTCTTGACAGTCTGAGTTACATCCGCTACATAATCATCAGTCTCGATATGATCAGATGCAGTCTTTGTAGTGACAACTGGCGCTTTTTCTCCGACAGGAGTTCCTTTGGCAGCTAAGATAGTTGTCTCAACATTTACAGAAGCTTCTGCTTTAGCTACAGCTTCTGTGCCAGTTTCATTTTCTTTAGTATCAACTTTAAGTTCTGTAGAGGTTGTAGCCACCTTAACAACATCACCAGGTTGAGCTTTATCAGCTGGTACCACCGGAGTAGTTGCCTTAGCTTGGATTTCCTTTACAGTTTCATCAGCTAATTTGCTAGACGGAGTTTGCTTGGCCGTATCTGAACTTGTTTGAGCCAAATCGTTAGCTGTCTGACTAGGGTTTTTTACTTCATCAGCGCCGACTTGTCCCACTGCTACAACTACAGATGCTAATGCTGCTGTAAGTAAAGCCGACTTGCATTTCCAAAATAAAGAACGTTTATAACTTTTCATAAAAGCCTTCCCCTTTTTTAACCAATATTTATTAGAAATATGATAGCAATTTAAGAGCATTTTGTCAAATAGAATGTTTGAATCATCACGACCTATAGAATGGCCAGTCAAAATCATTCCCAAACGTTTCGTAGAAAACTGAGATGGCATCTTCGTTAGCAGTTTAGGACCTATCATCGGTCACATCAAACACCTTTAATTTTGTTTCTTATAACATGGGTGCAAACAACTGGACAATTTCCTTGATGAGGCTTTGATACCAGCTGGTTTTGATGGTGTGGGGATAAATTTCTTGAGAAACTTTAAAAATTTCTTCGAAGTCCCTTTCAATATCTAAAATAGATTGTGTTCTATAAAGCACGACGGCATTTTCATAGTGATGAAGCAAGCTTCGATAGTCAAAATTGATGGTCCCTACAGTAGCTGCCTCTCCATCGACAAGCATTTGCTTGCTATGAAGAAATCCGGGACTGTACTCGTAAATGCGAACTCCCGCAGATAGCAAGTCTGGATAGGCTCCTCGAGTAACTAACTGAATAACCTTCTTATCTGGGATACACGGCGTAACAATTCGCACATCTACCCCTCTCAATGCTGCATTTTTGATACTCTCGGTTAGATCATAGTCAGCGATCAGATAGGGAGTCGTGATGTAGACGTAATCTGTAGCTTGATTGATAAGATTTTGGTAGACCGTTTTCCCAACCTGGGATCGGTAGATGGGCTTTGGTCCACTACTATAGGGAATACAGAGCCCCATCCCGTCTCTAGGTTGATTTTCAAGATGGTATTGGTCAAAGTCACTAATTTCCCCACGGTTGATATACCAAGTTGATAAAAAGAGCCTAGTAAAAGCCTTAACTGCCGATCCATCTAGGCGAATACCACTATCCTTCCAATAACCAAAGCGCTCGATATGGTTGATATACTCATCGGCCAGATTGACACCACCTGTATAGGCAATTTGACCATCGATAATCATGATTTTACGGTGATCACGGTTGTTATAAGCAACAGTCAAACGTGGAATCACCTTGTTAAATTTGTGGGCTTCAATCCCTCGACCACGAAGCTGGATGGTATAATCTCCAGGCAAGGTTGCCATACAACCAATATCATCATAGAGAAGCTTCACTTCTACTCCTTGGGCTGCCTTTTCTTCCAAAATCTCCAAAATACTATTCCACATCAAACCTTCTTCTATGATATAGTATTCGAGAAAGATAAATTTCTCGGCTTTTTTGAGATCCTCCAACATCTGACGCCACATGCTTTCACCAGATGCAAAAAATTGTGTATCCGTTCGATCATAGACATCGGCATTCGTGTCCATGCTGAGGAGAGATTTGATAACTCCGTAAGCCGACTTGTCCTGCTCTTTTAACTCCAAACGGAGAGCTCTGCTATTGTCCTCTCGATCAACCATTGATTGGAGCTGCTTTAGCTGCTTCATTTCTTTTTTAGATAAACGACGCTCTCCAAACATGATATAGAGTAAGGGACCAAACACTGGCACAAAGGCTACTAACAGCCATGTCACCTTGCTTTCCGGATTCATTGACCGATTGACAATCGATACAATGGTCGCTAAGCTCACTAAAATGACTAGGATAATCCAGATAATCGGTGCCATCTGCCCTAGATAGAGAAATAAACCAAAGACGATAAACAACTCTGCCAACATGATGGTAATACTAAAACCATATTTGGACATGAGTAGCTGCATTTTTCTAGCTGTCATACATCCCCTTCCTTTTCTATCATTCTCCCTCACCGATTGATAAACTAATGTTTCTACTAGTATACCTCAGTTCAGGGGTAGATAGCAACCTTTTACCTTTGCTCATGCTCCAGTCGTTCCGTGTTTAGATGATTATTACAATTTCAGAGCCAACATATTGACCGTCATACCAGCTGCAGTCCCCATAAGGTAGACGACATCTCCCTCCTTGATAAGTCCATGCTCCAAAGAATAAGCCAAGCCAAACGGTACAGAGACTGACACCATATTTCCATAGTCAGTGACGAGATTGAGGTACTGATCCTCAGCCACACCTAGTTTTTCCATGACCAAAGGAAGAGCACGACTTGCTTGGTGAGGAATGATATAGTCCACGTCTGCCAAGGCTAGCTGTGTTTTTTCTTGAAACTCTTCAAACATGACTGGGATTTTACGAGCAGACAAGAGGAGGATTTTCTTCCCCTTCATGTCAAACATATAGTTGGTCTTAGTCGCTTCAGAGTACTCTTTTGGTTGAAAAGAAGTCAGACCTCCACGAATCTCCGTATCGTGAGCCCCTTCTGACCAAGTACGTTGGAGACTTGCAATGACCCCTTTTTCCTGATGACTTTTTTGGAAAATAAAGGCTGCTGCCCCATCACTAAAGAGTTCAAAACTTTCTTTTTGCTTGGGATTTAGCCCTAAACTTCCAACCTCACTAGACACAATCAAGACACGATTGTATTCGCCCGCCTCAATCAAGTGGGACATGGTCGATAGAGCAGAAATAAAGCTGGTACAGGTCGTATTGATATCCATAGCCGGGATTGAGAGTCCTTTTGCCACGCGCTCATGAATCAAGGCAGCCGTACAAGGAATAGGCTGAACACCAACTGCACTAGCTGATACAAGACAATCGATATCTTTAATATCCAGATTTGCATGTTCAAGTGCACGCTGGATAGCTCCTTCTGCCAAGTCAAGTTGCGTTTCTTCATTTTCAACTACACGATAACGGGTCTGGTCTTTAAATTGCACTGTATGCTTTGGAAGGCAAATGCCATAACCTGCTATTTCTACATGTCTTTTTACTTCTGTCATTGTCTTTTTTCCTTTCATAAACGTTGGATACGTTTGAGTTTACGGCTAGTATCCCAGTGATAATCTGAAAATTGGATTTGAGGAACTATGAACTCTTTTTGCTGGGCCAAGAGTTGGAACTGTGCTAAAATTGCTGTCTCTACGTCCTCATCTCGTTGGCTTAGACAAACTTCCACTAATTTCTCGGAATGTTGCTTAACTTGGTAATCTCCTACATTCTCCACAAAGAGGATGCAACGTCTGATAAAGTCTGGATAAATCGTTACCTGCCCCCCATTCTGCCCTTCAAAGTAGAAGATATCATCAGAACGTCCTTCGACCTTGTCAATCCGTGTATAGTAGGAGCCACAGGGACAAGGCTCCGGATTTTCAACCAAAATGTCATTGAGCTGGTAGCGATAAACAGGCTGACTGCTTCGTTTAAAGTCCGTAATCACTGGATAAAAACGGCGGTCGTCTAGATACTGCTTTTCCACAAAGATAATGTCTTCATTGAGATGTAGATTACCAGCTGAGCAAGTGCAGGCTAGGAAACCTTCTGTCGCCTGATAAACTTGGTCAATAATGGATAGAGAAAAGGCTTCTGCAATCCGTTCCCTATCACTATCTTCCAAGATTTCTGCCACCGAAACGATTTTTTTGGGGTGAATAGCTAACTCTCCAGCCGTGAGACGCTTGCTCAATTCAATCAACATCGAAGCTGGTGCCACAATAATCGTTGGTTGATAGTTGTTGAGTCGCTCGATATGCTCATCTGTATGTTTGAAAATATCAAAATACTCTAGACGAATGAGCGCCGTATTGATGGTCTGATAAAGTTCATTATCAGCTCTCAGGAAAAAGGCGATGCGGTGTCCAAAAAGTTGACCTTTGGGCAACATCTTTGCCAAGATAGCTGCAGCCCACATACTTCGCTCTTTCTCTGTTGTGATAAAGAGCCCTCGATGTCCAGACGTCCCTGAAGACAGACCGACGGCCACTTCCCCTTTAAGTTCAGTGAAATCACGGGTCTTCTCACTTTCAATAGCCAAGCTCAAGGCTTCATCTCGATCCACTCCTTGGGTGTTGAGCTCATTGAAATGTTCCATCATAAAAGCCTTGTCCATATGGTCAAAGTTGCTAGGAACTCCATTTTTAAAGTAGGGCGACTCTCGCTTTAAAAAGTCCATATAGTTGGTTAATCGCTTTTTCTGATAGTTTTCTAAAGCTTCTCGAGATTTGAAATGATGAAGCCATCGAGTTTGGATAAAGGTTTTAAGAAAGGTTATTTTTTTCATGTAAGATTGACTCTATCCTTTCTACAGGATCATGGCTAACAACTACCTCGATACCGGCCTTTAAAACTTTCTCCAGAAACTCTGTCCCCCTGATATAGTCGGCCCTATTATCCTGGACCAAGGAAGGAATCAGGTGCATCTGCTTGGTGTAAGGTAAGAGGTCAATTCCCCAACAGAGGTCCGCTGCAATGAGGAGATTAAGGTCTGGAAAATATAGACAGGCTTGCCCCCTAGCATGCCCGTCAACAGAGGCTACTAGGATACTGCCATCTCCAAAAAGATCACAAATCGGACGATAGGGAAAAGTTGAATCTTGCCGATCAGCTCTGATAATGGTTAGATTTTTCTCAAAAGAAGCTGGTAAAAACTCCTTGAAAATCAAGTCTTTCAACTTGGGTTTTTGGTAGACTTCATATACTTCTTTTGTCAAGATAAAGGTTGCACGAGGAAAGAAACTAGCTCCTCCCAGATGATCTGGATGTAGGTGCGACAGAAGAACATAGTTAATTTCTTCTGGTTTGATTCCCTTGGCTTCCAGCAAACGTGAAATCTGGTCCTTCTCCATCATTTGAACGGGCGTTCCTAGCCGATAGAAACCATAGCGAAGCTGGGTCTTAATATCGTAATGATAGCCTGTGTCATAGAGGAGATAGCCCTTGTCCCTGTGTTTGATAAGAAAAACACCTGCTGGAAAGGTTATCTTTTGATTCTTGACTCCCTTAAATAGCAAACCTGTGTAGCTGGTACAATAGCCTGCTGGGAAATAATCAATGCTTTCGATAATCTTGGACATATTGTTCAATCCCTTCCGAAATACTGATTTGAGGGTGATACCCCAAGTCTCGCTCCGCCTTGCTGATGTCCAGCGTCTGACTATAACGGAGCAGATAATAGGTATAGCATGTCAGAGGCGGTTCACCTTTGAGTTTCAAGACCTTATACAGAAACTCTAAACTACTGGCAATAACTGAAAGAAGAGGAGCTGGAACTTTTCTGTACGTTATTGGATAACCCAATCCTCTCAAGGTTTCTTCTATCAAATCCTTAAAGGCTCTTGGTTCCCCATTGGTAATATTATAAACCTCGCCACTAGCTTGAGGGGCCTCTAGTGCCAAGCGGATTGCCAGAGCGACATTTTCCACACAGGTCATATCCATGAGCTGACGACCGTCCCCTATTAAGGGAATGCCAATCTTCTGACTGAGTTTGAGAACTCGGGGCAAAATACTGGTATCCCCAATCCCAAAAAGCCCACGAGGTCGTAAAATAATACTCGGAACATCGGGATAATCCTTAAACAGCTTCTCCGAAGCCAGCTTACTACGAATGTAGTTGTTCAGATTATTTTCCTGAGGCGCAGCACTTTCTTTGATAGCTAGCTGATCTCGAGGCGCAGCATAGATGCTAGGCGAGGACACATAAACCAAACGCTGAATACCAGCCTCTCGGCAAGCATCCAGAACATACTTGGTCCCTAAGACATTTGTCTGGTAGAAATCCTCCCAAGGTCCCCAAACGGTAGAAAGAGCACCCGCATGCACAACCATGTCCATCCCCTGACAAGCCCGAGCCAAGTCCTCTTGCTTGGTCAAATCTCCCTGAAAAAATGCCACAGAGGAGTTCTCTAAAGACTGACCCACCTTGCGATTGCGTCCAAAAGCACGTACCTGATAGCCCTGCTGACTGAGCTCTTCAACAACATACTTGCCTAGAAAGCCCGTAGCACCTGTCACCAATACTTTCTTCATTTTTTACTTCTCCTTGTCCCCTAAGAGCCGATGTATTTCGCTCTTCAGAATCTCTGTTGGCTGATAGATTTGAGCTGCACGACTAAGTCTGTTCAAGTCTGGCCAGTCATCTCTAGCCAACAACTCATCAAAGGCACGTCCAATCGCTTCCGTATCCTCTCGTTTAGCAGTCAAGGCAATCCCTGCCTCTAAGCCACGAACCGCATAGTCATACTGATCATAGTCATGGGGGAGAATCAAGGCAGGCTTGTCATAGATAATACATTGGTAAAAAATGCCCGCACCGCCATGATGAATCACATAGTCCATCTGAGGAATGTATTCCTTATAGGGAAGATAGGATACCACAGAAACATTGTCCATGAGCTCTTCACATTGGAAGTCTTGTCCGCCAAACCCCAGAGTCACAAAGAAGTGACAGTCCGGATGGGCTTTTGCCAATTGTTGGGTCTGGTAGAGGAGATTGTCTTTGGCCCATGCTAGCTGAGTGCCGCAGGATACAAGGACCTTCTTATAACCTGCATAAGGAGACAAATCGAAAGGATAATTTTCTGCCCTCTCAATCGAAGAGCCAAAAGGTCCCACCCAAAGGTAGTGCTCTGGAAAACCACTTTTCAGCTCCAACTCTTTCATCCCAATTCCCAAGATGGAATAGGGTGAATAGATGGTTTCCTGACCTTTCTGATTGTAAAGCTTAAAATCGTAACGTTTTAAGCGTTCTCTCAATAAAAAGGTTACGATTCGTTTCCCTAAACGAGTCCCTTTTCTTCCTAGCCATTGCAGACCAGATTGGAAAGATGTTTTTGGACTGCCCATTCCTCCAAAGAAACAAGGCGGTCCATCTGTCGTTTCAATGGCAAACTGTGTCGCCATCGTGGTAATCCAGGGAATATTCAACTGTTCCGCAACAAGTCCTCCAGAGAGGGTTATAAAGTCCGCAATCACAATATCCGGTCTATTTTCCTGCCACTCTTGCACTAATTGATCTGAAACCACATTGATCAAATCAAGACTAGCTGACAACTGTCGATAAGCAGAAAAAAGGTTTAATTGCCCTTCATTATTGGCTACACGCTCAAACTCATCTACACAATTTTCTAAAATGGGAATCACCCGAAATCCCATCTCCTCTGCTACAGTTTTTCGTTGTGGTCCTGTAAATAATCGAATCTCATACAAGGGATCCTTCAACAAGGGTGCAAGTAAATTCAGTGTTGGGAAGAGATGCCCACTCAAGGGAACTACAACCACATCAATTTTGATTTTTCTCATATGTCTAGGATAGCAAATTTTTAAAAAAAGAACTACCAAAATGATAGTTCTTTCCAGCATTATTTAGCTTCTTTTCACTTTACGAATTAGAAGAGTTCTTTGTAGAGAGCAATTGTTTCTTCCAAGGTCGGCATAAATGGATTTCCAGGTGCACAAGCATCAATCAAGGCATTCTTAGAAAGGTAGTCAAAGTCAAAGTCTTTTTCTTGGATACCTAGTTCAGTGAGTTTCTTAGGAATACAACGGTTTCAGATAGTTTTTCAATTTCAGCAATAGCATAGTCAGCACATTCTTGGTCTGTTTTCCCTTCAACATGGAGACCCAAAGCCTTGGCTACATTGCGGAAAGCTTCTGGTACACGTTTGGCATTTTCACGTTCTACAACTGGGAGAAGCATGGCACAGCAGACACCATGTGGCAAGTTATATACCGCACCGAGTTGGTGAGCCATAGAATGAACATAGCCCAAACCAGCATTGTTAAAGCTCATACCACCGAGGAAGATGGCATTGACCATCGCCTCACGCGCTTCAATATCATGGCCATTTGCCACAGCACGAGGAAGATACTCCTTGATGAGTTCAATCGCTCCGATAGAAAGTTTCTTGGTCACATTATAAGCACCTGGTGTTACCAAGGCTTCGACAGCGTGGGTAAGAGCATCCATCCCTGTCGCTGCTGTCAATCCTTTCGGTTTTGAAAGCATGAGTTCTGGATCATTGACAGAGATAAGGGCGAGACTGTTCTTATCAACCATTACCATCTTGACCTTGCGTTCTTCGTCAGTAATGACATAGTTAATGGTAATTTCTGCAGAAGTTCCAGCTGTTGTATTGATCGCAACCACTGGCAACCCTTTTTTAGCAGACTTGTGAAGTCCTTCGTAGTCCTGTGGTTTTCCACCATTTGTAGCGATGATAGAGATACAACTAGCCGCATCCTGAGGAGATCCTCCTCCAAGACTGATGATGAAGTCGCATCCACGCTCTTTCAGGGCAGCCACTCCGTCTGTGACGTTCTTGCAAGTCGGATTTGGCTCCACATCGCTAAAGATCACATATTCAATCCCTTCAGCATCTAGTGGTTTTAGGACCTTAGGTAAAATATCACTTTCCTCGATGAACTTGTCTGTCACCAAAAGGGCTTTCTTATACCCCAGTTCCTTGATATACGGACCTACTTCATTTACAACACCTTTACCAATAAGGTTAACTGATGGAACATAAAATGTAGCCATATGCTTTTCCTCCTGCGCCTTTGCGCTATTTGATTATTTACCATAAGTATACGACCTTATAAAAAGTTTTACAAATATTTGTAAGCGCTTTAAGTAAAAAGTTAGTAAAGAATAGCCAGCCACTTTCTCAAGAAAAAAAGTTCCAAAAAGATGGATTTCATCTCATTGGAACTTTTACTTAATGATTATTGTTTCGTTAAGACTACTCGGTCAGATGCCTCTCGATCCATATCGTCGATAATCAATTGATTACCATTAACTGCGTAAATCTTGACATCATCACCAATAATGATACGTTGATTTTCTGGTTCAAAGCTGACTTGCTTGATTTCCTTATCTCCATCTGGCTCGACTTCAGTCCATGTACCAGTTTTACCTGTTACAACAAGAGTGATTTGGTCATTCTCATCTTTTCCAGTATAGGTACCATCGATGTTCGTAGGTTGAGCTACAGTAGCGTCCTGACTTGAGGATGCCTGTGGTTGACTAGCACTTGTCGCAACGCTAGAAGATGATTCTTGTTGAGTAGATGGTTGCTGAGCAGATTGCTGGGTAGGTGCTTGTGTCTTAGATCCACAAGCTGCTAAAAGACTAAGAATTGCTAGGGAAGCAATAGAAAGTGTGAATATTTTTGTTTTCATAGCGATTTCCTTTCTTTTGTGCCAATGTTTTGCTGGAATCGTTTCCAGAAACACCTCCTACCTCCAGTATAGCAACTTAAACCTAGAAGGTCAACTAATCCCATCGCTTCCTACTAAACTCGATCGTACTTCCGAGATAAAGTAGAGTGACCCCGTCACGAAAAGCAAGTCCTGGTCATTGGCTCTTTCTTCAAATTCGCTGATAAAATCGCCATAGGAAGGAATCAAATCGTAACCCGTCACATCCTTCTCATCCAAAGAACCTTGGTAGTCAAAGCCCGTTACCTTAAGTTCCACCTCAGGTAACTGCTCTGTTAGATAGCCTAACATTCCTTGATAATCCTTGCGTTTAAGGGCACCAAAAAGAATGCGAACTTGATAGCCTTGCTGGATTTTCCCTTGAATAAACTCGACCAGACGAATTAAGGCTGGAAGATTGTGAGCCCCGTCTAGGTAGATATGCGGACGAATCCGTTCCAATCGACCTTCCCAGCGAGTTTCTTTGAAGGCCTGTCTGACAAGTTCTTCTTCGACACCTTCACCTCTTGACGCCATAAACAGAAGAAAAGTTTGTAAAGCCAAGGCGGCATTTTCTTGCTGATAGGTGCCTTCCAAACCGATTTTAAGCTGTGAAAAGCTTTCTAGCTTACTTGAGAAATTTCCAGCTTTCAAAGCGAAGTCTTGTCCAGCTTGATAAAGATCTACGTCTAACTCTCTCGCTTTACTTTGGCAGACAAGCTCCGCTTCTGGAGTAAGCTTAGCAATGACCGCCTTCTTGCCAGTCTTGAAAATACCAGCTTTCTGCTCTGCTATTTCCTCCAGACTATCGCCCAAGGTCTCCTGATGATCTAGACCAATCGAAGTAATAACTGCAATCTCGCCTGTTACGACATTAGTCGTGTCAAGCAAACCACCAATCCCCACTTCTAGCAGGACTAGGTCAACTCTTTGCTCTTTAAAATAGATCAAAGCAATCAAGGTCAACAACTCAAAGAAAGACAATTGATCATGTGTTTCTAAGAGAGTTTTCTCCATCTCCTTGACTTGGTTGGCTATACGGACAAAGTCTTCACCAGCGATTGGTTGCCCATTAATACAGATTCGATCATGGATACTGATGATATGAGGAGAGGTAAAAGTACCAACTTTTTTACCATGAGCAACAAACAACTCTCTCATAAAGGCAATAGTTGACCCTTTACCGTTAGTCCCTGTTACGTGGATAATGGGATAAGTCTTCTCAGGATTCCCCAGCAAATCCACTGCTCGTTGCATTCGTCCAAGACCAGATCTAAAGTTTAAACCAATCCGACTATGGAGCCACTCTTCTACTTCAAACATACATATCTCCTTAACAAAAGTCCAATCAACTACCGCATCAAAGTATGATTACAAATAAAAAGTGAGGTCGGGACAAAAATCCCGACCTCTTACCTGGTTAGCTAATCACTAGCCACTATGAATTTTAACGTGGGCTAAAAACGTCCCCCGGACGTTCCTGCGTTTCTAATGTCTGGCGCAGGGCTAAAAACATCCACTGGATGTTCCAACTCTCTCCAATTTCTGGGAGTTGGGCTGATACAGTCTCTGAGATTACTTGCGTTTCTAATTTCTAGCGCAGGGCTAAAAACATCCACTGGATGTTTTTACTCCTCCATATAGGTGTTGAAAACTTCTTCAATCATATTCCATTCGTCTTCTGAGTCTTCTGGAATTGGTTGCAATTCGCCTTCCGTTCCATCTTCATTTTCATTGAATGAGTATGCTTGAATCTCAACTTCGCCATTTTCGTCTTCTTCCGCATTAACTGGCACTAGAAGAACATAGTTTTTACCAAATTCTTCCTTACCGTCAATTGTCAAAATGATTTCAAATAAGGTTTCATTGCCCTGGTCATCTACTAGTGTAATCAATTCGCGTTCTTCGTGATTATGGTTATGATCGTGTGACATAGTTTCTCCTCTGTCTTAAAATTTTCTATCTAAATAACTTTGCAAAATCAGCTGAGCAGCTAACTTATCAATGACTTTTTTTCGCTTGTTACGACTGATGTCTGCCTGCTCAATCAACATACGCTCAGCAGCAACCGTCGTCAGGCGCTCATCTTGATAGTCTACTGGCAAACCAAAAAGTTCCTCTAATTTTGCTCCGTATGCTTGACTGGCTTCTACTCGCGGACCGCTGGTATTATTCATGTTTTTAGGCAAACCTACTACAAAGCGTTCCACCTTATAACTATCAACCAATTCCTTGATACGCTCAAAGCCAAACTGGCCCTGTTCCTCATTGATTTGGATAATTTCAAGGCCTTGAGCGGTGAAACCTAGTGGGTCACTAATGGCAACGCCCACCGTTTTTGAACCGACGTCCAATCCCATAATTCTCATAGATTATAGATCGACTCCTTGTCCTTTAAGGTAGTAGCGTACCAATTCTTCAACAATTTCATCACGCTCATACTTGCGGATTTGATTTCGTGCATTGTTGTAACGAGGAACGTAGGCAGGGTCTCCACTCAATACATAACCGACGATTTGATTTATCGGATTATAACCCTTTTCATTCAAAGAAGCATAGACATCTGTCAACGTCTCGCTAATCTCTTTTTTATTGGAATCATCCAATTTAAACCGTACAGTTTCTTCAGTAAATCCCATTCCAACACCCTCTTTCCTTAGAATAGTACCATTATAACATATTTCCTTACGTTCTACAAATAAGTCCGTCTATTTATTTGGATTTTCTACTCTTCTGTCGCTCCATTTGCTATTCTATCTTCGATATATTGGCTTGGTTCATTTTTCAAAAGACTCTCTAAGCCAATATTTTTTAGGTATTCTACTTGCGCCGCCTTTTTGACATCTAAAATTTGAAAATCATAAGTCGTCGTAGTTTCCATCTCTGTCTCGCTGATTAACTGAGTCTCAACCGTAAAACCTTCTAACTTACGTGCTTCTTGGAGACTTTCATCTTTCTCCTCCGCTTCTGCAAAGGCTTTCTTTGTAGCTTCAAGACCATGATCAGCAATAAAAGACTTCATCTCTTCACTTATTGGTCGCGTCTGTCGGATAACCAATTTTAAAAATTGCTTTCCTCTATAAGTAATTGTTTGAGTTTGTTTGACACCTCCTTCTGACTCAGGGAGAAGCAAGGTTTTGGTCACAACCGTATTCTTCTCGGCATTCTCTAAAACAGGCAAAGTAGACTGGAGATCTTCTGATGACGTTTTTGAAGTGGCAGTTGTTCCCTTCTTTTGCCCACATCCTGCAAGCAGGAGAAGAAGAACCGCTGTGCTGATGACTATTTTTTTCATATTTCCTCACATGATTATTAGATTAAAAAACGAACAAGGCTAGGAAATCCCCCAGCCTTGACGTTTATAGAGCTGCACGCAAACGTGCTTCTGCATTTTCTACATTACGGACAGAGCGTGGTAAGAAAGCACGGATATCATCCTCTTTATAGCCAACTTGCAGACGCTTCTCATCCACAAGAATCGGACTTTTTAGAATCCGCGGTGTTTCCATGATTAAGTTGAGCACTTCATTGACACTCAAATCTTCAATGTCAACTCCCAAAGCTTTCGCATAGCGGTTTTTTGATGATACAATACTAGCAATTCCATTCTCTGTTTTCATTAGAATGTCTAATAACTCTTCTCTTGTAATTCCTTCTTTACCAAGATTTTGTTCTTTATAACTTAACTGGTGGGCATTGAGCCAGGTCTTTGCTTTTTTACAGCTGGTACAACTGGAGACTGTATAAATTTTAATCATGTACCTACCCCTTTCGCTACATGTTACTATCAGTTTAATCTATTATACCATAAAAAACATCCGACTTGCGACCTATTTTTAAAAATTTTTGACTTTTTTCGCTATTTTCGTACTTTTTTCTTGACAAAATCAATTTATAGCCAACTTTTAAATTTTTTGATATAGATTCGTTTCACAACTGTAACACTAATCATATAGAGAACGATTATCAAAAGCAAAAAGAGGAAATAAATTGGTTCCAAAGGTGTTAAATGAAGCAGGCTCGCAATTGAAGAGTAGGGAAGGAAGGTCACAAAACTAGCTGCCAACAAGGTTGTTCCAAGAACAAACCATGATGGACGACTTTGCAAGAAAGGCAATTTTGCTGAACGAAGCATATGGATGACCATAGTTTGGGACCACATGGATTCAATGAACCAGCCTGTCTGGAACAGAATGATAAAGCCCGTTGCAGACTCTGCTCCGTGAACATAGGCTTGGCCTGTCGCCATTGGGACAATGACAAAATAGAGCAAGATAAAGGTCAAAATATCAAAGGCAGAAGAAATCGGACCCATCCAAATCATAAAACGAGTAATAGACTTAGCCTCCCACTTATGAGGATGTTTCAAAAAGTCTTCATCCACATTATCAAATGGTAAGGCAATGCAAGAAAGGTCGTAGACGAGGTTTAACACAATCAAGTGAATCGGAGCCATAGGAAGGAAGGGTAAAAAGATACCAGACACTAACAGAGAGAAAATGTTCCCAAAATTAGAGCTGACCGTCATCTTGATGTATTTGGTCATATTAGCATAGACTTTGCGCCCTTCAACCAGCCCTTTCTCAAGCACCATCAAATCCTTATCCAGTAAAATAACATCAGCCGTTTCTTTGGCAATATCTACTGCTGTATCAACAGAAATTCCCACATCGGCCACTTTCATAGAAGGGGCATCATTGATCCCATCTCCCATATAGCCGACACAATGTCCATTCGATTTGATTTGTAAAATGATTCGTGCTTTTTGATCCGGAGAAAGTTTGGCAAAGACCGTCACCTTCTCAACTGCTTGGGCCAACTCTTCGTCCGTCATGGCTTCAATATCAGAACCCAACAAGATTTGATCAACATCTAGACCAACTTTTTCGCAAACCGCTTGGGTTACCTTCTCATTGTCCCCCGTCAAGATCTTTGTTTGAACACCGTGTTCTAACAAAGCTTGGATAGCAGGTGCTGCTGATGGTTTTGGTGGATCTAGAAAGGCAAGATATCCTGTTAGAATCATCTCCTTTTCATCTTCAACGGAGTATGCAAAACCTTCTTTTAGACCTGTTTTGTAGGCAACTCCCAAGACTCGCAATCCCTGTTGATTGAGTTGGTCTACTTCTTTTAAGATTTCCACTCGAATATCATCCGTCAGAGGGCTAATCTGACCTTGATATTCCACATGGGTTGAAATCGCAAGCATTTCCTCTAGGGCACCCTTGGTTACCAAACTAACAACTTCGTTCTCATCCTTGACGATGACACTCATCCGTCTGCGTTCAAAATCAAAGGGTAATTCATCTATTTTTTGGAAGCTAGTATCCAAATTTTGTAAAATAGCGTGTTCTTTAGCTTCTTTTTCAGTTCTACTGATAATGGCACGGTCCATCAAGTTTTTCAAACCGGTTTGAAAATAGGAATTGAGGTAGGCACGTCTCAACACAGATAAATCCAAATCTCCATGTATATCCAAAGGATATTCAAGGACAATTTCGTCTTGGGTAAGGGTTCCGGTTTTATCCGTACACAGGATATCAATAGCACCTAGGTCTTGTATGGCATTGAGTTTTTTGATGACGACTTTTTCCTTGGCCATGATAATGGAGCCTTTTGCTAGACTGGCTGTGATGATCATAGGAAGCATCTCAGGTGTCAATCCAACACCAACACTCAGTGCAAACACACCTGCTTCCAGCCAGTCGCCATCTGTCAAGCCATTGGAGAGAAACACGATGGGAACCATGACTAACATCAAACGGATCAAGAGCCAAGAGATGCTGTTCATCTCCCGTTCAAAAGAGGTCGGTTCGTCATAGGTATTGAGAGTCTGCTCGATTTCTCCCATCATGGTGTCATCACCGACCGCTAGAATCAAAGCCTTGGCGCTTCCTGATATCACATTGGTTCCCATAAAAGCGAGCGCTTCTGCTTCTAGCAGACTATCAAAATTTGACTGACTCATTTTTGACAAGGCTAGTTTTTCAACCGAGTCACTTTCACCTGTCAAACCAGACTGTTGAACAAAGAAATCACGTGATTCAATTAAAATGAGGTCTGCTGGAATCATATCCCCAGCACTTAATTTGACTATATCTCCAACGACCAAATCTTCAATTGCGACCTCTAAACTCTGGCCTTCGCGGATAACTGTGGCTGTATTCACAATCATTTTTGATAGATTGGTCGCGGCCTTGTCACTCCGCAATTCTTGGACAAAGCGTATGCCACCAGAGATTAGAACTAGAACGACGATGATGATAGAGGTCGTCGGATCTTCTTGCCCAGGCTTCGCCAACCAGACATTGGTCACCATGGAAATCATAGCGATGACTAGGAGGATGATTGTAAATGGATTGATAATAGATTCGTAAATCTTTTTGAGGATACTGTCTTCTTGACCCTTGGTGATGGTGTTTTCGCCATATAGGTCACGATTTTTCTCCACCTGCTCCTCAGTCAAGCCTGTTAGACTTGTCTTATAAAAAGATAGAGTTTCGTTTAAGGGTGTGTGAATAGCTGTTGCTAATCTTTCTTTTGTAGTTTTCATTGGTTTCTCCTATCTGTATGAATGATGTGTTTCATACACAGAGACCAATCACTTTATAAGGGCAGAACGACACAAATCAGCGATTGGCTGTGTATGTGCGGTTCTGGGTGGTCGTCAATTTGCATCGTCTGTCTCCTTTCCCTGTTCTAAAACAGTAGAAAATCCTGCCATAAAATGGCAGGATTAAAAAACTAATTATCTGTTTTTTCGTTCAAGCTTTAACTCCATAGGGCAATGAAATGAGCTTAGTCTTGGCCTTCGCGACCAGGACTGTTGACCAACGAGTAGTGTCTCCACTGCTTTGCGGTAGTCATCCGTATCCCTATGGTAGCCTCACCTACCGTTTTCGTCTATCAGTATAAACCTTTAAAATATAAAAGTCAATGATTTATCTTAATTTTCTTAAATAACAATTAATTCCTTCGGTGCTAGAGTCAACAATTCACAACCGTTATCTGTAATTAAGATATCATCCTCGATACGAACCCCGTATTTGCCTTCAATATAGATACCCGGTTCATCAGTCAAAACCATACCAGATTTAATGACTTCTTTCGAAGTTTGGCTAAAGTAAGGTTCTTCGTGGATGTCCAGTCCGATACCGTGACCAATACCGTGGGTAAAGTAGTCGCCATAGCCTGCCTCTATGATAATATCGCGAGGGATTTTGTCAAAGTCACGGAAACCTAATCCTGCCTTAGCCTGGTCAATCAGGGCTTGGTTGGCTTTTAGAACCGTATTGTAAATTTCTGCCTGCTCGTCACTGACATGACCGAGGTAGATGGTCCGTGTCATATCACTGACATAGTGGTCGTAAAGACAGCCAAAGTCCATGGTAATGGCTTCTCCCGCTTCAACCGGTTTGTGCATTGGATGAGCATGGGGCTTAGAAGAGTTGATGCCACTTGCTAAAATGGTATCAAAAGACAAGCCTGCCGCTCCTAGCTCACGCATGCGGAAATCAAGGAAGTTGGCAATTTCGATCTCAGTTTTTCCTGGTTTGATAAAGTCAAGCGCATCACGGAAAGCTTGGTCTGAGATAGAACATGCCTTACGAATAGTCGCAATCTCTTTCTCATCTTTAATCATACGAAGTGCTTCAACAAACTGCGTTTGAGGAAGCAATTCCAAACCTTCAAATGCTGCCTGCATACGGTGGTAATAAGAGACCGAAATCTCGTCCTCAAAACCGATGCGAGACAAGCCCATATCCTTGACAATGCCTGCAATAACAGCCAATTCATCACGGTCAGCCACAATTTCAAAATCTGTCACTTCTTGCTTAGCTGCAATGATATAGCG
This sequence comes from bacterium, assembly GCA_905221435.1. Classification (GTDB taxonomy): domain Bacteria; phylum Bacillota; class Bacilli; order Lactobacillales; family Streptococcaceae; genus Streptococcus. Next base: position 24,416 of record CAJNDD010000005.1, read on the forward strand.
AGAGTCTGTCACCAAGACCTGACGGTCACGGCTGATAAAAACTGTTCCGTTCGAACCCCAAAAGCCGGCCAGGTAATAGACGTTTTTAAGGTTGTTGATGATGATGCCATCTAGTTCTTTTTCTTGCATTTTAGCTAAAAATGCTTGCACACGTTTATTCATGATGTAACTTTCCTTTCAAATAGTGTCCTGTGTAGCTGGCTTCATTGGCCGCTACTTCTTCTGGAGTTCCTGTTGCAATGATGGTTCCTCCACCAACACCGCCTTCAGGTCCCAAGTCGATGATATGGTCTGCCGTCTTGATGACATCCAGATTGTGTTCAATGACGAGGACAGTATTCCCATCGTCGACAAAGCGAGCCAGGACTTTAAGCAAGCGAGCGATATCCTCAGTATGAAGCCCGGTCGTTGGCTCATCCAGAATGTAGAATGACTTACCTGTTGAACGTTTGTGGAGTTCACTAGCCAGCTTCATACGCTGGGCTTCTCCACCTGAAAGGGTGGTAGCTGGTTGTCCTAACGTTACATAGCCCAGCCCCACATCCTTGATGGTCTGAAGTTTGCGTTGAATCTTGGGAATGTGTTGGAAGAATTCCACCGCATCGTTGACGGTCATGTCCAAGACCTGCGAGATATTTTTTTCCTTGTAGTGGACTTCTAGGGTTTCACTGTTATAGCGGGTTCCGTGGCAGACTTCACAAGCCACGTAAACATCTGGCAAGAAGTGCATCTCGATCTTGATGATCCCGTCACCTGAGCAGGCTTCGCAACGACCACCCTTGACGTTAAAACTGAAGCGGCCCTTCTTGTAGCCTCGTATCTTAGCTTCATTTGTCTGGGCAAAGAGGTCACGTATATCGTCAAAAACTCCTGTATAGGTAGCTGGGTTAGACCTTGGAGTCCGTCCGATCGGACTCTGGTCAATATCAATCAAGCGGTCTACATGCTCAATACCTGTAATAGCCTTAAACTTACCAGGTTTGTCTGAATTGCGATTGAGCTTTTGAGCAATGGCTTTTTTGAGGATACTGTTGATCAAGGTCGATTTCCCTGAACCTGACACACCTGTCACCGCAATGAATTTTCCTAATGGGAAACGAGCGGTGATATTTTGCAAGTTATTCTCACGCGCACCTGTCACTTCGATAAAACGACCATTTCCAACACGTCGCTCGTCTGGTACTGGAATCGCACGTTTTCCTGACAAATACTGACCTGTTATGGACTTGCTGTTACGAGCCACCTGCTTGGGCGTTCCTGCAGCAACAATCTCTCCACCAAAGACCCCCGCACCAGGTCCGACATCAATCAGATAATCCGCCTCACGCATAGTATCTTCGTCGTGTTCCACCACGATGAGAGTATTTCCCAAGTCACGCATCTTTTTCAGGCTGGCAATCAGGCGGTCATTATCCCTCTGGTGAAGACCAATCGACGGCTCATCCAGGATATAGAGGACACCTGATAGGTTAGACCCAATCTGAGTCGCCAAGCGAATACGCTGACTCTCCCCACCTGAAAGGGTTCCTGCCGAACGCGACAGCGTCAGATAGTTGAGGCCTACGTTATTGAGGAAGGTCAAGCGATCCTTGATTTCCTTGAGAATGGGACGGGCGATGATGGCTTCATTTTCAGACAAGGTCAGCTGACTCACCAACTCCAAGTGGTCTGCGATAGACAGGTCTGAGATTTCACCGATATGAGGTCCTTGCTCACCACCCACACGGACAGACAAGGCCTGGTCATTGAGACGGTAGCCGTGACAAGTTCCACAGGTTAGCTCATTCATGTAGAGACGCATTTGGGTGCGCGTGTAGTCACTGTTAGTCTCATGGTAACGACGCTTGATATTATTGACAACTCCCTCAAAAGGAATATCGATATCGCGCACACCACCAAATTCATTCTCATAGTGGAAATGGAATTCCTTGCCATCTGAGCCGTAGAGAATCAAGTTCTTATCTTCTTCTGACAAATCCTCAAAAGGCTTATCCATATCTACTCCAAAGGCTATCATAGCCTGCTCTAGCATGTTTGGATAGTAGTTAGATGAGATAGGATTCCAAGGTGCCAGCGCTCCTTCACGCAAAGTTTTGCTGGCATCAGGAACCACCAAATCAGTATCCACCTCCAGCTTGATGCCCAAACCGTCACACTCGCTACAAGAGCCAAAAGGAGCATTAAAGGAGAAGAGACGAGGCTCTAACTCTGGTACGGTAAAACCACAAACCGGGCAGGCATAGTGCTCAGAGAATAGCAACTCCGAATCGTCCATGGTGTCGATAATGACATAACCTTCTGCGATACGAAGGGCAGCCTCAATGGAGTCAAAGAGACGGCTACGGATGCCCTCCTTGATGACAATACGGTCGACCACAACATCAATATTGTGTTGCTTGCTCTTGGACAACTCTGGAACTTCAGTCACATCATAGACCTCCCCATCCACACGGACGCGGACATAACCATCTTTCTGAACCTTTTCAATGACACTCTTGTGTTGCCCTTTTTTCTTACGAATGATAGGAGCTAAAATTTGCAAACGCTGACGTTCAGGCAACTCCAAGACCTTATCCACGATTTGCTCTACAGAAGAGGCCTTGATGGCCCCGTGCCCGTTGATACAGTAAGGCGTCCCCACACGTGCGTAGAGGAGACGCAGATAATCATTGATTTCAGTCGTCGTTCCCACGGTCGAACGAGGATTTTTGCTAGTTGTTTTTTGGTCAATGGAAATAGCCGGGCTAAGGCCATCAATGGCATCCACATCTGGTTTTTCCATATTGCCCAAAAACTGGCGAGCATAAGCTGATAGACTCTCTACATAGCGACGTTGGCCCTCAGCATAGAGGGTATCAAAGGCCAGACTGGATTTCCCAGACCCTGACAAACCAGTCACAACAACCAGCTTGTCTCGCGGAATCTCCACATCAATATTTTTTAAGTTATGGGCACGCGCCCCATGAATCACAATTTTATCTTGCATCTTTGTTCTTTCTAGTCCATTATTGCTTTCCATTATACCAAAAAATGTGAAATTCTATTACCCAAAAAACTGTTTTTATAGTATAATAGTACGGTGCAAAAAATCAAACACTGAATAGTAGGAAAGGACAGGGGACATGAAACAAGTTTTTCTCTCAACAACAACTGAATTTAAAGAGATAGACACGCTTGAACCGGGCACTTGGATCAACCTCGTCAATCCTACACAAAATGAATCGTTGGAGATTGCTAATGCCTTTAATATTGACATTACCGACCTTCGAGCACCGCTTGATGCGGAAGAAATGTCCCGTATTACCATCGAAGATGAGTACACTTTGATCATCGTAGACGTTCCAGTCACAGAGGAGAGAAACAATCGCACCTATTACGTAACGATTCCGCTGGGGATTATCATCACCGAGGAAACCATTATCACCACCTGCTTGGAATCCCTCCCTGTTCTTGATGTCTTTATCAATCGTAGGTTGCGTAATTTCTATACCTTCATGCGGTCACGCTTTATCTTTCAACTCCTTTATCGCAATGCCGAGCTTTATCTAACTGCCCTTCGTTCCATTGATCGCAAGAGCGAACAAATCGAAAGTCAACTGCATAAATCCACTCGAAATGAAGAATTGATTGAACTCATGGAATTGGAAAAGACCATCGTCTATTTCAAGGCCTCACTAAAAACAAACGAGCGCGTAATCAAGAAATTGACCAGCGCAACCAGCAATATCAAAAAATACTTAGAGGACGAGGACATACTCGAAGATACCCTGATTGAAACCCAACAGGCCATCGAGATGGCAGATATCTATGGAAACGTCCTTCACTCTATGACAGAGACCTTTGCCTCTATCATTTCCAACAACCAGAACAACATCATGAAGACCCTGGCTCTCGTGACCATTGTCATGTCTGTCCCGACCATGATTTTCTCAGCCTACGGGATGAACTTTAAGGATAATGAAATCCCTCTGAACGGTGAGCCACACGCCTTCTGGTTAATCGTCTTTATCGCCTTTGCTATGAGTGTCTCGCTCACTCTCTATCTCATCCATAAAAAATGGTTCTAAGAGGAATCCCTATGTCTCAGATTGATTTACAAAAACTAACTAAAAAAAATAAACATTTTATCCATATTGCCACACAACAGTTTCTCAAAGATGGCAAAACAGAGGCTGAAATTGATGCTATTTTCAACGAAATTATGCCAGAGATTCTTAAAGAACAGTCTAAGGGGGTTCCTGCTCGTACCCTTTACGGAGCACCAACTCAATGGGCTCATAACTTCACTTTGAAGGAACAATATGAAAAAGAGCACCCAAAAGAAAATGATGATCCAAAACTCATGATTATGGACTCAGCCCTTTTCATCACTAGTTTATTTGCGCTCATCAGCGCCCTTACAACAACCATCTCTCCCGATCAGTCTGTCGGCTATGGTTTAATTACTCTATTGTTTGTAGGTATCGTTGGAGGAATTGCCTTTTACTGGATGTACCACTTCATCTATCGCTACTATGGTCCCGATGTAGAGCGTAGCCAACGTCCTCCATTCTGGAAATCGTTTCTCATTATTCTAATTTCTATGCTAGTTTGGTTGGCAGTGCTCTTTGGAACAAACTTCCTACCAACCAACCTCAATCCTGTCCTTCCTCCGATTACACTTGCCATCATCGGAGCAGTGCTTCTTGCTCTTCGCTTCTATCTCAAAAAACGCTTCAATATCCGAAGTGCAAGCGCGGGCCCATCACGTTATTAAAAGAATGAAAAAAGCAACTGCAGATGCGGTTGCTTTTTGATGTCAATCTATGATTCTCCTTTTTCTCTTGTATAACTACTAAAACGTCACATATTACTGATAACTAAAATCATAAAAGAGAGACTGTTGCCTAGTATATGAACTAGCAAGGGATAGTAAATATTTTCTTTTTCTTTTACATAAATAATTGAAAAAACTAACCCACCATCCAAATAACTAACTGCGCTGACCCACTCTGATAAAGACAAGTTATGCATATGAGTCAAGGAAAAAGCAAGACCGACTAAAAAAATACTCAGCCAACTTGACAGATATTTTCCTAACCAATGCAATAACACCTGACGGAAAAAGAATTCTTCTACCACAGGACCAACCACACAGGAAAAGAGCAGCAAAAGAAGGGGCTGACTGCGAAACGTATTTTGAATATTGATCTCATTTTGCCCTACTCCACCCAATCCCAGTGTCTGCCGCAATAACCCTGATAGAAAAGCAAAGAAGAAGGTCATCAGAAAGAGAAGGAGCAAATATTTCAAAGCTCCTAACCAAAACTTTCTCGAGGACACTTTGATTTCATTCCACTTTTGGATCAACTCCGATTTAAACAAGAAACATCCATATAGAAAAATTCCTATATAGGCTAGATAATTTGTAATCGAAGTCGACAACAGAAAATCAAAGAGGTGAACACCGTCAAAAACAAAGAAAACAGTATAGAGAATCACAAAAATAAGGATTCCCTTATATTTGTTAGACATTATTTATCTCCCCTTCCACTCACAATCATTCTCATGGTCGTCAATCAGACCTGCTGCTTGTAGAAAAGCCAAAACTGCGACTGGACCTGTAAACTTGAATCCTTGTTTTTTGAGATCTTGAGATAACTTTTCAGACAAGGCTGTTTTAGCAGGTGCCTGGTGATAGTCAGGAACATCATTCACGATAGTTTTCCCCTCAACAAAAGACCAGAGATAGGTATCAAAGGAACCGTAGTTTTTCTGGACTTGTAAAAATGCTTGAGCGTTGGCACGCGTAGCAAAAATCTTGGCTCTATTTCGGATGATGGCTGGATTATCTAACAAAGCTTCCAACTCCTCATCTGTCATCTCTGCGACACGTTGGGCTTGGTAGTTGTGAAATACTTCTCGGAAAGCTTGGCGTTTGTTTAGTACCGTTTCCCAAGACAGACCCGACTGGTAAGTTTCCAAACAAAGTAACTCAAAGAGAGCACGGTCATCATGAAGGGGTTGGCCCCACTCCTCATCATGATAGGCTACATATAAAGGGTTGTTCATTTTAACCCAACCACAGCGTTTTGTCATATTATTCTCCAATCTTTAAAACATAGCCGGGTAAGGGGATACTCGACTTATCCAATAGATTAATCCAACGATTAATATCTGGTGGTAGAGGGTTAAATCTCTCATCCGTTTGATACCTTACACCATCATCTGTTTCTATTCCAGTTAATGTTTCAATCTGTTCTCGAAGTTGGTCTACAGACATCCAATCAGTCCAACTTTCAAATAAACTTTCTGAGACCAGAGTTATACCATACCATTCTTCAAACCATCCAATGTAGTCTGCACTTAAGAGGTAGAGTTTTTCGAAAGAACAAGGTTCATCATTCACCCTTATACTATCTACTATGTTGTCATTATCTACTAAAGCAATACTTGCGCCACAAAATTCACAAGGAAATGAGCCAACTTGACCATAGCGGGAACCACAATGCAAGAATAATCCTGTTTGGCTCTGCTGACAATTATTACAAAACAACGGAAAAACGGTACAGTGTAGCCATAGTGTATCAACCTTCCCATTTTTAAATTTTATCTTGACATGGTTGCTACTGTTTCTTGCTTCAACTAGATTAATTCGAGCAATTCCCATTATTTTACCAACATCTTAAGAGCCGACTTGATATAGTTCTCTGCTGTATCTGTCGTTCCTTCAAAGAATTTCTTGATTTTCTTAAGTTCGGTCGCCTTGTAACCCAGTGCCAACATGGCTTCCATAGCTTCTTCCAATTCTTGGTTCTCAGCGCTGGTTTGCACTGCGACCTTGGCAGGAAGGTCATCACTAGCCACGACTACCTTTCCTTCCAAGTCCAGCACCATCTGTTGGGCTGTTTTCTTGCCAATTTTAGGGAACTTGGTCAAGTAGGTGATGTTCTTAGTCTCGATTGCCTGAACCAAGCCAGCATTGTCATCGGCAGCGATAATAGCAAGAGCTGACACAGGACCAATCCCTGAGACCGAAATCAGACTAAGAAAGAGCTTCTTCTCGTCTTCTGAACGAAAGCCGTAAAGCAGATGGGCATCCTCACGGACAACTTGGTGCACATAAATCTGAGTTTCTTGATTAACCTGACCTGAGTAAGCATAAGGATTGGCTACATGCAAGATATAACCGATACCATTTGCCTCAAGGACAATATATTTAGCAGTGATTTTGGTAATGATTCCTTTTAGATATTCGTACATAGTTTTTTCTCCATTATTTTGCCTATCTAGTATACCATATTTCCCCAAGACAGACTGCAACAAAAGGTGCAACCTCTGGTTGACAAATAGTACAGGAGATTGTATTCTCATTATAAGTAAAAATTGTTAGGATAGAAGTAGAAAAAGGAGGATAGAATGATGAAACTCGCAGAAAAACTATTTGAGCTCAGAAAGGAAAAAGGTTGGTCCCAGGAAAAGCTAGCAGAACAAATCAATGTTTCTCGGCAAAGCATCTCAAAATGGGAGTCTGGACAAGTTCTTCCTGAAATCGAAAAAATCATTGAATTAAGCAAGATTTTCCAAGTAACAACTGACTATCTACTACTGGATGAAAACTCTGAAAAAGGTTCCACAGCAGTGACCTTGGAAGAAGACAAGGACAAATACTGTAAAGAGGTTAAATCCTTTGGTCTCTGGCAAATGATTTATATTTTCGTATTGGCTCTGGCTATCTATCTTTTTTTAGCTGGTTCTAGTTTCCCAGCCGAATTCACCGCCTGGATTTGGCTGACCTTCGTTCTCTTGATTGCATCTGCAATTGCTATCAACAAGACTCTCAAAACCAAACAATTTTACCTTGATAAGATGATTAATCTCGAAAAAACTTCAGAAGAAGTCAATAGCAAAAAGTGACGGAGATGGAAGTATCCAACCATCCTTTCTTTTAAAAAAGCACAAGCAACCTTGCTTCACAACTTATACAAAAATTTCCATGATAAAACGCATAATACCAAGGCTTTTGAATACCTGATATTACGCGTTTTTTCTGATTTTAAAGACTTTTGATCAGCTTCCCTTACTCAGCATGGGTTGTCTCATTTGCAAAGGAAATAATTGCTTCTTTGAGCTCATCTCCGCTGAGTGAACGGAACTCTTCAATCTTTTGATCAATCGCTTCTAGCGGCATGACATTTACTTTACCAACGAAAATCTTGTCCATAACTTGGTTATCAACCAGTTCGGTCGAAACCAAGAGTTCTTCATAGAGTTTTTCACCTGGGCGAATCCCAACTTCAACGATTGGAATTTCACTTTCTGTGTGTCCGCTTAGAAGGACCATTTTCTTAGCCAAGTCATAGATCTTGACTGGTTTGCCCATATCAAGGATAAAGACTTCTCCGTCCTTAGCATAAGCGCCAGCATGGATTACCAGACGACTGGCCTCTGGAATGGTCATGAAGTAACGCGTCATACGGAAGTCTGTCACCGTTACAGGACCACCTTCAGCAATCTGACGTTCAAAGACAGGAATCACGCTACCACGGCTACCGAGAACATTCCCAAAACGAACTGCACAGTAGGTTGATTTGCTACGTTGGTTAAAGCCAGTGACAATCAACTCTGCCACGCGCTTGGTTGCACCCATAACATTGGGTGGATTGACCGCTTTGTCAGTCGAAATCATGACCATCTTAGGAACTTTAGCTGCATCAACAGCCTTGGCAACATTGTAGGTCCCGAGTATATTGTTCTTGAAGGCTTCTTTTGGATTGCGCTCCATCATCGGAACATGTTTGTGGGCTGCAGCATGGTAAACGATGGCTGGTTTGTACTGTTCAAACACCTGCAAGAGACGGTCATAGTCCTGAATATCTGCAATGACAGGAACATAATCAATCCCTTGGAATGTTCGGATTAATTCATGATAAACGAGATAGATGGAATTTTCGCCATGCCCCAGCAAAATCACGCGTTCAGGATTGAAGCGACTGACCTGACGACAAATCTCCGAACCAATCGAACCGCCGGCTCCTGTCACCAAGATGGTCTTGCCTGTAAGCTCTGCACCAAGACGGGATTCGTCGAGACGGATTTCCTGACGCCCCAAAAGGTCTGTGATGTCAATCTTCTGGAAACCACTACCTGGTTGGTGAAGCCCTTGAACAACTGTCTCAACCTTGGGCATCTTGTAACATTTGATACCGAGTTTATTACACATCTGCAGGATACGTTCGTACTCTGACGGGTCAAGCGAAGGGATGGCTACGATGACACGCTCGATTTGGTGACGTTTAGCCAAGTCGGGTAGATTATCATAAGAGCCCAAAACTGGGATTCCACCAAGCTTTTGTCCCTTTTTCTTCTCATCATTATCCAAAATTCCCACTAACTCAAGGTCACTAGTTGGGTGTTGGTAGCTGTTCATAAAGAGGGCCCCACCATCACCAGCACCAATCAAGAAGGTACGGCGGTGTTCGCCCTCCCCACTTCCCTGCTTGCGCTTAGAATAAATCAACTGCCAAGTGATACGAGGGAGTAAGATGAGAAAAGTACTCAATAAGATAAAGAGTATGATGAACCGGATAGAAAACAGAGGAAGAAAAGCGTAGCAAATTCCATAGGAAAACACACTACTGAGCATCACTCCGAAAAAGATTTTCATAAAATCCGTAATCTTACTGTAACGACTAATACTCGCATTGAGCCCCCAAAATCCAATCATGATTTGATAGAAGAGGAAAGCCAAACCAGTATAGATAACATAGTCCACAGGCGCTGGGTTAATCAAGCCATAAAAGAGAATGTAAGACACGATGATGGAAACCACCATACTAATAATATCAAATACACCCCAGAACACCTGCTTTTGCTGTTTATTTAAAATTTCAACCAGATCAATTACATAATCTGTTAGTTTTTTATTCATAGGAATTTACTCTTTCTTAAAAGAATTTAAATATATATTGTTATTATAACATTTTTTGGCTATTTTATCTTTTACAATACTATTTATTTTTTCTTAATAATTTTACAAAAATAAACTGACGTACAAAGCCTGGACAAAGTGCAACAATGGCCTGAATGGCTACACTTTTAGCATATTCCATGTAAGAAATTTGCCCTCGCTCAAGCATGCGCTGACGAGCTTGGCGATAGAGTTTAAGGTAACGCAAGCCACCTCGACGCTCAAACATCCCTGCACCGACACGAACCTTACACAAGATTTGATCGAGGTTTCCAGTCTTGGCACCTGCGGCAATCATATTGAGCCAGAGGAGATCATCCTCCATATAAAGCCCATCTTCGTAGTTGCCTGCCTTGAGAACCATATCCTTCTTGAACATTACTGTCATGTGGTTAAAGGCGCTTCTCATTCTCTGATAGGCCACAATGTCTGCGTGCTGAGTAGGAACACGACGGTAAGAAACAATCTCATCTGGATTGTCAATGAACTCTGCGATATGCCCACCTAAGAGATCGAGATCTTCTTTCTCCATTAGCTGAAGCTGTTTCTCAAAACGATCCGGAACGGCTAAATCATCCGTATCCATGCGGGCGATGATATCGTACTGACACTGTAAAACACCGTATCGAAGAGCCAAACCTAAACCTTGATTTTCTTCCAAGGGGCAACGCTTAACTGGAATCTCTGACTGCGCTTCTACTTCATCCAGCACCTGATAGAGTTCTGGTGTGAGAGGCCCATCCTCAACAAGAACAAGCTCACTTGGTTTCAAGGTCTGGTTTTGAACACTTTTGATGGCATCTCTCAAAAATGTCGGATTTTCCTTTACATAGACCGACATCAAGACGCTGATTTTTTGCTTTTCAGACACAGTTTTTCTCCAATTTATAGATTTCCTTCCACTATTTTATCACAAAATTTCCTAGTTTCCTATTTTTATTTTAATTCTATGAAAAACTTAGTAAAAGAGTCTGTATATTTTCAAGCAAGATGGGCTGGACTTTCTAGTCCTCTCCTTGACATTATAAGGAAAAAACCTTAAAATAAGCTGTTATTAAAATCATCTTATCGAGGTTTTCATGAAAAAACAATCACTCTTTTTTGTTCTAGGAATTGTCTTAATCGGGACTGTTTTGCGCTCTCCTTTTACTGCTCTTCCAACCATTTTAGGAGATATCGCTCAGGGGCTAGGAGTCGAGGTTAGTTCTCTCGGTATTTTAACCAGTCTCCCTCTCTTAATGTTTGCTCTTTTCTCTGCTTTTGCAAGTCGCTTGGCGCAAAAGATTGGACTAGAGCATCTCTTTACTTACTGTCTCCTCCTCTTAACTGTTGGCTCTGTCATTCGGATTTTCAATCTTCCCCTTCTCTATCTAGGAACTCTGATCATCGGAGCGAGCATCGCCATTTTCAATGTACTCCTCCCAAGTATGATCCAGGCAAATCAGCCTCAAAAAATCAGTTTCCTAACAACTCTCTATGTCACTGCCATGGGAATTTCGACAGCCATCGCTTCTTATCTTTCGGTCCCTATCACCCAAGCTAGTTCTTGGAAGGGACTCATCCTCGTTCTCAGCTTTCTCTGTCTGGTCACTCTGCTAGTCTGGTTACCAAATCATCACCACAACCACCACCTAGAAAGCCAAAAAGAAAAGCAAGTCAAAGAGAATATTCTAAAAAGTAAAGATGTCTGGGCTATCATTATCTTTGGCGGGCTTCAGTCCTTGCTCTTTTATACAAGTATGACCTGGTTGCCAACTATAGCTGTTAGTGCTGGTATTTCTAATAGTGATGCGGCTCTCCTTGCTTCTATCTTCTCACTGATCAGCATTCCTTTTTCGATGACTGTTCCAAGTCTGACGACTCGTCTATCAGATGGTCACCGTCGAATCATGCTGGTAATTATCTCTATCGCTGGGATGACAGGAATTGCCATGCTCTTGTACCCAACCAACAACTTCCTCTACTGGTTAGTCGTCCATCTCTTGATTGGAACGGCCTGCAGTGCCCTCTTCCCCTACCTCATGGTTTGTTTTTCTCTTAAAACCAGTTCTCCTGAAAAGACCGCTCAGCTATCAGGACTAGCGCAAACAGGAGGCTACATCTTAGCTGCTTTTGGACCTACCTTGTTTGGTTATAGTTTTGAGCTTTTCCAATCTTGGATCCCAGCTGTCCTTGCCCTTCTAGTCATCGATATCATCATGACCGTCTCACTCTTTATGGTGGATCGGGCGGATAAGATACTTTAATTTTCTAAAATCTATCACAACGATAAACAATGCAAAGCTAGACTCTGTCTGGCTTTTTTGGTGCTTATACCAACAAGAATCACCATCCATCTGTTAGCAGAAAAATGGTATTTTTGATATAATAAAATGTATAGAAACTAATTGTCATACGAAAAATAAATCAGTTTATAAGATAGCTACTATTTTAAGTGAGGTGCACAGGATGGATGAACTGAAATACAATTTGGAAGAAAGTTTAGCAGAGTTAGATCAGCTCTTTTACTTATCAGCCAAGGAGACAGATAAGACTGCCTGCGAAGCTCTAGCAGAAAAAGCAAGAATAATTTATGAACAATACCCTGAATCAGAAGAGATTGCTTTGCGGTATGCAATAACTTTACTGATTTTATCAAATAAGCAGACTGAGCTGAAGGAAATCGAAGCTACTGCTGAAAAATTAGAGAAATTGCAACAACAATTCCAGGAATCACATGATATAGCTTTGCAGTATGCCGTGATTTTGGTCAATTTGTCAACCAAGCAGACTGGGTTGAAGGAACGGATGGCTACTGCTGAAAAATTAGAAAAATTACAGCAAAAATTCCAGGAATCACATGATATAGCTTTGGAATATGCTAGAATTTTGGCTATTTTATCAACCAAGCAGACTGGGTTGAAGGAGCGGATGGCTACTGCTGAAAAATTAGAGAAATTGCAACAACAATTCCAGGAATCACATGATATTGCAGAAGCATTTGCTGCTACTTTGCTCCTTTTATCATTCGAGCAGACTGGGTTGAAGGAACGGATGGCTACTGCTGAAAAATTAGAGAAATTGCAACAACAATTCCAGGAATCGCATGATTTAGCTTTGCACTATGCTAGAATTTTGGCTGTTTTATCAACCAAGCAGACTAGGTTGAAGGAACGGATGGCTACTGCTGAAAAATTAGAGAAATTGCAACAACAATTCCAGGAATCACATGATATTGCAGAAGCATTTGCTAAGACTTTGCTCCTTTTATCAATCAAACAGACTGAATTGGAGACTACTGCTGAAAAATTAGAGAAATTGCAACAACAATTCCAGGAATCGCATGATATAACTTTGCAGTATGCCAGGTTTTTGTTCATTTTATCAACCAAGCAGACTGAATTAGAAGAATTGGAGACTACTGCTGAGAAATTGCAAGACTTGCAACAACAATTCCAAGAATCTGAAAAAATTGCTTTTTTATATAGTATATTATTAGCAAGCTTATTTAATCATCAAACGGAGTTAGATGAACGTCTTCAAACCACAAAAATAATTAAAAAACTCTATGAACAATTCTCCAAATTTATGATACAAAATTTTGATAATCTATTTTTTAGTAATGATAATGTTTGTGACAGTAAGAAGTACATGCTATTCAACTTTATCCTAAGGGAAGGGCTTTTAAAGAATACTAAATATGCTATTTTACAAAAATGGACAGATCGTTATAAAGAAGACTCAAGTGAACTAAAGAACTTGCTATCTATTTATCAACTTGTTCAAAAAATCAAGTATCAACTTGGGCTAAAATACGAAGATAAAAATCAGATGCTTAAATTCGGCCATTACACCAAGGGAAGCACTCTCCAAATTATGTTAGATCAAGAAGGGAATGATAAGAAGAATTTTTCAGTATCTGGAAAAACTCGCTTGTATAATGCTAATTATATGAATGATCCTGAAGAAGGAATCGTCATAGAACAGATATTGGGCTTAGATAGACGAGATGTTTTGGAACCAAGCTCATGGTTTTTAATGAGTTTTACAAACAAAACGGATGATTTGGCCATGTGGTCCCAGTATGGTGATGATGCCAAAGGTGTTTGTCTGGTACTTCGAGAAGATGATTTTTCTAGATTTACTTCCTTCAATGATGTTTCTTGGCGTCAAGAAAAAAACTTTTTAGAATTCTCTGATAAGATGTATTTACTGAAATCTGAATTAAATAGCGGTTTTGAAAAATCTATCTTTCGGAGTGAAAGTGAAAACTCAGTCGATACTGTTAATGATGAAGGAACTGAACCGAATTCTGCAGAAAAAGATAGTGATTCAAAAGGGAATTGTGATTATCTCTACCGAATTGCCTATGTTAAGCATATAGAGGAAAATTTAAAACTAGAACAAACTGAACTATTTGAGAAGTCGGAAATAGAAGAATTAGAAAAATTGTTGAATAGTTTAAAAGAAAAACTAGATATCGGTTCAAAAATTACGGAGGAGAACTATCAAAATGCTATTGCTGAATGTATCGAAGAAATTCGTTACTTGTTTAAATCTGTAGATTATAAATATGAAAATGAACTGCGTATCTTACGCTATGCTAATCTAGACCCAAGTAATAAGGAAATCAAAATTGACAAAACCTCTGGAGTAGGTAAACTTTATATAGAACGAAAAAATTCAATTCAAATCGGTGAAGTCATTTTCGGTCCCAAGTTTCCGAATCCTGAATACGTAACTCCTCTATTAAAACTTTTAGATAAGGAAATTAAGTATAAGAAATCTACGATAAAATTTAGATAAAGTCTGACAACATCCTCTAAACTTCTAGTTTTTACTAGGAGTCTTTTTATATATAAAATTTTTACACATATTTCTTGACAGGGCTTTCAACTTGAGATACAATATATTTGAAAAGAGTATATATAAAATTTTTACATAATATAAAGGAGGTTTCCCATGTACTTCCCAACATCCTCTGCCTTGATCGAGTTTCTCATCTTGGCTGTACTGGAGCAGGGGGATTCTTATGGTTATGAGATTAGCCAAACCATTAAGCTCATCGCCAATATCAAAGAATCTACGCTCTATCCCATTCTCAAAAAATTGGAAGCCAGTGGCTTTCTGACCACCTACTCTAGAGAGTTTCAGGGACGTATGCGCAAATACTACTCCTTGACCAATCAGGGCGTAGAGCAGCTCATTACTCTAAAGGAAGAGTGGACGCTCTATACCGACACCGTCAACGGCATCATAGAAGGGAGTATCCGCCATGACAAGAACTGACTATCTGACTCAGTTAGAAACCTATCTCCATAAACTGCCTGAAGCTGACCGCATCGAAGCCATGGACTACTTTAAGGAACTATTTGACGATGCAGGTACAGAGGGTGAAGAGGAGCTCATCGCCAGTCTGGGAACTCCAAAAGAAGCAGCTCATGATGTCCTCTCTAACCTCCTCGACAAGAAAGTCAATGAGGCACCCGCTCAAAAGAATGATCGCCAACTCCTACACATTGCCCTCTTGGCCTTACTAGCAGCCCCTATCGGCATTCCTGTTGGAATTGCAATTATCTTAACCATTATCGGGCTTTTTATCGCGGCTATCTCCGTTATTCTAGCCTTTTTCACCGTTTCGGTAACGGGAATCCTGCTGGGCGGACTCTTTATCGTAGAAAGTTTTAGCGTCCTAGTCGAAGCCAAATCTGCCTTTATCTTAATTTTCGGAGCAGGTTTGCTTGCTATCGGTGCTTCTTCTCTTGTTCTACTAGGCATCTCCTATGTAGCTCGTTTCTTTGGTCTTCTGGTCGTCCGCTTGGTGCAATGGATTCTAAAAAAAGGAAAGAGAGGTGACAGACATGCGTAAATTGACGAAAGGATTTCTCATTTTTGGTGTGATTGCTACTATTCTTGGTTTTATCATGATAGTTACAGGCGCTCAGTCCAATGGTATTCAAAGTTTGCTTGCCATGTCAAAAGATCCCATCTATGATAATCGTGTCGAAGAAGTGACCTTTGGAAGTGAAGTGGAAAAACTTGATTTGACCCTTGAGGAACACAGCCTGACCATCACAGAGTCTGTAGATGACAAGATCCACATCAGCTATCATCCCTCCGTGTCTGGTCGTCACGATCTGACTACTGGCATGAGTGACAAAACACTGAGTATCACTGACAAACAAGCCTCCCAACATCGTTTTCTCGGCTCAGGAATCGAAGGCCTTCTTCGTATTGCCAGCAGTTATTCTCACCGTTTTGACGAAGTCGTTCTCTCCCTCCCTAAAGGAAGAACTCTGAAAGCTATCAATGTCTCAGCCAATCGTGGACAGACCACTATCATAAATGCTAGCCTTGAAAATGCGACCCTCAATACAAACGGCTATCTCCTCCGAATCGAAGGAAGTCGTATCAAAAACAGCAAATTCACAACGCCCAATATCATCAATATCTTTAAAACAGAACTGACAGATAGTCAGGTCAAGACAGAAGGGGGACACATCTATGCTGAAAATATCAAGGTCCACGGCAAGGTTGAGTTAGACTCTCATAACGACCTAACACTCTTTCTTTCTAAGACAGAATTCGATCGTATCAATTTAGACATTTCTTCTAAGCATGGCGGTATTTATCGTAAAGCATACAGAGAACACCCTAGACAAAAAGACAATGAACTTGCCAACCCCTACAAGACAGACAAAGCAGATGTTAAGGATATACTCATTATAAAAGCCAACCAGGATATCTACCTACCCAAGGAAGAAGAATACTCTGCTCCACCTAGAAACCATTGACAAAAACGCTTTCATCTGCTAGTCTAAAAGTAGAAAACAACCATAAAAAAGGAGGTTCCATCATGACACAAGAATGGTTTGAAAGTGCTGATCTTGAAAAGAAATCACCTCAGACAAAATCGGAAATCCAGCCCAACGAGCCAGAGACTACGGAAACCGTGGAAGCTGAACCACAAACAAGCGAAGAAACTCCTGTATCACCTAAAGAGCTGGAAACGCATGAGGAGGAAACTCCCGAAATAACTGAGGAAACCCAAACAGTGGAGCAGGAAGAAGGGAAAACTGAAGAAGAACACAAGCAAGAAAACCCTGCAAAAGAGAAAAGTATCCTCAGAAAGGCTTTAGAAAGCCCCTATATCCCAGATATTGATCCTCGTAAAACAGCAAGATTCAAAGAAGAAATCGCACTATTTTGGGCTTGGCTGCTGGATGCTATCCAAGAACCAACTGCCAGCAAGACCACAGATCAAAAGCATCGTTATAGTGTTTTTGCCCTGCTCACCCTGCTATCCTCGTTCAACCTTTTCTTTAGTATCTATCATATCAAGCACCTCTACTATGGCTATATGGCCTCTATTGCCAATAATTTACCTAACCAGCTCCCTCCTTTAGATCTCTTTGCTGGACTCTCCATCTTGGTCGCTAGCGCTCTATTTTACTTTTCTATCATTTTGGGAGGCTTTACTGTCCGACGTGTACTGGACCAGGAGAGCGACTTCACATTCCAAGAAGCTTGCGATCGTTACAGCCGACTCTTTGCTATCCCGCTTGTCTTAACAGCTCTAGCAAGTTTCTTTGCACTCTTTGGTGGCTTGCGATTTGCTGGCATCCTCACTCTTCTAAGCATGGCCATCTTTGCCCTTGGAAATCTCTTTGTGATTAGCAAGCCAAGTAAGACCAATAGCCTCGACCCATTTTATCGTTTCTTACTAGCTGTCTTACTTGATGGCGCCATTCTCTTACCATTTTTCATTGCAGAGCTCGCGCTGACAGTTGACTACCTTCGCATCCTGACCTTCTTTTAACCAAAATCCCTGCCATTTGTTAATGACAGGGATTTTTATTCTTACTCTTTTTTAACCGTGTCTACTTGACGGCTGCCAATTCCTCAAAATCTTTTCCCAAGATGGCTTGTACTTCTAGTTGATTGGCATCTAGTTGGTGGTAAAATGCTGTTGGTAGTGACTCTAGGAATTTTGCATAGTCCAAGCGAGCGATGGCTTCATAGTCTTCTGCTTTTGAGCCATCATCAGAAATCTTCACTAGGTCAATCTCCCAAACAAGTTCCTTGCCTGCCAGTTGCTCGGTATATGGAGCTGGTACAAAGGGTTCCTTTGGCAAAATCGTCTTGACTCCCTGGGCTAGGTGGTAGATACCGTGTACCTTGCCTTGAGCGTCTGGGTAAAATTTCACACTAGCAAGGTAGGCATCAGAGCCTTGAACCTTCTTGGCCAGCTCTTCAAAACGTGCCAATCCATCCTCAGTCAAAAAGCTCTCGAGGTAGTCCTTGTTGAGATAGATAGGGGACAAGATTCCTTGGCAATAGACTAAACGAACCGCTTTGTCAGATAGATAATGCTTGACCGTTTCTCGGAAATAAGCTTCAAATTCAAACCCTTCTACCACTTGCCCCAACTTGCTCGATAGGGCCTGGAGGAGAGCTTCTACAATCTCCCAGTCCGCTCTGGTAAGGAAGTCTGGAATCACCACTTGATAGCCTTTTCGACTATCCGCATAGTTCACTTTGAAGAGAAATTGCGACTTACCAACAACCCCACACTCCATGTATTCGAGACGATTGAGGGGCTGACGGAGATAGACCGCATCATAACTGTGTGACTCCAAGCCCTCCACCAAGGCTAAGATGGACTTGGCAGTCAAGACCTCCTGTTGTCCTAGAATGCTTTCTTTATTTGGGATAAAAAATGTTTTCACCATAACTGGCCTCCTTTGAAATCGTTTACATACAGTATACCCTATTTTCCTGAAAGATACAGAAACAAACTTTAGATTTTTAGATAAAAAGCATAGAAAAACAGCCCCTGAAGGCTGTTTGCTTTATACTGTAGCGACTTGATCCAAGCTTTCACCGATAGCGGCTAGGCGCTCGACAACTTCTGCTTGTGTCAATTCATTTTCTGAAACATAGCGGTTTCGTGGGTGAACACGGCACTCGTGTGAGCATCCACGAAGGTACTTGTCTTCATTTTCTTCTGATGTTAGGATACGACGGTTACAGAAGGGATTTCCACAGTTGACATAACGTTCACATGGTGTTCCATCAAACCAGTCTTTCCCTACGATGGTTGGGTTGACATGGTTGACATCGACTGCGATACGCTCGTCAAAGACGTACATTTTCCCATCCCAAAGCTCACCTTGAACTTCTGGGTCTTTACCATAAGTTGCGATTCCTCCGTGCAATTGGCCGACATCTTTGTAGCCTTCACGAACCATCCAACCTGAGAATTTCTCACAGCGAACGCCACCTGTACAGTAAACCACAACACGCTTGTCCATGAATTTCTCCTTGTTGTCACGGACCCATTGTGGCAACTCACGGAAGTTGCGGATGTCTGGGCGAATAGCTCCGCGGAAGTGTCCTAGGTCGTACTCGTAATCGTTACGTGTGTCAAGAACCACTGTATCTTCGTCAAGAAGGGCTTCTTTGAACTCTTTTGGAGACAAGTAAGCGCCTGTAGTTTCAAGTGGGTTGATGTCGTTGTCGAAGTCGTTGTCTTCCAAACCAAGGTGGACAATCTCTTTCTTGTAGCGAACAAACATCTTCTTGAAGGCTTGTTCACTTTCTTCGTCAATCTTGAACCAGAGGTCTTCCATTCCTGGGAGGCTGTGAACGTAGTCCATGTATTTTTGAGTTGTTTCGTAGTCACCTGAAACAGTCCCATTAATCCCCTCGTCAGCGACTAGGATACGACCTTTAAGACCGATTGATTTACAGAAAGCCAAGTGATCTGCCGCAAATTGCTCTGCGTTTTCAATTGGAGTATAAAGGTAGTAAAGTAAGACACGAATATCTTTTGCCATAAGATTTGTTCTCTTTTCTATTCTTAAATTTTCAGAATTTTTCATTCAACTATACTAGTATACCCACTTGGGAAAACGAATGCAATTTATTTGACCGGAAATTGTAGAGGGAGACCTGCAACTGCACTTCATCAGTAACCATACCGAATCGCAGATAATTCTCTCAATTTTTTGATTTGCTTAGCTTGACTTTCTGACAAACCCAGCTTATTGTCAATCAACACACGTGAGATGTCAACGTTCATTTGGCTCAGAATAAATGGAGTAGAGGTCCCATCATCCTCTAATCGTTTTTTATAAATCACTAACTGATTTTTCAAGGGCGTAAGTTGAGGCACATCCTTTATATCTTCCAATAGATAATCAATGATGGTCATCGCTTCACAACGTCTTTCACTTCCTCCAGCAAACCATTTTAATGGTGTCATACTCATTTCCCTCCTGAAATTCGCTTATAAATTGAAAAACTATAATTCCTAACTCTCCAGCCAGTATTTTACCCAAACACCCTATGTAAAAAAGTCAGCAAAAATGGCAAGGTCGCTACAATATTATTGATCACATGCACCACATAGGATGGATAAATGCTCTTGGTATAACGGGTCAAACCAGCAAAAATGATTCCAGATGTTGCAAAGACGAAGATATCTAACAGACTAGGAAAGCTTGAAAAATGAGGGAGAGCAAATAAAATAGAAGGAAGAAGCAAATCAAGAGCAAATCTCGAATCTTTAAAAAAGGCGTGTTGCAGTAATCCTCTATAGATTAACTCTTCCATCAGTGGAATCAGAAAGAACAGGGCTATATAGATACCTAGCTCTGCAAAGTTAGTCCCACTATAACCAATCAATACAGCCCAACCTTCAGCAGTTGACTGAACATGTTTAGCTGTCTGAACGTTAAAAGAGATCTGGAGCACTACCACTAATACTGTCAAAATCGAATACCAAAGCCATTTTTTTCTTGGAATGCGAAAAAGATAGCCGTGCCCTGTCTTAACCAGAATCCAAATCATGACTCCGATAAATAGCAAACTCAAGATATTTTGAATCCAGAAGAAATTGCCAATCTGGGAAGAAAATTGCCAATAGTTTTGGACAATAAGCGTCAGCTGAGAAAGGCCAAATACGAAAAATAGGTAAGAGAAGACCGCACTCATTTTGAAAAGAAGGCGATATTTTTTCATAATAAATCCTCTATAGATGTATGTGTATCACATCGCATAAACCCTCAGAACCACTGTTTTCATTTTTACATCCTAAAAATCACTACCTCCCCTAGAGAACTAAGGAAGGCAGTGATCACATTTTTAGGAATTAGGAATGAATACACGAAATCAATCGTTCTTATGATTTTTTGTTTTTCAAGAATTCGTCGTATTGTTTTTGCATTTCGTTCAATACTTTTTCGTAGGCACCTTCAGATTTCAATTTTTCCATCAATTCTGGAATAGCTTTATCTGGGTCTACAGTACCAGTGTTGATAGCTGTATCGAATTGTTGCATTGTGTTAGAAATTGCTGAAATTTCAGATTTCACACTGTCAGTGTTAAAGATGAATCCAAGTGCTGGAGATTCTTTAGCTTCTGCCAATTGTTTCTTAGAATCTGCAATTTGTTGGTCTGTAACGTTTTCGTTGATGTAAAGGATCCAGTTGTTACCAGTGTTCCAACCTGACATGTGAGTGTTTCCTTTATATCCATCAAGGACGCGGACACGGTTTTCTTTACCTTCAACTTTTTCCCAGTTCTTACCTTCTGGACCGTAAACAAGACCGTTCAAGAGTTCTGGGTTTGTGTTCAAGAGATTCAACACTTCCATTGATTTTTCTTTGTTCTTAGAGTTGTTTGAAATGACAAAGTTAGCAACTTGTGTTGTTTGGTTTTTCTTGATAAAGTTAGTGATTGGTTTGATTTGGATGTCTTTGTTAGCAACACGTGAAAGCAAGCTGTTACCATAGTCAGCTGGTCCTACTGTTTCTTCACGAACGAACCAAGTATCTTGTTGAAGGTCAAATGAAGTGTCGCTTGTTGCTACGTCTTTTGGAATGTATCCAGCTTCATAGAATTTGTGAAGAGTCTTCAAGTGTTCTTTGAAGCGAGGTACTTCGTAACGGTTTACGATCTTAGTAGTGTCTCCTTCAAGGTCGATAACAAATGGAAGTCCATTTGGTACTGGGTAGTCAAAGTTATCAGATGGGATAAAGTTCTTCGTAACTGCAAATGGTACTACATCTGGAGCTTTTTCTTTGATTTGTTTCAAGACTGGTTCAAGTGTTTCGTATGAAGTGACACCTGAAATATCGATACCGTATTTAGCAAGAAGAGTTCCGTTGAAGGCAAAGTTTTGAGATGATGCAACGTTAGCTGCAACTGGTACTGCATAGATCTTACCGTTTACAGTGTTCCCTTTGATGTAAGCTGGGTCAAGTGCTTTGTAAAGCTCTGCTCCTTCTTTCTTGTACAAATCAGTCAAGTCAGCGTAAGCACCTTTTTGAGCATTTACGACATAGTTAGATGCAAATGCGATATCATAGTTTTCACCAGATGATGTGATAACTGACATTTTCTTATCATAGTCACCCCATCCAAGGTATTGGATATCCAATTTAGCACCGACTTTTTCTTCGATGATTTTGTTTGCATTTTCTAGCAATTCATCCAAGTTGTCTGGTTTGTCACCGATTTGGTACATTTTGATTACAGGTTTTTCACCTGAAGCAGTATCTGCAGCTTTTTTGTTGTTACCTGTAAGGTTTCCACAAGCAGCAAGACCAGCAGCCAAAGCGACTACGCTAGCAGATGCGAAAGCATATTTTTTCCAGTTTTTCATGATAAAAACTCCTTTTTTTATTTTTAAACTTATAAACGATTTAATGATTTGTAACTTCAGTCACTAAGATGAAGTTGGGAAGGGAGAAACGGTGTTTCTCAACAAGTGCTATTCTTTGACACCACCGATCGTCAACCCTTTAACAAAGTAGCGTTGGAAGAATGGATACAGAATCGCGATTGGAAGGGTTGCAACAACAACCATGGCCATACGACCTGTTTCTTTCGGTAGAGCGACTCCCAGTTGACCAGATAGGCCGACTGCTTTTGCAATGTAGTCCATATTTTGCTGGATTTGCATGAGCAAATATTGCAATGGATACAAGTTGTCACTCTTGATGTAAAGAAGGGCGTTGAACCAGTCGTTCCAGAAACCAAGAGCTGTCAAAAGCGTGATGGTTGCGATACCTGGAAGTGACAATGGCAAACAGATCTGGAAGAAGATCCGAGCTTCACTGGCACCATCGATACGAGCGGATTCGAGAATGGCTTCTGGAATGGTCTTCTTGAAGAAGGAACGCATCAAAATGATGTTGAATGGGGAGAGAAGCATTGGAACAATCAAGGCCCAAACGGTATCACCAAGTTGAAGCAAGCGAGTGACCACAATATAGCCTGGTACCAAACCAGCATTGAACAACATACTAAGAAGAGCGAAGATTGTGAAGAATCTGCGGTACTTAAAGGTTGTCCGTGAGATGGCGTAGGCATAAGTGGTTGTAATGAAGACGTTGGTCACTGTTCCGACTACAGTTACAAAAACTGAGATAAAGAGTGCTTGGAGGATCTTATCTTTAAACTGAGCTAGGAACTGGAATCCATCTACACCAAATTTCGAAGGGAAAAAGCTATATCCATACTGGAGGATGCTCTTTTCATCTGTCACCGAAATGATGATAACGAAGATAAAGGGCAAGATACAAGAAAGAGCTATCAAACCAGAGATGATACTAAAGAAGATATCTGCTTTCTTACTGAAGGAGTGAATGCCGACATTATCGATTTTTTCTTTTTTAATTTTCTTTTCTGCCATATTCTCCTCCTTTCTAGAACAAAGCTGAGTTTGGATCGACTCGTCTTGCAAGTAAGTTTGATAGGATAACCAGAATCAAACCGACTACGGATTGGTAAAGACCGGCTGCTGAAGCCATACCGATATCTGCTGTCTGAGTCAAACCATTAAAGACATATACGTCTAAAACGTTGGTTACATTGTAAAGCTGACCAGCATTGTGTGGAATTTGATAGAAGAGACCAAAGTCTGCACGGAAGATATTTCCGACTGCAAGGATGGTCAAGACTGTTACAAGCGGAGTCAACTGAGGAATGGTTACGTTGCGAATACGTTGCCACTTGCTAGCCCCGTCCACTGTTGCTGCTTCGTAGTAGGTTGGGTCAATTCCCATGATTGTCGCATAGTACATGACACTGCTATATCCAAAGCCTTTCCAAATACCTAGGAAAAGGAGAAGGTATGGCCAAATGCCTAAGTCAGCGTAGAAGTTGACTTCCTTCATGCCAATGGATGTTAGGAAATGGTTGAAGACCCCTTTGTCAATGTTTAGGAAGGCATCTGTAAAGAAACTGATGATAACCCATGACAGGAAGTAAGGGAACAACATAGACGTTTGGAAAATCTTAACCATTCTCTTAGAGCGAAGCTCGCTGAGGATGATGGCAATCCCTACTGATACAATCAAACCGATAAAGATAAAGCCAAGATTGTAGAGAACGGTATTTCGAGTGATAATAAAGGCATCTTTTGAACTAAACAAGAATCTGAAATTATCTAACCCGACCCATTTACTATTCACAATACTATCTATGAAACCATTACTGGTCATATGGTAGTCTTTAAAGGCAACCACATTCCCAAATACTGGAATGTAAAAGAATAGAATCAACCAGAGTGCCCCTGGTAAAACCATCAAGAGAAAGATCCAGTTATCTCTCAAGGTCTTTGAAAACTTTTTCATAATTTCCTCCCTTTTTATTCCTAAAAACTGATTTCATCGAATTTTTAGGTTTGATAACGATTACATTATTAGTATACTCCTATTTGAAGGCTAGGTTAAACTACTAATTATAGAAAAAACTCCACAAATTATTTTTTGTGGAGAAGTTTTTTATAAGAAATAGGTTTCACGAGAAACACTCTGCATACGATAAATGTATTTCCTCTTTACTAATTGAAAACTTGTTCCAATATTGGGTGATGAAACTCAACAAAATGAACCTGAGCATTTATGATAGCCCCTGATTCATTTTTATCAATCTCTGGCCTTCCTTCTGTGTGTAAAAGAGCAGGATTACCATCTTTGTAGCCAAAGAGAATCACCTCTGTCTCTGCTTCATTCACATAGCAAGCTAGGATATCAAACCTCCCAGAACCAGAACCAGCAATATAGCCATACCATTTAAAAGTATAATTCATCCCATCCACTTGCCCAAATTGTATTATCTGGTCTGGTACTGCTAGTCCATAGTAGTGACCATATATTGCTAAGTTAGTTGACTTGAATCTTTCACCTTTACTATCCGAGTAAGATTCCATGGCTGTTTTTATCTTGTCTATTAAAGAACTATTATCTGTATCTGGCTCGCTCTCTGTAGTTACACTTGTTTTTAATAGAAATTCCTTAAAACGTCGCGCTAAATCTGTATTCTCAGTCTCTTCAAAATTTGCAGTAGGGATAGTTTCCAGTGTCTTATCGGTATACAAGACCCGTGTTTGCCCATACTTCAGTGTAAATAGGTAGAAATGTTTGTCCTGGTTGTCATAGTAGGCATCCAAAACCAAGTAATCATAGGCATTGTCACTCGATACTCCAAAAACATTCCATTTGACACTTTTCTGAGAGACAGTTGTTGTTTCTAATTTTTTGATGAGGTCATTCTTTTCATCAAAGTTTGTATGCTCTAGTCTATGATAGGACTGCCCCATAGAAGAAGTCCAGCTTGCAAACTCTTCTTCCCACTTTTCGGTGTTGTATTGGATTAGCTTCTGAAAATCTGAGTAGTTCTTCATAATCAAGGCTTGATCAGTCGGATTAGATAACTGGAGTTCTTCCATGGCAGCAACTGTGGCAGCCATAGGTGACTGAACACTTGTATCCTTGGATTCTTTTTCGTGCGAAAGAGCCTTTTGATAGGAATCTGCTAAATAGTGAAAATAGTTGGTTGTTTCCTTGGTTTGTTGCTCCCTCGCTGTCGACGGACTAGTTACGCCGTCCTCTGTCGCTCTGTGGCAGGCAGATAAGACTAGCATACTAGCACCTAGGACCAGTAGTAACTTTTTCATGGTCATACCTCCAAACTATCCTTATACTTTCATTATACTCCTTCCCTATCTCCAAATCAAAAAACATCTCCATGTATTTAAAAGGAGATGCTTAACTGTTTGTGATGAATGCCTAAGTCGTATAAATCGTCGAAGCTGTCGCAATGGTATGCCACTGGTTGGCTGTTGTGGCTGCAAAGTCCTTGTCTGTGTAGAAGTCAGTAAATGGTAGGATTTCAACTTCTAGCTCGTCGATGCGGTCAATCTGCCCTGCCAGATAAGCCTCGATACGACTTTCTGCTCGTTTGATACGTTGCAAGAGTCCACCCATACGGATATCGACTGTATCCAAGCCAAAGACCTTGTTTTCTTTCAGCCATTGGTGGCTAAAGAGAGCATGGAGGTTTTCAATCTCGCTTCTGAGTTTTGGTAATTCTTGTCTGGCGATTTCTTGCAGACTTTCTTTATCGTTTGTTTGGTGGGCCTGACGAATGCGTCGTCCAACATCAACCTTACTACTTAAAATAGCATTCAACTGAGCCTGTGTTTCAAAGAGATAAGCATAGTTCCCAGCTTTTTCTTTAATGTCAGAGAGAATCTCAGCTGCTTGAGCGAAGTGCGGTTTGTCCTGTTCAGGTGTCATGTGTCTGTCAAGAATCGGACAGAGAACATCCTGATAAAAGACATAGCGGTTGGGATTGATCCCGCTGAGATTGCCTGGCAAGTCTGGCAAGAGGTTAGCTAGGTCGATCTGCATGAAGTCCTCAACTGATAGACCTGTATTGGTCTTGAAGTGGGCAGACAAACGGTCGAGGTTATTGCGGTAGCTGAGTTCTGCCCAGATTTGCAGACTTGGTAGGATAGAAAACTGGGCAGTTTCACCACCGTTATCCCCCCAACCCGTCACAATGATTTCTTTGATGTCATTAGCACGACAGGCTTTATTGGCCTCGATGGCGATGAGACGGCTGAAATGGTTGTTGGGTGTGAAACCGATCCACTTCCAAGCTCCACCTGCAAAGGCGATATCCTGGCTAATCTTGTGGTGGTTGCGGAAATTACGATTGTACTTTTCTTCGCTGTCTTGATAATAATCCCAGTAAACCAAGGTCACACGGTCTTTTAGACGATCTAGGTAGACACGCGTTTCCTCTGGAATCTCCACATCACGGTCGTACTGACCATCCGCTGACATGAGTTTGAAGAACATATCGCTCCACATCTGGCAGTGGAAACCATACTTGTCTGCAATATCCAGCACGCGCTCCAAGTGTTGGCACATAAGGAGACTACGGTCCATAACACCGTTCAAGATAAGGTAGCGCCCCAAACCAACCAAGTGGGCTTCGTCCATCCCGATATTGACCTTACGAGTCTGCAGTTTAGACAGAGTGGCAAACATCCCGTCAATCAAATCATAAACTTTTTCTTCACCGATAAGGAGAATGTCCTCTACATCACGGAGTTCCTGCACTTCTTTGACACCCCATTTGACAAAGGCTGACAAGTGGGCCAAGGTCTGGATGCAAGGCACAAAGGTCATGTCAAACTGCTGGGCGTAGGCTTCTATTTCCTGCAACTCCTCAGCCGAATAAGCTCCACGGAAGTAACCAAAGTATGGCTGCCCTTCAATCTGGTAGGTGTCTTCCATATAGAGCTCGAAGGTTGAGTAGCCCATGAGAGCCAAGACCTCAATCATCTGCTTGGCAGAAGCGACATTCAAAACTGCATTGCGGGAACAGTCTGCCATGTAGGCTAAATCTTCATAAGCCGCCTGCTCCTCAATCGCTACTTTATCACCTTCTACTAGAGCTGTTGCCAACAAGGACAAGGCGCGGTAAAGTTGGTGAGGTTTGTCATAAGTTAGTTGATAGTGTCCACCCTCACCCTTGATAGAGATAGAGGCCTGGTCAGACTGAGTGACTGCCACTTCCACATCTGGCAAAGAGATGTGCTTTGTCAGTAAGTCAATTGCCTGCGTTTGCTTGGGACTAAGTCCTGTAAATCTTACCATTGGTTTTCCTCCTGTAACCAGTTGACAAGGGCACCGTAGAGATTGGCATCTGCATGATAGGTGCAGGCTTGGATAACAGGTGCGACCGTGTATTCTTCGTAGGTATCGACAAAGTTATCAACAGCTTTCTTGACGCCTTGGATAAAATCAGGATTTTGACTGATGGAGCCACCTAGGCTAATGACATCTGGATCGATGAGATACTGAATATTGAGCAGACCTTGCGCCAGATTTCGATTCATGCGTTCAATAGCTTCTTGACAAAGAGCATTTCCTGCTGCGGCCTCTTGGTAAATCTTGCGTCCGTCCCAGTCAGTCTGACCAGATTTTTCAATCACGTATCGCACCATATTTCCAGTTGACGCTAGTTGCGACCAGTTGTTGAGCTTTTCTGCAGGCTCGATAGTTGTCATGTAGCCAAACTCTCCTCCCAAGCCGTGGCGACCTCGGTGAAGCTTGCCATTGATAATCATGGCACCGCCAATTCCTGTCCCAATCACGACACAGGCCGCATTTTCAATCTCTGGGTGAGCTAGCAATTCACTAAGTCCAACACAGTTGGCATCATTTTCTAGATGGACAGGTAGCTGATGATGAGCAAGAGCTTCATACCAAGAAAAGCCATGGATGTAAGGTACGGCACTAATTCCCTCGATCACACCTGTTTCTTGATTAACCGCGCCTGGAACGCTCATAGCAATCCCGCTGTAATCCTGTTCTGCCAAGCGTTGGTCTAGCCAAGCCAGTAAAGACTCCAAGTTTTCTGGTGTCGGTGTACTTGTCTTATCTAGTATTTTTCCATCAGGAGTCAGACTGGCAAACTTAATGCCAGTTCCTCCAATATCAATGGTTGCAATCGTCATATTTTCACCAAAAAGGGGCGAATCAGTAGTTAATCCTTACTCTTTCGCCCCTCCTTTCTATCTCATAGTATTAGTTATCAAACACTTTAAAACTGTTAAATGTCTTCTTTTTTAATCAATTCTGTACGAATTTCTTGTGGAGCCAATAGTCCTGAATGAACTGGATATGGTCGTTCAAGCAAGTCCAGAATGGTTTGTTGGTGTTCTGAAATGCGCACATTTTCTTGACTCATATTGTAGTAACGGAGTACATATCCTTCTTCATTTTCCGCCACTTTAAAGGCTGTTGGGCAAACTTGTGGTAAGCTGAGTGCCGCATGACTCAAGAGGCTACCAGTCGCAGCAACACTTCCTTCTTGTTTAGCGACCTGAAGACTAGTGAATGGTGTTTGGAAGGCTTTGGCACGACGGAAAGCTGAGAAGCGTTCTTGTGCTTGGTGGCATTCAAGCGCAAACTCGACTTCAAACTCACGCAAACACTGAGCCTCTGGCGTTGGGAAATAACCCCAGTCACCTAGTTCACCTGAGGAACGAAGAATGGTCACTGCAATAGTATCATTGCCAAGGATTTCATACTCGTGTAATCCTTTATTGGCTACCGTCACCCCTTTTTCATCATCATAAAGGCTGACAAAGGCTTGTTGGTGTTGTGGATTTTCAGGATTTTCCCAAGAAGCAGCTGGTTTGTTTGGTCGTGTCACCACCTCATAGATGCTTTCAGAGTCATTGCTTGGACGCGTATTATGTGTCTTAACCAAGAGACGGATACGGTGGTCCTTGGCTGTGTTAGTAAAGCGAGTCTTGAAGCGAATTTGTGGATTGTCAACAAAGACAGTCATCTCTGTTTCAAGAAGAATGCTTGTCAATTCTTCTGAGCGCCCAGCTTCACGCGTCATAAACTCGATGATGCCTCTTTGTTCCGCATCCAGTTTTTCGTCTGCACTTACTGGAATTGTCAATTCATGCTTGAGCAAAATCTTGGCAAAACGTGCTGTATTTTCCAAGACTTCACAGCCTTTGAGTTCTGCGTAGATAGGCTCTGTTCCTTTTGGTTGGAAGTAGATGTACTCATTCCCGATGTCACCACGGTCTTCAAAGCGAACAACATCTTCATAAGCTTCATGAGTTGTCTTGTCGTAGACTGTGATGTTTTCATCCACACTTACTGTTACAAACGGCGTATCAATCACTCCATTTTGGTAAATACCGTCACGGTGTTCTTGTTCTCCTTCGAGCAATTGGAAGGTTGTCCAAGAAAGTGGTGCCAGATGAACAGGTACTGTCACGCGCACTTGTCGAGCGATACGAGCCTGACGGAACTTGTCTTTTGGCAAATCATACTCAAAATTAGCTCCCAGATCTTCGATTTTCGCTTCTACAGCATGCCCTTCCAAGTCTTCGACACGGTAGCTTGGCAAGGTCAAGGCTGCCATCTTCTTATAGCCTTCTGTTGGGTGCAATTCTTTGAAATCACAAGTCGCCACATCAATCACGGTGCTGACCGTATCAACTTTGTCATGCAAGCCTGTGTTGATGACGGTAAAGAGATGGTCGCTTTGGGCTTCGTGGGTTGCGATTTTACCCTTCCATTCGTTGAGAAGATTGGTCTTAACAAAGTTTCCAACTTGGTTGACCTTGGCAAAACGTGTCTCCATCTCACGGTGAACCTCGTCCACGCTACAGCCACATATACTGTCATGTGGTGCATTTTGTAGAAGGACTTTCCAAGCATAGGTCAACTGGTCCTTATGGTTGTGCCCACCAGTGATGACAGTCAATGGCTCCACCACTTGTTCTAGGAGGTTGCTATTTTCTTGGAAGGCTTGTTTGAGGTAAATCCGTGATGAAGAAGTGTTGGCAAGTGTGTACCAGCCATCTGTTTCTTGACTGGTCAACTCACCCGTAACGGTAGATAGTTGCTCTGGTAGAGCACTTTCTACTGCATGGACATAGTCATCAAAGGAACTATGCACAAAAGTCACATCTGGGAAGAGTTCATTGGCCACACGAATGGCTTCGCTCAGATTTCGCTGTACAGGCTGGTGGTCACAGCCGTTCATCATCAACCATTGGTTGGTCGAAGCGTAATCACGTACGTCTGCCAATTTTTGTTTCCAGAAGGTCAAGGCCTCGTCTTTATCCACTGGAATTTCATTCCCATTACTGTACCAGTTGGCAAAGAGGATACCGAGGACACGACTTCCGTCTGCACCCTGCCAGTACATTTCTGAAAACTGGGAAGTAAATTGCTCATCTTCGAGGACTTGGTTGTCAAATCCAATCGGCTTGACACCACGCCCAAAGGCTGCCACGTGAATGCCTGATTTTTGAAGGATTTGGGGAGCTTGTCCCATATTTCCAAAGGTATCTGGGAAGTAACCAATCTGGGTTGATTTGCCCCATTTTGCACATTCTGCTTGACCAATCAAGGTATTGCGGACGTTGGCTTCACTTGAAATCAAGTAGTCATCCTGCAAGATGTAAAAGGGACCAATTTTGAGCTTGCCTTCGTCGATGTAACGTTGGACTTTGTCGCGATTTTCAGGGCGAATTTCCAAATAGTCATCGAGGACAATGGTTTGTCCATCTAAGTGGAAACTCTTGAACTCAGGGTCATTTTCAAAGAGATCAAAAAGATTGTCAAACAATTCCACCAGCTGCATCCGGTGGCTTTCAAAAGGCAAGTACCACTCACGGTCCCAGTGACTGTGTGAGATAATATGAACTACAACATTTTCCATGAAGTAAAACCTCATTCTAACTTAAATTTTTATTTTTAACGTTTTAAATGTGAATTTGTGATTCTGACAAGAATCGGTGAAACTAAAGCGGGCTCCTTATACTCAATGAAAATCAAAGAGCAAACTAGGAAGCTAGCCGCAGGCTGCTCAAAGCACTGTTTTGAGGTTGTGGATAGAACTGACGAAGTCAGTAACCATACCTGCGGCAAGGCGAAGCTGACGTGGTTTGAAGAGATTTTCGAAGAGTATTAGCGGATATCCAGGTAATCCAAGACTAACTCACAGAACATCATGTTAGCCCAAGAAAACCATTCACGAGAGTAGAGAGTTGGGTCATCTACGTGGAAGCTTTCATGCATGACACCTGTGCCACCATCGCAGGCAACCAGCTGATCGAGCAAGAATTTCTTCTCTGCCTTATCTCTTGTTGTCAAGCCTTGGATAGAAAGGGCGATTGGCCAGATATAGCGATAGAAGGTATGAGAACTTCCGAGACCACTAGCGTATTCTCCTTGGTAGAAGTATGGATTTTCAGGGCTCAGAATGGTACGGCGTGTGGCTTGATAAACTTCATCGTTGACATCGCAGTAGCCCAGATAAGGCGCAGCCAGCAGACTCGGTACATTTGGATCGTCCATGATGCTAGCATTTCCTAGACCATCCACTTCAAAGGCGTAAATCTTTTCGCCCTTGCTGTTGGTGGTGTAGGCATAGTTTTCGATACCTTCTTGGATCTCTGCTTGCAGACGTTTAGCGTCTGCGATAATGCTCGAGCTATCTGTTAAGTCTAGGTCTGCAAAGATTTCTTGGACATAACCCAAGACAACTACTGCAAACATATTGGACGGAATCAAATAGCTATACTGACAGCAGTCGTCACTTGGGCGGAAGGCTGACCAGGTCATGCCTGTCACTGCAAAGTTAGGTCCAAAACCATCATTTACCAGAGTATCTTCTTTTCGATCTGTGTCGCGGACAAAACGATAAGGTGAATTGTTGTGGTCTTGTTCCACCGTCCACAGATGAAGAATTTCCTTGGTCGCCGTGACAAAAGTTTCATCAAACTGACTAGTTTCCCCTGTTTCTTTCCAAAGGAGATAAGCCAGCTGCAAAGGATAGCAAAGCGAATCCACCTCGTACTTGCGCTCCCAGATCCAGCCGTTAAGGTCTGTGTGGTCTGTCTCATGGTGACCCTTCCAGTTCTCCTCAATGTTAAAGGAGTTGGCATAAGGATCCTTGAGCACCAAGGTCATCTGACGCTTGACCAAACCTGCAATGGTCTGACGCAAGAGAGAATCTCTTTTAGCCACATGTAGGTAGGGTCTGAGTTGAGCTGTCGAATCCCGAAGCCACATAGCAGGAATATCCCCTGTCAGTACAAAAGTTGAGCCATCTTCTAGAATCTCGACCGTATTGTCCAAGGTGTCTGTATAGCAACGCTCAAAGACATCCACCCACTCCGGATGGTCCTTAGCCCGCTCCGCTACTTCGTCCAGCCATTCTCTAACAATTTCTTTCGAATAAATCATCGTGCAATTTCCTCTTTCAAACAAGTTTCATGTTCAGTATATAGTTTTTCATACAGAAAATACATACACAAATGATAGTCATTTTTCTACAAAATTGCTTACTTTCGAACCCCGTATCTAAAGGCCTCATTTTTCTGATATAATGTAGAAAAACAGCTAAAGGAAACACTATGAAACCACTACTTGAAACCATTGACACCCGCTTTGGGACTGCTAGCAAGCATGCCTTTTCTCGAGGAAATACCCTGCCTTACACGGGCGTTCCTTTTGGGATGAATTATTTTGTTCCCCAGACCAGCGATCAGGAGGGAGCTTGGTTCTTCGATCCGCATCTGCCTATCTTTCAGGGGATTCGATTAACCCACCAGCCCAGTCCTTGGATTGGGGACTACTCTTGGTTCCTTCTGACACCTGTCACCGGCCAGCTAGGTGGAGACAGCCTCTTCCATCGTCAGTCTTCCTATGACCTAGATAAGGCCTCCTTCCAGCCTCATTATCTGAAGATTTTCTCCCTGCGCTATCAGATTGAAATCCAGCTCACACCGACTTGCTACGGTGCCTCTATTCGTTTGGAGCAAAAGCAAGGCAAAGCCCTCTCCCTCTACCTTCACGCAGCAGATGGACTGACAGTCAAGCAAGTAGATAAGCGAACTCTTTCCCTACGACAAGAAGGCAAAACTGAAACCAGCAAAAATCCGCTAAATCTATTCACAGCTCTACAAATGAATACGAATCTTCTTGCTATTAGCCAAGAAGGTGGAGACTGGCGAATTGACTTAGCAAGCAGTCATACTGAAATCCAGCTAGCAACTTCTTTCATCTCGCCTTCTCAAGCTCTGCTTAATCTACCTCAAAAGGACTTTGATAGCTGTAAAGCAAGTGCGAAAGCGGACTGGGAAAATCTCCTCCATCGTTTTGACGTTATCGAGACAGGAGAGGCTGACCGAACCTTCTTTGACCACTGCCTCTACAGACTCTTCCTATTTCCGCAGACTTTTTACGAGATGAACGAGTCAGGGCAAGCCATCCATATGGACCTGACTACTGGTACTGTCAAGCCCGGTGTCCTCTTTAGCAACAATGGTTTCTGGGATACCTTCCGCACCACCTTCCCCCTCTTTGCCCTTATCATAACGGAACACTATCACCGCTTTTTAGAAGGTTTCCTCAATAGCTACCGCGATACTGGATTCCTTCCAAAGTGGCTAGCTCCAGATGAACGTGGCATGATGCCCGGTACCCTGCTAGATGGCATTATCGCAGATAGCGCCTGCAAGGACATGGCCCCTGACCTAGAAGCAGAACTGCTCCAAGCCATGCTTGAAACAGCCAGCAAGTCCGACCCTCTCGGCATCAATGGTCGCCACGGACTAGCCCAATACCAAGAACTAGGCTACCTCTCTACCGACCACCACGAAAGCGTCAGCCATACCTTAGACTACGCCTATAGTGACTTTTGTATCGCCAACTGTGCCGAGAAACTTGGTCAGAATAGCATTGCTGAAACTTACAAGGCTACGTCACAAAATTACCGCCATCTATTTGACGCTGAGACAGGCTACATGCGAGCGCGAGACAGTCAAGGAAACTTCCGCCCTGACTTCTCTCCTTATAGTTGGGGACGCGACTACGCCGAATGCTCTGCCATTCAAGCGACTTTAGGCGTCCTCCATGACATCTCAGGTTTGCGCCAGCTCATGGGTGGAAAAGAAACCTTTAGCAACTATCTTTTGAAAACCTGTCAGGACGCTCCTCTCTTTGAAACCACCGGCTATGGTTACGAGATTCATGAAATGAGCGAGATGGCAACAGCTCCCTTTGGACAACTCGCCATCTCTAATCAGCCTAGCTTCCACATTCCATATCTCTTTCGCTACAGCAACTATCCAGACTACACTGCCATTCTCATCAAGACCCTGCGTCAGAAAGCCTTTCACCCAAGCTGGCAAGCCTATCCTGGCGATGAGGACAATGGCAGTCTCTCGGCTTGGTACATCTGGTCAGCTCTTGGTTTTTATCCGACCTGTCCAGGCAAGCCCAGCTACGATCTCGGAATCCCTCTCTTTGGCCACCTCCGTATCTACCTGGCTAAGGAAAATAAATGGCTGGATATCCATGCCGAGCAAAACTACAGCCATTTCAACTTTGTCAAAGAATGCCGATTGGACCAGACCCCAGTATCTAACATTCAACACCAAGACCTCTTGAAAGCTGAGCAACTGACCTTCACTCTCAACTGGCTGCCAAGTCACTAATAACCAAAAGAACCTTTGCATGATGCAAAGGTTCTTCTTTTATGAAACTTGAACCTGAAGCTGGTCAACCAGCTGACCCTCTAGCATCAAATTCAGATAAAAGTCCAAGGTTTTATCTCCTGCAAAATACAAGGTTGGTATCGTCAGCCTTTTTTCAGTCTCGCCAACTTGAAACGCAAGAACTTGAATCTCATCCCGATAAGCGATACCATGCACACCCGTCCCTGGTTGAATCGAAATCTTAGCTTCTAAAGGACTGCTAGATTCTCTTCGCTTCACTGTAAAGTGGACATTTTCTCCCTTGGTCACAGCTAGACTTTTTTCTGAAAACTCTAGTTGCTGAACAGTTTCTTTTTTCGACAAGGTAGGTGTTTTATAGAGTGAAATCTTGGTCAACAAAGGCAAAGCCTGTGCCTCTGTAATGGTCACGCGTATCTTCTGCGCCTCAACGACTGATCCTCGTAAGAGACGTTTGTAGCCAACAGTATAACCAGAGCCAAACTCCTGCCAGGCACCATCCAACTCTACCTGAACATGAAAAGCGGCGATGCGTTGCCCCAGCTTCAAATCTTCTCTCAGCTCAATCACATCGAAAGTTTTAGGTGTCTCTAAATCGAGCTCTAATTGGATTGGCAACTCTGCACCACTTGCCCATAAACTAGTTTCCAGTCCATCTGTCAGATGATGACAGGCAAAGTCTGGTGATAGGGCAGGACCAGATACCTTGGCTCCCAAAGCCAAATCTTCTTTATAGAGTTCATCACGATAGGCAGCAAATTCATAGAGTCGCTGGATATCCTTTTCGTCAAAGAGACCATCTTGGTTCGGTGGGATATTGAGCAAGAGAGGGGTTCCCCGCCCTACTGAGCGAAAATAAATCTCGACCAATTCCTCGAGAGACTTGGGATCCTGTTCCTCATGGTAAAACCAGCCTGACCTAATGGAAACATCTGCCTCCCCGATTGAAAATAGCGTCCCAGAGGGGTCTCCGTGCTGTAGATAATCTAATTCCGCCTCGGTCCCCAACTGGTCTGGCTTGACTTTTTGCCACAAGGGATCCCCTGCATAGCCTCGTTCATTTCCAATCCAGCGGATACTGGTCCCTTCAGTTGAGAAAATCAAACAATCACCCTGCAAGTCACGAATGGTTTCAAACCAGGTTTCAAACTCATAGTTGACCTTCTGGGCCCCTTCGCCTCGAGCACCATCCATCCACACCTCAGCGAACTTTCCAGCATTGCCATAAGCAGGATTTGACAAGATTTCCTTCAATTGAGCCAGATAGTAGGCATTGTAGTCCGCTTCTCGGTCCACGTGATAGAGGGGACTGTGAGCATCCCAAGGAGACAAATACACTCCCAAATCCATGTCAAACTCAGTTGCGGCTTTGGAAACCTCAAGGAGCAAGTCCCCCTTTCCATCCCTCCAAGGACTAGTCTTGACCGAATAGTCTGTATAAGCTGTCGGATAGAGGACAAAACCATCGTGGTGCTTCACCACCAAAATCAGTTTTTTAAAACCTGTTTCTTTGAGCACTCGAACCCATTCACGCGCATCCAACTTGGTAGGGTTAAAACGCTTGGGATCCTCTTGCCCACTTCCCCATTCCTGGTCATAAAAGGTATTGGGACCAAAATGGATAAAGGCAGCTAGTTCATCCTCTAAATAAGCTAGTTGGGCCTGACTTGGTAATGGCCCATGAGGTTTTATTTTCGTCATCATCTCGTATCTCTTTCTCTGATTATTTCTCTTGTTCACAAAGTTATCCACAATCTGTGGATAAGAAAACATACCTAAAAACTAGCTTTTCTAGACTCCAGCTCTTTGACTTTGAACCTATCACCTTCAGCAAACTCTGATCAAATCCCCACTGCACTAGGATTTCTACTAGAAAGCTGGTCAGTTACTGGTTGCCGGTACTATTTTCGAGAACCCTCTTGAATATTAGCTGAATGTCCTGCTCTCCCTAGACTTATCCACAGACTGTGAATAAACTATTGTTCCAGACTGCTCTCTCCTTGACTATAACAAAAAGCGATAGCAACGTCAATATGACTAAAATCCCTTCCTAAATCCCCTGAAAAGATTCTATAATTTGTACAATCGTAGCTTTTGCATTCGCCAGCTAGTGAGAATCAGCCAATAGATAATGACTGCTTTATCACATTGTGAACAGTACATCTGTGATACTATAATACCTAACAACCTAATCATTTCTAGCAAAAAATCCCGCAGATTTGCGGGATTTTCTCTTGCATCAATGCGCCAACATTTCTTGGGCGATTTCTTGACCAGATAGGTTATCTGGATAGTAGGTTGGCCAGTTATCCATCTCTTCAAAGAGGGCTTCTTGGCTGGTACCTCCAAAGAAGATATGGAAATGTTCTGCCTTAACTGGGGCGATATTGTGGTCACTAAACTGAACATACTTGAACTGTCCAGCGTCCGCATCTGTTGCTTCAAAGAGGAAGCGCACGCCACGATTGCCTTTCTTATAAGTCAAGATTTTCTTGCCGACATACTTGTAGGTAAATTTCTTACTTTGGCCACCTTGAACAAATTCCATAGTATTATCCGTGATGTTGATCTTAGTCACATCTGTCTGATAGCCTTTTCTATAGTAGGCCTTGTACTCATCCTTTGTCATCTTACCAGTCAACTTAGCCTTGTAGTCAAAGACTTGATCGAAGGTTCCATCCTCAAGGAAAGGATAAACTGACTGCCAGTTGCCAGCATAGTCACTCAAGGTGCGATCCTTGACATCTCCATCCTCAAAGTAACCATTGTGAACTGTCTTGGTGTTTTCTTCCTTCTCTGGCTCAATTTCTGGTCCTTCTTGGTCTGTTGTTTGCTTCAAAGCCTTGAGGTTTTTCTCCATCACGGAGATATAGTCCTCACCAGCCTTGGTTGCTTCTTCTGTCAGACTTTCTAGCGGATTGAGCACGTCTAGTTTGACACCTGTTTCTTTTGAGAGTGTATTAGCGAGGGCTTGTGAGGCATTTTCTTCAAAGTAGATATAAGAAATCTTGTTTTTCTTGATATACTCTGTCAATTCTGCCAAACGTGCTGCCGATGGTTCTGCATCTGGTGAGAGACCTGAGATGGATACTTGCTTGAGACCGTAGTCCAAGGCAAGGTAGTTAAAGGCAGCGTGCTGGGTCACAAAGCTCTTTTGTTTAGCTTGAGACAAGCCATCTGTGTAGGCCTTGTCCAAGGCTTGCAATTTTTCGATATAGGCAGCTGCATTCTTCTCAAAAGTCTCTTTTTTATCAGGATAATCTGCTGACAAGCTATCACGGATATGCTCTACCAGTTTGATGGCGCGTGCTGGTGAAAGCCAAACATGAGGATCGTAGTCGTGATGGTGACCCTCACCGCCATGATCATGCCCTTCCTCTTCTTCCTCAGCTCCTGGTAAGAGCAACATATCACCTGTCGCCTTGATGGTTTTCACTTTTTTCTTATCCAAGGATTCTAGCAATTTTGGAACCCAAGTTTCCATATTTTCATTTTCATAGACAAAGGTATCTGCGTCTTGGATTTTGGCAACTGCCTTGGCAGACGGTTCATACTCATGGGGTTCTGTACCAGCACCGATTAGAAGTTCTACATTAGCAGTATCTCCTGCGACTTGCTTGGTAAATTCGTAGACAGGGTAAAAGGTTGTCACGATATTTAGCTTCCCATCTGCCTGCTTTTGATTGGAACAAGCCACTAAAAACAGGGCACATAGACTAGCTAGTAGTAAGCTAATTTTTTTCATTTCATTCTCCTATTTGATAAAACGTTTCAGTAGACTGACTAACAAAAAGACGGCTACAAAGATAATGGTGATACTAGCGCTGGCAGGTGTTTCCGCATAGTAGGAAATATAGAGACCTGCCACCATTCCCAAAAAGCCAATAGCGCTGGCTAGTAACATAACGGATTTGAAGTTTTTCCCCAGACGAAGGGCAATACTAGCTGGCAAGACCATAATGGTCGATACCAAAAGAGCTCCTGCTGCTGGAATCATAAGGGCAATGGCCACCCCTGTCACCATGTTAAAGAGGATAGACATGGTACGAACTGGCAAGCCATCCACAAAGGCCGTGTCCTCATCAAAAGTCAGGATATACATTGGTCGCAAGAATAAGAAAGTCAAGAGTAAAACGACCGCAGCAATGGCAAAGAGGAATATCACCTGCTCCTGGCTAATGGTCACAATCGAACCAAAGAGATATTGGTCCAAACTCATAGAACTAGAACTTTTCCCCTTACTCATGACAATCAGAGACACTGCAAGTCCTGTTGACATGAGGATGGCAGTCCCGATTTCCATAAAGTTCTTATAGACTGTCCGGAGATACTCTAGAAAAACCGCAGCGATCAAGACGATAGCAATGGTTGAAATGGTTGGAGAAATTCCCAAAACCAGACCAAAGGCTACCCCTGACAGAGAAACGTGACTGAGGGTATCACTCATCAAACTCTGACGACGTAAGATAAGGAAGGTCCCAAGAACTGGAGAAAAGAGACTCATGGCAATGACCGCCAAGAAGGCACGTTGCATGAAGTCATAAGATAACAAACTAAGCATGTTCCACCTCCTGGTCGCTTTCGTGAACGTTGAAACAACGCCACGGTGAGTCTTGATTGCGCACTAGATGGATATTGCGATCTGCGTAGTCCTTGACCTCCTCAGGATCATGAGTAATCATCAAAACAGCCTTGCCATGATGATGAGCACTATGGTGCATGAGTTCGTAAAATTCATTTTTGCTTCCAGCATCCATCCCTGTCGTCGGCTCATCCAAGACAAAGATATCTGGGTCAGAAGCAAACATCCGGGCAATCACTGCTCGTTGCTTTTGCCCTCCCGAGAGGGAGCCAATTCGTTTGTCACGATGTTCCCACATACCAACCGAGTCTAGACTGGCCTTGATATGCTCCTCATCATGAGCATTCAAGCGACGGAACCAGCCTTTTCGCGGATAACGACCCGACTTGACAAATTCATAAACCGTACTTGGAAAACCAGCATTAAAACTGGCTATCTGCTGGGGAAGATAAGCTATCCTTAGCTTTTTTCCATGAGTATTTGTCTTTGAGATGGTTACCTTACCAAATCTTGGTTGCAAGATGCCTAGACTCGCCTTGATAAGAGTCGTCTTGGCAGCCCCATTTTCACCAGTCAGAGTGACAAACTCCCCACTATCAACACTGTAGTTGATATGCTCGAGGACAGGTTCCTTGTCATAATAGAAAGACAAGTCCTCTACTGTAATATACCGCATTATTTGATTTCTCCTACTAAAGCAGTTAAAAACCGCTGAATCACTTCTTGTTCATTTGGAGTAAACTGGCTCGCCACTTGTTCATAGGCTAAGAGCGTGTGTTCATGATGATGGTGGTGTTCCTCTGCCACTGGTCGAGCTAGTTCTGTCAGTTGGTAAAAGATCACACGCGCATCTTTTGGATCTCTAGATGTCTCTAACATACCCTCTTTGACCAAAGACTTGATAGCCTTAGTCACTGCCGCCTGACTGACATTGAGGCGACGGGCCAACTCCGAGTTGGTTAGAGATTCTTCCGACAAGAGCATGAGGATGTGTTCCTGAGTATTGGTCAAGGCAACGTCACTCGTGCAATGCCCGATTAGAATTTCATGCTGGTTCTCAGATCTCAAGATCACCTCGTTTAAAAAGTTATCGATTTCCTGTGCAAGCTGTCTCATGTGTTACTCCTTCCCTAGCTATCTTTTTCGTAAAAAAACATAGATAGCCACCGATTCTTTACTGGTTAATTATATCATAAACCAAAAAAGAGTCAAGGGAAAAAGGCGTAAAAACGTTTCCCTAGACTCTTCTAGATGTAAAATTTAACCTATTTTTGCTTTGGTTTTCGACTCGATAAGATACCTGCTAAACCAGCTACCATTCCCATCAAGAGCAAGAAGATGGACTGCTCACTTCCTGTATTTGGGAGAGCTTTTTCTGAGACAACTGCCTTCTTGCTAAATTGACCTGCCACCTCATAAGTAAGTGGCACATTCGTAGTCGCATCGCTAGCAGCTGCATTCGTTTGAGGCATTTCTACTGGCAAACTAAAGTTTTTAGAATCCACAGAAATCGTCCGTGAGTTCGGATTGATCTTTTCATACTGGGTCAAATCAGCTGTTTTCAGATACTCTTCAAAGGCTGCATCCATAGAAGGGCCTTCTTCACGCGCACCACCTAACATCGTGTAGCCATCGCCACCTGCAGCTAGGAAATCATTGGTTGCAAGATAGTACGTTTTTGCGAGGTCCAGTAGTTCATAACGACCTGTTGCACGGTTTTTAACCTGGATAGCCAAGACACGTTTGCCTGATGGTAGGTTGGTATCATAGTAGACCTTCACACCCGAAACTTGCAAGAAACCACCACTCGGCTCTAACAATGGTTGTCCATTCTCATCCAAGACCTTCTTGCCATCCTTATCGACCTGCAAGATAGATCCGAGTGACTTTTCAAACATATCCAAAACTTGTTGCCCAGTCACTTGAATTTGTGAGATAGTATTCCCAAATGGAAGAACGGCAATGACATTTCCTTTAGTGATTGGTTTGCCTTTTGCAATGGTTTCACGCAATCCACCACCATTTGTCACAGCGATGTCTGTCGGATGGCTAAATCCTGTTTGACCATACTGATAGAGGGAGTCTGCTACGACGTTTCCGAGGTTGGTTTCACGGACTCGAACATTTTCACGATCACCGTTGAGTTCTACAGGGCTGTTTGAGACAATCTCAACCGCATTTTCAGCATCGTATTTTTGTTTAATGTCTTTGACCAGTTTTTCAACTGTAGGATTAGCTGGTAATTTTTTAGCATCAGCAGCTGCAATCAATGTAGGATTACCCAAAAGCTGACGTGATTTGTAGATAACCTTCCCAACATTATGAAGGTAACTTCCTGTTTGGTTATAGGTAACATTGTCGCCATAAGTTGTGGAAGCTACTGTATGAGAATGCCCATCAATAACTGTCACACGTTTGCCTTTGAGACGAGGATTTTTAGAGAGAGCTTCTGCCAAGGTTGAACCACGCCACTCGACTGGAGTTGTGGTATCTACACCCAAGTGAGCGAGTACAACATAGTGTTTGTAGTCCTTACCTTCTGCACGCGCCTTGGCTTGAACTTCTTCGATGACCTTATTGACTTCCGAGATTGGATCTGTAAAAGTTACCCCTTTAATGTTTTTAGGGTGGGTTTTTGTAGCAGTTTCAGGCGTTGTCACACCGATTACAACAAACTCATCACCTTCCACAGTCTTATCTTTATCAACGATTGTAGAAGCTTCAAAAAGACGAGCTCCATTGACATAGGTATTTGAGCTAAGTAATGGGAATTTCAAGATTTCCTTGTATTTTTTAACTTCATCAAGACCAAAGTCAAACTCATGGTTTCCTACTGCCATGGCATCATACTGCATCTGATTGAGAATTTCAGCACGCGCTTCACCCTTAGTAGAGTTGGAAATCGGTAAACCTTGGAAAGCATCTCCCGCATCAACAACCAGAGTATTTTGATTTGATTTCGCACGTTCCTGCTCAATGACAGTCGCTAACTTGGCATCTCCAATTACTCCTTTTTCCTCTACAATACGACCATGGACATCATTGGTGTGTAAGATAACGGTATCCTTTTCTTCGCTTTTAGTAGATTCAGCAGGAGCTGACGGAGCTTCTGCAGGTGCAACTGCTTCTGAAGTTGCCGAAGTTTCCGGTACCGCAGGGCTCTCAACAGGAGCTGGAGTCGCTACAACAGTTGAACTTTCTGCAGGAGTTGTTGCTTCTTCAGCATAGACTTGTCCAGCTAAGAAGGCTGGGGCTAATAGAGCTGTCGACAAGACAGGTAACAAAGAACGTTTATTCATTTTGAAATCCTTTTCTTTTCTTTTTTCCTTTATATTATACGATATTTCTAGAAAATTTGAAACCTTTGACTTATTTTCATCTAAAACATTCGCTATTTAAACAAAAAAGCTTGGGTTCAAATCCCAAACTTTCATCTTGGTTTATTGGAAATCTTTGATATTTCCATCATAGGTCGCCCAGTCCTTACTAAAGAAGCGGTCATTCATCTTGTAGTCTGGGGCTGG
This sequence comes from bacterium, assembly GCA_905221435.1. GTDB lineage: Bacteria > Bacillota > Bacilli > Lactobacillales > Streptococcaceae > Streptococcus. Next base: position 67,819 of record CAJNDD010000005.1, read on the forward strand.
TTTTGGATCCGTCAAGAAGGGATTCACAACCTTATCAAAAGCCAACCAGCCCAACCAACCTAAGTGGATGGTATCCTTGATAAAGTAAGGTTCTCCTCCGTTTTTTGAAAAGTCAGCAATGTTGGTAAAGCCTTGACTTTCTAGCTGGTAACGAATTTTCTCCACTGCATGTTGATACATTTCTTCACTGAGCTCTGTATATTCCATCCATTTCTTGTTGACGGGCTGGATAACAAAGAGCACATTGACTTTCGATTTAGCAAATTGATTGAGGACCAGCTGCAAATCATTGTATTCAGACGACTTTAGGAAGTTATAATTTTTTTGATACCCTTCCCATTTTTTTAAGTCTTTTTTGACCTCATACGTGTAGAAATGATTCTCCATCCCCATATCGTTATTGGTCGTATTTGCCTCTGCATCCTTACGGGCAATTTCTTCTAAAGCGTCATAGGAAAACTGATCAGGAAGATCTTTTAAATAGTTTTCCACATGTTCCTTGTACTTAAGTTTCCCCTGAATGGAAAATTGACCAAAAAGAGAGGACTGCTTTTCATTGAATCGTGCAAAGACGTTGATGATAAGTCGATCAGCATCTGACAAGTCCTCTCCTTTTGAAAGCTTTTGAAGGATGCCTTTCAATGCCACACTCGGGTTCTGCTTCAACAAACGCGTCGCAGCATGCTTAGCCGAGATGTCCCCAGATTGATTTTCCAAAAAAGCTGTCAACTGGTCGCTATTAAAGAATCTCTGAAACGCCGCTGGCTCGTAATCCGTCTCTGTAAACCACTGAGGAGAGATGACAAACACCGCCTGCTTTTCCTCGATTTCTGGCAGAATCTGCTGCAAACCGAAATATTGATTAAGCGAGGCCGCTCCTGCCTGACCCATAAAGTACGGGCGATAGGGACGATTGTATTTTTCTGCTAAAACAGCTGGATGGACACTATCAAATCGAATCCATTCACTTGACCCTAGAAAAGGGACAAAACGCATATTGGGATCCGTTAACGCCCTCACTTTTTGACTTCTCTCTTTAAAACTTTCCCTACTGATGGAAGCTGCAGAGTACTTCTCCTCCGTCAGATTATGGCTTGTTGTACTTGGATAAAAAAAGATGAGTAGAAGAACCAAAAATCCAGCAATGAAGATGGGCCCAAAGATCAGCCACAAGCGTTTAAGCATTCTTTAACTCCGTGATACCTTCCACGATTTTATTAGCCGTATTCCAGTCATCACGACCGAACTCTGTCACTGGAACACGAATGTCAAAACGGTTTTCAATCTCAACAATCAATTCAACCGTTCCCATACTATCCAAGACACCGGCATCAAAAAGATCTTCATCCATCATGTCAGAAACATCTTCCATAAACAACTCATCAATAATTTCAATAACTTCTGATTTGATATCCATTTTTTATATCCTTTTATTTTTTAAACCATAAATCATTCAAAAATCCAGAAAAGATTAAGAATGAAACCATCACGACATGGAAGGTGACAACCATGCCAAGCAACTGAATCCAGCGATTCTCAGGTAAGGAACCCTTTCCAGCTTTTTTCCGTTCTTTATTGAGCGCTCTTTTCTTACGAACCCAAGCATCATTGATGACCAGCCCAATCCCATGAAAAAGTCCATAGGCGATGTAGTACCAGGTCACTCCATGCCAGAATCCCATAATCAGCATATTTACAATATAAGCCACACTTGAAGTTACATTGCGATTTTTAAAGACCTTCTTTCTAGTCATCACCATGACCATCCGCATAAAGACAAAGTCACGGAACCAGAAAGACAGACTCATGTGCCAGCGATTCCAAAACTCTTTTAAATCCCTTGATAAAAAGGGCTTGTTAAAGTTGATGGGACTATGAATCCCCATCAAATTGGAGATGGCTAAGGCAAACATAGAGTAGCCCGCAAAGTCAAAGAAGAGCTCCAGACCGAAGGTATACATGACTGCAAGAGCATAATGGTTAAAGAAACCGCCTGTCTGCAAGGCCAAATTTTTCAACGGAGGCAATAATGTCTCTCCTAAAATATGCGCCAAGATAAACTTGTAGAGGAAGCCAAGCATGATATATTTGACAGCCTCTTCTAGCATATCCATCAGCTCATCCCGCTCAGGAATGTTCTCATAATTTTCATTGAAACGTTTAAAACGATCAATGGGACCACTTGAGAAAGTCGGCATAAAAAGAAGAAAACGTAAGAATTGCCAGACAGTTAAATCCTTGATGACACCGTCTCTCAACTCAACGATAACCCCAACTGCACGAAAGGTCAAGTAAGAAATCCCTAAAAATCCAAACAAAGATTGAGGGCCATGAATAGCAGGAGATACTTTCACAAAGACGATAGGCAATAGGGATAGAAAACTAACTAGATAAAATATCCATTTACTATCCCGTCGTTTCCTGTACCTTTTGTAGAAAGATACAAGCAGTACTTGCCAGATAACATAAAGGATAAGAGCGCTTATTTGATCGGTCTTTCCACCGACCAACATGGTGACGATAAAGAAGAGACTAACCAGCACCTCATACCAGATAAAACGTTTCTTGAAAAAGAGTCCGATAAATATCGGTAGGGTCGCAGCAATCACATACAAAAAATAATAAAGATTGCCATAAGGTTCCAAATGAGGTAGCTGTTTGTAAAGCTCCATCATCTATTGTTTACCTCGTTGATCAAGCCCTTAATATCAATTTTACCATTAGGTGTTAGTGGTAAACTGTCTCGATAGAGGAATTTCGATGGCATCATATAAGACATCATGATATCTGCTAGGTCTTCCTTGATAGCCTTGGTAATATCGATATCACGCTCAAACTGCTCACGAACACCGTCCTTCAAAATAACGTAGGCCAGTAGATTTTGTACCTTGTGGTCCTTGTTATAACGTGGGACAGCAACAGCCGACTCGATAAAGCGAGACTTGTTGAGGTTTTGAGAAACATCTTCAAGCTCAATGCGGTAACCATTAAACTTAATCTGGAAATCCATTCGTCCACCATAGAGAAGCAAGCCCTCATCCGTCATGGTTCCCACATCTCCGGTGTGATAGGCTGGCAGTCCTTCAAATTCAAAGAAGGCTTCCGCTGTTTTTTCAGGATTGTTCATATAGCCTTTTGACACTGCTGGCCCAGAAACAATGATTTCTCCCTGTTCACCATTTGGAACTTTCTTACCTTCCTCATCAATGATAAAGGTCGGAGAATCCGCCTTAGTATAGCCGATTGGCAGGCGTTTGAGAGTCGCCAACATCTCATCCGTCACGGCAACAGCTGACAAAGCTACCGTCGCTTCTGTTGGACCGTAGGCATTGATAATACGGGCATTTGGGAATCGCTCACGCAGTTTTTGAGCTGTTTTGACCGTCAATTCTTCACCATCAAAGTAGAAATGCGTGATTCCAGGCATTTTCTCACCATTGAAATCTTCTGACAACATGGCCATATCGGCAAAGGAAGGTGTTGAGGTCCAGATAGCGATTGGCAATGAAAAGATGGTCGCAAAGAGTTTTTTGAAGTCCTGAGTAATGGCTGAAGGAAGAGCGAAAAGCGTACCACCTAGTGCTAAGGTTGGTGCCCAGTACATGACAGATAGGTCAAAAGAATAAGGGGGCTGGGCCAGCATTTGTGGACGACTTGGCGTCGCAAATTCCTTATCTGTAATCATCCAGTTGGTAAAGCTGAGGAGATTATCATGGGAAATCTGCACTCCCTTAGGCTTACCAGTCGTACCAGAAGTAAAGATGATGTAGTAGTTGTCATCTCCCTTGACTGGATGGTTCATCTCGTAGCTAGAAGCTTGAGCAAAAGCTTCTTGGACTTGCTCCAAATTCAGCATCGGTGTGCTAGTTTGCTCTAATGGAAAATCTGAGATAGCAATGATCAAGCTTGGCTCTGCAACTTCTACGATAGCAGAAACTCGTTCCAAGGCCGAATGGCTGTCAATTGGAATGTAGGCATGACCTGACTTAGTTAGCGCTACGAAGGTAGCCAACATCTCATATTCCTGACCACCAAAAACGACGACTGGAGATTTCTCAGGCAAACCTAGTTGGTCGATAGCTGCAGCTAAACTATCTGAATCAGCCTTCAGATCACCATAAGTATGTTCTTGACCTAAAACATTGTAGACAGGATATGTTGGTTGTGTTTGAGCAAAGTGCTCAATCGTTTCAATCACATCTTTTATCGGTTTATTAGACACAGTTCATTTCTCCTTTAAACTAGAACTCATTATAAATAAAGGTTCCTTGGCTCTGACCAAGGTAACTAAAAAAATAAAGCAAACCAAGTAAGATTACAAAATATAGAGCCGTCCGGCCTAAGAATACATGTAAATTTCGTTGTTTTTTCATAAGCTATCCATTAATATATTATTTCCATTAACTATCAGTATGCATTGTTAGCATCTTATCTTCCTAACATTTTACCACTTTATCCTCCTAATTTTCAACTGTTTACCGTCACTTCAAGATTCATTTTAGCTTATTTTAAGCTAAGGTAAAAGATGAATAAAATCTATTCCTTTCCCTCGAAATCCTAACATCTATTACCATACATTACAGTTAAAAAATGACAGCAAACACACGGCTCCCCCTTTGAGCATTTTTATGCTAAAATAGTAGCTATGGATAAAATTATTAAAACTATATCAGAAAGCGGAGCCTTTCGTGCTTTTGTCCTTGATAGTACTGAAACCGTCCGCACTGCTCAAGAAAAACATCAAACTCAAGCAAGCTCTACCGTCGCACTTGGTCGCACACTTATCGCTAGCCAGATTCTCGCAGCCAATGAAAAAGGAAATACCAAACTTACAGTTAAGGTGCTGGGTTCTAGCTCTCTAGGTGCTATCATCACCGTCGCTGATACCAAGGGGAACGTCAAAGGTTACGTTCAAAATCCAGGTGTTGACATCAAAAAGACTGCAACGGGTGAAGTCCTAGTCGGACCTTTTGTCGGCAATGGCCAATTTCTCGTTATCACAGACTATGGCACTGGAAATCCTTACAACTCCATGACTCCTCTCATCTCTGGGGAAATCGGTGAAGACTTGGCCTATTACCTGACTGAAAGCCAACAAACCCCTTCTGCAGTCGGCCTCAATGTCCTTTTGGATAAAGACGACAAGGTCAAAGTTGCCGGAGGTTTCCTTCTCCAAGTATTGCCAGGAGCCAAGGACGAAGAGATTGCACGCTTTGAAAAACGCATCCAAGAAATGCCAGCCATCTCAACCCTTCTGGAAAGCGATGACCATATCGAAGCCCTTCTCAAGGCTATTTATGGTGACGAATCCTACAAACGCCTATCTGAAGAAGAAATCCGTTTCCAATGCGACTGCAGCAAGGATCGCTTTTTAAACGCTCTTGCCAGCCTTCCAAACTCAGACCTTGAGGAAATGAAAGCGGAAGATCACGGGGCAGAAATCACTTGTCAATTCTGCCAAACAACTTATAACTTTGATGAAAACGACCTGGAGGAACTCATTCGTGACAAATCTTAATACACCTTTTATGATTGGCAATGTTGAGATTCCCAATCGTACTGTTTTAGCACCCATGGCTGGTGTCACCAACTCAGCCTTTCGTACTATCGCAAAAGAGCTCGGGGCTGGACTCGTTGTCATGGAAATGGTCTCTGACAAGGGAATCCAATACAACAACGAAAAAACCCTACATATGCTTCATATCGATGAAGGTGAGAACCCCGTTTCTATCCAACTCTTTGGTAGCGACGAAGACAGCCTCGCACGCGCAGCAGAATTCATCCAAGAAAACACCAAGACTGATATCGTCGATATCAACATGGGTTGCCCAGTTAACAAAATCGTAAAGAATGAAGCTGGCGCTATGTGGCTCAAGGACCCAGATAAGATCTACTCTATCATCAACAAGGTCCGATCTGTCCTCGATATTCCACTTACAGTCAAGATGCGTACAGGCTGGTCTGATCCATCCCTAGCTGTGGAGAATGCTCTCGCAGCTGAGGCTGCTGGTGTCTCTGCCCTCGCCATGCATGGCCGTACACGTGAGCAAATGTATACTGGTCATGCCGACCTTGAGACCTTGCACGACGTAGCCCAAGCCCTAACCAAGATTCCATTTATCGCCAACGGTGACATCCGTACGGTCCAAGAAGCCAAACAGCGTATCGAAGAAGTCGGGGCTGACGCTGTCATGATTGGTCGCGCAGCCATGGGAAATCCCTACCTCTTCAACCAGATCAATCACTACTTTGAAACTGGAGAAATTCTCCCTGACTTGACTTTTGAAGATAAGATGAAAATCGCCTACGAACATTTGAAACGCTTGATTAACCTCAAAGGAGAAAACATAGCCGTTCGTGAATTCCGTGGACTCGCTCCTCACTACCTTCGAGGAACATCTGGTGCAGCCAAACTCCGTGGAGCCATTTCCCAAGCCAGCACTCTGGCAGAGATTGAAGCCCTCTTGCAATTAGACAAAGCATAATACACAAAAAACCGTAACTCACTTAAAGTTTACGGTTTTTTAGCTCCTAGAAAAACCTAGATATTATTATTGAATCAAGGCAACGCTTGAAACTTTACCATCCGCACCTGTTGTAATTTGGATGATTTTTCCTCCACCGATTTTGGCATTATACTTACCATCATCAAGGGTGTAAGAGTAGCCTCTGATAGAATAGTTTTCTTTCTTTCCATCTGCAGTTTCTACTGTGAATTGGCCCCCTGATGAAACCGTAATAGTTTCGCCATTCGCTCCCTTCCAGTTGCCCGCTGCAGCTGAGAAGTCACCATCCACCATGGTTAAAACACCCTTGTAGCGTTTGTTGTGTTCTGCTTGCTTGTCTTGAAGTTTGCGGTCAGTTGTTGGATCATAGCTTGACTGGTTAGACTGGGCTTGAGAGCCTTGCTGAGTTGATGGAGCCTGAGAAGGGGCTTGTTGACTAGGAGCTGCTTGTTCTTGTCTTGATTCAGGTGCTGGTTTCGCTTGTGACTGATCTGCCGTTGTAGAAGACTGACCAGAAGATGCCTGAGCTTTTTCAGATGAAGCTGAGCTTGAAGATTTTTGTGTCTTGCTTTCTTTGCTAGAAGAAGCTGCTTTAGAACTTGATGATTGACTTGTCTTGGCAGAGCTGCTGGTTTGAGTGGTTTCGTTTTTATTTCCACAAGCTCCCAGTAGCAAGGTAGAAGCCAATACAGTCGCTGCCATCAATTTGATATAGATTTTCTTTTTCATTTTTTACTCCTTTGCAACATTTTTGAAATGTTAAGAAATCTTTTTGTAATATAATTGTAACATTAGACTTTAGATCTGTCAACTATTTAGAGAAACTAGTTTAAAAATTTCAGCAAATTGAATTAAAATTGTTCCTTCTACTATCTCTATTCGTAATAAATTAGAAAAACAGGAGATTTTCCTGTTAAAAATTTAAATTTTTTGTGTAATTGATTGCATTGCATTAGACAAAGGAATATAATAGCATTGAAATAGAATATAGGAGGTATTCTCTTATGCTAAATAAGTATTACAAGTATCTTCCTTGGTTGATTTTGGGAGCAATTGGCTCTTATCAATCAGCCACTTACTATGCGCGAACTGTATTTGATGTCTTTTATCTGACTACAATCTTTATGATTGTCTACATCGCTTTGTTATTTTTACATGAGAACTATCTCAAGTATCGATACAAAGACTTCTTTACTCACATATTGAGTAATCCTAAGAAAGATAGCCACCCCTAATACAGTTGCAACAGAAAGCCATCTCATGATGGTACATAAAGAGGTCGGGGCAAAGTTCCCGACCTCACTTTTATTTCAATCGATAGGTTTTTCTTGGTTTCTTTTTGGGTACTCGTTTGAGTCCAACTTCTTCTACATATTCGCCGTATTTTACGAGAAAGTTATTGCTGACGATTGGGCGACCAGGGTTGATGAGATTGACCAGTTCAGTCCCCTCGTAGACAGTGAACTCCTCCTCCAGCAGATAGAGGAAGGTCGGATTCCAGTCGAGACGGCCTTGGATTCGTTTGATGGATTCTTGGATAATGGCATAATGGTCAAAGGCGAAGGCTTGCTCGTCCAGCTCGACTCCATCTAGGTAGCATTTGCCTGTCTGAAAATCGACATCTACAAAAACCACATCCTTGGCATCGTCACCTGCCTGAACGAGGTCTAAGGCACGACTAGGTAGGTACACTAAATGGGCAATGGTCACCGTCCATCCCCGCGGATCACGCCCAGGGGTCGATACGGTCATTAATTGCTCAATTTTTTCCAAAGGTAGATCGAGATTGACTTCTTCTCTCACCTCGCGTTGACAGACATGTGCAGCATCTTCTCCCTTGTCCATAAAGCCTCCAACTAAAGCCAAACAGTTCTGATAGGGATGTGCCTTGCGACGGATTAGCAAGAGCTTGATCTTTCCTTCGACAAAGCAGTAGGCTACCATATCTACTGTCACACTTGGTTTTTCATATTGAGGGAGTTCCTGCTTGTAGTACCAGTCTAAAAACTCCTCCTGACTGGCATGAATTTCAAAATATTCTTTTTCCGTCATCCCGGCTGGAATCATCGTATCTGCCATCTTATGCCTCCTTTCGAACTGCCTTAGTCCATTGGTACCAACCCACTAGACTATTGAGTGTGTAAACCCAGTACATCCCTTGAATGTGGATATTTTCACCCCACCAGAGATAAATGCTAAAGAGATTGGTTGCAATCCAGAAAATCCATTGCTCACGGTAGAGACGTGTCATCAAGAGCTGACCAACACCATTAGTCGCATCGGTAACACTATCACGGAAAGGGCGAGCGCTATTGATACTTTGGTAAGCCAAGCCCATACCAATCCAAATGATAGCAGTCAAGGCCAAGTACTTGAGCCAGTCAAGAACAGATAATTTCTTAGCTTCAAAGTGGGATTCTTCTGGTTTTTCCTGTTCATTGATACGATTGGACAGCCAAGCATAGAGACCAATCGGCTGCATGACAAAGAAGTAAACAGTCGTCAAGACTTCTCCATAAAAAGTCGCATTCATGGCCAAGATCAAGTAGATTGCCGAGTTAATGGCCCCAAAGAGATAATTGCTTGCACGCCCTTCTGCTACCAAGATAACACAGACAATCCCAGTCCAGGATGCAAATAAGCTCAGCCAATCATGGCTTTCCGTATTTTGTGTAAACTCCAAGATCAAGGGAACACTTGACAGGGCAATGAGATACAACCACTGGAAAAGGCTACGGCCGACAAAGAGATCTTTCCATAGCAAGCGCATGATTCCTGCAAAACCAATCTTACGGGCTTCGGCATGGATATTTTTAAAGTTTTCGATAAATTGTGTGATTTTTTCAGTTAGCTTTTTCATAATTTTCTCCTAATCTGCTTGGTAAATGGCATCAATAGCTACTTTCGCTGCTTCATAATTTCCTAGGTAATCCTCTGCTAGATAAACTAGTGGAATGTTTGTTAAATATATCTCTCTCATCTGATCCAAATGCTGGGAAAAACTGTAGCGAATGTGGTCTTCTGCCATGGTCATATCTCTAAAACCGTCATTGACATAGGAGCCAACAGGCTGCACAAAGAGAATCAAGTCCCATTTTTCCTTGGTCAAGATAGAGGCAAAGAGATTGTCAAAGGTTTCTCCTGATAAGTCCCCCTGATCCTCAGTCTCCATGTAATAGTCATAGTAGCCCTTGGTTACCAAGGAGTTGGTATCGGCTATCACTAGACCTCGATTGGCATTACTGTCAATTAACTTAGAGGTCTGGTCATACTGCCCTAAAAGAAGATAGTAGTAATCTTTTGGAGTCAATTCATCGTCGCGGACATTGTTTTTAATCTGGTACTCACGCGCGTATTCCAGACTAACAGGCGCATCGTAATACCTTGCCAAATCCTTGGCTAGAGTGGTCTTCCCATTACTGGCACTTCCCATAATCAACACTTTCTTGGTAAACTGACGACGGAAGGGTTGAGCGATGTATTTCCAATATTTGCTTGGATTTTCTCGAATCATAGTCGCTGAGATACCAAACTTTCTTTCTTGCAAGACGGTGCCAAATCCACGTTTAGCTAATTCTTGCTGGTAGTCTGCTTCTCCCACAAAGAAGAGCAATTCTTGCTGGGTTTCATCATAGGAAATCTCCGCTAACATCTGGTCCAACCACTCCTGCCAACCCATAGGGTAACGGGGAAGGTTGGTCTCATCCAGCTTGCAGACAGAGGTCAATTCGTCATCACGAAAAGCCTCTCGGATATAGCGAAATCGCTTTTGAAGACTTAAACCTACCTGCTCACCTCGGTCTCCTTCGTAGCCTGAAACGACTACCCAGACCTGGTCACACTGACGCTTCGCTCGCTGGATCAGATCGATATGCCCCTGATGAAGGGGGGCAAAGGTCCCAAACACCACTGCTGTTTTCTTTTTCATAAACGTTTTACCTTTTTATAATTTTTGATATTTTTGTTTTCTATGTTTTTATTATATACTATATTTTTGTTTTGTCAATACTTTTTTATCATTTTTTATAAAAAGTAGCAAAAAAGAATCAGGATTGCTCCTGATTCTCCATTTTTAAGCAATATCAAATTTTAATTGACCAGCTTTGACACCAATCTTAAGGGTCTTCCCTGCTACCAGTTCCCCCTTGAGAAGAAGTTCTGCCAACTTGTCCTCCACTTCTGTTTGCAGGGTTCTGCGAAGTGGGCGAGCTCCCATTTCTGGATTGTAACCGTGACTAGCTAGCAACTTCAGTGCCGAAGCTTGCAGTTTCAAGTCGATACCCTTCTCTGCCAGGCTAGCAATCAATGGTTTAACCATGATCTTGACAATTTCCTGCATGTGGTCGCTATCCAAACTGTGGAAGACCACCTTTTCATCAATACGGTTGATAAACTCTGGTCGATAAGCTTTTTTCAACTCTTCAAAGATTCGTTTTTCCATATTTTCCTGGTCAAAACGAATATCTTTCGCGCCAAAGCCAACAGTCTTGTCATCACGAAGGGCTGTCGCACCAAGGTTTGACGTCATGATGATGATGGTATTTGAAAAGTCCACCTTGCGCCCCTTGCTATCTGTCAAAACACCGTCGTCCAGAACCTGCAAGAGAACATTAAAGATATCTGGGTGGGCCTTCTCTACCTCATCAAAGAGGAGAACGGAATAAGGTTTGTTGCGAACCTTCTCAGTCAACTCCCCACCTTCTTCATAACCCACATAGCCCGGAGGAGCTCCATTGAGACGACTAGCCGCAAATTTCTCCATATACTCACTCATATCAAAGCGGATAAGGGCTGATTCATCATCAAAGAGGACTTCTGCCAGAGCCTTTGCCAATTCGGTCTTACCGACACCAGTTGGTCCTAGAAACATAAAGGAACCAATCGGACGCTTGTGGCTGCGAATTCCTGACTGGTTGCGGCGAATCGCACGGCTAATACTTAAAACAGCTTGATCTTGACCGATGACACGTTTGTGTAGTTCAGCTTCAAGATTTAGATACTTCTTGGCATCAGTCTGAGTCAGTTTTTGAACTGGGATACCTGACAAGCGACTCAAGGTAGTCAAAATTTCAGATTCTGTTACCAAGTCTTTATAGACAGGGACTTCCTGCTCCTTTGCGATTAGCTGGGCAGCTTGTTTCCACTTGCCATCCATCAGGGCCTTGTCAGCTGGACTCAAGTCAGATTCGTCTGCTTTCACATGCTTGGATTTGTTTTGCACTGTTGCTGCTGCTTCATCTAAGAGGTCGATAGCAGAGTCTGGCAAGTGACGACTAGTCAAGTAACGATGCGCCATCTTAACAGCTGTTTCAACAGCTTCATCTGTGATTTGCACACGATGGTGTTTCTCATAGGTAGCCTTCAAACCTTGCAAAATGATCATACTGTCAGCTAGACTTGGCTCTTCAATCGTCACTTTTGCAAAACGACGAGAAAGAGCTGCGTCTTTTTCAATGTGTTTTTGGTATTCTTCCTGAGTGGTTGCACCAACTGTTCTCAGAGTTCCACGAGCCAAGGCTGGTTTCAAGATATTGGCCGCATCCAGAGTCGAGTCAATACCGCTACCAGAACCCATGATGGTGTGGAGTTCATCGATAAAGAGGATCACTTTGCCATCTTCCTCGATATCCTTGATGATGTTGTTCATACGCTCTTCAAAGTCACCACGGAAACGTGTCCCCGCAACGACATTCATCAAATCAAGCTCTAGAACGCGCATCTTTGCCATTTCAGCTGGTACGTCCCCACTAGCAATACGCTGGGCAAGCCCAAGTGCTAAAGCTGTTTTCCCGACACCCGCATCTCCAACCAAGACCGGATTGTTCTTGGTTTTACGGCTCAAGATTTGAATCATACGTGAGATTTCCTTGTCTCGACCGATAACTGGCTCTAACTTGCCAGAACGCGCTTGCTCCGTCAGGTCATGAGTATAATCCTCTAAACCACCACTTTGAGCTTGAGGCATGCCCATCATATTGGCCATAGAATTTTGCTTGTCAGTTACTGTGCGATGGCGTTGACGCAAAGCCTTAAGATCTTCTCTAGTCCAGCCAGCACGCTCTTCTAGATTGCGACGAAGAGCAGCAATTCTAACCTGATCTTTCTGGTCTTCATAAGAAAAGCCCGCTCTCTCCAAGATACGAGTTGCCAAGGCATTGCCGTCATGCAAGATCGCATAGAGGACATGTTCTGTCCCTAGCACCTTTGCGTGGACCACTGAGGCTACATACTCTGCTTCTGCAAAGAGAACTTCTAAACGATGGGAAAAGGGCAATTCCGTAAAGGTTTCATCTTCGCTATAGTCGGTTTCAGTCAGTTCCAACGCAACCTCTTCTAAACGGTCCATTTCATAAGGATAATCACTTAGAGTCGCACCTGCCACACTGTAACTGTGATTGGACATGGCAATCAATAAATGCCAAGACTCTAGATAACGAGCTCCAAAATGGCTCGCAACCATGTAGGCACTTTCGATACATTCATTCAATGCTTTTGAATAGTTCATCTTACTTCTCTTTTCTATCTACCTCTTGTAATAGCTGTCGGAGCATATTGGCACGGACAACTGAGGATTCTTCCCCTAGGACACGATCTGTTGCTACTGAAGTCAGCAAGGTCATCTCCTGTTTGGTCATCAAGTCCTGCTCCACCAAAAGTTGGAGAATATCCTCATAAATCTCCTGACTAACTCGCTCACCAATCGAGTAAAGCAAATCGCGGAGCATCTCATGATGACTGGAAAACTCAATACGCCCTATGCGAATGTAGCCTCCACCACCACGCTTGCTCTCAACCAAGTAACCTCTGCTTTCAGTAAAGCGGGTCTTAATGACATAATTGATCTGACTCGGTACTACCTGAAAGGTATCTGCCAACTGGCTCCGTTGCAATTCCACGATACCAGATTGGTCTAAAATCGCCTTGATATAGGCTTCGATATGATCTGATGTATTTTTAAATCTCATAGTAAATCAAACTCCTTCTTTGAACCTTGACTATCTTTGACTATTATACCGAAATTTTTGATTTTTTTAAAGAAAAAGGGCGCTGGTAAAGGATAATCTTCACCAACTCCCTATTTTTCTACTTATCTAAGCCTAATTCTGCTAATATTTGCCGTTTGTAGGCAATCTTTTGGACTTCCTTATCCTCACCTTCAGACCAATCTAGTTTAATTTCTGAAACAATTTGCCCAGGACGATTTTTCAAGATATAGATGCGGTCGCTGAGATTGAGGGCCTCTTCGATACTATGCGTGATGATGAGGGTCGTCAGCTGCAGCTGCTTATGAATCTCCAGATACCAAGCGTGGAGTTCCATCTTGGTCATCTCATCCAAGGCGCTAAATGCCTCATCCAAGAGAAAGAGCTTGTGCCCGAAAAGGTAGGTACGAAGCAAGGCTACACGCTGGCGCATCCCACCACTGAGTTCATGGGGATACTTATCTCGTATAGCAGTCAGCTGGAAGGTCGCAAGGATGTCATCCGCTCGGGCAATGGCCTCCGCCTTATCCACCTTTTGAATCAAGAGAGGCAGGATGATATTGCCAAGCACAGTTTTGTGCTCCAAGAGGAGATCCTTTTGCAGCATATAACTCACGCGCCCCTTAGGATTTTCCTCGCCATCAAGGACAATTCTTCCCGACTGGACTTCTAAAATTCCTGCAATCAGGTTAAAGAGGGTAGTCTTGCCTACACCACTTGGGCCTAGGATAGAAACCACTTCACCCGAAGTCACCTGCAGGTTAATATCCTCTAAAATCTTTTCATCGCCATAGGCATAGCTTACGTGTTCTAGTCTAATTTCTGTCATTATTTTACAAATTCGTTAGTGAAGCCCTTGTCAGTCAAGTCTTCTTTAAGGATACCATGTTCTTTATCCCATTTGTAGAAGGCATTCCAGCGGTCAGCGTCAAATTGTCCCCATTTTTCCTTATCGCTTGCGTATTCTTTTGACAAGTATTTTTGAGATTCGATGACAAAATCACGTTTTTCCTTGAGTTCAGGTGCATTCTTGATGAGGATATCGGCAGCTTCTTCTGGGTGTTCCATGGCATATTGGTAGCCTTTTTTAATAGCTTGGATGACTTTGCGAGCTTCTTCTTTGTTGTCTTTTAGATAGTCGTTGTTAGCGATGATAACGGGTGAGTAGTAGTCAAACTCCTTGACATAGTCTTTCAAGTACATGAAGTTAGCGTCTACGCCTTGAGATTTAGCAAGGATACCATCCCAACCGTAGTAAATCCAAGCAGTATCAAAGACGCCATTGGCAATCGGTGTGATCGAGTTTGAGTCATTGTTTGGTACTTTTTCGACCTTCTCAAAGTCTCCACCTTGCGATTCTACCAAGGTTTTCAACATGGCAAGCTCAGTCGGGTCATTCCAAGTTCCGTATTTCTTACCAACCAAGTCTTTTGGACTGGTGACATTGTCAGATTTACGAGAAATGATTCCTGATGTATTGTGCTCAACGATAGCAGCAACGGCAGTGATTCCTGCTCCTTTTTCCAATTTCTTAGCCATGTAGTCTTGGAAATAGATAGCAAATGGTGCCTTGCCATTGATTACCAAGTCAGACGAGCTTTCTTCTGGTGGCAATTTCAAATCAACATCCACTCCAGCTTCTTTGAAATAACCTTTTTCCTTGGCAACATAAAGCCCTGTGTGGTTGGTATTTGGCGTCCAGTCTAGGATAAAGTCAATTTTTTTGAGTTCTGCTTCTTTGTTGTCTTTAGAAGCAGTTCCTTGGCCACAAGCTACCAACACGACAGCTACAAGAGCTGTTACAAGCGTTAAAAACACTTTCCATGTTTTCATCATTTTCATTTCCTCTTTTCTTTTTCTCAAACGTTCTTGTCCTATGAACGTTTCCATTTAATCACATATTTTTCGCTAATATCGACCAACTTCATACCCAAAAGGCTGATAATCGACACCAGAATAATAATGGCAAACATGGTATCATACTGAAACAGTTTCTTGGACTGAATCATGTAGACACCTAGTCCTTCAAAGCCTCCCAACCACTCAGATACCACTGTTGTGATAAAGGCGTAGGAGACACTGACCCTCAGACCTGCATAAAAGTAAGGCAGGCTGACAGGGATTTTAAAATGCCAAAGGATTTGCCAAGGGTTTGCTCGCATCAGACTAAACAAGGTCAGCATATCCTTGTCACAATGCCTAAAACCGTCCAAAATACTAACGATGATAGGGAAGGTTGTCGTCAGGATAATCAAGACAATCTTGGGCAAAATCCCATATCCTAGCCACAAGACCAAGATTGGGGCTATGGCAATGGTCGGAATGGTCTGGACGACCACCATCATAGGGTAAATCAGGTCATTAAGCCAAGTCAAACTATCCATAAGCACCGCCATGAGACAGGCAATCAAGACTCCCAGAACTAGACCTAGCAAAGCCACTCTCAAGGTTGCCCAGCTATGGTGCCAGAGAAATTCTCTGTCACGAACAAAGGCCTGGAGGATTTCAAGAGGAGTTGGCAGGATAAACTTGGGTAAAAGTTTGAATATTCCTGCTAACTGCCAGACCGACAAGACTCCTATAAAGCCAAAAAGACTAATCTGTCGTCTCAGTATACTTTTCAAGTTTCTCATCAATACTTAAAATCTCTCCTACATTTATTTTGACATTGGCAAAGACATTATCTGCTTCCTGCCCTGCCACTTCAAGCGCTTCTTTGAGAATACGCATGAGCTCATCCAACTCCCCTTCCAAGACCGTTTCAAAGGGTGTCACCACCATAGTCACGGACTGAGCTTGCAGATAAGTAATCACTTGATCGATAATAGCGATTCGATAAATCCCCTGTGATAGGGGCAAGACTTGCAAGGCAATGCTTGCTTTCATAAAAACCTCCTTTTCTCAGGTTCCCTTTTGACAAAAAGAAAACCTTTCCCATATGTACGGAAAAGGTGCAGAATTCGGCTAAGTATCCTTCCCTACGCTGGCATTACCCAGATCAGGTGCGGTCGAAGTTTAACACTTCCTCTCAGACTGTACACAGACTCCCATATCTTATATGGACATATAGTAACGCAAATACAAGGAAAAGTCAAGGAAACTGCTTACAGAAAATCATGAAAAAGAGTTTGAAGTCAAATGCTTCAAACTCTATCATAGTTTTCTTATTTAGCCTCGTACCAGGTTGCCCCTTCATTTTCATCTGCGATAAGGGGAACGCTGAGTTTGATGGCTTCTTCCATGGTTTGTTTCACCAGTACTTTGACGACTGCTAGTTCTGATTTCGGAACTTCAAGGACAATTTCATCATGCACTTGCAACAGCATCTTGGTCTGATAGCCACCTTCAACTAGAGCTTTGTCTAGCTGGATCATAGCAATCTTAAGAATATCTGCTGCTGAGCCTTGGATAGGAGAGTTGATGGCAGTTCGCTCTGCAAAACCACGAATGTTAAAGTTACGCGAATTAATATCTGGCAACTCACGACGACGCTTGAAGAGAGTCTCTACGTAGCCCTTATCACGCGCCTCACGCACCACCTCATCCATGTAGTTTTTAATACCTAGAAAACGTTCAAAGTAAGTATCAATGTAGGCTTTTGCTTCCTTACGGCTGATGCCCAGATTATTAGACAAGCCAAAGTCTGAAATCCCGTAAACCACTCCGAAGTTAACCGCCTTGGCATTACGACGGTCATTTGCAGTCACATCTTCAGGACGTTCAATTCCAAAGACCCGCATGGCCGTCGAGGTATGGATATCTGCTCCCTCTTGAAAGGCCTTAATTAAGTGCTCATCCTTAGAGATATGCGCCAAAACGCGCAATTCAATCTGCGAATAATCCGAGCTGAGTAGCACGCTATCCTCCCACTCAGGCACGAAAGCCTTACGAATGAGACGACCTTGTTCCAAACGAACAGGGATATTTTGCAAGTTTGGATCCACACTAGACAAACGCCCAGTCTGAGTCAAATCCTGCACATAGCGCGTGTGAATCTTGCCATCAGCCAAAATCCAGTCCTGCAAGCCAATCACATAGGTAGATTGGATCTTAGCAATCTGACGGTAGTCTAGAATTCTTTTAACAATTGGTGCAATAGGAGCTAGGCGCTCCAACACATCCACGGCTGTCGAGTAACCTGTCTTGGTTTTCTTGGTGTATTCTAGAGGAAGACCCAGTTTTTCAAAAAGGAGGACGCCCAACTGCTTAGGGGAATTGATATTAAACTCCTCACCAGCCAACTCATAGATTTCTTGAGTGAGTTGCTCAATGACGACCTCATTTTCAGCCTGCATCTCAAGCAAGGTTTCTCTTTTGACCTTGATCCCAGCGATTTCCATCTTGGCAAGGACAAAGGCCAGAGGCTGCTCCATGTCATAGAGGAGATCTAACTGTCCATGTTCACTGAGTTTTTCAAGCAAAACAGGCTCAGTCTCAACCAATACTGCAACCTTGCGAGTCAAATGCTCCAAGAATTTCTCTCTCTCAGGGATAGCTTTCTTGACACCCTTACCGTAGAAAGTCTCATCATCGACCAAGTATGTTTGACCGTAGAGACTAGCAATGGTTGAGATTTCATTATTCTCGACTGTTGAGAGTAAGTATTTTGCCAAACGACTGTCAAAAGCAGGTGCCTGCAGGTTCAAGCCCAAGCGATTTAACAGAACCTTCGCTTTCTTAAAGTCATACACTTTCAGAGGTGTTTTTTCTAAAAATTCCTTGAGAATCGGCTCCTGCAAGAGCTCAAGTTTATCTGTAGCGTAAAGTTTATCTCCGCAGGACCAGGCAAAACCAACCAAGTCATCTGTATGGTAGTTCTCACCAAAGAGTTCAAAGTGGAAGATAGAGTCTGCGCTCAGCATGTCTTGACTGACGTGGTCAACGATAGTGAAATCCAAACTTTCAGGCGCATCCGTTGATGACACATTTAGAGCTTGCTTGAGCTGTTTGAAGCCCATCTCATCGTAAAATTTCCCAAGATTTTCCACATCTGGACCATTATAAACCAAATCATCTAGTCCAATCTCAATCGGTGCCTGAGTATCAATGGTTGCTAGCGTTTTCGATAAAAAGGCTTGTTCCTTGTCATTAATGAGATTTTCCTTCATCTTAGAAGCCTTCATCCCATCGATATTTTCATAAATACCCTCAAGCGAACCATGCTCCAGCAAGAGCTTGATACCCGTCTTTTCACCGATTTTCGTGACACCAGGGATATTATCAGACTTATCCCCCATAAGAGCCTTAAGATCAATAAACTGAGCCGGTGTGAGGCCCATCTTTTCCATGAGATAGTCTGGCGTAAATGCCTCAAACTCAGCCACACCTTTCTTGGAAATCTCGACCACCGTATGCTCATCCGTCAACTGGATCAAATCCTTATCTCCGCTAACGATTGTCACATCAAAAGAATCCTTCTCAGCCAAACGGCCTAGAGTCCCGATGATATCATCCGCTTCATACTGAGGCAGCTCATAGTGACGAATCCCAAGATGGTCTAACAACTCACGAATAAAGGGAAATTGCTCACGAAACTCATCTGGAGTTTTAGCGCGACCACCCTTGTAGTCTGCATACATCTCTGTTCGGAAAGTCGTTTTTCCTGCATCAAAGGCTACCAAAACATGACTGGGCTCAACCCGCTCTATGACATGATTCAACATGAGTTGAAAACCGTAGATTGCATTGGTATGAAGGCCATTAGCATTTTTAAAACGATCCAACTGCTGATAGAGCGCAAAAAAAGCTCGAAAAGCAACAGAAGATCCATCAATTAATAATAATTTTTTCTTGTCCATACACCCATTATAAAGGAAAGCAAGGAAAAATACCATTGAGAAGAATAGGAAAATGGTGGAGAAACTCTCTCTTTTTGTCTACTTTCTGTACCCTAGATTCTAGCTCCATTACTATCCACTCGATAGCCATCCACAGTAGTATTCACTGCTAAAGCCCCTGAAGCATTGACGTAGTAAGATTTTCCGCCTACCTGGAACCACTGACTAGACTTCATCGCCCCTGAACTCTCCAAATAATACCATGTTCCATTTTCCTTGAGCCAACCCGTCTGCATCTCCCCTGATGCCTTTAGATAGTACCAATGCGAGCCATCCTTCACCCAACCTGTTGACATGGTTCCATTTTCTTTGAAGTGATACCAACTGCCATTTATTTTCTTCCAACCAGTTGCGAGTTTCCCATTCTCGCGGTAATTCCAAATACCGTTTTGCTTCTTCCAACCATTCTCCACCGATTCTGTTTCCGTATACTGGACATATCTCCTCATTCCACTATAGGATAGGTAACTAAGCCACTTATAACCTTCCTTTTCTACGATTTGATCGTAGCTAACATTTTCACCAGGATAGTAGTAGTCAATAACTTGTGCTGTACTTGACGGCTGATTTCTAATGGCGGACTTTTGAGTAAACGTATGAGTCCCACTAGACGCCAACCCTGACCTGATAGGATTTCCAGTTCTACCACCATTACCTACCAAGTCCTTAAAATGGATAAAGCCTGTCATAGAACTAGCTTTTACGCTGCGACGATTGTATTTCTCCCTAACACCATAGTTATACTCTTCAATCTCAATCGTATCCCCTGATACATTTGATACCCAGGCCACATGCCCATAATAACCTTCTGTCGACCAAGCAATAGCCCCAATTTCTGGCTTGCTGTCAACACGGTAGCCTTCACGACGAGCACGATGCCCCCATTCATTTGCATTTCCATAAGCAGACGGAATCTCAAAGCCATTCACACTACTCAAACGAAAGGCCGCAAAAGAGGTACACTGGCGAGAGTACATCCGCCACTGGTCGATTTCTACACTACCATTTTTATAGTGAAGCGGATAGTCATCGCCACGCGCTACACTGTCGGCCTGAACCGATTCACCACCAAACAAAAAAGCACTCGTAACCAACAATGTAGTCAGCCCTACACTCAACTGAGTATATCTACTCTTCTTAACTCCTGATTTTAAAAACGTCATTCATTCTCCTTAATAATATAAATTTCCGAGGTTACCCTCGTTTATACTATTCGGGAGAAAAAGAAAAAAGTGAGCAAAGCTCACTTCAGATTGAAGATAGATAGAGAGATTAAACCGCACCCCAAAAGTTAGACACAAAAATCTAACTTTTGGAAGCAGTAAATTATCAGATGGAATTTGACTTACTCCTTCAATACTCCTACCTTAATATCTGTATAGACTTTATCATCAGAGATTGTGGTAAAAAAGAAGGGAGGGGTCAACTCTTTATAATCTCGAAAATGAATATAGCCAGCTAAGAAGTCGATTCCTTCTCGTACTAACTCATCATCTGGTTCCAAAATTCTAGTTGAAACAGTATTTAAAACTTGAAACAGACTGTGATACAAAAAGTCTTTCGGCAAAGCATCTTCAATACACTCTTCTTCTACTGGGATAAACAGTTCCATCAACACATCTTGATTTTCTTCTAACTTAGAATTAATCGTATAAAAGAAAGGTCCTCGAAGCGTATATCCTGCTTTTCTTACTTCTTCTAAAAAAGCGTTATAAGTGTCCGGCATCTCTTCTGGAGATACTGTATAATACCTTGAGATAACATTTCTATATTGTATATCTTGGTATTCTCCCACGTTTTTAAATAGCATCTGAAATCTCCTTAATTGGGATATTCATTTCAACAAAGTGCTGTCCAAATATTGGCAATATCGCTAGAAAAACGGTATCTCCTTGCATTTCTAATCCCTTATCTTGAATATATTGCTTCATTTCTTCAATTTTTGGAAGGAGATGTTCATCAAATGGAGTTACATCAGAGACACACTGCTTAATTGTAAAATGTTCTAGATATTGAAATTCATCATTTCCTTCAATTGGAATGTTTGTCGGAATATAGACCTTAAACAAGGCTTCTCCAGGCTTTCCAAAAGTGCTCAAACAAGTTTCAATCGTTGTCGGACCATTTTTATAAACCCCAGTTTCAAATAATAACTTTTCACACTCTTCAATCAAATCAGGAAAAGAATCCATAGGAACTTTTTTCTCTGTATAAGCAATATTGCTGATATCTATTCTAATTAATTTCATTTTATTTCTCCTCTATAAATAAAGTTATTGGTGCTTTTCTTTTTCCAACCGGTAAATACTCGCGCATACTCAAGCCAATAGAAGGGGAGGCAGGCAATGCTTAATCCTACAACACAAGGAATAGCATATATCACTGGTAACATAAATAAACGTCCTATAATCGCTAAAATTGCTGCTAATGAAGCAACAATAAGTGGAGGAATGTGTAAGATTGTCTTCCTGAACTCTCCAGATGGTAAAGTCTTAGCTTTAGGGACAATTAACAACTGGTAAACAAATGTTAGTAGCTGAAAAATAAGGCTCAATCCAATTAACTTCATGAAAATAGACCAGTAGTCATCTCCTAAAAATATAGAACTTCCAAAAAGTAATTCTACATGAGAAATAAGCACAGAACTAGCTGGCACCAATTGCAAAATTTTTGTTTTGGAAAACTTTTGGAATAGCAAGAATATGAACACGAGTACCAGTATATGATAAATAGTAAAACGAAAAACTAGCATACTCATATCATGTGACTCCTCTTTGATAAAAAAAGAACCTATAAATATCAGTAAAGAAAATATTACTTCAATTGCAACAGACCGTAGAAAGTCAGAGTTCTTTATAGGACTAGTATCAACAACTGCCATATTTAAAAATTCATAATATCTTTCTTTCATCTTATCCTCCTACTTATTTCTCTTCCTCAAATAATACTTTTCCCTGCTTGTATTTTCGTACGGCTAAGAGCCAGCGGATTGGATTGTTTTGAAATAGTAGAAGAACCACGCTAATTGGGACGATTGTTGCTCCGATTGGTACCATGAACATGGACGGCTCAAACCATTCATGTTCATAGTAGGGAATAAAGGTCCCAGGTATGGCAAAGAACACAACAATAACAAAAACAAATAGAAGAACGAGGATAACAAATAGATACAAGATGATTTTATCGACTGTTGGTTCCTTATCCGGAGATTTTTTCCAAAATTTACTACTTTCAACTGCTACTTTCAACTGCTCTTCACTTGCTGGGACAAGCGACTTAGCCCCACTGTAGAACAGTTTTTCAAATCCATAAACACTTCCGATAAAAACAAAAAGGATTGCGGCTAGATGGATAGGTGCCATCCACTCACTCAATCTAAAGGGCGCTAGCAAGGAACGAATCCAAATACCGATAATAGCAACTAGCAAGAAAACAAAGAAGACAACCCAAGGCCACTTGGATTTCTTTGAACTGATGGCACCGTCGGTTTCTGACGAGGCGCTAGATTCTGTCGCTAAAGCCTCTCTCGTCTTTGTGTTATAGTAGACGGATTGCTGGCATCCTTGGCCTATATAAATGATTTTTCTCATCTTACATTTCTCCCTCTTTTCCTCGGCTACCGTCCTGTAATGTCTCCATCAGCTCCTTGAACAGTCGTTTGCGCGTTTTCATCCGAAAATCATAAACTATATATGTAAGAATACCAATCCCTAACATGTACATAAGTAAAAATTGAAAATCAGAAACAGCCAGATAACGATAGGCTGAAAAAATCGTTATTAAAACAAAAATGTAGCCAACTACTGTCAACGCCCTAGATTTTCTCCTAAGTGTTTTGATATTGGCTTTTGTCAGCCGAACTTTTCTAAATCTATCTGTCTTCATGTTACGTCGGGTAATTTTGGCAAGGAGAATAGTCCCAAAAATCAAAAACAGAGACATCAGGATAAAGAAAATCAGATTGAAAGGGGAGGAGACATCTCCAAAGGTTTGGTTGAGCAACTTTGACAGCCGTTGCAAGGAATAGATTGCAATAGGGGCTGCAATGGCTGAATAATTCATGCCTTGTTTTGCACTGTAGAATACTTGATTCCTCAGATCATAATAGATAAAAGAGTCCTCCAGAGGGCCCATACTGATTAATTTTTTTACACTTGTGTCCATCTTATTTCCCGTCTCCTAAACTCATACCGATGTTCAAACAGAGTCCTACTTTCTCTCAAAAGCATCGTGACGACGATTGCCAGCAGTCTAGCCGATTTCGGCGTTTGCCTTCCTAGAGAAAGAAAAGTTTATTAGTATTATAGCATGAACCCCCAGAAAAGGGAAAATATCCCCGGCAGATACCATTGCTAAAGACAAGAAAGGCTTCGTTATTTCATAAAAAAGCGAACAAGTCCGCATTCTAAAAACAGAATGCGAGCTTGTCCGCCTTTTTCTATGTATATGTTGCGTTTTCCTCATCTCACCGTTCCAAGCGAATACGGGTCACAATCCCATCTGGGTCTACAAGATCCAACTCACTCGAATTTAGCCACTTAATCGGAGCTTCTAGCTCTTGTGCTTGCTTAATGATGTTCAAGAGTTCTTCCTTGCTTTCGACCTCAAGGACATAGTAGGCCAAGCCTGGCAGGCCTTGCTCACGCGGAGCTAGACCTTTTCCAGCCCATTCGTTGACAGCCAGGTGGTGATGGTACTGACCAGCCGCTATCCAACTGGCACTAGGAATGCTAAATTTATCTTCTAGTCCTAACACCTTTTGATAAAACTGGCTCGCCGCACGACTATCCTTCACCGATAGATGGATATGCCCCATTCTCGTCCCTTCAGCTAGGATAAAGGGATCCACCTTTTCTCCTAACTCATAGATGTCCTGTGCCGCAAGGGCTTCGGTCACACCGATAATGCGACCATCTTCTCGAATATCCCATGAAGACACTGGCTTATCACAGTAGAGTTCAATGCCATTTCCTTCCAAATCCTCTAGATAAATAGCCTCACTGTATCCATGATCTGCACCCCCGACCAGAGGAATCCGCAAATCACTTAGGTGTTTCAAGACATCTGCCAAGGCTTTTCGTGTCGGCAACAAAATCGCCAAATGGTAGAGTCCATAATGCTCCCTTACTTCGCCAGACTTTTCTGCCTGAATCAAGTGAACCAAGGCTTTTCGACCAAGTCCCAAAATCGCTTCTGTCTCTGTTTGGGATAAAATCTCCAAGCCAATAATTTGGTGATAAAAAGCCGTTTGACTCGTCAAATCCTTGACATTTAAAACAGCCTCTGCTAGGTAAATGTGGCTTTGGTATGCATAAGTCATAGGGTGTCTCCTTTTGTTTGTTGTAACTTTTTTAATTACATCAATTATACACTATTGAGATAAAATGTCAACGAAGACAACTCAAAAGAGCTGGGAACTGTACTGACCCCAAAAAGTTGGACAAATAATTATTGAAAGGATTTAGTTCTGTACTGCACAGGACTAAGTCCTTTTAGTTTGACTTTAATTCGTTTGTTGTTGTAGTAATCAATGTAGTCCACAATAGCTTGTTCCAATTGATTAAGTGATTTAAATGTCTTCTCATAGCCGTAAAACATTTCGGATTTCAAAATGCCAAAGAAGGACTCCATCATCCCATTGTCTGGGCTGTTGCCCTTGCGGGACATAGATGCTTGAATTCCCTTACTCTCTAGAAACCGATGATAAGAATCGTGTTGGTATTGCCAGCCCTGGTCACTGTGGAGAATCGTATTCTCATAGTGCTTCTCTGTGAATGCCTGTTCTAACATCGTTTGTACTTGTTCTAAATTAGGCGAACAAGAAAGATTAAAAGCAATAATTTCGCTGTTAAAGCCATCTAAAACTGGTGATA